>LCBB01000001.1 GCA_000996895.1 candidate division WWE3 bacterium GW2011_GWC2_41_23
ATCAGGCCAATCGCGTTTGTAGTGGGCGTAATTACCGCGTTTGTCCTTTCTTGTCTTCGTACGCTCAATCAACCCCTGCATAGCTTTCGCTCCTTTCATGATTGCACCCTCCTTTCTTGTGTACTCACCGCATTATAGGCTGACCATATTATAGTTATACAATTTTAATAGTCAACTTAGGGGGGGGGTTTATTGGTGGAGATACCAGCTAGATTTGGCTGACACTTTGGGATGATTTCAGAAATGTGGAAGTACCAGAATGGGTGGATTACGCGGATATTTTTGTATAAATACTGCAGATTACTTTAAAAAAGAAAGCGCCTTGTGATTCTCCAATGAGAATTTATCACAAGACGCTTGTTGCTTTGCAATGCCACTCAGGATTGAACTTGTTTAACCTTGTTGGAAACATGTTCTAAGATCTCCTTTGTAGCCTCACAAAACGGTGTTTTTGGCAGTATTTCTCCGGTTTCTGTGTAGCGAGATGCTGTGCAGCCGTTGTTACAGGCGAATCTCCATTTGCAGGTTTCGCAATCTACATCAAGGTGATGTGCTTGTTCCTGATATACCAAATAATCTTCCCTTAGCTGTATTTCCTCAAAGGTTTGATCCTTTATAGAGCCAAAGCACAACGCCGGAATCCCATGTAACCTTCCGCAGGGATATACATCTCCTTGCCCATCTACACTTAAATATCTGTGACAACCGTTAGCCATTGAGCAGATTCTGGGGATGTGTCCCAAAGCAGCTTCAATATAATGCTTAAAGCTCCTTACTTTAATGTTTGGATCGTCAAGCTCAAACCAGTAATCAAAGACTGTCTTAACAAAATCAGCATATTCATGGGGCGTTATCTCTTGTGTCCAAGTTCCATCAGAAGCCATAGCGGTAAAGCAGGGTGAAAAATCAAAAACCTTGAAATTTTCCCTCATAAACTCAAAGTCTCTCACAGGGTTTTCCAGGGTTTTTCTGGTTACAACAGTACCTGCTCCCAAACTGGTTCCACTATCTTTGAGGAAACCTACACCCCTCATCGCTTCTTCGTGAGAACCTTTCCCATTGGGATATACGCGATGCGAGTCGTGTATATCTTGTGGACCATCAATACTGACGCCGACTTTAAAACCATTAGACTTAAAAAAGTCTGCCCATTCTGCATCAATCAATATTCCATTGGTTTGAAAGTGGTTGATTACAGGTGCTTTCAGTTCCAATGTACTCGCAAGATCCTGCTGAATCCTTACAACCTCTTTATAGAAAGGAATTCCAGCAAGTGCAGGCTCCCCTCCATGCCAGATAATTTCATACTTGTTCTGTGGGTAACGCATGAATTTTCCCAGAAGAATCCCAAGTACCTCTGTAGACATATTTCTGGAACCGATTCGTTGTTTCAGGTGAGGATCTGAGTTGTAACAGTAATCACACGCCAGGGGACATCTGATACCCCTTGGAGTAACAACTAATGTAAGGTTTGCCATTGTACATCTCCTTGTTAGGGGTTAAAAGCTGAGGGTAAAGTGTGTTTAGTACTTTACCCCCACTGGGACGCTACTAGACTTCAAACACCCAGGTTTTGGGGTTAGTCGTCAGAATCGTCGTTTGAATACGAGCTGCCATCATCGGGATACACATAATTGTCGTATGCACATTCCGTGGTAGTTCGTTTTTCCAACTCTTTCACAACGGCAGTAACGATCGTTTTACCGGCCATAATGTTTTTTCTCCTTTCTTATAGTATGGTGACCGCAGTTTAGCACGAAATATCCCGTTGTTGCAAGGTAAAGGGTAGAATTGTCCTGGTATTTAAATTTTACATAGTGAGCACTTTGAGTTAAACTGCTCCTGTGGAAGAATTTTTAAAGGCAGGTAAACAGACTGAAATTACACCTAAAATTACTGAAATAGCTAACTCAATAGAACCTACAGATTTTGAGTTTATTATTAAAGCCTTAAGATGGGTTAATAAAAACATTAAATACCCCGCACCAGAGGGTGTTGAAAAAAATGATATATTCAGAACAAGAACCGCAGATCAGATAATTAACGATGGTTTTGCTACGGGTTGTACAGATTTTGCTCTTGTGTTTATAGCTCTTGCGAGAGCCAAAGGTATACCAACAAAATATGTTGAGGTAATTGCCAAAGACTACTTTGCAGATGATCCGGATAAAGTCAGGGGGCATGTTTTTGCTGAATGTTTTATAAATGATGAGTGGTGGGGTGTAGATCCTATGAACGGTAATCTTAAATTTAATGCAAAATATCCAAACTATGTAGTATACGCAAGAGGTGTTGATTCTTGGGATTTAGGAATATACGATATGAAAAGTATTAGAGAAAAGTTTAGTCAGTTTGCTGTTGAATACAATAATAAAAAAGCTAGCCAGACTGTCTAGCTTTGCCTCCCCTACTATATAAACTTATAATGGTTAATAGTTCTAATCCCACTCGGGGTAACACTTTTAGATGTTGTTATGACAATAAAAAACATTGGCTGGCCATGTCGGTCTAGTACCACACTTATAATTGACGTGACTAAGAAATGCTTATATTTTATCAACATGACTTCTAATGAATACGAAAAGCAGAAAAAGTTATTGATAGAAACTTTCAATAAATTATCTTCTTCTTATAAAAACCTATTTACATCCGATTCCACTCAAAGAGCTAAAGTACAGTCTCTGGTCAATTCTTGGAACATACAAAGAGGCTCAAAAGTACTAGAAATAGGTGGTGGGATTGGCGATTTATCACCATACTTACTAAGAAAAATAGGAACAGAAGGAGAACTTTTTTTTCTAGATATTTCTCCCAAGATGGTTGTGAAAGCAAGAGAAAGATTGTATGGATACAATAACATACGATTTTTTTGCGGCGATATTACTAGTGCTACCTTTTCAGATTCCTTTGACAGTATTGTAGTTTTTAATACTTTCCCTCACTTTCTCAATAAGCAAAAAGCATTTTCTAATATGTATAAATTACTTAGAAAGGGCGGCAATTTAGTAATTTCTCACAATAATAGCAGATGGGGAATAGTGGGTCATCATAAAAGAAAAGAATTTAGCTCTTTGGTTTCTGATTTTCCTGAGGATTCTGTCGTTTTTGAGTTATTAACCAAAGTGGGTTTCGACATCGAAGTATTCGAAAATAACGAGGGGTATGATTATTATTTGGTGACGGCAAAGAAAAATACCTAATCCATTAAAGTGGATTCCTCCAGGATATACGGCTGAGCATCTCGGTCTAGAACGCAACAAATTCTTTTATGTCTAAGGTACTGGTGCATAGCCAGATGCTCATATAACACTGCTGTTGTAATGTCTAGGCATATATATTAGAATTATATATATGACTATTTTAGAAATATGGTCTTTACAGAAAATATCGATGCAAGTGCTAAGTACAATATTTTTTCTTTTAATAATATTTTTTTCGTATCAGGTACACACAAAGAAAAGGGGAAAGGTATACACGGCGCTTTGGATATCAATAACATATGTATCATATCTACTCTTTCTCATAGTCCCGTCTATAGTAATGCAAAGCATATTAACAGATCCACCGAAGATGTTGCCATTCAACCATTTATTGTTATTTATTCTTTTACTCACTCCTTTAGTTGTTATCTGGCTTATATACTTTTTAATTAGATTATCGAAGAAGAAAGGTCAGCAAAATTAGAAGTTTTAAGTAAACCGATTGCGTTTAGACCTATTTTCAGTAGCATGTTTTTCAACTCCTTGATTCTGTTTGGAATTGCTGTTTCTTGTTTACATTAATAAGCTATAGATTTTGTTCGAATCTATCTTTTTCAAAGAGGGTTTTTTACATAGTGGTCACTTGCGTGGCCATTCTGGCCGAGCATGTCGGCCTAGAACAATACTCTTCTCTAGGCTTCAAGTGAGACAGACGAAACAGTACAAGATAAAAAACTAAAAGTGGTAAGCATCGCCAATAAGGTTTTTGATGGTAGTTAGTCGAGATATGGATATTATAAAGGTTGAAAATTTAACTAAGGAATTTAATAGTTTCAAGGCAGTAGATAACATATCCTTTGATATAAAAGAGGGTGAGATATTCGGACTTCTTGGTCCAAATGGGGCGGGTAAGACAACTACAATTAGGATTTTAACCGGAATTTTAAAGCCAACTAAGGGCAGTGTAAAAATAGATAAATATGATATTCAAAATAAACCTCTAGACGCAAAACAATTAATGGGAATTGTTCCAGAGACAGCAGATGCTTATCCAGACCTATCTGCTTATAAGAACCTATTTTTTATTGGGGAACTGTACGGATTACAAAGAGGAAACATAGTTAAAAAAGCAAATAAGCTTCTAGAATTATTTGAATTAAAAGAGAAAATACATAATAAAGTTAAAACATTTTCAAAAGGAATGCGTCAAAGGTTGGTTTTAGCAATGGCTTTAATGAATGAATCAAAAATACTTATTTTAGATGAGCCTACTAGTGGATTAGATGTGAAAAGTGCGAGATTAATAAAAACTTTAATTAAAAAATTTAATCAAGAGAGTAAAACCATTCTTCTAACTACTCATAATATTGAAGACGCTAATCAGCTTTGTGATAGGGTGGCAATTATGAATTACGGAAAAATTGTAGCTATTGATAGCCCAGAAAAACTTAAAGATGTAATTCAGAGTTTATCTTCGGTTGAAGTTTCCTTTGAAAAACCCACTGATATTAAAGATTTTAAATTTGTTGATATAACTAAAACAGTAAAAGAAGGTGATAAAATAAAGTTTTATACTAAAAATCCGGAAGGAGTATTGTTTTCTTTAGTTGACTATGCTAAATCATCAGGTAATAAAATTATATCTTTAAATACCTTGAAACCAACTCTTGAAGATGTATTTGTAAAATTGACAGAAAATAAAAATGATAATTCTTGAACAACTAAAACGTTCGTGGGCAATTACAAAAAAGAATCTTACGGTATCTTTTTTAAGAGGCCCTGTTATTGTATTTGGTATAGTAATGCCTGCTTTTTTATTTGTTTCTTTTTCTTTAAAAAGACAAATATCTATTGAATCATTAATTCCTGGTCTTTTGGGGATGAGCCTTTTTTTCACAGTTTCGTCAATTACGCCAGGAATAATGCCTTGGGAAACTAAGATGAAAACCTTAGAAAGGATAATCTCGTCTCCAGTAAAGTTGTGGGCAATCATTTTAGGAGATGTGCTTTCTTCTTTTATATATGGCATTTTAATTACAATACCTATATTTTTTGTAAGTTCTTTGTTTTTAGGAAAGTTAATTATTAATATTCCGATATTTTTAGCTACAATATTGGCCGCTTTTTGTTTCTCCTCCTTGGGAGAGCTTATTTCCTCAATACCTACCGATAACCCTTCAAATGCAATGATGTTGTCAACTTTAATAAAATTTCCATTAATTTTTATAAGTGGAATTTTTATTCCCCTCACTGAAATGGGGAGTTTAAGAATTGTTTCTTTTTTCTCCCCCCCCAACCTACTACACAGATTTATTAAGAGGGTACATAGAAAATAAGAGTTATTTTAACGCAACAACAAATCTTTTAGTACTTCTCATCTTTTCAGTTGCCTTTTTTTCATTAGCTATTATCCTACATAAAAGAAGTATGCCAAAAAGGTTCTAATCTTGATTTTTAATCTAAATCCACTTAATCAATTGCATTCCATTTTGGCTGGGTACAAGGGATGAAGTTCTAACATTTTGTGAACACTTGCGTGTGTCTGCTACATTTCAAACGCAATATTCTAACTGGGAGAAAATTCTAAAAAATCTTTTAGGATTGTGTTCTGCCTTCCCCCACACTTGTCGTTTATTTCAGCTTGAGAGTGCTTCTCATCTCCATATGCAACTATTTCTTTAACTTCAGTTGTAGAGCAAGGGTGCTCACCTTTATTTCCGTAGTAAAATTTCTTCCCTACTTCAATTTCCTGATAGCGTGTTATTCCAGAATCTAGGGGCGTTTCTATATCACTTCTACCATCTTTAATTATGGTCGTACCGTCGGGACCTACCCTAATGCCGTATATATTATCGGATACCGTCCTAAAAAGAACTCGTGTGTAAACTACGGAGCCTGGAGATTTGGTGGACATGCCTAAAAGTCTTCCTATCTCAAATTTATCGCCCGCTCTATTTGTTTCATTTGCAAGTCTTCCCCCTCCAATATCTACCGGACCACGATGCTCCTCTGCTTCAAAAGATTCGTTTGGGTTTAATGTTTTGTTCATTATTAAAACTATAACATCAAAATACTATAAATACCTCTTGGCTGGCCATTAGGGTCCAAGTTCGAACTGTTGTTATGATAATAATAGGTTAAGAGCTACATAGCAGAAGTCTGGCTTAGGAAGTGCTGAAGCTTCTTCTACATTTGGTTCGTTAGGGAACTTTTCTGGACTCATTATATAATTAGTCTAAAAAGGTGAAGGATTTTGCAATTTCTTCAGTGATATTTCTTAAAATCTTCTCATCTTCAGCTGGGATTTGTTCTGGGAAAGAATAGAGAGATAAGTATATGGCCATATCTCTATTTTCCCACTCATCTCCTAAATAATAGATTACCCCATAACCAACGTAAGGGACGCCTGTATACTGCAACTCTGCTTTCATGATTTTATATACTCCGCCTTCTACATCGGATCGTGTTACACCCGATTGCATGGGGCTAAACTCACCCTTCAACTGACTACGGGATATCTCTATATTTACTGGTTGGACGTATTTATATTCAAGTGGTTCTCTTTGAATCCAAATAGTTCCATTAATGGTTCCACTATCCCTCAAGTAAAGTTCTTTTGGATACTTAAAACTAATATTTCTTACCTCATCGTAAGCATAGTCAAATTTTGTCTCATATAACACCCACGTGCTTACATCCATATTTATATCTTTTACAGCCGTCTTTGTACTTTGTGTTTCCTTTTGTACATTTGGAGCATTAATTAACTCATTTGAAACTTCATATATATTTTCCATGCTAGTATCTTTGTTGGCATTACTAATATTTGAGGCGTTTCTACTTATGGAATCGGTTATAACCTTCTGGGAATTGGTTACAAATTTTTGATAAAGAATACCCAAGATAAAGCCAATAAATGGAAGTGTTATTAGAAGAATCAATGCTAAAGTTTTAGACAAGCGAGTAACAGTAGTAAAAGGATTTGGTTTTGGAGTAATTGTTGTAGACTGATTGGTATCTTCCATATAAGTTAAGCTTAGCTAAATAATTCATTGGCGTCAATGTGTTGATATGACAACAAAAACCTTGGCTGTCCGCGTGGGAGTTAGTTGGAACTTTTAACCTTTAAAAACTGATCCATCAATTGAATATCCGCTAAATCTTTTTCACGGCCTAATGCTTTTTTAAACCCACGAAGAGTAAGTAAGTTAACGTAAGAATGGCCATCAATAATATCCGCGTTTTTTATTTGATTTTCCACTGCACATATTTTGGGATTAGCAAAATGAGAACCAAACCCTAATAAAGTTATATTACCAATCTGTATGGTTTCAAATCTTTCGCTTCTAACAGGATACATATTTTTGTACTTATTCCATATTTCTGGAAGAACTAATATATCTATGTCGTGTGGTTCTCTTAGATTTCTTACTGCTAATGGACCTGACCCTGTAATTACGTATTCACCAATATTTAATCCTATTTGATCAAATTCATTTAATAGTGTGGATATGCTCACATAGCTAGTATAACGTAGTTCCAAAGCTTGGGTAGTACTGCAGATTTAAATGTAACAATCTGACTGAGCATGTCAGTCTAGAACAATTACGTTCTCCAGGCTATTTGGCTGGCGGTATTGTACACGATTTGAATCAGAATCACCCCTTTTCACTAAATGGTTTATAGGGAATGTAGGATCTAATACTCAGGCCGTATTTTTGTATTAAGTTCTTATCCAAAAACTTACTCTTCATGTATATGTCTCTAATGTTCTGCATAAGAATTTTCTGTTTATTACCTATGCTTGTCTGATCTGGAAATTTTTTTTCATCAGTAATATTATGAACAAGATCGTTTCTATTGCTACTTAGTTCGTTAAGTAGTGTTGCTTCTGATTTACTGATCTCTTCTTTTAATAGAAGAGTCAAGATTGCTGAGCTAAAAGTGTCACGTCCCGTGTGTTTTCTTACAATACCTTCAACTATGAATGCATGAACGAGCACATTTCGTAATTGGCTACTTCGTTTACCTGTTAGTATTTCTTCTTTAAACTCGTTTTTAATCCACCTGGGATTACTCATATTTGTCATGTGATTTATTTACAAAGCAAGAATATCAAGTTATTTAATGAAACCCACCTGGGTCAGGGTCATACTCTCTGTCATCGTTAAGAACCTTCACTTCTACCTTGTTTCCCGCATCATCCGTAAAGGTTTCTGTTGAATAATACGGCATGTCACTGTCACTGCTACTCGAGTTTGGTGGGGAGGAAAGTGTACACCCTGTCACAAAAACACTAATAAATGGTAGGAGCGCTATTAATAGTATTCTACTAATCATTTCTAGCTCAACTATACCTTCAAAAAAACTTAAAGTACAATTGTAAACGGGTAATTTGAGTAAGAACTTGGCGGTCTTGTACGCCATTTGAAATGTTTTACCCTGGTAAACTTATCAAGCGATATGGTTATCTAATATGTCTTGGACAAAATCAATGCCCTTACTAATTGTGTTGTAATTTGTATTTGCCAAACTCCAAGCATGAGAATCTTGCTGAGAAATATCTAAAATACTTCTTAATTTGTCGGTGTTTTCATCAGGTAGCCCTACTGAATTTGCCTTGTCGAATAGTCCTTTTATGCCTAAATTCTTTTGAACATTCTTCGCAATATTAAATGGAATAGAGTTGTACATCAAATATTCTATACACACAGATTCCATCGCCTTTCTTAACTCACCTCCTGCTGTCTCTAAAGATGTTATATCACCAAGTAAAAGCATATCTTTACAAACTTTGAGGTGTCTTTCAGTATCTCTATAGCCTATTAATTCAATTTTGGGTCCCTTTTCATCGTTATTATAAAAGTGGTATATTGCTGGTTTGGTGCTATAAAACCTTCCTTTTAACTTTAGATAGAATTCTTTGGAATGTGTCATGATAATTAATTGTTTACGTTGCTGAATTTCAACAAGTACTTCCAATAGTGACTGGGAATGATTGTCATCCATTGATTGAACGGGGTCGTCTAGAATTACACATTCCCACGTCGCATTCCTATCTACTCTTTGAGGAAAATAGATACTTAACGCTAGGCTATTTGTGTGTGCTTCGCTAAAGAAAGTAACTGGATTTACTTGCTTTCCATATGCTTCTGCTTTTAGACTAGCCTGTCTTCTATTCTCTTTAGTCTCTATTCCGAAAAACTGTACTTTATCGCTTGGGTTAAGTTTGTGGTAATAATCCTTAATTTCGTCGGCATGTAACGCAAGTAGTGTTTCAATCTCCTTTTTTTCAAACTCCTCAAGATCTGTTTGTATCAGGTCTATTTCTAATAGTAGTTTGTGCCGTGTAATAAATTCAGCAGAGTTGTTTAAAAACTTCGATACCTTTTCGATATAAAACCACTTTTTAAATGTGTTCTGATCAACGTCTTTCTCAAGAGATATAGCTTTTCCTATGCCCTCTTTAAGAGATTCCCAAGCGCTATTTATATCTTCAAAATGTTGTTTTATAGAATTTACAAGGTTATCAATATTTATCTCAAGCACTACATCGGTATTTTTATGAAAATATTTTTGTTCAACGTACACGCGATAAGATTCCCAGCTTTCCTTTAATGTTTGGGCTAGTCGCGCGGTATCTGTATCTACTTTAGTTTGAAGTTGTTGAGTTGCTATAGCTAGATCTTCCAACCCAGTTTCCTTGAGTTTAATTGCAACTGCAGCCAGTTCAGTTTCATTAGGTAAGTACGTCTTACACGAAATTTCAAAATTACTTAGCCACAAACTTATTTCATCAGTCTGTGTTTTTAGGCGTGAGTTTGCAATTTGTATTTCCTCGTTATCTTTCAATAACTTGCTAATCGAATTTTTTCTTTCCTCGGTATACGTTTCTTCTAAACAAAATGGGCATACTGGGGATTTTCCTAAAACATATCCGAGGTTTAGGAATTCTAATTCGCTTTTCCCGTAGGATCCGTACGAAACCTTTATTGCTTCACTTGCGAACCCCTCAAAGCCTGTTTTAATATACTCTGCGAATTCATCTATTTTAAACCTGTCGGGGTAGCTTATAGATGTTACTCTATTACCTAATTCTGAATTTAATAGAGCTTTAATTTTAGATGATATGGCCGCCGAAATTGCTTCGATGTCATGGTTACTAATTGATAAGATCTTCGATAGTTCTAAGTGAAACTCCGCTACATTTAAACTAGACAAACTTTGTGTAAGAGAAATAAATTCTGGATACTCAGTTAGCTCGGTAATAAGGGACTCGTATTTTCTTAGGGAGCTTTTGTATTCGTCAGTTTTCTTGTTATTACGAAGAGCCATCAAATCATCTCTTGATGTTGATAGTGTATCTTGACCCAAAATACAAGATATCTGTTCCCATCTATCTTTTGGCTCAGCATCAACAAGAGCCTTAATTTCAGTCTGAGCTAGCATGGGACGAAAATAACTTTCTAGGTTTAAAGCGAGCGAACTAAAATCAGCGACCTCCAAATCGTTTATGTACAGCTTATATTCTCTCGAGATCAATTCTTTTTTTAGCTTATACTCTATTCCTCGAATTGTGCCTGTTAACTCTACGAACGGGTTTTCAGATTCTGAGTAGAAGACGTTCTTTAAGTACTCTTCGTACTGGTATTCTGATTTACAGCGAGAGAGACGTTGCCTAGATATTTGATCAAAAAAAAGCCACTCTAAAGCTTCTGTTAAGCTACTCTTCCCAGAGCCGTTTTGTCCGTAAACAATAGTTATGTTGTCGTCAAATAATATTGTCTCCTCGGTGTTAAAACCCCGAAAGCCTTTGATAGTTATTTTTTTAAGTTTCATTTTTTATTTTCTCCAAAAGCTTATCAAAACTTATGGACAGGGACTCATATTTTCGTGTTTTTATGTACTCTTTTAATAGTTCTTTTTGAACTTCATTTAAGGTCTCGTAAAATTTTTCTAAGGGTGTACTTATATTAGTTGTCATAACGGGATTATAGCAGTTTTTTGGAGATGCGTTGTATACTCCACTTATGCTGAAATTGATTGATATCGTAGTGTTGCGCAGTGTAAATCCAATTAAAATTGTAAATCGTCCTAGTGTTAAAACATTGGAGTTTCTTAACAATCTTATTAGGACAAAAGGTATTGAGGAATTTATTGAAAACGCAAGGCGTCAATATAAGATAAGTGACGCTGGATTAGACATCCGTAAGCTAGTGGGGGTTAACTTGTATGATCTCGGTGATACAAATATTAATGCTTTTAAAATTATTGCGGACGAGTATGTTCGTAGTACTGGCATGCCTTCTGAACAAGCTCTTGAAATATTTTTACTGGTTATGTTCAACGCTATAATAGATCTTAAGTATTTTAAAAGCGCACCTTCTGACCCCAATGAGTTTGTATTTGGGCGTAGAAAAATAGCCGATAAAATGTGGGAGTATTCGCACGAAGTAGGTGCAATTATAGTCCCTTTTGACGTGTCTAAGACCAAGCTAAAAAAATGGATAGATACAAACTGGAAGCTTATAAGTGAGGATATGATAAACAATTTTACTTCAAACCCATTTATTCTAGGTATCCATGAAAATTTGATATACGAGGAAGAGATAAGAGAATTAAAAGAAGAGAAAGGCAAATCCTTTGCTCAGGTTACTGAAATATTACAAGGTAAATACCCCAAAGATAAGTGGAAGCTTTCCAGAGTTAAAAAAGTCTACTACGACGCACGCCAAAGGGAAACCTTACAGAAGTTGAAACAACAACGCGATCTTCAGACACCTTGAATAGTTCCTGTTAGGTGACTAGTTTATAAATCTTATACATTCAGCTAAGTATGCTGAGTGGCAACAATCTAGACAAACTAACAGAATACCTTCGTAGACTTGGGTACACCAGTCTAAGCGTGAGCGAAACAATTTCAGCCTTTACGGCAATTACTCCTGTTTTAGCTTCAATATCCTTACGTATTTATCAGGAGAAAATGAAATGATAGATACTCTAAGGTTTAAAATATTGGGCAGCAAAGAAATATATAACGCGATAAAAAATAAAGGAATAGAAAGAGTTATGTGGGATTATGCAGAAGATAAGCAAAAACATGTATCGGTTTATCAATTAATCCTAGTACCCAGTAAGGAATGCAAAATATACATTCAAGCACAGGATTACGAGCACTTTTTTGTAGAGTTTTCCTTACCTAAAGTTTTGTTTGGTACAAATGTGTTCATGATCTACCCCGAACAGGTTACTGCCACTCTAATTGAAGTTTATAGGATAATTCGTAATTTTTTGAAGCTACCGATAGATTCAATAGATAATTGGATAGTGCAAAGGGTTGATTATAGCTATGTTTGGAAATTTGATAATGCTATGCAAGCTCTTTGGGTACTCGAGAACATGGCAAAGTTTCAATACCCAAGGAAAAATGTAACTATCAGGGACACGTCTGTAACTATTAATGGCACGACCGAAAGAATGATCTTCTACTTAAAGCATGAAGAATATGTAGATAAGACTTACAAGAAATTAGCAAAAACACAGCCAAGGATTGCTGAGTTTCTTTTTGAGGAGTCCAAAAACACATTGAGGTTTGAAATAGTACACATGAAGGCTAAATTAAATAGCATTTTTGGGAGTGAAGTTACTTACAAGGAAGTTTTGGGTGAGAAATATATCATTAGCACCTTGAATGAAGCACTGAAGACTTTTTGTAATTCTAATACACTGATCTCAATGACGTGGCACGAGGCAGTAGAACTTGTTTATTCAAAATTATCGGGTCGTGAGGCCTTTAATTTATACGGCTTTCTGTGCATGTATTACCCATACGACATGTCTCAGAGGGAATATAACAGAGCGTTTTTAAAGCAAAACATTAGTCCATCAACCATATATAAGTATAAAGAAAAATTCAAGGAGATTGGTGGTGGAATACTATTTAGTAATCCTGAGTTTAAGGCTATAGACTTGAATATTCCTAATATTCGTGTAATTAATACGGAAGATCGTGTCGCGGATATAGCGAAAGCGATCCGCGACCTCCGTATTGATGATTTGCAATCTGTTTAACTGCGTACTCTAATAGCAGTTAAACATTTCTATATAGAAATATATGAATGAATTAAGAAATAAGAATTGCATACTTTTCTGTAGAGTCTCTTCAAGAGAGCAAGAAGAAACTGGCTACTCCCTTCCTGCGCAACAGTCTTATCTCCAAGCCTACACGAATAGAAGTCGTTTAAATGTGATTAGGGCTTTTAACATTTCTGAAAGTGCTAGTGGTAGAAAAGCACGTGTGGAGTTTAATCAGATGTTAGATTACGTTAGGAAACAAAACATCAACGTAATTATCTGCGAGAAGGTGGATAGGCTGACAAGGAATCAAAAAGATGCCTTGACGATAGATGATTGGGTTAAAGAAGATGTTTTTCACGAGGTACATTTTGTTAAAAATTCATTTATTCTAAATAAGGAGTCAAAGGCTAGTGATAAGTTCGTTTGGAATATTCACGTATCTCAAGCTCAGTTTAATATAGAAAACCTCTCAGAAGAGGTTAAGAAGGGTCAAAACGAGAAGATTTCAGAGGGTTGGTATCCATCTCAAGCACCCGTTGGGTACAGGTCAGGTCTGAACGGAAAAAAGAAGATTATAGAGCTAGATCCAAACACAGCACCGTTAATGGAGAGGGTACTAGTTGAGTATTCTACAGGTGTTCATTCCGTGTTATCTATTTGTAGATTTGCTCAAAAAATCGGATTAAGAAATCTCAAAGGTAATTTTATAGCTAAAACTTCCATGCACAGGATTTTACAAAACCCCTTTTATTACGGAATGTTTACATGGAATAAAGCCAGTTATGTTGGTAATCACCCAGCCATTATTGATAAAGATACATTCGATAAAATTCAAAAGTATTTGAAGCGAAAGACTCCTCTTGTTTATAGACAACTTAATGCTCTTTATAGTGGTATTTTGCATTGTAAGGATTGTGGAGGATTAATTACTTGGGAAAGTCATAAAGGTCATCAGTATGGTTATTGTAAGGGCTGTAGAGGTAAACGCGGAGTTAAAGAACCTGAAATTAATAAACCAATTCAAAAGTTATTTGGTAACGCTAAGATACATAAAAAGCAGGTCGCTGATGCAGTTCGTGAAGGTGTTATTTCTTATGTGAAGAACTCTTACGGTATTGTTGGTAAATCTAATGCACAGATTGAAAAGGATATTGAAAAATATACTAATAGGTTGAGTAAGCTTTATGATGATCGTGCTGACGGGCTGTTAACTCCTGAAATGTACTTCAACAAATTTGCAGAATATAACAACACACTCACTGATTTGAGAATTCAGTTAAAAGAAAATAGCCAGCATAAGGAGTTTTTTGATATTGAAGGTTTTAAGCAATTCTTTGAAGGTTCTCAGAATTTGGAACTGTATTATGAGAAAGCTACTAAAGACGAAAAAAGAAAACTACTTAAATTCGCTTTTGAAGATTTAGCTTACGCTAATAATTCTTTGGGATATAACTTTTCTAAGGCTTATTTATTACTTTATAAGGCTGTTGAGATTACTAATAGTTCGGAAATCAAAAATATTAAGGAATTTCAGGAATATATTTCCGAACCTGACGAATTAGTTGCTAGTAAAACAAAAAATGACTCTTTTCGAGCTATTCGTTCCTCTTGGCTGGGGGATAGGGATTCGAACCCCAATAGGCGGGACCAAAACCCGCAGTCCTACCGTTAGACGATCCCCCAATGACAAATTATTATAGCATCTAAAAAACTTGTATCCTCAGAGAAATCTCAAATTCTTACCTCTTCCTAACCCTCCCCCAAACTCCAACCCCCCCTAATCCTCCATCATCTGCCTCAACATCCCCATCTTCGCATCCATAGCCTCTTCTCCGCACGATACGATTCCTTTTTCTTTTACAAAATTCTTGAATAAACTAAATTTTCCTTCCGGGATTTTAGGGTTTAAAGCAATGTCGGCATCGTCCAGGTTTTCTACGGCCATTCTATTTAAAAGCATTTGGTAAGAAAGTCTAAAAACCTCACGTGTGGTAAGTTTCATCTTGCCTTCTATGGCTGCGGTCAGGGGAAATATGTTTCCGTACAAGTTAACTCCTATAACAAGGTCCGCTCCCATCTGATACGCCATCTTCGCTGGCACGGGAGTTGAATTTCCTCCGTCCACCAGCTTTTTTCCGTCAATGGTTACCGGTGCCAGAACCAGGGGTATTGAAATACTTGCCCTTATTGCCGTAGCCAAATTGCCCTTACCTAAATAAACAGTTTCTCCGGTTAAAATATCGGTTGCCACGGCCTTAAAAGGTATTTTTAGCTGTTCGATTTTCACGCCTTTTAGAAATACCTCTAAAAACTGCAGGAATTTGTTGCCTTTTAACAAACCTAAATCAGCCATCGGGTCCGACAAAACTCTGAAAAGATCCTGGTATTTGATTCCCGCGATAATCTCCTCTATTTTTGAAACTTCTCCGTAATAGGCATATAAACCCCCGACAAGAGCTCCGATACTTGAACCTGTAATGTAATCAACGGGAATATTATTTTTCTCGAGGGATTTTAAAACTCCGATATGCGCAAGGCCTCTCCAGCCTCCGCTCCCCAAAGCCAATCCGATCTTTACTTTTTTTCCGCTCATTTTATTTCAACAAAAGTTTCGTCAATTAAATTTCCGAATCCGTCTTCCATTGTAATCCTATATTCCCCCGGATTTAAGTTTGTAATTGCTCCAAAGATTTCGTAGTAAACATAAATCTCCTCTTCAGTGAATTCATTGTCCCTTAAAATCACCGTGATATTAGGATCAACTACTAAAAATGGAAAGGACGGTTGAAATTTTAACTTACGCCTCATCTGAGCGGTTTCAAAATTTCCTTTTAGGTCGTAAAACTTTGTCTCAAGTAAAATGGAATCTTCCTGCGCCGTTACTTTTAGCGGAAGTTGTTTTGCATCATCTATAACCTGACTTTTTATCTCGTAATTAAATTTTGGAGAAGACACCTTCACTAAAAGTATAAAACCGGTAGCGAGGGCGAAAACCAGCGCCAGTATAAGGACGATTTTTCTTTTTGTCTGAAACGTCATGACCCTATGTTACCATATACCGGTATGGTATTACCTCAAAAACACACCGGTACTGTGGTAGAAAAGAAGGCTGTTTCTCCTTTAGTTACGTGGTTAAGACTCAAAATTGAGGGAGTTTCCGACTTTTCTTTTATCCCCGGCCAGTTCATAAATCTTGAAGTAGGTGACGGAATCTACCGTTCTTACTCTATTTGCAACGATACTGTAGGCGGGGGCTTTGTAGAACTTGCCGCCATCACCGGACGCCCGGGTTTGGGGGCTAACCTTATCAATTCTTTGAAAATAGACTCGTCTGTGGGCTTTGTAGGCCCTTCCGGACGCTATTCTTATAGAAAAGGCGGCCGAAAGAACGTAGTTTTTGTGGCTACCTCTACCGGCATTGCCCCCTTTATTCCTATGATAGGTCAGGCTTTAGAGGATCCTTTTGTAGAGTCTATTACACTGGTATTCGGCGTACGCGACCAGGAAGACGTCTTTTTCGAGGACAAATTCAAGAAGTTTTTAGAGATGTCACCCAAATTTAGCTACTTTATATGTTTGTCGGGAGTTGCCGACGGACTTAAACCGCCCTATTTTGCAAACCGAGTAACCTTTTGTTTACCCGATTTTGTTAAGGATGCTACTGATTTTTACTTATGCGGAAACACCGCGATGATCCGCGACTGTTCTGATATTATTAGTAAAGCGGGGTTAGAAGATTTTGCTATTTATACCGAGGCTTTTAACCCGAATTTGTAAGTATGGGCGGAAAAGAAGGATACACAAAAGAAGAATATTTTACTGCATCGGACGACATTGCTGATTCGATAAAAGCTGAGTATTCTTCGGTGTCTCCCGAGGAGCAGGAGTTTGTTAATGTCATAGCTCAGGGGATTAAAGACTACGTTGTCCAGACCTACGGCGAACACATCTCAAAGGATATGAAGGAGATGCTCGAGACTGCAAATAAAAGAATAGTAATGGTCGATAACGAAGGTTTTAAGAATCTATCTGAAGATTGGAAACCCGAAAGTGCGTTGCCGGCACCTGAAGGAGCCGCATATTTCTCAAAAATCGGAAACCTGGTGATTATGCGCGATATGATAGAACACTCTAAAGTAATCTGGGAACAAGGTAAAGAAATGTTCGAATCCCTTCCCGAGGACCAAAAAAGAATGGTACTCCCGTACATACGTTTTTCGCTAGTTACACAAGCGCTTATTCACGAACTTGTACACTCTTGTCAGGAAGATACGGGCGAACACCGCAATAAGAACGTATACCGAAGGATGGCCCTGGATGAGTGCGGTGCTTCATGCCTAACCGATAAGATTATGAAAGAGAGATACCCAAAGGGAAACTTTCTTGAAAGTAAGGATAGCAAAATCAGGATAGATACGTTCAATTATTTGCTTGGAAAGTACGGGGATGAAGTTTACGATGTTTTTTTCAACAATGTTCCTGAAGTAGCCGTTGATAAAGCAAGACACGAAGAACTTCAGAAGAATATATACTCGGAGTTTGGAACTAAAAAACTTGTACAGGTAGGTATACTTGACGATGATAAAGCGGGTGTCTACGATCACATGAGTGAGAGTTGGTAGTAAAAAAATCCCCGTCTATCTTCGCTTTTGGCAAAGTTAAACGGGGTGTAAAGCAGGGTTACTTAATCATCAGCAGATACACGGAAACAATCACTCCGAGGAAGGAAGCAATGGCAGATTTAGTGTATTTTGCCAAGGCGAACCCGACCGCGGAAATAAAAAGGGAGCCGCCGAGAAAAATAATTGGTGTGAAGTGGTGTCTTCCGAATATAACCAGGGTTATTAACGCCCAGCAGGTAAAATTTAGGCCCAACATTCCAAAGGTTGCCGCTATCGATTTTTGCTCCATTTCATTCTCCTTTTCTAGCGCTGATTTTGTCCTATAGTATACAAATGGGGGTAAAAAGTCAACAGTACCGCTAATTAGCCTTTTCTGCCCAGCCTCAAGCTGTTTGCCACAACACTAATAGAACTTAATGCCATCGCGGCGGCCGCTATTGCAGGAGAAAGCATTATTCCGAAAAAGGGATATAAAATACCTGCAGCTACGGGAATTCCCACCGAGTTGTACCCGAATGCCCAGAATAAATTCTGTTTAATAATACGTAAGGTTCTTTTAGAAATCTTAATTAGTTTATAAACCCTTGAAATATCCCCGCCCAGCAGTATTACATCCCCCGACTGCATTGCTATATCCGTTCCTGTTCCCATTGCGATGCCTACGTCGGCCGTAGCAAGAGCAGGAGAATCGTTTATGCCGTCTCCTACCATTGCAACCGGTTCTTCCGGGTGGGTTTTCTTAAGGTCCAAGATTACATCCGCTTTTTGTGACGGAAGCACTTCTGCCATAACATTTTTTATTCCCGCAATCTGCGCCGCGTAATTAGCATTTGATTTTGTATCCCCGGTTAAAAGATATGTGGTAATTCCGATATTATGTAGTTTTTCAATTATTGAGGGCGTATCTTCTTTCATCTCATCTCTCAGGAAAAATATACCCACAACGTCGTTATTTATTGTAACGGCTACAGGAGTTGAGACACCGTCTCCTTTGTATTCTTCTTCACTTACTCTTCCCACAAAAATTTGGTTCTCCCCTACCCTACCCTCTATTCCTTTTCCGGGAATGTTTTTAAACTCGTTCACGTCTTCCGACTTAACAACGCCCCGTTCTTTTAAAAAATCAACAATTGCCCTTGCCAACGGGTGTTCTGATCGGGATTCAAGTGCCAAAACGTTTTGATAAACAGTGTCCTGATTTATTTTTTTAGAAATATGTTTGTATGTGTGAACTTCGGGGTAACCCATTGTAATGGTTCCGGTTTTGTCAAAGACAATGTGCTTTATTTTTCCCGCCCGCTCCAAAGTTTTCGCGTCTTTAATTAATATTCCGTCCCGAGCTGCTGTACCGGAAGCGGTAACGATTGCGGTAGGTGTTGCTAAACCGAGCGCACACGGACACGCGATGATAAGGACGCTTGTAAAGGCGTACAGAGCGGTCCCGTAATCGCCGGGCTTTAATATCAGCCAAGCAGCCAGCGTTATAAAGGCCACGATTATTACTATCGGAACAAACACCGAGGAAACTTTGTCAGCAAGCCTTTGAATATCCGCGCGCGAACCCTGTGCGTCTTCCACAAGTCTGATTATCTGAGCTAAGACTGTGTCACTTCCGACGTGAACAGCTTCGTAAATAAAATAACCGTCGTTGTTTATTGTTCCTCCAATTACTTTATCTCCTTCTTTTTTCTCAACCGGCATTGCTTCCCCTGAAATCATTGATTCGTCGACCGTGCTTTTTCCTTCCGTGATTACACCGTCAACGGGGATTTTAGTTCCGGGTTTTACTATTACTTTATCGTCTACTTTCACATCGGCGGCGTCAATTTCCTCTTCCTTGCCGTATTTCACTATAATCGCTTTCTTAACTTGCATTCCGATGAGGGATTTAACCGCCGAACCTGTATGTTTTTTACTGTTAGATTCTAAAAACCTACCGAGAAGAATAAAAAATATTATGAAAACGGCTGCCTCAAAATATTGTTCGCGTGCTGACAGCAGGTGTGGGAAAAAAGTAACAACGGTTGAATAAGCCCAAGCTATAAATGTTCCCATCGCGATTAACGTATCCATATTTGCTGTACGGACTAGTATAGATTTAAACGCGGCCCGAAAAATCGATCTTCCGCCCCAAAAGACTATTAAGGTAGCTAAAACGAATTGTCCGTAAATAAGAACAGGCGCGGCACTTCCAAGCATCATTTCAGGATCCGGAACTAACCCGGCTTTCGCTAAAAACATCCAGATCATTAATATAAAAAACGGAATAGCTCCCAAACCCGTAAGAATAACCGTTTGTTTGAGTTTTCTGTTTTCTTCGTGGTGCATATGGTCGGCGTCGTGTTCGTGACCTTCGTGGTGTTCTTCTTTACCGTCTACTATTTTATAGTTTCCTGCAGACGAAACTGCATGAGATATATCACCTAACGTAGTTAAAGAATCATCGAAGCTTACCGTCATTTTTTCCGTGGCGAAATTCACAAAAACATCTTTGACACCGGCAACATTCTTTACGGAATTTTCTATTAATGCCTTGCAACTCGCGCAATGCATTCCGATGATTGGATAGGATTCTTTATTTATGGGCATAATTTCATTTTATGAGCAGAAGAAGTATCTTCTGCGAAGAAAAGAAGATGTTTATTAACATCTTCATTTAATTACAATTGTGACGGGAGGTACCATTCCCATCGAGCATGTCAATTTATAGGTACCGGGAATGTCGGTGTTAATCTCAAACTCATTATAACCCTCGTCAATATGAATTGCCCCCTTAAACAGACCTCTGCTTACAATAGAAGTAGCGCAACCGTAAGCTCCCTCGTTATAAAACTTAACTTTAGCGGGTTTTCCTGCCTCGAGTTCCGAATATTTAGGAAAATATTCAAATCCCTGGGCGTACATTTCGAGTATTTGATAATCACCAACTTGTTTTACACGTTCTACGTTGGCAGTTTTACCGCTTGTAAAACGGGGAGCTCCCAGCACATTTAACTGCGAATTAATCGTGTACATAGAAAAGAAAAACACGAGTATCCCTGCCGTATAACTAAAAAGCTGTGAAAATTTATGGTTAGAAAACAGTTTAATACTGCTGAAACTCACGAGCGCGAGCATTGGAAGAGTTCCCAGTGCGAAAGAAAGAAGCATTAACGACCCTTTTACAAAACTACCGGTTGCCAAAGCATTTGTCTGAGCAACTATAGTAAATCCGCAAGGCAAAAAGAATGTGGCGGCTCCGATAACCAACGGCATATATTTACCTTTAAAGTTTTTCTGATCCCCCGTGTATTCAGTAAAAAACTTCGGAGGTTTAATGCGAAATCTCTGCAACCATTTTAAATCCAGCATTTGAAGACCCATAAGGGCTACCAGTAAGGAAATTATTATGGTAAACACCGCAGTTACAGTCACATTATAAGTGAACAGAGTTCCCACCAGCCCTAATACCCCACCCATAATTGCGAATGAGGCAAGACGACCTGCGTTAAACAAAGTAAACGGCAAATGCCTTTGACCTCCCGAATATATATTACCCCAGGTCTTGGAAAGGGATAAAAGTATCCCGCCCACCAGTGCTGCGCACGAAGAAGCTCCTGCAGCCAGACCAAATACAAAGTAAGAGATATACCCCGATGTTCCGGTAACTGTATATTTTGCAAGAAATCCCGTTTTTTCGTTGATATAAAAAAGAGCTGCCGTTAGAGCCACAATTAAAATAGCCTTCGTCATAACATCGCTTTTGCTGACTTGGGGAGAAGTAGAGAAAGAGTACCCGAGGTCGCTGAACTCCTTGTTAAGTTCAGAGGTATTTACCGCAGTACTTGACGACATTTGAAGGTTTAATTTGTTATCAGCAAGAGAAGCTTTGGCGTCTTTTACCCAGGGCTTATCTTTAAATCTTTGTTCGATTATAGATTCGCAGGCTGCGCAGTGCATGCCTTCCACGTAAAGTACTTGCTCGGTTGTTTTACTCATTTTCTAAAATAGTTTCCGGAATTTTATACATGTTTACACCTTGTACTTATAAATACCCAGAAGTTCCTCTACCACTTTTTTTGTATCTCCCTTTTTAGCCTGTTCGATTACGCAGTGGTTAAGGTGACCTTCCATTAGTTGAAGGTCCAATCCTTTTAATGCTTTTTGAACGGCAAGAGATTGATTTAGGATATCGACGCAGTAAGCATCGTTGTTAATCATGTCTTCTATAGCGTTCAGGTGCCCCTTAATAATTTTTATTCTGTGGATATTTTGTTTTTTTCTGTCATCGTGTTCGTGCATATGGTCCCCCACTGGGGGATACATTAAAAAGTAGCACATATAGAAGGAGGATGCAAGAAAAAGCCCCGAAGTGTAGTTAATTACATTCCGGGGTTGGGGTTTAGTAGATAAGAATGACTTTTTCGGATTCTATATCTACCGCGACAAGATGATCTTCCTGTCTTCCATCTATGCGCATGACGTCAAAGGGAATCTTAAAAGACTTCTTGGAAAGACGTGTTTCCTGGTCTACATAAGTTATCTCCGTGTCTTTAACAAATATGGAAGCTTCGGGTACGCAAAACTCAGAAACTGCAAATAGTTTTACGAGCACTTTTGCTGAAAATATACTCCTGACAGTCAACTTACCCTCCTTTACTGATTTTCGGCTATTTTAGTGGAAAAACTCACAGAAGTAAAATTACGTAGTATTGATGGCTGAGTCAAAGGCGGACCGGAGAAAACGTCGCTTAGAAATTAGCTCTCCAGAAGGTGACGCCGAAGACTATCACAAAACTTGCTACGAAAATAAGGGTAGTTTTGATACCTTTATTTTTTATATAGTCCAAATTTATCATGTTTATATAGTATCACTTTATGGGTTCTGTCAAAATACCGAAAGATGTATATATGGTGGGCCTGCCTGGGCTCGAACCAGGGACCTTTCGGATGTCTGCTTCGCAGCATCCTCATAAATAATGGTGGGCCTGCCTGGGCTCGAACCAGGGACCTTTCGGATGTAAACCGAACGCTCTGACCAACTGAGCTACAAGCCCCAACATCTATCTAGACGGAACAAGGTCTGCAGAACCGTCCGTCCATTATTCTATCAAATCTCTTTGAAATTGCGACATTATTTGGTTAAATTAGTGTGTGCCCGAGACTGCTCATAGACCGCGAGGAAACAACAGAGATACCGACTTTCTTTTGATATTTTTACCCGTATTGGCGGCTGCAACCCTTTTTGTACTCGTTCTGAGCGATAAATTCAATATAAAGCTGTTCGGAAGAAACTTTATAAAAGAGGTCGTTTATCAACGTAACAGCACACCCCAAACCTCCACAAAGCCCGTTATCCGTGATGAAGTAACTTATACCAAGGTAGAAACCCAATTCCTCGAGCTTACGAAAAAGCTAACTATAGAGCCAGGTGTTTACGGCCTATACATCAAAGACGTAGGATCGGGAAAGGAATTTAAATATAACGAATCAACCGAGTTCTACGCGGCCTCCCTATACAAAGTTCCTATAGCAGCGGCAGTTTTAAAAGAAGTAGAAGCAGGAAGACTTAAACTGGACGACACGGCAACCTACCTTCCATACGATTATTCTTCCGGTACCGGCGTCATAGGCACTTACTCTCACGGAATTCAATTAAAAATAAGCGACATTTTGTCCGAACTGTTAAAAAATAGTGATAACACCGCCCAAAATATTTTGTTGCGCACCTTAAGTTATAAAAACGTTCAGGAAACGTTTAACGCTGTCGTACCCGATAAAAACACCAGTACTTATTACAGATACAATCTGAGCACACCAGCCGAAATCGGATATGTTTTTGAAAAACTATATTTTGGGGATTACTTAAGCGCAGATGACAAAAAGTATTTGTCCGATCTTATGACCAATACCTCGTTCGAAGACAGAATAAGCGCGTATCTTAAAGAAGGCTTGGTTTTTTCCCACAAAATAGGCAGCTGGCCTGATTCATGGCACGATTGCGGGGTGGTGTACACAGAAAATAGGGAGTCGGAGTTAATGGTATGTCTGATGAGCCAACGTGCACCTTACGAAAACTTTTTGAATTCAGCCAAGATGACCGGGGAATTTGTAAACATTTTAATAAACTAAAGGTGTCACTATCCTTTAAAAAGAAAACAGAAGATTTTAAGTGTCGTAACTGTGGCAAGTTTGTTACGGGAACAGGTTACACCAATCACTGCCCTAACTGCTTATTTAGTGAGCACGTAGACATAATGCCCGGCGACCGGGCAAACCCCTGCAAAGGAATGATGAAACCTGTGGGCATCGTAAAAAAACGGGGGGAATTCTTTGTGGTCCATAAATGCGAAAAATGTGGTGAAATAAAACACAATAGAACTTCCGAGAACGATAATCAGGAAAAAATTATTGAGATTTCGGTCTTACCTGTCTAGTCGATCTCTTCCAAAGTTTGATATTAAAAACCCGGGTAAAAGTTCCTTCCCTATCGTCCCCGTAACTTAAAAAATCTACCAGAGATCTCATCGCTGTTTTTGGTTTATATAAAACAGTTAATGATAAGGCAACAATTGTAACGACGACTCTATAAAATAAACCGGGTTCACTGGATGTCCTGAAAAGATACGCGATTGATAGCGCGTAAACAATGTACTGAAAAATGGATAGATAATCCGCGTAGTTAGTATCCAGCATGCTTTGGGCGTATCCTTCTTTATGTTCCCGTACCTTTTTGCCCGCAGCTATGCTTAAATACGCCAATATATCCGTAATAATAATTGCCAGAAAACTTAGGGGGGACACCGATGCCAAGAATAATCCCGTAATTAATTTCATAGAATGAAGAACGGTAGACATTACAATATCTGCCACAGGAATTTTTCTCAAAAAGAAAAGGTAGAGTAAGTTCAGTATTAGAAATGCTCCCAAAGCAACAAACAGTACGTGGGATAGAAGAAGCGCGAACACAAAAGAAAAGAAAAGAAGTATTTTAAATATCCTGCGGGCAGTTGCGAGTGAAATCTCTCCGGAAGCTATCGCCCTTCCATGACTTTTTACCGGGTGCTTGCGGTCCAATTCGAGGTCCCGGATATCATCCATAATATAAACCGCCCCGTAAAAAACCGGACTGAAAAGAAAAGTTGCTAAAAAGATAAACCCCAGTTCCTTTAACGATAGATTAAAATCATTAGCCAGAAAATACCCGTAAATCAATGGAAACGAGCTTAATACATTTGGGAAAAAGCGGATCAGTTTTGCAAAAACAAAAAGCTTCTTTAAGAAAAACGGCGTATTTATTTTTTCGCGCTTAAAAAGTAGAAACCAATTTGGGTTAATTCTCCCAAGGAGTAGCCAGTCCTCAAAAATATCGTACGAGTAGTGCGAAATCATTCCCAACGTAAAAATAGCCGCCCCATAATTTTCCTGTGCCAAAGCAAAGTACAAAAAAAATATTACGGCAATTAATACGGTAACTAAATTGTGGGAATAAATGCCGGTGTTAAACTTATGATTCTCCATAACGAATCTTTGGAATCCACGCAGTTCTTTATTCCTTAAGAAATGCCTCAGATTTTTTGCGTAGTCGGTTTTACGCCCGTAAGTGAATATGTAAAACAGGTGGTCGGCGTCCGGGATCATCGCGCCAATAGCGCCTAGAATTACAGAAGGTACTGCGCCGTAAGCCGGTTGGAAATAGAAAAAAACGTATCCAAGAACTGCCCCCACAGATGCGTGTAGAAACATGTGGTAGCTATTACTAAGCTTAGATAGTGTGTCCTTTGAGATAAACATAATGCCTTCGTATTATACCGTGGGCAGGTTGTTGACGGATTTAACTAGAATATCGGCTGAAAACTTTTATTCATCTCGTCGTCATAATATTCAGTACCGCCTATATCTTTTGCAAAACTGTATGCCTGGCCGATGTCATATGCATAGACCATTTTTGCGTCAGGTACGTATTTGAGAACATAGATGTAGTTTATTCCGCACTTTGATTCTCCCAACTCTAATCCATCGCCTTGTATTTTTACGTCGTAAACTTTGCTGTTAACTGCGGTACTTGTCATTGTGCCAACCGAGCAGCCTGAACCAAATTTCGACTTAACAAAGGTTTCGAGATCTTCTTTAGTTGGTACTGATTTTGCGATAATATTCCATGATTTTTGAGAAGATGTTAACCAATTTAGCGCTGTTGTAACTTTTTCGCACGAACCAAAATAAGACACGTTATCGACAACTTTAGAATCGGACAACTCATACCTATATTCCGGATAGATGAATATTCCATCAACTTGCTCAAATATTTTTATGGGCACCAAAGCGACTTTATGTCTATAAGAAGCCGTGTCACCGCTTCCTACTTTTTCGCACGCACCCTGTTGAGTATAGACCGCTTTAGGATAGTTAATTGAAAACTTAAGATCGGCGTTTGAATATGCTTTCCAGCCTACCGGAACAAGGTTATCCTCCGGCCCACTTTCCTGAGTGTCCGTCGGAAGAGGTTTAGTAACTTTTTCTGCCACTGTGTTGAATGTGTTGGCGGCCGAACCCGCAGGGTCTTTATTAAGTATTACAAACAGCCCGCCTCCGATAATAATGAGTAGAAAAGCAAAGAAAACAATCATTAGTGAGTTATTTTTCATAGTGTTATTCTAGTCCTTTTTAAAGATTGGAGAAAGAAGGTTGGCAAAGTAAGGTGCAATGACCTTAAATTTTCTATGGTGGGGAGGGTGGGGATCGAACCCACATAGCCGGTTTTTCAGACCGGTGCCTTGACCAACTTGGCTACCGCCCCGCGAGGCAACAAAACAAATATTTCTGGAGCGACAGACCGGACTCGAACCGGCGACCTTCTCCTTGGCAAGGAGACGTTCTACCAACTGAACTACTGTCGCGTGCAAACGTTATTATAAAGGAGGGTATCTAAAAATCAACAACTACGGCAAAAACGACACCACTAACTTCTTACCAACTTCCGCCGCCCCCACCGCCTCCCCCACCTCCACTGGAACCTCCCGAGAATCCGCTTCCGAAGCCTGAAGAGCTCCTGGATGACGCGCCGGCGCTGTGAAAAGAGCTGTTCACTACCGAGTTCATTACTGCCAGCCGAGTCAAATCGTCGCCCCTATACCACTCTGGGTTAGTGTTAAACAAGTCCTTAAACCGTTTAATCCATACATCTTCGACACCAAATGCGGTCGCGTAAGGCAAAAGCTTTTCAAAAAACATCATTTCCTGGGCCTGAAAATCAAATTGAGGATCCTGACTTACCAAAAAATTCTTCAGGGACACTGCTTCGGAGTATGTTTGAATCCCTTTTTCCGGTCTTGCCGGGCTTTTTCTACCTAATATAAAGGACACCAAACCTAAAAATATGTTTCCGATGAAAAATGACATTACTGCAAGTCCGGTATAGGCTCCCGAAGTATTTACTGGATTGGATTTGAACACGTCAGCTTTTTTTAAATATTCTCCTGCTGTTGTAGCAAGTGAAGTTCCCGCGGCTCCGAACTTTTCGTTTTTACTTAATTCTTTTGTCGAAACTTCTTCAGACAGTCCGGAAAACATAGCCTCATAAAGATCTTTTTCATATTTTCTTAGTGGGTCTATGTCGGTTTTTTCGGTTTTAGAAAAGACAAATTCTTTTTTATCTTTTTGAGTGATTTTTATATAGCCTCTTTGAGCTAGGGAAATGATTGTGGCAGGGACAGCTTTGCTTCCTGCGGTAACATCTGCCGTAATCGCTGTTTCTACCGCAGTCAAAGGCTCTCCATCCGCTGTCTTAGGAGGAGAAAACCACGCAGCGACAATTCTGGCGTTATCTTTTAAATATTTTTTCTCTCTTAACCACTTAAATAGTAAAAAGACCGGTAAACCTAAGTAAAATCCTACTGCAACTAACCCAATAAAAATACTTAAAATGGCTACGAAAATAGACGACTTGTCTTCTTTAGGCTCAAGTTGAAGCGCGTAGCCCTTCGGAAATTTCGTGGCGATAGTAAAGGCTTCTCCCGGTCTTACCGAACCGGTTGTAAATTGCAGTTTGTTGCCTTCTTTAGTCACTATGCAGTTACCTGCAGTTACCCCTGTAGGACCCGTGTAACAAACTCCGTCCAATGTACCCTCATTAAAAGTTTGATCAAAATTGACAACTGCGGAAACATTATTTATGGGTGCTGCCCATCCCGGACCAACGGCGTTCCAGTAAAATTCATCGAAATCACTGAAATATGTAAGGGCACCCCCCAAAGTGTATTTAATGACGTAAGTGTGTTGCCCCGTAATAGTTTTGTCCGGATCGCCTGCTTTAATCGTTACTTTATCGTCTGATTTACTTGTCGTGTATTGGTAAGAATTTCCGTTCCCGTCGCTCACTCCTTTAAAAGCTATGTCTAGGATAAAAGACTTGCCATCCTGATTAACTTTTTTAAAAGGGATGTAGTAAAAAATACCGTGGCGTTGCTCGGTCCCAAAATCGTAAAGTATTGTTTCTGTGACATCTACTGTTCCGTCCTTATTTACAAAAGCCTCGAATTCTAAAGAGTGAATAAAATCTGCGGCCGACGCAAAATGCGGAAAAAATAGGAGTAACCCAAGAACAAATATTTTTCGTAAAAATCTCATATAAATGGTGGGCGAGACAGGACTTGAACCTGCACCGGTTTTACCCGACAACGACCTCAACGTTGCGCGTATACCAATTCCGCCACTCGCCCAAACAGAAGGAATTATACCAGATTAAACTCCTACTTAATTACTATTTCTTCGGCCTGGATAACGCTGGATTCTGCATACCCCCACGTTATGTTACCCTGAATCTCCACATGTTTACCGTCAAAAACGTCCATTCCTTCTGTTTCGCGTGAAGGAGGATTGACCTGTATTTTGTCTATATCCATAGGAAATCCTGCTGCAGTTTCTTCTAACGTGTATGGCTCATCGAAATACAGCCAGTACCAGTAATCCCCCAAATCCAGCTCCGCGGGTATCTGTTCCTTTTTAAGTGTTCCCGTAAATGTTTCTAAGGCTACGGGTGTTTCTTCGGTGGCGACATCGGTAGGTACGGTGTCGGGAACGTTAACATCCAGACTTGTCTCTACACTTAGGAGTCTTAATTCAATTTCTCTAAGGTATAGATAGTTATAGATGGAAATAAATACTGCTACGAAAGCGAAAACAAAAACCAAAACGATTTTTATATTTTTCATTTTATAAGTTAATTAATTACTGGTGCCAGAGGTGGGACTCGAACCCACACACCTTGCGATACAGCCTTCTGAAGACTGCGCGTCTGCCAATTTCGCCACTCTGGCATTCAATAATCAGATTATAGACTATCTGCTTGATTATAAATAGAAAAAGAGAAGGCCCTAAGCTTTTGATAGTTATGCTTTGGGCCTTGCAGTGTATGTTATTGTTTATGCTCTTTTCTTGTGTGCTGGCGTCTGCGACGGCGTTCGTTGGGGGCGTTCTGACACTTGGTGGAAGCGTTGCTAACTGTATTGTTCCCATTTTTTATTGCGCTGCCGTTTGTAACCGTTTTTCCCGTCCAAGGATTTGTTCCCATGTACTCCCCTTTCAGATGTTATTTTTGTTAGCTTAGACTACCCCGATGTTGTTAAACACACCTACGCGTACGATTGTAAAACAGTAGCTCAAATATTAAAAGAGCGTTTAGTTATGCAACCGAATTATTTGTGCGTGGAACACTTGAGCACAAAAGCTGAACTAAACGTTATTCTTTCTCGAAGTAGTAGCCCCTTTAGTTTCGCAGCATAATCTTCAGTAAAAATCCCGCAAAACCCGAGGCGAGAAGAAAAGCCGCAAAAACTCTCAGCATGAGAGCCTCGCTCGTTAGTTTGAATGCAAGTTCCAGGCTATCGGTAGAAATAAACTCAAGGGAGACGTTTCTTCCCATTTCAATTAACCATTCGCCTTTTGGCATATTTTCTAAACTAACGCCAAAATACTCCTTATGCTGCCACCCAAACGGGGCGGGCGCATTTTCATCGTGCAGAATTTCCCCCGTCATACTGTTTCTCAGTATAAAAAGGTATGGAGACCCCGCACTGAACGCTACGCCTTTGGTTTCTATAAAGAAACGTCTCGAATAGTTTGTCTGTTTAAAGATGTCCGTGCCGGACATTTCGTCGGGCTGAGTGAACGCGAGTACCCCGGCAGAAAAGACAACTATCCACGCAATCACACCAACAATCACCTTTGTTCGCATCATCTCTTCTCTCCTTTTAAGAGTTTATTGATTTCCGGGCTTTAGAATTCGCTAATTGTGCTATAGGATATTAATTTTGTCAATTTCGGAAACTATGGGCGTGACACCGAATAAATTTCCCTCACGACAATGGGAATAACAGTGAGAGTCAGACGGGTGTCGGTAAAGAGAGATTAGGTATGGAAGTACGTCACCGTTGTCGGCGAACAACGCTCGCATGGTGAGGACGGAGGGATTCGAACCCTCGACAAACCGGTTAAGAGCCGGTTGCTCTACCACTGAGCTACGTCCCCAAGCCGCGTAATTATACTACAAGGATTTATTACCAAAAGCGGTTTCTACCCATTTCCCAAGGAAAAAAGTAATAATTACCACCGCGAATCCGACTAAAAGGTGTTCTGTAATGACTTCGTAGCGATTCTGGTTAGTCTTTTTTGCAATTCTCAGGCTCATAAGTATTAAAACAAGCGCGGAATACAAAACGCTAATTGTGACGGCGTGACTTACCGAAAACAGTACAAACGGAATAACAAAAGACAAACCTATTAGAAGTTTAGAAACAAACGTGGCGATAGTGATATTACGAACATCCTGCGCCGATGGATGGCTTTTAGACTCTTCCGATATATGCTCACCTAACGCGTCAGACATGGCGTCAGCAACACTGACGGTAAAAATTCCTCCGATGATAGCAAGTCTTTCTGCCGAAGACGAATAAAGCCCCACAATCATTCCGAGCGTTGTAATAACCCCCGACGTTGTCCCAAACCCGAAACCTGCCATGAGTGAATCACCTATTTTTAGTTTCATACCGTAAATTATATTTTATGGGGAAGTTAAAGCAAGAAAAAGAAACCGGACATGCGGATTATTAATAATCTCCGTATGCCCGGCTCATTTATTTGTTACGAATATACAATTTTCCCTCACCGTCAAATAAAACCCCTTTTGTCACAATTATTCCGTCGAGTGTTGAGTCCGTGTAGCCTACAAGATCTTCGAGCTGCATCTCTTTTATCACTCTATCTGTAAGCGCGGATCTTTCCATCGGGCCTTCTTCCTTTAACACCATTCGAATCGCCTGCGTGATAAATATCATTGTATCGGGCATCTATCTCTCCTTTTATAATAAATGGGATTCTAAACGAAAAGCTTCGAGATTTCAAACGCACGTTGTGTAAATAAAAATCTGGAATATATGGCGCCCCCAGAGGGATTCGGTCACCGGTTCGTGTCTGCTGACACGCCCGTCGACCCCGCCTCGCTCGCCTACGCTCACTCCGCCATTCGAATCCCGGGTAATTCAAACAAATTTCGTCAGGGAAAAACCCTGCCGAAATTTCTTGGCGCCCCCAGAGGGATTCGAACCCCCGACCCCTCGTTCCGAAGACGAGTGCTCTGATCCGCTGAGCTATGGAGGCATAATAAAAAGCTTTAGCTTACTTGTAAATTATACCACCGTAATCTGCTAAAATAGGTGTATGAGTAAGCTGAATAAATTGTTGGTGCCTCTGTACACCTTGTTTCTAATAGGTTCATTTTTTTATGTAAAGTCGGTTTTAAAGGGGGTTCCCGTTTCCGTGGAAGACAATTCGGACGAAAAGACGGTCGAAACAAGAAGCGTGAAGGTCTCGCTTACCGTTAAAGCACCTTTTTACACTAGAACGTATTCGCAGGAATCGAAAAACACTGATTCCGTCTCCGACCTTTTATTAAAAGTCAGAGAGAACAATAAGGATTTTACATATGACCGCACCGCCTATTCGTACGGCAGCAAGTTAGACCAAATAAACGGTATAACAACAACCGAAACAATGGAATGGAGAATTTACGATGCTGAAAAAGATGTTACTTTAAAAATGGACGACACGGCGCTGGAAGATGGGAAGAACTATATTCTTACGTATCAAAAAACAAACGAATAACTTACTCAAACCTTAAAGCTTCTATTGGATCTTTTTTGCCGGCACTTAAAGCCGGATAGGTACCGAACACTATACCAACAAATATTGAAAACCCCATCGCCAGTACAACGGCCCACCACGGTATTGTTGCGCGTATAAAACTGCTTACGGCAAGCGTAGCCAGATAACCTAAAAGTAACCCTACCACCCCACCCCCAATACTTATTACAACAGCTTCTGTTAAAAACTGTCTGCCGATATTTTTTGATGTTGCTCCCAGGGCTTTTCGTAAACCTATTTCCTGCGTACGTTCAGTGACAGAAACAAGCATAATATTCATTATTCCTATACCTCCAACTAACAAGGAAATACCGGCCACGGCGGCCAGAGCGGAAGATAAAACCCCGAGTATCTGATCTATAGAAGATAGCACGTCTTTTTGTGTTACAACAGAAAAATCATCTACCCTCATGTCTTTCAAAAGCGCCACTTTAATTTCACGCATTAATTCTTCCGGATCCTGTCCTTCCTTAGCTTTTACTGCAATGCTTGATAAGACTTCCACATTAAAGGCTGTCTTCAACGTAGTATCTGGTATAAATATCCTGTCATCAAAAGTGCCGCCTTTTGGTTTTGCGACTCCCACTACCTCAAAACTCGTATTTTCTATTTTTATTTTTTCTCCTAACGGGTTACGGTCACCAAACAATTCTTTTTTAACATCCGAGCTAATGAACGCAACATTAGCTTTTTTAGAGTCGTCGGATTTTGTGTAATAAGTACCTGATTCCGTTTCCAAACCGTAAATAGAATAAGATTGGTAAGTACCTCCTACAACCGTGCTTGCGTAAGTTTTTGTTTTATATTCGGCAGTTTTAGCTATCCTCACGGAAGGTGTAACGGCACTTATCTTATCGCCTACGTATAAATTTATGGCATCAATATTTTTAAGACTCAGTTTATTTCCCATGAAAGCTCTTGAAGGGTCTTGTCCTTCTCCTATACCGGGAGTTACTAAAATTAGATTTGAGCCAAGTGCATCAAATTGGTCCGTAATATAGTTCTCGAATCCTTGCACAACCGCGACTAAAGATACTACAGAAAACACACCTATGATGACACCCAGCATCGTGAGAAACGTCCTTATTTTATTTAGCGCCAGAGCTGAAAATGCACTTTTTATAGTTTCAGGAACGTATATCATTTGACAACACAACCGTCTTTTAAGATTATTTTTCTTTGTGCGATTTGTGCAAGTTCGTCGTCGTGAGTAACAAGTACAATTGTTTTTCCCTGAGAATTTAGTTTTAAAAAGTTATTAATTATTTCTTCCCCGGTTTTTGTGTCCAGATTTCCTGTAGGTTCGTCGGCCAGGATCATACTGGGATCATTTACCATCGCACGCGCGATTGCAACTCTTTGTTTCTGACCGCCTGATAACTCGTTTGATTTGTTTTTCAGGCGGTCTTGTAATCCCACAATTTCTATCATTTCTTTCGCTTTCTTTTCCCACTCAGAGCTAGGGACACTGCTGTATTTGAGGGGAAGTATCACGTTGTCTAATACGGTAGTACGCTGCAATAAGTTAAAGGATTGAAACACGAATCCTATTTCACTGTTCCTGACTTGAGCCAGTTGTTTTTCGCTCATTCCCTTTGTATTTATTCCGTTAAGAATAACTTCTCCCTCGGTAGGGGTATCTAGTAAGCCAAGTATGTGCATTAAAGTTGATTTTCCGGATCCGGATTTACCCACAATGGCAACAAACTCGCCCCTACCGATTTCAATATCAACTCCCAGGAGAGCCTCTATTTTGGTAGTACCCATATCGTATATTTTTGATACATTTTGAGCCTGTAAAATGGGCGTCATTTTAATTTATAATTTTTGCGGTGTAACCTTCAGTAAGTTTTTGATTTTCCTCTGCAGGAACAACAACTTCACTGACATCGGTCTTAATCTCGGTGTAAATATCTCCCTCAACGCCAAGTTCCACAGGAAGTTGTTTGAGCTTACCGTTCTCTTCCACCCACACAAAAGGTTCATCGGTTACGTCGTAGAATATTTCGTCAATTGTGAGAGCACGTACTTCGCTGGTTGTAGATAAAACATCAATATACGCGTCACCTGACATTCCGATTGCTAACTGATGTTCCGCGTCACCCGATAAAGGTATTTCTATATCGAACACGCCGGTGACAGGGTTTGCAGTCAAGGGTACCTGAGCAACTTTAGTTTCAAATTCATACGAACTATAGGAATCCAGCTTTATTTTAGCAGGCTGTCCCAACTTGATATAACCGTAATCTTCCTGGTCAATTGATATTTCGAATATAAATTTATCCATATCGGCTAAAGTCATAACCGATTCTCCCACCACTGCAGTTTCTCCAACTTTTTTGTCAACCTCTATAATAGTTCCATCAAACGGAGCGTAAATATAGGAATTGCGGAGCACGGAAAGTTGAGCTTGGTAAGTTGCCTCGGCCTGACTAATTAGTTCGTCAAGCTGTCTAAGTTTAATATTGTATTCATCCTCACCCCCGAGTGCCGTTATGTTGGCTTCCCTATCTTCCTCAAAAAGGTCCTTATTTCTTAGGGCAATGTCACGGGCATCTTTGTAAGCCTGTGATGTTTGAAATTGAGTAGATCCGTCGATATAAGCAAGAGGCTCTCCCTGCTTTACCGCATCACCTTTATTAACTAAAACCTTAGTTATTTTTCCGGCCGACATAAAAGTAAGGTCAGCCTGTTCTTCAGCTTTTACCTGACCGCTTGCCGATACACTTCTGGACACAACTTTATTTTCTACCGAGACTCTTCTTACAAGAGCTGTTAACTGCTTTGGCCTTAATAAAAAAAACCACAATATCGACGCCAGTGGTATTCCTATGAGCAAATACTTAACAATTTTTTTAAACGCAAAATTTTTCACCTGTGATATTATATTACCATGCTAGGATTTTTAAAATCTCATCACCCCTTAAGACACGCCAGAAGTTTCAAACATGCATTTCAGGGAATTTTTAAAGCTCTTGTCGAAGAACCTAACTTCAGAGTTCAGATAGTTATCTTAGTGATATCAATTATGTTGGGTGCCCATTTTAATATCACGAACACCGAATGGGCACTGCTCATACTTTCTATGGGATTGCTTTTGATGGCAGAAGTTCTTAATACGGTTGTTGAGGACACAATAGATTTTTTTATCAAAGACTTTGATGAAGGTGTAAAAGTGATAAAAGATTTGTCGGCAGGTTTTGTACTAATCACTGCAGTAACATCACTAGCAATACTCATATTGATATTCTGGCCTTACTTTATGGTTGTGCTACCTGCTTAGGTAGATTAAAACTGCTAGATAAATCCCGCCGAAAATATATCCTACAACAATGTCCTGTACCGTATGCGCTCCTATTAACACCCTGGAGACACCGATCAGTATTATGTGATATACGCTAATGATGCGGATAAGGTTAACTGCTAAACCGTCCCCAAAAAACCCTTTTTTGAAAGATAAGAAAAGAAGCAGTCCCCAGAAACAAACGTAAAATATTACATGACTGCTTGGAAACCTGTACATATCTCCCAGCTTTGTAGGATCTCCCACGTAAGTGTCTAAGCGCGGAATTTTAAATATATTCTTTAGCAACACAGAATATAAAAGACTGAGTATAGCGAGTAAAAATATTCCAGCTTCTTTTAAATAACCCGAAGCAATGAAGTAAGCAATAAACGATAGGGATACGACTGCAACTATAGGAATACTGTTGCCAAAGAAACTCGCTGATTCGATAAATACTTTTAAAAAGACAGGCATGCTGTTTAGTAACCCTTCTCGTTAATCTCCTTTAAGGTACCGGGTTCCATAATATACATTCTTACGTAATCCTGGCTAGATTTTGTTAAAGTAAATATGGGATCGTACTTCTCCATCCAATATTGTGATTTTTCGCTGGAGGCGGTTTCGGTAAATGTTTGAGGATTTCTAATGTGAATATAAAACCCGGCTTTATTTGTATCTTTTTCCAGAGGCACAAAGTAACGCACAATTGATTTTCTCTCATTTGTAGAATATGAGGTTATCTCAGGATATTGTTTAACAAACGCCGATATACCCTCCCAATCCCTAAAATACGGAAACCCGAACAAACTTAAGTGGTATACCGGTGTTGGCTCAGGAAATGTCCACGCTAAAAACCGTTCTTCTTCCCACGGGTATTCCTTTGAATTATCCACGAAAACCGCGTAGCTTTGAGCAAAAATGAACATAAATATTAAAAATAAAATGACTTGAAACCCCCATGCAAAAACCGTCCCGGGCAGCTTTTCTAAAAGAAAATCCAACATCCCGTCCAATCCAATACCAATAATTATCATAACGGGAAGAATATAAGCGTAAATGTGTGTTCCCGGAATGTAGACAAGCCCTTCCATAAAAGCGAAAGGTATAAAAAACCATGCAAATAAAGCTAAGTAGGACGCCGCGCTTTTAAACTTAATCTTTTTAGGCAGTTTTGCTCCGTAGGCTTTGTAGTAAAGAAACGCGAAACCCAAAAGAGACGCCAGGATATAAAAATGCACGACATAAATAGGCTGGTAAACCGAAAATAAGTATTTAGAGCTGGATATTTTCGCCGAAACATCGCCGGAAATTCTTCCGGACCAGTAGGAAAGTGTTGATTCAGAAATAGAAAGAACAAAAGGAATATAAAAAGCCAGAAGCATCGCCCCCGATATTGCTAAAGATATTATTAAAGTTTTTAAAGCTTTCGGGTCGGATTTGAAGTTTCTTTTGAGCCAAACAGACATCAGGTAAACAACAAAGGGAAGGATAAAAACCGCGTCGTAATGTGAAAGTATGCCTAAAGCCCAAAACACAAATGCCCAAATTACCCCTTTGTGTTTGTAGTTAGGTCTTTTAACTGCCAGCGTAAGCATGTACAAGGCGAGTATCATAAATAGAACCACAAACGATTGGTACTGTACTATACGGGAAAATGCCACAAAAAATCCATTGCTTCCCAGTAGTAACGCGGAGATAAGCGCTACTCTTTTACCAAAATGTGCCCGAACAAGTTTATAAAAGAAAAATACTGAAAGTATTCCGGCTAGGGAGAACGGCAGTCTAATAAGAAGCTGGTTTGTATAATCGGGATTAATAAATTTCAGAAGGTAAGTGATGATGAATTGAACCGGGCCTTTTCTCTGATCCAGTAGATAGCTAAAAAAATTCTGCCCGTCTCCCGGAAGATAAAGAGCTTTTATTTCGTCACCTTGATAGTCGGAATATCCCAGGTTAAAAAGCCTCAATATTACGGCAGGAACCATTAGCCCGAAAAAAACCAGATTAATCTTTTCTATTAGTTTTTTCATGTTCCCCTACACCATATATTACCAGTTCGTTCATTGCTCTGGTAGTAACAACAAAAGCTTTCCTGGCCTCTTCAAAGTCTGTAATTTTGTCAGGATTCAACCCCAAAACGTACACTTTTGAAAATTCTAGACCTTTTGAATTTAGAGTATTCATCACGTAAACGCCCTTAGGTATATAGTTTACGCGTGTTCCGGAGTCTAAGATAACCAACTGTCCCTCATTTTTAATAATTTTCTTCAATTCATTAGAAACACGGTCAAATAATAAATTGTCGTAGCAAATGACACCGATACTTTTGTCTAATTTCTTTGCGTCTTTCTTAATATCCGAAACAAACTCGTTAAATATCTCGTCATTTGTTTTTACTAATTTTACAGACGGCTCGGGTCCCATTCTATTAATGGACTCCGGCATAAAATCTTCGGTAAACGGAGCTAAAATCTTTCGTGCAAATTCTATAATCGGCCGGGTACTTCTGTAATTAGTAGATAGTTCAAATCTAATCGAAGATCTGGCCTCTTTTATAATATCGAAAAGATCTTCCCATTTTTCAATACCCGAAGGATCGAGAGACTGGTTAAGATCGCCGAATATTCCGAACCTCCCTCTTAATATAACTTTTGACATTATTGCGTATTCCAGAGGAGAAAAATCCTGACCTTCGTCGACGACGCAGTACTCGTAAGTCGGGTGTTTTTGAATGCCCATAAGGGAGAGATAAATGTACACATAAAGAATGGATTCCGCGTAGTTAAGACTTTTCTTATGATCTATACCGAAGCTTTTTGCCAGTTCCGGGACGCCACTTGTCTTTATTTCATTTTTCATTTCCGAAAGCTTGCTGACTAGTTTTCTTAAGCTTTTTATGTTTTCACGGCACAGGTAAGCTTTTATAGAGTCCGTAGGCAGCTCTTTAAGTTCGTCTTTCTGATTAACAAGCTCTTCTTCCAGTTCTGTAAGTATTTCATTTATATTTTCCGAAGGAGACATATTTGTTGAATACTTATATCCGCCGAATGGTTCAAACTCAGTGACTTTAAAAATGTCGCTAAGTTTTTTCTCGAAGGACCCGTGAATTTTTTCTAAAGAAACATAAAGTTTTTTTAAATCCTTAAGTTTAAAAGCTTTAAGATTACCCCGGGTATCAAGGTCGGTTTTTATTTGTATCTGTTCACGGAAAATTAAATTAACAAGTATCTCCCGTACGGTTTTATAATTTATGTCGAATATTCCGAGTCTCGGGAAAAGCGTTGAGAGATAGCCTACAAGTATCTGATTTTTTGCAACAACGATAGATTTTTCGGAGTGAATTAAATTCGGGTAGTTAAAGAAAATATGTGCCAGTTTATGAATCGCTACCGTGCTTTTTCCGCTTCCGACACAGCCCTGTACTATGCATATTTGTCTCGGATCCGACTCTATAATATCCATCTGTGACTGCTGTATGGTCTCAACAATATCCTCTAAAACTCCCCCTGTTTTCTTTCCGATTCTATCGATGATTATTTCGTTCTCATCTAATTGAATATCGTTGTTGTAATACTTTATTAATTCTCCATCCGAGATTTCGTAGGTGCGTTTTAGCAACAGGTCTCTTCTTTCTACGCCGCCCGGAGTATCGTAGTATACGTCCTTTTGAGGGTATCTGTATCTATAATAGACTGAAGCAATTTTTGCACGCCAATCAGTAACGGATAAACCTGATTCCGAAAGACCGAACTTACCTATGTAAATATTCTGTGTGTGTTTTTTATCTTTTAAATCTATGCGCGCAAAATACGGTTGGGTAAATAGATATTTTAATTCTTCAAGTCTTTTAAATTTATCCTTCAGATTTAGAGAAGCATTCTTTTCATGTAGTTGTTCGAGGAACATTAAAAAATCCGGACCGAACTCACCCTCGGTTTTTAATTCTTTCAATCTGTCCAGATTAGAAATTCCCACAGCCTTGAGTTTCTCTTGAAGATTTGAAAGAGTTTTTTTCACAAAAGTTTTTAGTTTTTCGACATGTCTTTTTTCTTCTATGAAAATCTTATCCATTTTAATAATCCCTTTTTGCTATCAGTACAACAAATTCGCCTTTAATTTTCTTTTGTAAATAATGGTTGGAAAGTTCCGTCAAACTACCCCTTACGACCTCTTCATACATTTTAGTAATGTCGTTACATACGCACGCCTGCCTATGTCCTAATACTTTTTGGGCAATTTGCATAGACGTCGATAGTCTAAACGGAGACTCGTAAAATATCAAGGTGGCATCTATATCCGCATACTTTTCAAAAAACTTTTCTTTTTGAATTTCTGTCTTCGGTAAAAATCCGACAAATAAAAATTTATCGGTGGGAAGTCCTGAAACCGACAACGCAGCCGTAACTGCAGAAGGCCCCGGGACAGATTCAATTTCGATATTCTCTTCGATTAGATCTCTGACAAGTTTGAATCCGGGATCAGAAATTAAAGGTGTTCCGCTATCAGATACCAGTGCTAATGATTTACCGCTCCCAAGCATATTTTTTATCTGCTCGATGACTCTTATGTGATTTTGATCCCTATACGAAATCTGAGGTTTCGAAAATCCGTATTTTTTTAAAAGCTTATCGGTTTCCCTCGTGTCTTCGGATAAAATCATATCTACAGCCTTTAGAACCTCTATCGCTCTAAAAGTTATATCGGCCATATTTCCAATCGGAGTAGATACAATATATAATTTCGGCTTAGACATAAACATTGTTCATTTTAGCACTATATGGGTCTAAACACTAAACACGGCACAATTAAATACCCCGCATTCTTCCCCGACGCAACCCACGCGGTTATTAAGGGCATTTCAACACAGGACATTTTAGATTCAGGAACTACGGGGCTGGTTGTAAACACATATCACGCCATTGTTGATAAGACGGTTGATATTATTGAAAAGTGCGGAGGTCTTCATGAGTTTATGGGTTTTAATTTTCCTGTTATCACGGATTCAGGAGGCTTCCAGGCCATGTCTTTGATAAGAAGAAGCCCCGGTAACGGAAAAATAATAAGAGACGGTATTAAATTTAAAATAGACGGTTCGAGAAAAAGTATTACTCTCACACCTGAGAACTGCATACAAACGCAGGCTAAGCTTGGAGCTGACATTATGGTGTGTCTTGATGATTGTACCGACCCCGGAGAATCTCAAAAAGAACAGGAGCTCTCAGTTGCCCGCACGGTAGCTTGGGCTAAAAGATGCAAAGAAGAATTTCAAAAGATTAAAAAAGAAAAACCTTTGCTGTTTGCAATAATCCAGGGCGGAAATAGTAAAGAATTACGTAAAAAATGTGCAGAGGAACTAATTAAAATCGGCTTCGACGGTTACGCCTACGGGGGTTGGCCGGTTGACGGCGACGGTAAGTTTTTGGATGAAATAGTGGAATACTCCGCATCCTTAATGCCAGACGGAATGCCAAAATATGCGATGGGCATAGGAAAACCGGAGGATATCAAAAAGTGCGTAAAAATGGGGTATAACATGTTTGACTGTGTTTTGCCGACCCGCGATGCAAGACATAAAAGACTCTACGTTCTTAATGGCTCTGCAGAAAAAGGATACGAGTTTGTTTATATGAGAGCCCAAAAACACGAGACCGACTCTAATCCTGTTTCAGATTCCTGCAATTGCGAAGCTTGTAAAAATCACAGCCGCGCCTATCTCTACCACCTTTTCAAACAAGGGGACTCAAACGCCGGGCGTCTTGCCACAATACACAACCTGACCTTTTATTCAAAGCTGATGGAAGAGTTGCATCCATTGACACTATTGAGATAATAAGTGTGGAGAATTTTTCACCTTAAACATGATAGATAAAGGCGTTGTCGAAAAAGCAGGGGCTCTTGCTCTCAAAATACACGAAAACTGTACCCGTTTATCCGGAGAGGGTTATTACTGGCACTTACACAGGGTTGCCGGACTATTGGAAGAAAATAATGTTAACGATCCTGAAATACTGGCGGGTGCTTATCTGCACCATATTCTGGACAGTAAAAAATACTCAAAGGAAGATCTAAAAAGGGACTTTGGTCCTGAAATTGCTGAAATAGTTGCCGAATATCACCGAATATCGGGCAACGAAATCAGCTCTATAGACCCGAAGAATTACAACGAAAGCATAATCGTTCAAACTTATCTGAACCTGATAAAAAACCCTAAAACGCTGATTATCCGACTGGCCGATAAGGTCGATAATATAAGATCCGCGTACGTTTTGCCTAAAGAAAACGCCCGTCGTGTTGCTGAAAAAGCAATGTATTTATATTCCCCGATATGCCAGCTTCTCGGTATTCACAAATTTGTCGTGGAATTGGAAAACGAGGCTTTTAAGTTATTAAACCCCGGAGAATATTTCTCTATCGAATCCTATTTAAAAAAGAAAATGCCTGAGATGGAAAGTGTTTTAGAGGACACTGCCGAATTTGTGAAAGACATTCTCGATGAAAAAGGAATCCCCGCCAAAGTCGATTACAGAGTAAAACACACATATAGTATTTATAGAAAAGCTCAAAAATACAGAGAAACTAAAAACTACAAAGGACTCAGTCAAATTTACGATATTGCGGCAATGAGGGTTCTTGTTGATTCCATAGAACAGTGTTATTTAACAGAAGATATTTTAAAACAAGTGTGGACAGCAGTGCCTGGCGAACGTGACGACTACATTATGCATCCAAAACCCAGCGGTTACAGAAGCATACACAATACCTTCGCTGTTAGTCCGACCATGTACTTGGAAATACAAATAAAGACCAAGGAGATGCACGAAAATAACGAGTTCGGTATTGCCAGCCATACATTCTACAAAACAGGAGAGCAATTAAAGAAAAGCTTTCAAACATCGCCCGACTGGCTTACGGACATAAGCTTTATTAAGAATAAGGGTGATCTTCGAATAGACCAGTTTAAAAAGTACGTTTACGTATTTACCCCTAAAGGCGATATTAAACAACTGACGCGCGGAGCCACACCCATAGATTTTGCCTACAGTATCCACAAAGACCTGGGTAACGCCTGCGTAGGAGTTACTATAAACGGGGATTTCCAGAAGCTCAGTTACGAACTAAAAGATGGGGATAGGGTTGAAATAAAGACCTTGAAGCACAAAAAACTACCCAGCCCCGACTGGTTGGACTTTGTTAAAACGCGTAAAGGTAAGGATGAGATCAGAAAAGCCTTAAGAAAGGGTTCTGAGAGGAAAGAGCTTAGTTAAAAACGACCGGAAGGGTTATTTAAGCCTCTGTACTTCTTTGTGAAGAGTGTGCTTTCTCAGTTTGGGATTATATTTCATCAACTCGACCTTATCCGTTGTATTGATACGGTTTTTCTGAGTTACGTAAGATCTCATACCCGTTTCGGTACACTCAAGACCTACTATTAACCTGTTACCTTTTTTCTTTGCCATAGGGTGAAATATATTATAAAATCAACTAAATTACAACCTTTTTTTAGCGGAAATATATGGAAATAAAGTACGACCACAAAAAAATAGAAAACAAATGGAAAGAACACTGGTACCGTGACAATATCTACGAGGCTGTAGATTTTTCAGAAAAACCGAAGAAATATATTCTCGCCGAACTTCCCTACCCGTCCGGACCTTATTTACACGCCGGGCATATGATGAGATACACCGTGCCCGACGTTTACTCCCGTTACTTAAGAATGAACGGCTACAACGTCATGTATCCTATGGGCTGGGACGCATTCGGGCTTCCGACCGAGGGATATTCCTTAAAGATGGGAAAAACACCACAGGAGGTAACTGAGGAGCTTGCCAAGGGGTATAAACAGTCTGCACAGGATTTTGGCTACGGAATAGACTGGAACCGCGAAATCACGACGTCCGACCCCAAATACTATAAATGGACGCAGTGGCTCTTCCTGAAATTTTTTGAAAACGGGCTGGCTGTCCGGGAGGAAATGCCGGTTTGGTGGTGCAAAGAGCTGGGCGTCCTTGCCGAAGAAGAAGTTTTGACGGGAAAAGGCGGTGAAAAAATTAGCGAACGAGGCGGCCACGCTGTTGAAAGAAAGATGTTCAGACAGTGGGTTTTGAAAATTCCTGAATACGCCGAAAAATTAATTGACGGGCTCAAAGAAACAGATTTCCCTGACTATATAAAAACCGCCCAGATTAACTGGATTGGTAAGTCGGTAGGAGCGGAGGTTGAGTTTGAGTCCGAGGGTAACTCGATAACTGTTTTTACAACAAGAATTGACACTATATACGGCGCTTCCGCTGTTATTATTTCTCCCGAATATCCGGATTTGTACAATTTTGTATCCGCAGAACAACGTGGCGAAGTTGAAAAGTACGTTAAGGCCGCAAAACAAAAAAGCGAGATGGAAAGAACTGCCATCCAGAAAGATAAATCAGGAGTATTTACGGGCTCGTACGTTTTGAACCCTTTTAGCGGAGAAAAATGCCCGGTTTGGGTAGCGGATTTTGTTTTGACAACTTACGGAACGGGAGCAATTATGTGTGTTCCCGGTCACGATGATAGAGACCACGAGTTTTCGGTTAAATACGGACTGGAGATTAGACAAGTAGTAAAACCCTCTAATGATGCGGTCGTCGATGTCCAAAAAGAACCTTTTACCGGATACGGAATTTCTTTAAATTCCGGCGAGTACTCAGGTAAAACATCGGAACAGGCAATAATGGAAATGACGCAAAAGGCCGAAAAAGAAGGGTTTGGTAAGTTTAAAATAAACTACAAACTTAGAGACTGGGTATTTTCCAGGCAAAGATATTGGGGAGAACCCATTCCGGTTGTTTATAAACAAGACGGAACCTTAGAGGCTGTTGTCGATACAAAAAACATGGAAGAAGTTTACAAGAAACTTCCCGTAGAGCTTCCTTATACAAAAGACTACGAACCTGCCGAAAACGGGGGAGCTCCTCTGGCAAGATTAACCGACTGGGTTGAAACTACAGACAAAGACGGTAACCCTGCAAAAAGAGAAACCGAAACAATGCCTACATGGGCAGGCTCGAGCTGGTATTACATAAGATATTGTGACCCCAAAAATGAAAGTGCTTTTGCCGACCCCGAAATACTAAAATATTGGCTACCCGTCGATAAATATTTCGGAGACGGCGGTCACACAACCGCGCATCTTTTGTATTCCAGATTTTGGCATAAGTTTTTCTACGACCTTGGCTTGGTTCCCACTCCAGAACCTTATAAATGGAGGATGACGGGCGGACTACTACTCGGCGCCGACGGGCAGAAGATGTCTAAATCAAGAGGTAACGTAATAAATCCAAAAGAATTGGTGGATTATTTCGGCGCCGACGCATGCAGGCTGTACCTGTGCTTTATCGGACCTTACGATGAAACTTACCCATGGGACAATCACGGAGTAAAAGCCACAAAAAAGTTTATCGACAACCTGTTTTTACTAAAAGAAAAAGTTAAAAGTGAAGAAAACGCCGGTCTTGAGCTAGAAAAAGATTACAACTTGATGGTAAAGAAAGTTACGGAAATGTGCGAGGCTCTTAAAATGAATACTTGTGCCAGCGAATTTATGATATTTGCGAATGCCGCTAAAAAAGCGTCTTCACTTAGTGTAGAACAGTGGAAAGGATATATAAAACTATTGGCACCCTTTATTCCTTTTGTTGCCGAAGAACTTTGGCACGAAATAAATAACTTCTCCGGCTGGGACAAAAAGAATAGCGTGCATTTGCAGGAATGGCCAAAGTTCGACGCGTCAAAACTTGCGGAAAACACTCTTACTATACCTATCCAAATAAACGGAAAGGTTCGCACTGAGATTCAAATCGACACAGAAGCAAGCGAACAAGATGTTGAAGAACTGGTTAAAAATAATGTTGACGTTATTAAATCGTTAGACGGTAGAGAAATAATGAAAATAATCTACATAAAGGGAAAAATCGTCAGTTTAGTCGTTTAAAAAAACGCCCCTTTTTCAAGGAGCGTTCCGTCCGTTTTCAGTTAGCAGTTATCTCAGTTCGAACATCACTGTTACGTTTTTGTATGCTGATGTAGACCCCGGTTCAACCGGAATTCCACCTCCGCCCCCCGCTCCCATACCCATATCATATTTAACCCCGCCATACATGTACTGAGCAGAACCCTCGTTAATCATAACGACTCTACCGAGCTTTTTTCCCACTCCCGTGGCTATAGCTGTTGCTTTGCTTCTGGCATCCTCTATTGCAGCGTTAAGTAAAGCCTCTTCATCTATCGTTTGGTCATCGATAGTTAAATTAGGGCCCCACATAGAAGCTTTTTCGACGGTTGCAAGTAATGCGGTTAAATCGTCGGATTTTGAGAGGTCACGTAACTTTGTGTTAATTGTGTAAGATGCGTACCAATCACCAAGCTCATAAGTTGTAACACCGCTGCGGTATACGGAATCCTGGCGCTGATAAACATTCAAGCTTGTCGTCTCAACGTCGGCTTCGGGAATTCCGAAATCCTTTATCATTTGAATAACGCTTTTAGCTCTGTCGGTAAGAGCTTGAACGGCTTTGGCTTTGTCCGCGTCCGAAACTTCTATCGTCAGTGAGTACGAAGCGATTTGGTTTTTTACCAAAGAAGTAGATGAGCCGGAGACCGAAATGGTCTGAGGTGTCAAAACTTTAAACAAATACCAAACACCCGTACCGACTAAGGCCGCAAATACAATCGAAACGAAAATATTTACTAAAAGGGAAACATTTATAAGTTTATTATCATTGGGCATAACGGAATATTATCATTTTTCTTATATTAAGAAAACCCGATAAGTCTGGGGTATAATGGACTATATGGGCTTTGTTAAAAACACCGAAGATATAAATAAAATGAGAAAAGGCGGAAAAATTCTTGCCGAAATACTGTCGGACCTTAAAAAAATGCTCGTTCCGGGCAAAAATTGTTTAGATCTTGAAAAAGAGTTTGTAAAAATGTGCCGGAAAAATGACGTGTCCCCTACCTGCAAAGGTTACGCTCCATATGGTATGCCCCCGTTTCCGACGGGACTTTGTTTGAGTATAAATAATCAATCCGTACACTGTTTTCCAAGAAAAGGAGTTGTTTTGGAGGACGGGGATGTTGTGACTGTAGACACGGTGATAAATTATAAAGGGTTGAACGTCGACGCTGCATTCTCAACCATTGTCGGGAAAGAAGACAGCAAACTAAAAAAGAAGCTGGTAGACACCGCAGAGAAAGTACTTTACGAAACTATTTCGGAAGTCGGCCCCGGGGTGCGGATTGGCCGGATTAGCAACAAAATGCAAAAAATAGTAGAATCACAAGGTTTAAACGTACTTAAAGACTACGCGGGACACGGAATAGGCCGCGAAATGCACGAATACCCCGAAGTACCTTGCTACGGCGATATAAACGACGGTGCGAAGCTTCTGGAGGGCATGACCATATGTATAGAAGCCTTGATTTGTACAGGCAGCGACAGTGTAGTCAACGTCAGTGAGTGGGAAACGTGTATGGAAGACGGCGGGTACTTTGCCCAGGCCGAACATACAATTTTAGTAACAAAAGACGGTTACGAGATATTAACTTTAAAAGATAAATGACATTAAAAGATATATTTACAGGCCAAGTCGGTAAAAACAATATGGATCGAAAAGTATTTCAACTACTTACTACATTGATAGTAATATTGGCGCTGTTCCTTGCCGCAGGTTTTCTTTTTCCGGAGACTGTTTCAGTAATACTGAATGTTGTCTGGATTATTCTTATGGCATCGGCAGCAATTTTTTTCACACTAGGTATTCTGGTAATTATTGGTATGAAAAAAGAAGCGGGTAGAGTCCTGGATCTTTTACTCGAGGGAGCTCTCACATTTATTGATTTTTTGGAATTCTTAAAAAACCTTTGGAAAAGATTTGTTGACCTTCTAAAAGAATTTTTATTATTCGCATCCCCTATCTTCGCTTACATAGCGGCATTTTTAGTTTACATTTTCCTTTTATACATTTATAAAACAGTAGGTAAAAGCTACGACGTCACAATAATGACCGTGATTATAACGGCTGCGGCCATCCTGGGCTTTGGCTTACTAAGCAAACCACAACCCGACACAATAATAGAGCTTACCTGGAAAGGACAATTTCAGAAAAGGTTTAAGGCTGGTTTTGTGGACGGCGTCGAGGTTGTTTTATTTGTTTTCTTCTTAACAATGGATAGCGTTAACCTTTTTTTCTTACCCGCCGACCTTAATATTCCATTGAAAGCTGAGTATAAAGACTACGACCTTATGATTAGAAGTTTTGTTTACGACCAACACGTTATTACCACCATCGCACTTATAGTTACAACCGTATCACTTGAAGTACTGAGAAACATGATAAAAATATTTGCCAATGCCAGAAAATATTACTTAAACTTTTCTCACGAATTAGAAAACTTCGGGGGCACCAAGAGAAATACAATGGACATGCTTAAAGAGGCGATTAGAAAAAGTTTTAACGACGCAAAAAGAGATTTAATTAAATTCGTAACATTCAACACAGTGTTATTCGGAGTTTTTCTGGTATTTCCAAGACTAAAACTACTAACTTTGGCCGTGGCAAGTGTTACCAATCTGGCACTGGACCTTACAATCCGTTCAAGGCTAACGGCCAAAAAAGGAAGCGATCTTATTGCCAGAATACTGCAAAAAGCATTTAGACTTTGACGGGTGTCTTTTCGAATTGTATTATTTCTTTACGGGTAATATTTGGGTATTCAAATGCAACCTTTAGCAGATAAAATCAGACCTAAAAATATAAGTGAAATGTCAGGCCACGAAAAGCTTTTGGGCGGTGGCGGTATTATTTCCGAACTGCTCAAAAGTACGGTACAGACAGGATTTTTCCCTTCTTTAATACTCTGGGGACCTCCCGGTGTCGGAAAAACCACGCTGGCAAGAATAATCGCTACCGAAACAAACCGTAAGTTCTACGAGTTCAGTGCGGTAAACACTTCAGTTAAAACAATAGAAAAAGAATTGGAAGATAACGGTAAAACGACTTCTCCTAATCTGTGGTCTCAGGATTCTTCTTTAAAGAAAAAATCCGGAGCACCTGTCGTTTTCATAGATGAAATTCATAGATTTAATAAAGCTCAGCAGGACGCCTTACTTCCTATGGTCGAACAGGGAAAAATAATATTTATGGGGGCGACAACCGAAAATCCTTCATTCGAAGTTATTGCTCCTCTACTGTCAAGGTGTCGGGTAGTGATAATGGATCAATTGTCCGAAGAAGACCTTGAAAAAATTGTGGAAAGAGCTTTGGAAGATATTGGCAAAAAACTGGAAAAAGACGCGCGTAAATTTTTAATACAAAGTAGTAACGGAGATGCCCGTACCTGCATAAATGTTTTAGAAATTGCTTTTCACTTACAACCCGGAAATGAAATTACCTTTGACGATATTAAAAAAGCTTTGCAAAAAAGTCAGCTAACGTTTGATTTACAGGGCGAAGAATTTTATAACACAATCTCCGCACTACATAAATCCATCCGCGGCTCAGACCCGGATGCAGCACTTTACTGGCTGGCGAGAATGTTAGAGGCAGGACAGGATCCGACTTATATTGCCCGGCGTTTAATAAGACTTGCTTCCGAAGACATCGGGCTTAAAGACCCGCAAGCACTTGTGATTGCAGTGGCGGCTTTTCAAGCTTGTGAAAGAATCGGCATGCCGGAGTGTAATCTGGCTCTCGCCGAAGCCGTCGTTTATTTTGCAAAATCTCCCAAATCCAACGAACTTTATATTGCTTACGGCAAGGCAGCAGATGACGCCGTAAAATACGGAAATCTTCCGGTGCCCTTACACATTAGAAACGCTCCCACAAAATTAATGAAAGATGTCGGGTACGGAAAAAATTACAATTATTATCACAGCCCCGAAGGTAAAAAACTTCCCGATATAGAATATTTCCCCGACAAACTTAGGGGAACAAAATATTTACGTTAATCCTGTAGTGTAAATTCCTCGAGCTCTTTTATTCCACCGAACGCTATTCTGTCGTGAACATGCTTTTTGGCGCACAACATTCTTGCCGGCGTAATTACAAACTCTCCCCACTTATCCGTAATTTCGTCGACGGCTGAATAAAGTTTTTCTTTTCTCTCGATATCCTCAAAAAGATCAAGTTGAGTGGTGTCATTATCAAAAATATCAAACACGGACTCCGCTAATATAGCCACTACTTTTCCCGCGTAAGGTGACCTGCACATTATTCTGTAAGCTTCTTTAAAAATGTCCCGGGGATCGAAGAGAGTTTTTCCGGTAATGTGCCCGTGATGCCAATATGTCCCGTCCCGGTAGTTTATGGAAACGTGAACTCCCTTAGCTTTGTAACCTGCTTTCCTTAGCCGGCGGGCGGTTTTCTCGACCAGTTTATATAAGATGGGGGCAAGATCTTCGTTTTTCGACAGACGATCGGGTATCGCGTAGGAATTTCCATAGCTCCGCCTTCCCCACTCCACATCATCTATTTCCCAGCCTCTTAAGCGCAAGTACCAGTAGTAGCCCGTTATAGAGCCGAAAGCGCGTTCGAGAGTTACGGACGGGGCTCGGTAAAAATCCATGACCGTGTAAATATTTTGTGTAGCAAGACGGGCGGCATTTGCCCTTTTTATCCCATGAAGCCCGGTAATTTCCAGTTTTGAGTAAACGGATTCGAAATTCGAGATGTTTATTTCTTCCAGGCCGTCGGGTTTTTTAAGACCTGCGGCTGTCTTTGCCAAAAAAATATTCGGTCCGATACCGATAGAAACCGTTATCCAATCACCGACGTCCTTTTTAATCAGTTCTTTTATTTCTAAACCGGTGCTTGTCATTCCTTTTTTAAAAGACGGGCATCCTTCGAGGTTGACTATAAATTCATCAATGGACTTTGGAATTACCACGTCCGAAAATTTGCCGAGGACAGCGCGAAGCTTTAAATGTACATCACGGTACTTTTGTGGATCCGGAGTTAAAACAACGAGGTCGGGGGCCAAAAGTTTTCCTTCCTTTACCCGCATACCGGTTTTAACACCCAGCGACTTTGCCTCATAAGAAGCTGCGAGTATACATCCGGACAGAGTATCATAAGCCGCAACTGCCACAGGATGGCCTCTTAATTGCGGATTTGCCTGCTGTTCTATCGTGGCAAAACATGAATTTATGTCCACCAGCATTAACGTCGGTGGTTTGGGGTTAAAAGAAAGGTTAGTCAGCTTGTCCATCCGATATTTCCTCCACCTCCCAAGACAAATTATCGGTATTCAGGACTAATTTAAAGAAAATAGTTTCAGAAGCTCCCGAAAACACGTGAAAAAGGGCCTTTCCTGCGCGCAAAGTGTGATGATAGCCCAACTTTACTATTTGGTGCCTATGACCCTCCCAAACAACCACTGAGGGCCTAAAATCCCTTTTTTTATGGTCATAGATGGATATAACTGATACCGGCGCCTTAACTTTGGTAATCATAGATACGAATAAAACCCGAATATTAAGTAGAGTTTAGTGTGTAAAAATCAAACAGTCAACAAAGTATATAAATACTATAAGTTGACAGAGGAGAAGAAACTAGATAAAATGGTGACAATAAACAACAATCAAAGGAGGAGAAAATGCAAGACGATCTAAGCTCGATTCACGAAAAGCTTCAGAAGATTCAGAAGTATTGTGACGAAAGAAAATCGGAGTGGGTAGGAAACCAGCAATCCGCGGATACTTTAATCAGACTTATCACGGATACTGTGGAAAACATTGCCCCGGGAAAAATACACGTGGAACGCATGGGAAGCCACACAAATAGTGGTGTTCCTGACTACCCGGTCGTTACTTTAACAGCCAGGGTTACAGCAAACTTCTTTCCCGTTGTGTCATGGAGGATTGACGCGGGAGGAACTTTTCCCCCACCAAACCTAAGTGTGGAAGATATTGTAAAACAGGTTAACGAGGGATTGAAAAATATTCGTCTGGATTAACCAAATTGGCCTCAATGCATGGAAATCACAACAGATTTCTTATTGCACCGAGGCCTTTCTTTTTAGTCTCTAGAAAACAAACGCGCCAACCAACCGAACAATGAAAACCCACTTTCCTGTGCACTTAATTGGTTGTTTATAATCGTGTTTTGATTTTCAATTGAACCGGAAAGTGCGTCTAAAGCTTGTTGTTCTTCCGGGGTTAACGCCTCGTTTCGAACTTGTTGTATCTGCTCGAGCATCCTCGTATTGGCTTCAATAATTTCCTGAAGTTTTCTTATAGATTCAAGGTTAGGCCCTACCAAGAATTTAATAACACCGTCTCTTTCAGAGATTCTTTTAAATTGCTCCGTTGACTCTTCCTGTAAATCTTTTTGGGATTCGACAAAATTTTCTAACTCACCTTTTAAATCCTCATCTTCATCGTCAATTTCATCGCCATCCTCATCTTCATCCTCATCCTCATCAATATCGTCTAGCTCGTCATCGTCTTCAAGTTCGTCGGAATCATCGGAATCATCCTCATCAATATCGTCAATCTCATCGTCATCATCTGAACCATCGCTGTCTTCTGAATCTTCATGTTCTTCTCGATCATCATCATCAGACAAAACACTAGCACGATTCTCGGCCAATGCTTTGGAAAGTCTGTAGGTACCATAAAAACTACCCGAAAAAACTAACATCAAGCCAAGTACTAAAAGGAAGGAAATACTATATATAGATATTGAATTTTTGGATTTACTAGTCTGCATTTGAGAATTCTGGGTGATTTTCATCTATGTGTCAAATTGCCAAAGTTTTGTTTTGTCAAAGCTTGCTTACTTTGTTAAAACTACTGCGTTTGGCAAACTTCTGCCCGGTCCGACAACATACTTGCCACTTATATACATTGCAGACGAGCCGCCCCCGTCAAGATTTAATGCGTGTTTTGCGCCTAGCGACCTTATAACATAGGCAGCATCAATGACGTTGGCTCCGCTAACTATTGCCAGGTATAAATTTTCCCCTCCTACACCTATAACTCCCCTTGGACCTTTTATGTCTTTTTGGAAAGAAGTAAGATCATCTTCGTCGACCACAATGTCCCCGTCTTTAACAAGTGACGGGTAGTTAGAAATTCCGGCAGTAACTCCTCCGCCGCCGTAATCGGAAGTTTCTCTATAAAAAGAAGGATCTCTTCCGTTAAATGTAATGAGCCCCGTCTCAAACCACGATAAGGCGTCTTTGTGCTCCCACTTACCCTCGTTGCTATCGTACAGGGCAAAATCGAAGGAGTTTATCTTACCGTCACACGACGCATAGTCAGGCGGACAAAAATAGGATCCGTTCATTCCCGCAAATCCTCCGCTATCTTTGACGTAATCGGCAAGACTTTTGGTGTCACAGTCATTACTGCAGGAGCCGGATGAAGCTGAAACCGTTTTTACTTTTACTTCATTTAAAGGGAGTTTAATTACGTGTGCACCGAACGTACCTCTTTCTGTTTGCACGGTCTGATAACTATATCCGGACGCCGCTACTCTTGTTTGCTCCAGTTTCGTTAGATAAGCCGAGTAATCTTTATCTAAATCGGCGGTTTGTTCATTTATTCCCGTCGTTATAGAAGCAAAATCCTTCTCTATTAAAAAATCCCCCCATGCGTCCTTTTGTTCGGTAAGGTCGGGGGACTTCAGACCGGCTTTTAAGTTTCTGTTTATTTTTTGTTCGAGTACTAAAAGTGAATCGTACACATCTTTTATCGTTTTCTCATCGGAAGTATCTTTCGCTTTCAGTGTATCCAGTTCTTTTTGTAGAGATGCAAAAGAGGCTTCGGTGACCATGGCATTTGTAACTTTCAAGTGATCTTCAAACAGGGCGTCTGAAAAGTTTTCACGCAAGTTGGTTTGGGACGATTTAATAGCAGACAGTGATTTTTCAGTGCTGTCGAGTCGGAAATTTAAATATACTAGCCCCCCTACAAGAATCAAGGAAATTAATAAAAAACTCGGAAATTTTAACTTTTTAAAAATGGACAGTATCTTCACCCATCAAATTATAGCAACGGGCATGATTTCCTGTATATAATTAGGCATGCCCGTCGAAACTTTAGAATCTTTAACTGAACAGGAACCGTCCTACGTACAACTTGTTGAGACATTGACCCCTGAACAAATAGAAACATCACGAGAAAAAGCCGGAAATTACTTATATGAAAATGGTGCTCATTCCGCAGGTAAACGCGCAACTGACATACTATCCGTAGTCAAAGAAGCTTCCGATAAAATGCGCACGGAAAGTGCGGAAGCCAAGATAAAATTCACAGTTGCGAATGTGAGAGGCCTTATAGCGGAAATGATCAGTAAGAAGCTGGATCTTTCTGAGTGTGAAACTGTATTCAAACTAAAAGAATTTTTACCCCAAAGCGTAGCCATTGATCCATACGACCATTATATAGATATGGGCGGTTTGAGAAAGGACGCCATTCTTGTAAACAATTTTTTTGAGACCGGGGTACAGGATACTCTTCCCAAAGAAGGCGAGTCGGGTTACATAACCCCGGATGAATTAAACACATTGAAAAAAGACACTATAACAGCTCTTGTTGATTACGAAAATATTGAAAAAAGGATGAACGTGAAAAATACCGGTAGGGACCAGTTAATAAGGTGGCACATCCAAAATCATGGTCATTATCTGGGTGGTAAAAAAACTAAAACACAAAATAAATTGTTATCTGATGCGCTCTCTGTTACGGATAGGCGTGATACCACAACTCTTAAAACTCTCATCGAAAACCATGCCGAACCCGCATACGTTGCTACAACTCTTCCGGATGAGTTCTTAGAAGACGCCGAAGGTAAAATAATAGGAGTAATCGAGGTAAAAGCTTATACGCCCTCTGAGGTAAAAGATTGGATAAATGCTCTCAAATTAAGCACCGTGCAGGAATTTAACACTTTTGGACTTTCAGAACAGGAAAAAAGCGACAGGGCGGCCGATGCAGCTCTTTACGACAGAAGAGGCTCTCAGGTAAATATATTAGGTAAAGATATGAACCCTACAGGAATGAGGTTAGGCGTAAATTTTGAAGGCCTTAGGTATTTTATAAACGTAGCGAATAACGAAGCGCCTCACTCGGCATTAAAAGTTAACGTAGATTTAATAAACGACGAAACAGCGGAGGTAGTTCAAAAAGAGATAGACCTTGAATATCCGGTCATAGTCCGTCTTCCGCAGGACATACCGAACGAAGATATACTGGAGCTCGGTGCCGTTCTGGAGAAACTGAGTATTTCTAACATCGCCATTCAAAAACTGCCTTTCACCTCGCAGGAAATAAACGAAAAAGGATTCGGCGTATATCACCGATTCGGGGATACCAAAGAAATGGAAAGATTGAAAAGAAGTATTGATCCGAACGTTACTTTCGCGTTAAACCGCAGACCCGCCTGGGTGGAATAATTCTCATTAAGCCTCAGCTAATTCTCAGTAAAAAGTCTATAATGCCGTATATGCGCTTACTTGTAGTAGAAGACGAGCATAAAATCGCCAATTCAATTAAGAAGGGCTTGGAGCAGGAAACCTACTCTGTTGATGTTTCTTATGACGGTTCAGATGGTTATGACCTTGCCTCTACAGAAGAGTACGACGCAATCGTGCTTGATCTGATGCTACCTGGGATGAACGGTCTTGAAATATGTCAAAAACTAAGAGAACAAAAAATTCACACGCCGATACTTATGCTGACCGCAAAAAGTGAGCTTGAAGATAAAATCTCAGGATTGAACAACGGAGCCGATGACTATTTAACAAAACCGTTCGCCTTCGAAGAACTCTTGGCAAGAATTAGGGCTTTACTAAGACGCCCGTCTGCAACTCTACAAACAATCTTAAAATTTCAGGATTTAACTCTCGACACCACCAACTTTGATGTAATCAGAAACAAAACTAAAATTGTCCTTTCTAAAAAAGAGTTTTCACTTTTAGAGTATTTGATGCGTAATCCGGGAAAGGTTCTTACAAAAGAAAATCTTGCAAATCATGTTTGGGATTATGACTCGGATATTCTTCCGAATACAATCGAGCAGTACGTGGGATATCTGAGAAATAAAATTGATAAACCGTTTCCAAACAAAAAACCGTTAATTAACACTGTAAGAGGTTTTGGTTATAAACTGGGAACTGATAACTAATGTTTAAACAAGCAAGGATAAAACTCACTTTGTGGTACGTGGCTATTTTGATGGTAGTAACGGTAAGTTTTAGCTTTTTTGTTTATGCAAGCGTCGACAGCGTAACTTCAAGAGCGCTGGAAAGCCAGAAACTAAGAATAGAGCGCCAGTACAATAACAATTGGGGTATGAACCGGATGACCCCGCCCCCTCTTCCCCATTTTAACACCGAAACATTGATGGAAATACGTCAGAAGACTGTGAACTTGCTAATCGTTCTGAACATAACGATACTTTTTCTATCCGCAGCTCTTTCCTACTTTCTTGCCGGAAAAACTCTAAAACCGATTGAGGAAACGGTAAAAAAACAGAAAAGATTTATTTCCGATGCTGCTCACGAAATAAAAACTCCCTTAACAGCTATGAAAACGGAGTTAGAAGTTACAATACGAGACAAAAACTTTAAAAATGAGGAAGTTAAAGAAACTTTAAAAAACTCAATTGAAGAGGTCGACAAACTCAACGAACTGACAGAACGTCTACTCACTTTAAGTAAATATCAAGCGCTAAACGGGACCGGAAAAAAAGAAAAACTAAACCTTAAGGAATTGCTCTCAAAAATTGTTACTAAATATAATAAGGTCGCTAAAAGTAAGGGCTTTGAAATAGAATTTTTACCGGCTGATGCTTCTATTTTAGGATCTCGCGAAGAAATTGACAGACTGTTCGGTAATTTAATGGACAACGCAGTTAAATATAACTCGGGTAAGAAAAACGTTGAAGTAGAAATGGTTACAAAATCAGGACACGCTGCTGTACGTGTTTCAAACGAAAGCCCGGAGATAAAAGAAAAGGACACCTCTCTCATTTTTGAACCTTTCTATAGAGCTGAAGAATCAAGGAATAAACACCGCGCGGGTGGCGTCGGATTAGGACTTTCTATTGTCAAAGAAATCGTCTTAGGGCACAAAGGCAAAATAGAAGTTAGGAATGAAAGAGAAAATGTGGTTTCTTTTGTAGTTACTCTGCCCCTCTCAGACAATTCTCAGTAATTTATATTAATTTTTTAAAATGAGCAAAGCTATGAAATACATCAAACAACATAAAATTGTTTTCGCACTTATCTTGTTAATTCCTATAATTATTTTCACAGGCCAATATTATTTAAATAAAAGCTCGGTGGAAATCTCGTCTTCTCAACAAATACAAACAGAGGTGAAAAAAGGAAATATCAGTTCTACTGTTTCAGCTTCAGGTCAAATAGAAACAGCAAATTATTTGGCTATCACAACCAGCGTCAACGGTATAGTCAAGAAAGTTTATGTTAAAGAGGGCGACATAGTTAAAAAGGGTCAAAAAATAATTGAAGTTACATTGGACTCGGAGGGAGAGATAAGTTTAGCAAACGCCTACGCCTCCTATCTAAGGGCTAAGAACGCTTTAGACTCTGCAAAAAACTCACTCATTCCCCTTGAATCGGCTGTTATTCAAAAAGAAGAGGCGTTTGATACTGAGAAAGAAGAAAATAGCTATCAGTCCCACGATGAGAGAATTTCTTATAAATTAGCCGAAAACGACTATTTTACCGCTAAGAATAACTATGAATCCAAAAAAAACGAACTTACTCAATTACAAATTTCGGCAAACAGTGCCTGGAATGAATACCAGTCGCAATCTCCTGTAATTACGGCAAGTTACGACGGTTATATTGCGAACATTGTTGCAGTGGAAGGTACCAGAATCGAGAACTCTGTGTCCGAAAGATCAGTACAAACTGTAGCCTCGATAAAAATCGAAGGAACCCCGATTGCTGTACTGAACATAACCGAACTCGATATAAACAATATCAAAGTAGGCCAAAAGGCAAAAATATTACTAAACAGCGTACGAGATGAGACTTTCACCGGTACCGTTGTCGGAATCGATAAAATAGGCTCTCTCACAGGCGGAGTTTCAAACTACCCGGTAATCATTAAATTCGATCAAAACACTGATAAAGCACTACCCAACATGGGCGTGGAGGCAGACATTATTTTGGAAAGCAAAGAAGGGATTTTGTATGTTCCTACCGCAGCTGTGAAATCTACGAAAAACGGAAAAGCGGTCACTGTAGTGGCAAACGGACAACAAATTAATACTGCCGTAAAAACCGGTATTTCAGATTCCTCTAATACAGAAATACTAGAAGGTTTAAATGAAGGCGACGTTGTTTTAATGGAAACCTTACCCACCTCCGGGTTTTCCACAAATAGTCAGGTACAGTTTAGAGGTGTCGGAGGAGTCGTCCCTTTCGGAGGAAGATAAGTGATAAGAGTTAAGGACGTAACAAAAGTATACGAAAATGACGGTACCGTAACCGAAGCCTTATCGGGAGTGACGTTTAACGTAGATAGGGGTGAGTTTGTTGCAATAGTAGGCCCCTCTGGTTCCGGAAAATCCACGCTGATGCACATTCTGGGAGCTTTAGACATTCCGACATCGGGAGAATACATATTAAACGACAGCGTGGTTCAAAACCTTTCTGACGACAGACTTGCCGAAATCAGAAACAACGAAATCGGCTTTATATTTCAGTCCTATAACTTACTTCCCCGTATGTCTGCACTAAAAAACGTTATTTTACCCATGATGTACGCCGGAATCGGCAAAGCCGAGAGAACAAAACGCGCCATGGAAGTGCTGAAAGAACTGGATCTTGAAGATAAAATTAACAATGCACCGAATCAACTTTCAGGCGGCCAAAGACAGCGCGTAGCAATAGCACGGGCTTTAACAATGAACCCTAGTATTTTATTGGCAGACGAACCGACCGGCAACTTACCCACTCTGCAAAGTGACGAAATAATTTCCCTATTTGAAAAATTAAATAAAAGTGGAAGGACAGTTTTAATTATTACTCATAACGATGAGATAGCCGCAAGAGCGCAAAGGGTTATTACTTTAGTAGACGGAAAAATTGTAAAAGATGAAAGGAAGCGCAAATGACTTTTCTAGAAACACTGGAAGAAAGCGTTTCAGTATTAAAAGTAAATAGAATGAGAACTTTGCTATCCATTCTTGGCATCGTTATAGGTATCGGTTCCGTGATAGCACTTATGACACTGGGAGAAGCAACGCAGCGTTCTATTACAGATAGAATCCAATCTCTCGGGGCCAATTTATTAACAATAAGGCCAGGAAGTCAACAGCAAGGATTTCTAAAAATGAACTCAACCGAAAACACGTCACTTAAATTTGACGACGCTTTAGCCATTCAAGAGTCACCGCGTATTACTACTGTTTCCGACGTGTCTGCCGAATATAGCTCAAGATCACAGGTCTCGTTTGAAAGAAATAATACAAACGTTCAGGTTACAGGGGTTTCCGGAAATTATTTCGAAATAAGAAATATTAGTATTGAAATAGGTAGTTCTTTCGGACCGTCAGCCAGCGACAATTATGAAAAAGTCGCTGTATTAGGCCCGACGGTAGTTGAAGATTTGTTCGGAGAAAACGCAAACCCGATAGGGCAAAGCGTTAGAATAGGAAGTTCTACGTTCAAAGTTGTGGGTGTTACAAAATCCAGCGGAACCGGAGGATTTAGCGGGTCGGATGAGGCAGTATATGTTCCTCTCACTGTTGCCCAGGACATAATTTTTGGAAAAGATTATGTGAGCGCTGTATATGTTGTGGCAAAAGATCAAACCGTAATTGACGCGGCTCTTAACCAAGTCGGGTTTTTCTTGTTGGAAAGACATAGTAAAGAAAATGTTGAAGATGCCGATTTCTCGATAACATCTCAAGAACAAATTATTGAAACAGTCAGCGAAGTAACCGGAACTTTTACTACCTTACTCACAGGAATTGCCGCAATTTCGTTGGTCGTGGGTGGTATTGGAATTATGAACATAATGCTTGTCACGGTTACCGAGAGAACTCGTGAGATAGGGTTGAGAAAGTCGCTCGGGGCCAAAAGAAAAGCAATAGTAATGCAATTTCTGACCGAATCGATAATTCTGACAATCATAGGGGGATTAATAGGCGTTTTAATCGGCCTTGGTGTTTCCATGATTATTACCTCGAAGATGTCTCTCCCGACAACGATATCCGTGGGTTCGATATTTTTATCCGTAGGAGTTGCCACGGTTATCGGAATTTTATTTGGTTGGTATCCTGCAAGAAAAGCTTCAAAATTGCAACCTATCGAGGCTTTAAGGTATGAATAAAATTTTAGGAGTAAATATGGACAAAAAAATGTTGTTAATTATAGGCTGCGCGGTAATTATTTCGGGATTACTTGGTTTCTACGGGGGAAGATACTACGAACAAACTCGCCTTAGAAGCAGATTTAAATCAATGCCTGGTACAATGCGTCAGGACGGTTCCGGTATTTCTTCTGGAGGGGGCACCAGACTTGACCATATTCCCGGACAAGGTTCTGGATTCTAACAGGCTTATCAAACTAATAGTGTGCAACCTCGCGAGTATTTTGGCTACTATTTTTTAACATAACCTCCAATAGCGTGTATAATGAGCAGTTGCCTATGAAGCTTAGAAATATCGCTATAATCGCACACGTCGACCACGGAAAAACCACCATTGTAGATGGTTTGTTAAAGCAGTCCAAAACCTTTAGGGACAACGAATCCGAGATGAGCCAGGACCTGATACTTGACTCCAACGATCAGGAACGCGAAAGAGGAATTACAATTCTAGCCAAAAATACCGCGGTAATTTATAAAGACACCAAAATTAACATAATAGACACCCCCGGACACTCCGATTTCGGAGGCGAAGTTGAGCGTACTTTAAATATGGCAGACGGCGCACTTTTGGTAGTGGATTCTCAGGAAGGCCCGATGCCCCAGACAAAATTTGTTTTAAAAAAAGCTTTGGAACTGGGTTTAAAAATAATTGTTGTTGTAAATAAAATCGATAAGAAAGATGCGCTGATAAAAAACTCACTTCACAAGATTTATGACCTATTTTTGGAACTTGCCACCCACGAGAGTCAGCTTGAATTTCCTATCCTATACGCAATAGGTAGAGAAGGCAAAGCCTGGAAAGATTTTGATTTTTCAAAAATTACCGAACTTACGGCGGCCCCTGCAGATTTCACTGATATTTTTGAGGCTATATTAAAATATGTGCCGCAACCCGAAACAAGAGATACTGAACCTTTTCAAATGCTAATCTCAACCCTGGATTGGGACAATTATAAGGGTAAATACGCTATCGGAAGAGTGACTAAAGGCGTAGTTAAAGCAGGCACACCTGTGGTTCTAATGTCCGCGGACGGTAAACAGGAAAAAACTACCGTAGAAAAAGTATTCGTTAACCAAGGGTTAAAAAGAATTGAAACTGCTGAAGGAGTATCGGGAGACATAGTTTCACTTACAGGAGTTAAAAACGCAAGCATAGGAGATACCGTTTGCGACGCTTCTAACCCGAAAGTTTTGCCTACAATAAAAATCGAAGATCCGACGTTGGCAATTTCAATCGGACCAAACACTTCCCCCTTCTTGGGAAAAGAAGGAAAATTTTTAACCGGACGCCAAATCCTTGAAAGAATAGAACGGGAATTACAAACAAACGTCGCTATGAAGTTTAGAGTTGCGGACGACGGACAGTATGTTTTATCAGGCAGGGGCGAACTTCACCTTTCCGTTTTTTTAGAAACATTAAGAAGAGAGGGCTTTGAACTAAGTGTCGGAAAACCCAGAGTTATTACTAAAATTATCGATGGTGTTGAAATGGAGCCTACAGAGGAATTAACTATCGATGTTGAGAACGCACACGTAGGGGCAATAAAAAGCGAGCTGGGAAGAAGACACGGGGTTCTAATTTCTCAAGAGGAACTTACTTCCGCTTCCTCAAGACTGACCTTCGAAATTGCTACCAGAGGTATTCTAGGACTGCGAAGCGTACTATTAACCCTTTCAAAAGGTACTGCGATACTTAGCTCTATGTTTGTAAGATACGAAAAAATGGGCCATGCCATACCAAAGCTAAGAAAAGGCGCTATTGTAGCCTCTCACAGCGGTAAAGCAGTTCCCCACGGACTTGTGCCCGCTCACGAAAAAGGGCCGGTTTTTATCGGTCCCCAAACAATGGTCTACCAAGGCATGATTGTAGGCTTAAACGGCAGGGATGAAGACGTGGAAGTGAATGTGTGTAAGGAAAAGCAGCTTACTAACAACAGATCTTCGGGAGAAAACGGTATCACTATTCCTCCGCCTGTAGAGATGAGTTTGGAGCAGTATTTGGGCCTTTTAGAGGACGACGAGCTTTTAGAGATAACGCCGGAGTCCTTAAAGTTAAGGAAGAAAATCCTTGACCCCACAGTCAGGCGTAGGACTGCCGCCAGGGCACTTTGATTAAACGCCGGCACGTGTTATACTTCTCGTTGTGTCTGATTGAGATTAACTTGTTTTTCTCTTTCCCCACTAAAAAATATGCATACTAAAAGTTATGGACATAGTAATAGGTTTGCCCGCAGCCGAAGAAAGTTCGGAAGTGCCCGTAATTACGGGTCTAATAGTAATTATAGCGGTTCCGGCAATATCTTCGGAGCAAGCAGATTTCAAAGAAGAAACCCCTATTCAGGGTCATATATAAACACCGACTTATTCGTCTCTAAGGCCGTCAAGGGTGAGACAGAATCTATGTACGTTCCCACAATGACCTTTAACGACTATGTGCTCGTCCAATCTTTACAAAAAAACATCTCTAAAAAGGCGTATCTTCATCCCACTAAAATCCAGGCAGAAATAATACCCCAAATATTGGGCGGACAAGATGTTCTCGGAGTCGCCTGCACAGGATCGGGGAAAACAGCTGCCTATCTCATACCTATGATAAATAAGGTAATGAAAAACCAGGGACAGAAATGCTTGATAATTGCCCCTACCAGAGAATTAATTAATCAAATCAGAACCGAGTACAGCCTGCTTATCTCAGGAACTCACTTAAGAGATGTCGTTATTATGGGAGGTGCCAGCTATTCTGAACAAATAAGACTTATTAAAAAAGACCCTCACTTTGTTATCGCTACTCCCGGAAGACTTTTAGATCTTTGTGAAAGAAAGCAAATAGACTTAAGCTCTTTTAATAACATCATTCTTGATGAAGTTGACGAAATGCTGGACATGGGATTTATCAACGATGTTAAAAAGATTATCGCGAAGCTAAATAATTCCAGACAATCATTATTTTTCTCCGCTACCCTATCTAAAAAATCCGAAGAAGTTGCAAATTCATTATTAAGAAATCCCTACAAAGTAGAAATAGAAAAACAGGAAGCTGTTAAAAACGTAGACCAGGATATTGTTAGAGTAGATTCAAGTAAGAGCAAAATAGAGGTTTTACACGGTTTACTTATTAACGCCGATTTCAAAAGAGTTTTGATATTTTCAAAAACCAAAAGAGGGGCTGAAGAAGTATCCTCTGAGTTACGAAAAAGAGGGCATAAATCAGGTTCTCTTCACGGAAACAAATCTTTAGGGCAACGTTCAAAAGTGTTAAGCGAATTTAAAAAGTACGAAATAGACATTCTTGTAGCTACCGACGTCGCATCAAGAGGAATTGATGTGCCTGATATAACTCACGTTATTAACTACGATCCTCCCGCGACCTTTACAGACTATATTCACCGTGTAGGTAGAACCGGAAGAATGGGTAAAAAAGGCGTTGCGTTGACTTTCGTCAGATAATTTTCACTTACTACTCCTTTACATTATAGGTTGATTTTCCTTATAACAGCTGTATAATCTCCTAGCTAAACTATTCCGTAAGCTCTAGAAAAGGAGAGAAAATGAAACCGGATGAGTTCGAGGATGCAGTTAACAGATATTTGTCTTTAATCCCAAAAGACTCTTTGAAAGCTGATCAAATCGAAGAAGTTGTTTTGAAAATGAAGCCCGGAGAAAAAAGAACTTTTCGTTTTGATCCCAGAGATACGAAACTTTGTGGAGTCAAAGAATTACAGTACTTCCAAGCGGCACTCGACATGAAAGTGAATCACATTTTAACCGGCTCTTACGAAGTAGATGTCAGGCGCGGGAAGTACTTTTATACAATCGTCATCGGAGCCAAGGTCGGGAAATAGAATTGTTTGCACTACCTGCATTTAAGGAACAAAGGCGTTTTACACTCTTTGTTCCTTTTTTTATTGCAGTATCTCAAAAAACATCGATCGATTTTAGATTACTAGTGGTTCTCGCAAAAGTGCTGAAACGGTTCGTTATCATAATCCTCATCAAAACTTTCCTGTTCTTCCCTAAGTTTGTTGAATGCATCGGCGTACAAACTTTCAACCTCTGAATTTAATGCGGTTTCCGTAGGGTAATCTCCGAGGTTATTTAACGTGTTTACGAACTCCGTAGCATTCTTTACCAGAATTCTTTGATGTTCATTCTCGTGTGCCACTACGGCGTCTTTAAATCTTCTCCAATCGTTTTTCGTATCCTCCGATGCTCCCCCGCTCGATGTCCATTGCGGTACAGTAATTACAGAGTCGGTTGTTACCGTAAAATCCCCTATCGTATAACCTTTAGAGGTCAGGGTGGGGTAGTACTCATACCGCATGGTGGAATTAATATAGCCTAGTTGGACTCTATCTTCTTCAACCCTTCTTTCCTCTGTGTCTATCTTATCGCATAATACCTCCCTATCGTTTCCGCTAACAAAGTAACTTTCATTCCTGATTTTTACTACCGGGCCTGCCTGATACCCGTGTTTGGGTTCTTCGGGCTCTTTATATTGTGTGATAGGCTGGGGTAACAATCGTTTCTGAACAGATTCTTCAACATTCTTTACCTGTGTGATTACGTCGTCAGAAATAGGTAACAAGCTGATGTAGATATACGCCGCCAAGCCTGCAACTCCGAATACTATAAGTATCAATAATACTGTGACAAAAACCTTAACGTTGGCCATTATTGTTATGCACCTTTGTAATAAATTGCGAAAGATGTAACTTCTAGCTTGAGTATAATACGCATTTTGTAATTCGCCAGAACTAAAACGGCATCTTACTTTTAGGAATTCCTAACTTGAAGATGCCGTAGTATTTATTAAATTGTTTTTGATTTAGACTGCTTTACTCTGCGAGTTTTACGTTTTCCGCTCTCGGACCTTTATCGCTGTTGACTACGTCAAATGTGACCGCAGCTCCGACTTGAAGCTCGTCAAATGTAACTCCAGTAAGGTTGTTAGAGTGAAAGAAGAGATCCTTTGTTTCTCCGTCACGAGAAATGAATCCAAATCCTTTGTCTGTCTTTGTTTTAATTGTACCGTTCATAGTTTTTTTTGATTGGTGGTTAAACCTACTTATACCTCCTTTCGCCTTGCTATTGTACTACTTTAGGCGTAAATAGGCTAATTATCTTATAACAACAACTTAGCTAAAGCCACACCCGGTAAACCTTGGTAAACTATTAAAATATGCGTTCAAAAAACCACTACCTTGAAAACAAGAAAGTCGCCAGAAAAATTATATTAGAATATCTGCATTTTTTTGCCGCATTGTATAAAGTAAAGTTCCGAAAAGTTGCCATTAGAAACCAAAGGTCTAAATGGGGAAGTTGTTCTAAAGCAAAAAATCTGAACTTTAACTACAAAGTTGCCTTTTTACCAAACGATCAAAGAGATTATGTTGTAGTTCATGAACTATGCCACCTGATTGAGTTTAACCACTCTAAGAAGTTTTGGGCAGAAGTCGCGAGAACTATTCCAAATTACAAGGAAATTAGGAAAAAGGTTAAATCGACGAGTCTGCGTTAAAATTCTAGAATAAGTAGTTTATGGGGTGGTAGTGGAGGTTAAGTTGAACCAATTAATTGATACTTTGGTGATGTTTCAAAATGTAATTTGCTCTTCGCAAGTTTAATAAACTAAAATTAAAGACAATGCATTAACAATCACATCGCAGGCTTCTTTAGATAAACGCCTTTTGCCTTTGTGAACATAGCAGTAATCACAGCGTAGATTGCAGGTATCCGTAACATGGATCCAAAGTGCAATTGATTTCGGCTTTTTGGATGCGGAGCAAGTTTTTGGTTTTCCCTTGTCTACAAAAAGTCCTTGATCTGTGAAGTACTCAATCACTGCCTGCACGGTTTCTTCCCATTCCGGAGATTGTGAGGTATTGGTTATTTCCTCAACAGTTAAACCGTTTTCAAGAAGTTCGTACACCTGCAAGGCAACGCCGGATAAGACAAATGCTTTGCCGGAGCCGTAAGGACTATAGATCACTGCCTCGCCATTTAAGAGGTTTAACTTAGTGTGACCTGCTTTGTCCAATAACAGCCCCCGATAAGTCAGGTCTGCCATAGCTATCTCTCCTTTTTTACAAGATATTTTGGATTATTGGCGTAGTTATAGCATAAAAAGGTTTTTATCTCAACTCAAAGTATGTTTTTATGAAACCATTTCACTTATTTTTGGATCAAACTGTTAAATGTATCGTAATTCAATTCCAACTGGTAAACATCCCTAAAAAGATTTGAGAAGTCTCCAGAGAAAGTCTTATACCCTTTTAGTAACTGTAAAAGTTTTTCCTTGCCGAACTTAGTACTTAGCAACGACATTGCATACCCAGCTTCCGTATAAACATCACTATTATCTAAAAAAGTTCTAAATGCTTCGGGTTTCTTCCATCTTTCTACTTGACCCGATGCAAAAATTGAAACACCCTCCCATAACCACTTGGGCTGTGTTCTCCCACCAGTAGCAACTCGAAAGTAGGCATGGGCAAGTTCGTGTTTAATTAGCATTTTATAATCCTCATCCGTATATGGGTGGCTGCTATCAGTTTCAAAGGAAGATTTACTTAGCACGAATACAAAGTTATCGGAATCCCATCCAACTAACCATTTTGGCGTCTCTTGATCGCGTAATGCGTCTATAGTCACTCGATCCGGAACCACACATACCCTTGGTTTGTTTCTTACCCATTTAATTTGGAAAAAATCGTTCAAATCCTCCATTGCTTGTGTGTAAATGATTTCAAGTCCTTCGTTTGGACTAATTGTTATCTGGAATATGTTACTCATAAGTAAAGTCATTATAACTCAACATCGTTAAAAATGTGATTATTTAATACTTTTATATACTAAATGCGCTCCGTGTAAGGGCTCGGGTTCGATTAACCGTTAGGGAGGTGCTTAAAAGATGTTGTTATAACAACCTTAAATTTTGGGGTGGTGTACGGGAGTCGAACCCGCTAAAACTGCCTCCACAGGGCAGCGCCTAAGCCGTTCGGCACACACCACCATAAAAGTCTAAAAGATTATATCATCATACGACTTAAAAAGCCTGCACTAACGTGTAAACCAGCGCATTCGCTCTAGTTAGTCCTAACAAACTTCCAATTCTCAAAATCCAAAAACCTATCCGCGTAGGTAAAGGTATATTTCTCCCCCACTCCCTCTATATACTTGGAGACATAAAAATTAGTAAACGGGTGATATAAAAATACAGCAGGAACCTGATCCACAATGACTTTCTGAAACTCTTTGTAATGAATAATCCTTTTCTCATTGTCCAGCTCGTTTCTGCCTTCTTCCAGAGCTCTGTCCGCCCTTACTTGATCAAATCCTGAAAAATTAAGACCGGGAGGATTTTTTTGAGCTGAGTGCCATAAAACATATCTATCCGGGTCCCTCCCCACCTCTTGCCCGAATAACAAAACCTCAAAATCACGGGGTTCTATAATACGCGAAACAATATCGTTGGACGCAATGGGTTCAACTTCCACTTCTATATCCAGCTTCTCTCTCCAAACCGAAGCTATTTGTTTCGCCAAAATGACATGAGTTTCAATATCGGGAACCCTAATTGTAAGGCTTTTGTCGCCCAAGTCTTCAGAAAAAAACTCATCGTAACTGTCAAATTCGAGCTCCAGATCTGTAAACACACTTCGGCTGATCGGTCCCTGAACTCTGATACCTTTTCCGGCAGTGAAGCTTTCTAACGGTATAACTTTTTCCAGTTTCTGCCTTACTGCAATATCAGAAAGCTTCTCGTTTCTGATGTTAAAAAATAGCGCGTAATAAATCCCCTGAACCGGAAATTCATAATTATAAAAATTCTCGGGAGATTTTTTTTCGGACAATAAATAACCATTTATCTCTCCTAATTTCGCGGCAGTTACTATCTCGTCTTCATTCGAGTAATACCTAAAACTTATTTTTTGGATATCGTATTTGTTATTTGGGGACACCAAAGTTATCTGCCTTATATACTTGCCTGATTTTTCTATCCGCGCGACTCTAAAATCTCCGCTTGTAACCGGAGAAAGCGGATCATTATTTTCCTCAGCGTTCTGAGGCATTATTCCTACCGTAAGCAAACTTAAAAACGGGGAGTACTTATTAGGAAGGGTGTATCTAACAGTCAGCTCATCCACTTTATCGGTTGCAACCCCTGAAAGATCCGCAACTTTAAATGATGTGTAAATTAAGTCATCCGAGTTTATTGTCTTCCCGTTTGTCCAATATTGATGATCCTTTAGTTTTATTGTATAAACAAGACCGTCGTCTGAGACCTTCCACGTTTCAGCCAAATCCGGTTCAGTTGCCCCGTAAATATCGTATTTAAACAACCCTCTATAAAGGAGGGAACTAATCGTTTTGTCGGTCTGTTGTATAACCTGGCTTGGGAAAAACGTCTGAGGTTGCCCCAACATCCCCTCGTTGTAGCTCACACCGGGTAAAAGAGCGGCAAAAAACGTATATATGTATAGGTAAATGGTGGTTAGTATGGCCATTTCGACTCATTTTACCACTATTTTATAAGCGTGGGGTTAGGTGGTTATCTCGCGTTTTCTTGCAAAAGAGGGGCTTTTGTTGATAATATACCGTTGTGCCATGTGTTTGTAGCGGGATATTTACCCCATAAACCCTGGCCCCATCGTCTAACGGTTAGGACGCCGGGTTTTCATCCCGGTAATCGGGGTTCGATTCCCCGTGGGGTCACCATTAAGGATTTTTATTTAGCATACTCCTTGTTCAACTTGAAAAGATAAGATAATTGCAGTATGCCATTCTCGATCTCATAATAGGTAGGTTGCTTTTCAAAAATGACATTGAATAACGATGTGTCTATTAGGTTTCCTTCCGTATCTATAAACAACTCGTGGAAGTGTTCCATAACATAATTTGTGTAAGCTTCTATTACCTGTATGCTCATCTCGTCCCCCTCCACTGTTTCCCGTTTCGTAACTAACTCAGTTTTTTCTTGTAATAGCCTTTCGGAGAGTTGCATAGCCTCAGAGTTAAAAAAAAGAGGCAAAAACTTTTGATTTTCGCCTCTACGGAACAAGTTAGTACTCTTTAATACGAAGGAAGCGGATGCTTTCGAACGTAATCTATAAGCCTGCCGTGAGCTATGTAAGAGCTCGTTCCGCCTTCTCTGTCTCTCATCGTTGCCCTTACAGCGGCCATTTCCTGTTTCTGTTTCTCAGATCTAAAATCGTGGCCGTTAGGATATCTTGTATTAGTCTCTGCTTCATTGACGGAAATCCAAGGTCTTTCCAAGGTTGGTATTTTTACCAGTCTGCAAATTGCCGTAGTGGAACTATCCGACGTTTCCTGGTCCACAGCCGATTCGGAGGTCTTTTTGGTGTCGGACGAAGAAAGAACAGTGCCGATAATCGTCAGCGACCTGTTTTCATCGAAGTAACCGTGTGTTCCGAATTGCAGGGCAATCATTTCCGTCAAACTACCCCGCTTTATGCCTCCGCTGATCATTCCCCCATCACCGTCTGCATAAGAAGAAGCGGTATGAACTGCAACGGTGCGGCTCATTGAATCGAAAAGTACAATTACATTTCTGCCGATTGCCGTCATTCTACGGGCCCGTCTCATAACAAAATTTGTAACGTCAACCTGTGCATCAGGAAGTGTGTTCCATGGAGCTTTATGAAAGGCGCCTTTCGCTCTCTTGTACTTGTTAAATATTTCTATGTACAGGGCAGCATCCTCGGGACGGTCACCTACATATCCCATCAAGATATAAAGGTTATCCATCTCGAGAGAAAGAAGAAGGCACGCTTCCAAAATCTTGGCCAGTAACCAGGTTTTTCCTGCACCTCCCGGAGCGATAACCCAGTAGGCTGCACCTAATCCAATCGGGGCAAGCAACGTAATCGCCCGTAAATCAGGATCGCCGAATTTTTCAACCGGCAATGGTTTTTTCGGATACTCGCTTTGAAACCCCGACAGATCGGTAGGCCAGGCTCTAAAAACTTTGGGATCGCGCTCATTATTAACCGAGGAAATGTAAACAATTTTAGTGATATCGTCTTTTTCAATGTCAATCTGGTCACCTTCGGTTAATCTGTAGTAGGACGCAACCTCCTTCGGTACTTCCAAACCATACATACCCACACCGTCTTTCGAGTAGTGGATATTTTGAGTCGGCCTCACGCCCTTTTCGGTTAATATTCCCCAGTAATAAGTATCGTCTCCGCGCACCAAACCGTATTTTTTTGATCCGTCAAACAAATCGGCTCTACTGAAATTCAAATACTGATCCGTGCTGTACACGATAATCGTCCTGGGGAACTTGGTATCTGATTTCTTTCCGACTTCGTACAATGGTTTTTCTGAGCTGGACAATTCTTCTTGCAGAATTAACCCAATCATTTTTCCTCTCTTTCTCCGTTAGTTTATTTTCCTTCCCTTATTAGGATAGGACCGAATGTAATCTCAATTTTTATTAAAGTCACATTCCGACCTGCCTTTTAAAAGAGAAGGAAAAGGATGAAAAAATGTGTTCCATCCTTTTCCCACGTACGGAATTTACAAAAGCCTGTCCTCATTGGGATCGGGAACTTCCGTAAAGTCGAAATCATTCTTGCGCCCTTTTTGTGAAAAGTAAGACGACACATCTTTGTCGCTTTCTTCCACTTCTTCTTCAGGTGCATTTTCTTCAACATAGTTACCGTCGTCATCGTAGATGCCGGGGTCCTCAACGCGGAAAATATCATAGGTCTCCACGGTAGCTCCCGCGTCCTTGAATTTCTCAAGAAACATCGTAGCTTCGCGTTCCTTTTTTCCACGTCTCCAGTTCTTTTCGTCGCGGTCTCCGACTTTTAGCCGCATAGCCTCTTCTTCGATATAGGACCGCTCCGACGCTTGTCTGGAAGCATTATCAATTAAACCGTTCAGGAGATTCTCTAACCCCGGGCCGTTGTCCACCCAAAATAGGACGTCCTCAGCCCTGTTAAAGATAGACCGTAGAAATATTGTTCTAAGGTTTTTCTTCTTCGCAAGCCAGGAGGTGTATTGATCCCTAACCCAAGATGTCTGAAACTTTTCATCAAAGTCCTGGGGATCAGCAGAAATTTGTATCTCCTGAATTTGCTTGATCGGCGTCCTTGAAGCTTTAGGCAAAGTTCCCAAAGCGAACAACAGCGAAAGTACCGGAGTTCTTACTCTCACGTAGTAAGTCATGAAAGTGAAGACCACAAATTTCGTGTATCTCCGCCTCCACTCCTTTAGCCAATACGCCCATGGAATTACCAGGAAGTTGACTAATATTGTGAGCAAGAACAACCCGACAGCTACAGCGGGAAACCTGGAAAACTCTAACACGAGTATCGCGATTCCTCCCATAATTACGCTCACAAAAAACATACCGGGAATTGTTTGAGTAATTAATTCCCAGACAACCGTAGCGTAAAAACTCGGGAGAACGACTCTTTCCAACCTTTCCCCATACACTACAGTGTATGTTTCCTTATCTTGTTTCGGTAAAAAACGGCTATCAAAAAAACCGAATACGGTTTTCTGAGCCGCCTTGGCAAACCAGAATGAAAAAACCTGGCTTAATACTGCCGCCGCTACAATAAGAACTAAGTACAGTATTACGAGCTCAACGTTAGGTAAGTTTCCATCCTGAAGAAAGGATATTTCGACACCCAGCTGTTTTAAAGCATAGGCACCGAGTCCGACACCAATGCATAAAACAAAAAGCATTAGCACCGTTGCCGGAAATATTTTACTTGACGAATCCATTCTCTCCTCCTTTTCTTAGGTTGATTTGTAACGCCTTTTATTAAGGCTGTCACGCCGGAAAAACTTCCAGTGAATGAAAATCTTTCCGGCGCGCGCCTTATATAAGCTGACGTGTTTATATTTTTAAAGTGCTTAAACAATCCGATTATAAAAATCGGACTGAAACATCAACACTCAAATTTATATTTAAGTGCTAATGCTTGAACACAACAAGAAAGTTTTTTTTGTTGAGTGGAAACGGGGCGAGTGAGAGAGAAAAAATTCTCACATCAATCGCCCCCTAAGTAACCTGTCGGATTCACCCATTTGCCATTAATTTTCATAGCAAGATGCAGGTGAATTCCTGTAGAAAAGCCGGTTGATCCGGACATCATAAGCAACTGACCTGCTTCTACTACATCTCCTTCCGTAACTTTCATACTTCCGTGCGCTCCGTGCCCATATGCTGTCCAGATAGAATTTCCTTCGTTGTCCTCGCCTTCAATCGCTATGACATTTCCGGAAATCCACCACTGGCCGGCAAGTGTTTCACTGGGCGAAAGATACCTTGAAAATGTAATTGTACCTGAATGCATAGCATAAACAGGAGCGGATCCCCAGGGTGTGCCTCGACACATATCAATACCCCAGTGAATACCGTTAGCCACGGGCGCCCCATACCCATATCCGCATATAAAGCTTCCCGGGTAGGGATTCGTGAAACTACCGACTACTGACGGTTTTTCTCCTGGCGGAAAATCAAAACCAGCTGCAAATACTTCGCCTTCAAGCAATCCTGTCGCTTTCAAAACTTTAATCGCTTGACTGCGCCACCACCCTCCTTTGAACACATAAATATTTTGAGGAACGGGGTCGTATTCCCAGCCTGCAGCAACACTATTGAATGTTTCGGCTCTACTTACAAGCTGATTACGGTATTCGATGCTGTGGTTCCAACCATACAGGGAGTCGAACTTCTCATCCTTTGTTTTCCCCGACTTATAACCAATAGCTTTAAGCCACCAGTTTTTTCCGTACGGGGCGACTCGTTTGTCAAAAAAGTTACAGGATTTGACTAAGTCGTCAGGATGCGCTGAAATCCCGTCCCTGCATATCTTGACCCCGGTCGACGGTAGTATACCGTTGGGTCCTATTTCTCCGGCCGAACAATGCGCTGTATAGTCGCTATAGTCCGGCCGGATCATTTCTTTGGCAATTTCTGACCAATCCCTTACTTTGTGTTCTTTCCAGTAGTTTAAAAGCCACATGGCAGAAACAACTTCTTGATGGGATAGTTTGGCTGCAGAAGCGATTCCGCTACAAGAACCTAAATTTGTACCTCCTTTGGACTCGCCCTCCAAAATTGCCAGCTGGATACCTAAATCGATCTCCCCGCCATTTTCGTTGATCCACTTGTTTGCCATAATTTCATCGGCAACAACCGACGGATCAAAGCCTAGTGAGAGTATATTCTCTTCGGCATCAGCGGGGAGTGAGTACCACGTTCCCCCGGACAGACCCAAGGCTTCTTTGATGTAATCGTTGTAGGCCTTGGGGTCTGTATCATGGATAATTCCGAGCGTTAAGAACATCGACGCAAAAAGCGCGAGAATTAACAACGGAATTCCGGGGAAAATAGAAAATGCTAGGAGCGAGCGGAAGAAGTTTCTTGTGTCCATCCGTCTGCTCCTTGCTCGGGTTCTTGTCTGCCCACGAGTTTCAGAATGGAGTTTGGTAATGTTACTTTTAGTTCGGGTACGTACGGCGCACTGTTTTCCGACAGTTTTGCTATAGAGTATTGGTTATGTTCAAACTCCATTACCAAACCAAAATCTTTGATAAACCCGGGTTTAATGTATTCCAGGTCGGTGTTGTTCTGGGTTAGAATGCGTGTCATCACACCGCCATTTCTACCGTTGTTCACAAGTGATACCAACTGTAACCCAAGAGCCCGACCGGTTGCAGAAGGAATGTATCCCAAATTCGGATCGTCAGTTCCTTTTTGTACCGCGCCGAAATTGTCAGCAACCAACATTATCGTATTTCCAGTCTTCTTGAACCATTCAGTCCAATACTGTTGAAACACTGTTAGATACTGAAAATAGAAATTCAACAGGCGCACTGTATTCCCTGACTCAATTTCAAATGTCAGGGGCAATCCATCAATCTTTTTCTTATCTTCCCACCTTGAGAACTGATCCCGAACGATTTGGGTAGCTAGATCAATATCAGCAGTGTGCATTTCTTGCTGCTTTGCCATCCAAACTTTGGTCCTATCAGGCGCTTCAACATTAGGCATTACTGTGTAAGCGTCGGGTAGGTTCAAGGGCAAAACCGTCCCTCCAAAATTCTTGCAGATTTTTGGAACCGCTTCGAACTGCGTAGCAGAAAGTGGAAGCCAAATGACGTTCTGCGTCACTTCAAACACTTCCTGCAGAGCTTTCGTGGTTTTACCTGTTTTGCTGGATCCAATATAAGCTACAGATGGCCGGACACGGTTGTCCAAAAAAACTACCTGTCCTTTGTTAAAACCGGCTACATAATTTCCGTTCCGGTCGCCAAACGACTTAAGTGAATCCGTAAATTTGGGTAGCACTTCAACAAGGTTGGATACGGAGTGCAGACACCATCGAGGTGGAGGAGAACTTCCCGGAATAAATGCCAGGAAAGCTGAACGAACATCACTGCCCGTTCTTAATTCCCATTTTCCCTTTTGCTTTGAAATTATTTTCGCCACATTAGAGAAATCCGGTGGTTTTCCGTTTACATCCACTTCCGCTCTAAGAACCGCTGTCATGAACAAAACTGCGTCGCGATCGTTCACTGCAACTTTTTCAGCATGAACAAGCAAATCACCAAGTTCAATTATCTGGTATATATCGTCCGCTGTAATTACCCCTGCCCAAAAAGCATAAGCCTTTTTGTTGTGTGGCATTTCGTAGTACGTGTCATGCCATACTATGGACGAAGGAGCCGCGTACCATACAGGGTCCACGGAACCAGAAAGCAAATCCGCCGGTGTTTCCGACATGTCCATAACATTGCCGTCTATAACAGAACGGATCACATTCCCTAGCTGGCGGTATTTTACAATCTCACCGTCAAGGGCAATAGTGGGTTCGTGCTCTACCGGAATTACAACTTCTGCCGGTCCCCAAATAAGTACGTCGTGGCCGGTTAGTACCTGATTTTTACGCGGTAGCGCCCATTCCTGAACACTTGTCAAAAATTGGGTGCGGGCCTCGTTTGACACGGACTTTTCCCGTTCAATGTGATTCAGATACGCTCCCGGATCGCCACGAACAGCTCGTTCCAGAAACATAAAATCATCAGCATACTCTAAGGCTTCACGTAATTTAACAGGCACGCCGTTGTATAAACTCGGAGACTTGTGGTAAGCAATAGCTCTACTTATCGTGTCTTTGTAAATGCTTTTAACGATGGCTTCCTTATGGTCTCCGGGTCTAGCTTTAATGCCCAAAAGGTTCCTGGCTGAAGATTTTTCCAGCATAGTTTCCGTTGGGATCTTACGGATAATTTCTGGCAACAGTTTCCGTTCTACTTTCGGAAGTTTAGGTCTTTTCTTGAACATCGTTCTCTCCTTTTCTATAGGTGTGTTTGATTAGGTTTCATGCCTTTATTGGCGTGAGCACCGGAAAGACGTCTCAACTTAAACATCTTACCGGTACCCGCGCTTTGGCAAAAACCTTCTAATGTCCTCAAAAACTTTCTTATTGTGTTTGTCAAAGTGCTTTTCTTGCACAGTATGCAAGAAAAACCGGACATACTCTCTGCCCTTTTCAAACGTCTGCAATCACAGCCGCTTAAAAAGAGCCACAACAAGAAAGAGACGTGGCTATAATTTTGGTAAAACATGAGAGGATAGAGACGGGATTTACCCTATCCTCTCATTTGTTGCGTTTACTTGTAGTAAGTTCTGTCTGACAATTCCGTAACCGTGACCTCTTTCACATGCTTTTGGCTTGGTTTTACGTAGTCGCGGCGGTATGTGTGGTTTGCCCATAGTTTCTTAGCTAAAAGAAACAAAAGGAAACACGCTAACAAAATCGCGAAAACGAGGGCCAGGGGTTTCCAGAAAACATACAGAAGTAGCGATACTAACAAGTATGCTGTAAATGCAAGAACAACCGAACTGTCTCCACGTGATTTATCAGGGAAAATATATTTCCACTTATTTAACTCAGTAGAGACATTGAAAGTTGTTTTCAAGATTTTCCTCCCTTCTTACCGACCAAACGTAAAAGATCCGCGGGGTCTACATCGGGAAACAAAGTTTCTGCAGCTCTTTCGGCTACACCTTGCGCCTTGCTAAGTAGAACCTCTTTAGGATCGGCGTCGGAGTTTGATATCTCTTCGGCCACGTTGCTGACAAATTTAGCAGCTTTGCCACCAACAACTAATTTGGGTTCGTGTGTAACTGCACCCGCAAGTGTAAGCACATCTCCAGCCTTCTTGAGAAGCTTAAGACGGTTGCTTTCCTTAACTGATTGGGGGTGTTTTTCATCCTCGGGCGCCAGGCTGTCGTTTTCCGTTTTCCTTGAACTAGCTTTACCGGAAAATCGGATTGTATTTGCATCTATGGTTTCGGGATTGTCATGTATTTCTGAAATCTCGGGCATTGATGCATGACTTAAATCGTCATTTTCCCTGTGCTCTGAATTAGTAATATGTATTACATCATCTTGATTGAGCACAGCATCTTCCAATAAACCACTCGGAAGGTAATAAACCGGGGAAGGACTGTCCGGCCCTTTGGGACCATTAGGTCTTCCCGTGCTACCATAAAAACCATCGTCTCCGGATCCGGACACATCGATTTCTCCTTCTTCGTATGTGTCTTCTTTGTGCCGAATGAGAACCGGAAGTGCCATCAGATATTCCCAATCTATCTTTTTGTTCCTTGCTGCTGCCACTTTCTCACGTGACGGAGAAGGAACTAATGACGCAGCCAACCAAGGCAAACCTATGTAGCAAGCTAAAACCAAAAACAATGTGCCGGCCGTATAGAATGCGCTGGTAAAAACTGCGACAAACGACATATCCCAGGTCGGGTAATAAGTTCCTATCAATGTAACAAAAGTGTCATACATTGCGAGAAACAAACCCCACCCCAAGATTTGGGATGCAACGAAGACCACTCCCTTGAAACTACTTGAAGCAATCGAGGTTGCTACTGCAATTATCGCTGCTACAAGCATTACTATTTCCCAAAATGCACTTATCAACGGAAGCATAAGAGTAAAACTAACGCCCCAGGCAACCGTAGATAATTCGAGCGGATCTGAAGACAGTTTCCAGTGAAGGGCACCAAACACCTTATCCAAACTCAGGTCTGAAGGCATGATACTTTGACCAAAGATCGTAGCAATGGGTATGTATATCAGCAACAGACCGGCAGTAATAAGAAGTGTAACACCCGTCAGTACAACACCACCAAATATAGGTTGCCCTGCTTCCCAATTGGAAAGAAGTCCCCAAAGGGTAACAAGAACGGCTGACGCAGCCAAAAGCCCTATTATGGGTCCGATCTGCGTCTCTAAAACAGGAGCGTCAACATGGAGAAAAAACTTTTCTCTCCAGTCGAACAGCTGCTCCATGTTAGTTGGAACGTCGCATCCGGTCAGCAGCAGGCTGCTCACCAGTGCGATGAGCGATACTCCTGCACGCCTGGCAGTCATGTTAACCGCCCAGGGGTTCTGTCAGAATGGTCGTGATCCAACTACCGACCGTGGTGATGATAATTCTGTCGCCCTTAAAATCGGTCGCAGCCCATATAACGAGACCTGCCCCGACCAATACTCCAGCGATCGACAGAAGTACCGGGCCGATTTCAGCATCGCCTTTCAAAACCTTGATAAGCTTGACCATGCCGAAGATAACCAGGAAAGCTGCAAACACCAGGACGCCCAAGTATACTAAGTTATCAACGAATGTGTTCATTTCTATCCTCCGATTCTTTTGAGTTGGGTGCGTTAGTCGAAAAAACTGTAGTGCAAGGAATACCTTCCTTCAATGCTTTTCTCCTTTCGCTTAGTTTGTGTGCTCCTTATTGAGCAGGCACCTCCGGGCGCTCTATAACATAAAAAGCCCGAAGGTACCGCTCAAAGAAACACGTATCTCTTTCTTGTTGTGTTTTTAAAGTGCCGCAGGATCAAATAATATTCCCGTTACCAAGATAAAATGGAATGGAGAGAGCTCTCCGAAAAAAGCTCTCTCGCAAATCTATTCGACGTCGTGCCAATCACCATCAATCGTGTTATCACCTTTACCTTTTTTACCATGAAGCTCCTCCTCAGAAATGCGTTTTCTCAATTCGCTCACAACATTCCTGGGTGAAAGTTCGATGAAAAGGTAACTGCTGATGAAGATAGCAAGTGCGTCGTCTACAGGTCCGGGTGCGATATCGGGAAAGATAAGCCATAAAAGCCCAAAAACCGGTAGAAGCTTGAGTATAAACGGAACACGCTTGTCTCCCATTAATCTCATAACTAACCGGAAATTCTGGCTCAGGTCTTCGAAAATACCCGATCTTTTTACCGGATTTTTCCCCTTATATCCTTGATCCTCGCCCATACTTCCTCCTTTTTCTCGTGCATTTAGTTAGTTTGAGCTCTTTATTTGAGCCGAAGCCCCGAATAGTTTTGTGTGTACAAGACCATACGGCGATGCGGCTTAAAATTAAGGATGTCTATAATCTATAAATAGACCTATAACTATTGTATTAAACTAGTACTTTCTCTCCGTAAAATAGAATTTTTAATTAACATTGAAATGTGTTATTTACCTGCGCGCTTGGCTCAGCATCGATATTATGTAAACTAACCTAGTTTTTGCCATACCCTCTCTTTTTCACTACTAAACTATGGGTTATTATTGATATAACGCCATATCCTATAATTGTGTATATTTAACACCACAGATTTTTTTTGTCAATAAAGGAAAAACCTACCGTTATGAATCTGTTTTACGCTATCGGAAACGGCTGCGTGTTTGTTCCGACTAAAGGCAAAAGTAGCGTTATCACAAAATAAACAATAAATGTAATGAGCACGATCTTTAACAAAATTAACGCAATTATTCCCCAAACCGGACTGCCCACCCTAATTACCCTAGTGCTCAAGAACCTATCGTGCCAGGTCAGATCTTCCTTTTTTCTAAACGCCCAAAGATAACCTAATCCGAAAAAGCTGGAGGATAGCGCATATCCTGCGGTCATTCTCCAAAACGCGGTCGTCTTGTCCATATATGAGCCATTTTCGTCCACTATTCTCAGCCTGAATAATAGTTTACCGATTGTCCCTCCAAATTTATGTGTAAAATACCAGGAATAGAAAAACATCAGGATAGGGATCAAAAATAAAATGGAAAAGGGCAGGACGACGGACAGCGCACTCCATGTTGAAGGAGATGCAAAATATCCTTTCACCGCATTAAACGTTACGAGAAGAAACGGAATCAATACAACCAGCATACTTATTAAACAATCCAACGCGTAAGCAAAATATCTTCTTACGATTCCTGCCGTTTTATATTTGTCCATTTGATTCCTCCGGTTTGTACATAAATGCCACTGGATCCACATCAGGCTTTATTTCAAAAGATTCTTTGGTGAATAAGAAAAGATGGGTCCAGGAAAAACCGGACACGGTACGAACGTAAGGAGTAGAAACCAAAATAGTAGCTAATCCGATTACGCCTGCCAGAAATCCGATCAAACCAATTATAAAAAATGAAGCTTCCTGGTTTACTAAAAACGCCGTGATACCTCCCAGCAATAAGGTGGGTAGAAAAACAATGAGCGTGAAAATCGGCAAAACAAACATTAACGCAAAAAATAGTTTTAAACTCTTTCCTGGTCTTGTTTTGTAGTACTTCCACCCAAGATTAAATGTTGCTTTCGTAGGTACGTTATCGGCAATAATGCTCCTAAGTGCGAACTCGCCGACAAAGTACAATCGGATATTATAGATAAGAACCCAAACTAACGCTATTAACCCGGCTACCCCCAAAATACCTATTAAAACGGAGCCTAATCGCCAAACTACTACGGTAGCAAAACCTCCGCCGATTATTAAAAAAGGAATTAACGATAACAATCTTTTATATATAAAGTAGATTGCCAGCTTTAAGTACCTTTTCCAGTTTCCTTTACCCGCATTACCAAGGTCTTTGAAATCATAAGCTTCCGAATTACACGCCTTTAAAAGACCTGAGTAAAGTCCGCCGCTTGCCCAAACACTTGTTAAGAAGGAAACTATTGACCAGAAAATAATTACCAATAGAGCTAGCATAAAAATAGTCACGGCAGCACTGTTAAAATTCTTTGGAAGTAAACTTGAAACAGAAGGCATCGCTTCCACTCTCTCTTGTGCTATACCCAAAACCTTATTCACATTATTGTCAGTAACGACATTCTCGGGCGACAAATTATATTTTCCTTCGAGGGAAGGTAATTTGTTAGCTGGGTTGGTTTCAATTTGAGGCGTTTCTTTCTGAGAGCTTTTTTCGATACCACTGCTTACGTTCGAAGCATTAAAACTAAAACCTCCGCCCACCAACATCACCAAAATCCAAAGCATCTTATGCTTCCACGCAAGCTTAAACGACTCCCTAATGTTCGAGAATGTTGAATACATAAGTAAATTGTAGATACGCTTAAAAATAAATACAAGGACCAAACGACTTCCTACCCCGCCCCACCTATTGTAGAATAAACACAGTATGTCTGATAAAGGCAAAATAACACCTTCAATACTGCCCGGCTTTATGGAACTCCTGCCCGGAGAGCAGGTAGCTTTCAACGGGATGCTCGACTCCATAAAGGAAAGTTTCGAATTGTGCGGCTTTTTGCCGTTAGATACCCCTGTGATTGAAAAAGCTGAGATTCTTAAGGCAAAAGGCGGGGAAGAAACAGAAAGACAACTGTATGCGTTCAAAAAAGGCGAAAACGAACTGGCACTAAGGTTTGACCTGACGGTTCCATTCGCAAGATACGTCAGCCAGCGCATGAACGACCTAACCTTTCCTTTCAAAAGATATCAAATCGGGAAAGTGTTCCGCGGAGAAAGACCCCAAAAAGGAAGGTTCAGGGAATTTTATCAGTGCGACATAGATATAGTTGATAAGGACAATTTAAGTTTAGCCTACGACGCCGAAATACTTTCAACCACCTACACAACTTTTGAACGCCTAAACATCGGTGGTTTCTTAATTAAAATAAATAACCGCAAATTATTAACAGGATTTATTGAGAGTTTAGGACTCAATGAGAAATTAAGTAAAATTCTACGGAACATCGATAAAAAAGATAAAACCGGTGATGAGAGTGTAAAACAAGAATTGAGTAATATGGGCTGTTCTTCCGCGCAAGTAGAAAAATTAATAAAATTTATAAATACTGACGGAACTCCTAAGGAAATAATAAAAAGCTTGGCGGCCCTAAACATTGGAAATGAAAACTTTCAAACCGGCCTTGAAGAAATGCAAGAGATAGTAAAGTATTTAGGATACATGAATATCCCGGTTTCTTGTTGGAAAATCGACCTTTCTATAGCACGCGGCCTTGATTATTACACCGGTACCGTCTTTGAAACTATATTGAAGGATTACCCCGAATTCGGCACTATTTGCGGAGGGGGCAGGTACGATAACCTTACAGAATATTTTACTAGCCAAAAACTTCCGGGTGTCGGTGTATCAATCGGGCTCACGCGCTTGTTCGACCAACTTAGCGAAAGGGGGTTAATAAAAATTGACGGAAGTGCTATCTTACGCGTCGCCGTTTTACCTTTGGGTGAGTATATGGAATTAGCTTACGGACTTGTTGCTAATCTCAGAAAAAATAATGTTTCTGCGGAGGTACTACTCTTGGGGGACGGGCTTAAGAAAAAATTAAGTATAGTAAATAAACGCGGAATAAAATTTGCAGCTATTATAGGCGAAAACGAAATAAAAAATAAGGTTATAACAATTAAAGACATGGAAAGTGGAGAACAGGAAGAAGTTAATATCGAAAATGTCGTTGATTATATTAAGAAAGCATGATTTCCCGGCGAGAAACACAACGCAAAAAGTGTTAGTATATAAAATATGCGCATTTATATAGGTTATAAATACACGAACGTCGAAGATAAAAAAGCACTAATTCAGAAACTTTTAGAGTTTGCGGGTTACCTGGAAAAGGCTGGCCATAAAACCTTTATGTTGGGCAGAGATATCCAAAATTGGCAGGGATCCCTACCTCTTTGGAAAACTTTTCCTGCAATTATCGGGAATATGCTCAAAAGTGACGCGTTTGTTGCCTACGTAACCAGTCCGGTTTCCAGCAAGGGGCTGGAGGTAGAAAAGACTTTGTCCGGTGTTTTGGGAAAGAAAAGGGTGTTCGTGTTAGATACCGCCGCTCCGATTGAAAACGGTGATGCCGCGACCGACATAAACGTGGAAGCCACTATTGAAGACACGGCAAATGTAGTATTGGCGAAGCTAAAATAATAATTTATTGTAACAACCCGATTATTCCAATATACTAGGCAGTTGTGTATAATGTTGTAGTTTTTGAGGGGGCGTAGCTCAGCGGTAGAGCAGCGGCCTTTTAAGCCGCGTGTCCTGGGTTCGATCCCCAGCGCCCTTATAGGCAAATTTCCACGTTCTACATGATTTTTTGAGTTATCATAATTTTTTGTGAAGACGTGTATCTAAGATTTAGCAAGTACGACTCAGCCACATTCAAAACTCTAGTAGCAGACTTGATCAAAAATGTATTCGTTGTCCGGTATAACCGCGGTACTCAAAATTATCGAATTTTCAATACGGACATTGTTTCCGACCGAAGCACCGCCCTCTATTAAAACGTTTGGACCAAATTCACAATTGTTTCCCACCTCTATTCTTCCGGAAATGAGAACGGGATCGTTAATTACCAGGTCTGTAGCGTATTCGTAACTTTTAGTCAGCTGTTGATCCGGGTCTTTCAAAAATTCAATATTAATACGTTTCAAATCGTCAAGTGAGGTTAGATCATGTCTGTATGGAACATAAACACACGGTAAACTACCTTGTCCGGATATTATTATTTTCAACGCATCCGGAATTTCCTTTTCTCCGCGTAAGGAAAATTCAATTTTACTCAATAACCCCAATGATTTTTGTTTAAAAATATACAAAGGAAGACCTAAAGTATCTGTGTCGATTTCCTCAATATTTGGCTTTTCAATAATTGATATTATTTCGCCTTTTTCGTTCAATGTAATAGCTGAAGACTTATTTATAGTTTCCTTCGAGGCTTTCATAACTGCCATTACTGCATCCGAATTTGTTTTTTCAAACAAGGAAATAAGCTCACCAATGACATGACTTGGATACAAACTATCACAAGCAGAAACTAAGAAGTCTTCCTTTATAAGGGGCGCCGCTATTTCCAACGCTCCCGCTGTACCGTTTTGGACTTCCTGTAGAACAAATTGAATCTCAGCATCTTTCGGGAGGTTATCATAAAAATAATTTTTTATGGTTGAGTCAACTAATGAAACGACAATAATAAATTTTCTTATTCCATTCAAATATATGGAATTTAAAACTCTTGCCACAATAGGCTTATCTAAGATTGGAACCATCGCCTTTGATCTGAAATCCGTCAAGGGCTTTAGTCTGGTTCCCCGTCCAGCCGCTAGAATAACTGCCTGCATATCCGGAATTATAGCAAACCCCGGGGTAAAGCAAAAAAAACCGTACGTTTTGTTGCTGGATTAGCATACAAATCATACGGTTCATCTCTAAAGGTTAGAAAGCAAGCATTGCTGCGATCAAACCCTCAGAGGACAGTTGGACAATTTGCCAACTTTTGAATTCCTTTTCAGTTGGCACCGCATCCCGCATTTTTTTAAGTTCATCTAATTCGAATTCGAATTTAACGAACGCTTGCGGTTTGCAGCGAGGGGCATCCCACGCCAAAGTAATACGGGACACTTTCTCCCCGAGATCGGGAAAATATACCCCAGTCTCTTCAGAAAGCTCACGCCCGGCTGAAAAAATCAGCGCGTCCTGCAAAGTGAGATCGCTTTTTCCGGTCGGGATTTCAAATATCCCGGCCGGGGGACCCCACTTGTTAGCATAGGTCACGGCGTCGTCCTTTTTTTCTCCCAGAAGCAATGCTCTACCAGAAGTGGGTACCGAGGCGGTCCCCCAATTCAAAAGCGGACCGTGCCCCATTTCTTTCCAAAAACGAGGGTACATGCCCGGAAACTCAACCATGTCCCTGTATACACCCCATCCGGGAAGGTAGGTGTCCGGGTTTTTTGTGATCATTGCTCGTAGTCTGTACGTAAGCATGACCACCACACAGTCCGGCGTCAGCGCGGGGAATAGTTTCTCATCTCCCTTGGGAGTAACTCCGGCGTTAATAAACGCCTGTCCAAGGGGTGAGTTGATATCTAACACCAGGGGATCCCTGGGCACAGAAATCTTCTGTGCTAAGTCCACGGGAAAGGGAATTTCCCTGTATCCGGCTAAAGCTAAAAAGCTGGCGTTCACACGTGCCTCCTATTTATTTGGAGATTATGATTAAGATGATTAAGCTAATTTGCTCATCAAATTGAACACGGGTATTATACATCGAGCGTGCCACACATGTCAACCTATAGTTTTACATATTTAAACGCCGTGGTTGTATTTGTTGTAATTACAAGATAAAAGATCATACGAAAAGAGGCACCTGATGCTATAAGGTGTAAAAGTTGGTTAAAAATGACCAAAGCTATTCCAACGCGTCTCTAAGCGACTTGATAAGCTCTTCAGTATCGGGCTGGTCGGGCTTTTCCGGTTTTGAGTCTCCATCTTGTGTGCTAACTGTCTCGTGACCGGATTCAGACTCTATTAATAAAGCTTCTCTTTCTCGGATTTCCTGATCCATTTTAGTGTTTGCTGCAGATTGAGCCTTGTCGTGGGCGGCAAGGGTCTCTTTGCTTGGTGTCTCCAACCACCCTTCTGTACCATCTCCTGCAGTATTAAGCTTTTCTAACATTATGTAATGTTATTTTTATACAAACAGCTTGTCAACAACAATCTCTTAAAAGCAAAAAAACTCTAATGCTAGTCAGATTTAATCAAATGCTGGTAAAATCAAGGCATGTTCAGCATGTTTAACGTAATCAACAACCTTATCAAGCTGAAAGGCAACCTATACGTAACTGACCTCTTCGATATTGTCATCATTGCCCTTTTGATTTATTCTTTATTCCTCTTTCTCCGGAATACCAGAACGCTTATGGTATTTTTGGGTTTGGCTATTGCAGCCGCGTTATATATTTTCGCAAAAAGTTTTAATCTCTACGTAACACTTTTGGCGTTAAGATACTTTGTCGGCGTGTCGGTATTAATCTTCGTGATTATTTTCCAAAACGAGATTAGAAAGTACTTTGAGTTTCTAGGTCTTATCGGGTCAAGACAATTAAAAGTCTTGCCTTTAACCTCAAGGTCTCCTGTTACCTCGGAGATTATCCAGGCATGCGTCAGGATGGCTCAATTAAAGATCGGTGTGCTGATAGTTATACAAGGCAAAGATAGTTTGGATCAACACATTGACGGCGGCGTAGCTTTGGATGGCGTGATATCAGAAGAATTACTTTCAAGTATTTTTGAACCTCGTTCCTACGGACACGATGGTGCTGTAATAATTAATAACAACCGCGTATCAAAATTTGCGACTCACCTTCCTCTTTCTACAAATTTTAAGGAAATTGGAAAACACGGAACGAGGCACAGCGCTGCGGTGGGAATCACAGAAATAACGGATGCCTTTTGTATCGTAGTTTCTGAAGAAACCGGAAAGATTTCAGTGGCAAAGGACGGAAAAATGAAAACTCTGCAGGAATTCACGGATCTGGAAAAGGAGTTTGAGAAGTACATTAAAGCGAAATTTCCCAAAAATACCAAAGAAAACAAGCTAAGTAGAATAATCAAGCAGGATTTTTTGTTAAGGCTCGGGTCTATGGTAGCCGCTGGAGTAATCTGGTTTTTTGCTGCTTACCAAGCCGGTATTGTTGAAAAAACCTATAACGTTCCTCTCGACACTTTAAAAATTCCTAAAAATATGGTTATTCAGGAATACAGCCCTAAAGACGTGAAAATAAGAGTGTCTACCCGAGGAGAAGATTCATTTAAGGATGTCTCTTCTAAAGATTTTAAAATCAATCTGGATTTCTCCGGTCTTCAAAGCGGTGTAAATAAACTACAAATTACAAAAAATCTTATTACGGGCCCTTCGAATTTTTCTATTACTTCATTTGAACCAACTACAATATTACTAACCGCCCAAAAATATTATTTAACCGAGGTACCTATTTCAGTAAAAACAGCCGGAACTTTAAAAAATAAACTTGTTTTAAAATCGGCTGAAGCAGAGCCTAAATCTATTAAGGTGTGGATTCCGGAAAATGCCACTGCTCCCGTCGAAATTGCTACTGAACCTCTTAGTTTGGCAGACAAAAGTGAGTCAACGGTGTTGCCTGTTACATTGCAACTACCTGAAGGACTACGTTTAGAGGATGAAACTATAAGTATCAGCGTGGCACTTACAATTGAGACTAATAAATGATTATTATAAGCGTCTGGCCTTAGTCCTTGTCACTTTCTCCGTACCTGAAGTAAGACGCCTGTAATGGGCATATGCCCCTTCAGTTATAGCTTTCTTTTCTTCATCGACAAAAGTAACGTATCTTTCGAACAATAATATCCATTGCCAAAGTTTTAAGTCTTTTACCCTTGCTGTCACAGAAAACTTCAACTCTTCGGAAATCCTGAAGTACTGGACTGATGTAAATAATTTATGCACCCTTAGCTTTAATGTAGGTTTTTGCTGGTTAACAACATAACAAATAAAATCCTGATATAACTTAACTTTATTTCCGGCAATAAGCGGTATTTCTTTCTTGTTTATCCTTAGCATGACTACGTCCACCAAAGGTCTGGGAGTGAAATCTTCTCTTTTAAATTTATGAAAGATACTAAACTCGAAAAACGGTTGATTTAATAATGAGAATAAATACCCCTCGCCTTTTCCCATAAACCTGTTAGCCGCCTCCTTTTGCATGACCAGATAGGAATCAACCGGCACACGGCCTGTGAACAAGAGTTTAGTAACAATTGATGAGGTAATACTAAAAGGTATGTTAGAGAAAACTTTGTAAGGAACTGTTGGAAGTGCAAATTGTAAAAAGTTCTCGTTCGACACAACCACTTTTGAGTTTCCGGAAAACTTTTCTTTTAGCTCTTGGTGTAGTTTAAGATCCAATTCTAGGGAAATCACCGGACCTGCGATTTCAGATAACACCTCAGTGATAATCCCTTTCCCCGCTCCTATATCTAGGGTCAAGTCGTTTCTTGAAATCCCCGCCTTAGCGACAAGTTTACGTACTAGTCCCCTATCGGTCAGAAAATTTTGAGAAATAGTTAAATCGCTCACACCCTTAGTCTATCAAGAATCCGGCAGGATAACACCTGCTACCTTGACTCTCGTCGATTAGAACCGTAATATGGGAAAAATCAAAATAAGATAGCTCAAGGAGGAGAAATGGAATCAGCAGGTCAAGTACTTACCCAGATATATTTTGTTTGGGGAGTTTGTGCCTCTATATTTGTTCTCATCCGCGGATTTGTGTTTGCACGGAAAGAGATACAAAAACACGAACTTTCGTCTTTTCTGATGGTTCTTTTCATAGCTGCGGTATTAGCACTACTTTCTGCAGCAGTATACGTATGGACAGCCATCGCCACTTTCATTTTCTAGGAGGCAACATGAAACGCACTCTCAAGTCCGTCGGCATGTACGCTTTCGTGATTCTGATTATTTTGATGTTCGCCTTCATGACCGTGTTTGGGGTTAGTTTCCTACAAAAACCTATCCCGTAACACCTGCCGTATCCCGTTCTGTGCTTTAACAAAGGCAACGAACGGGATTTTTTTGTCATTTTCGACTTGATAAACCTATAGTTAGGTGGTAAACTGGCCGTTATCCACTCCCCAATCAATGGGAAAAGTGTACGTACGTTGACAATAAGAATCAGACAAAGGCCAAGGAGGGTCGATGAAAAAAAGAGGCATTTATGTTTTGACGTGTATTTTTTTGCTGTTAGTGTTCTTCGACATTAAATTGGGAGTTCCCATTGCTCTTGAATTTATATATGGGACACCCGTGTCGATAGAACGTTCCGTTTCGGCAGGGTCATTGGAAAACACGGCGACACCCACACCGTTTCAACCGGTCTGGAATACTCCCGTGCCTACCATTGCGGAAGTTGTAATACAACCTACGCTAACCTTGCCGACCCCAACGCCTGAAATACAACCTGAACCGTCCTTACCCGAAAATCCTTACGATGTCGGGAATGTACTGTTCGACGAGTCCGACACCATAGAAATATGGTTCTACCCGGTTTCAGACGATCCGTTTCCTGTAACATTTGTTCCTATTATTCCTGTAGATGGCCCCGACACATATAAGCCCGGGATCCATAAAGCAGGCGTATGGGCAGATGACTTCGGGAACATCAGTATCAATCCCCACTCAGGTTGTTTTAAGTACTCCAAAGAATACATCGAGTTAGAAGGAGAATACTTAAGACGGTTTCTTGAGGGAGGGAAATGCAACGATGTGCGGACTAATTACTCCGATGAGCAGATGAGCGCGCAAGTCGAAGAATTGAAAAAAGCACCCGTTGTTATGTCTCAAAACGGCAATTCTGTGAACTTAAGTGTAATAGCGGGCGGGGTAATTAAGAATGAAAACCTCGACTCAGTAAAATCGCTTAACCCCATAGAACTTGCCGCACTAATCGGCGTGACCTTGGACGGTAGTGACAGAAGTATTGTCATTATTACCAGCGGAAGGAATTTATCCCATAACCCCTGGTACTCTGCGGAACGCCTAATCATAGTCCTTCAATAAGGAGGAACTTAAAATGAAGACGATCGTAGTAATAGTGCTTTTCGTTATAGCCGCTTTCTCGGTATTCTCGGTACCCGCCGCGGCAACACCTGCCAGCGGAGATTCGGGCCTACCGCGCGAAGGCTGGCATGTGGATTCTTATCTAGGATACGGTTCGGTTCCTGGACAATCCGGAAGTTTTCACAGATTTGAACTTAAGGCAAATAATTTTGCGGTCCGCGCCTACTGTGTGGAACCTCTCAAAGAAAACCCGCCGATAGGAATTTCCTGTTCTTATATCGCGGGCATAAATAGGTTCTGGTGCGGAGATACTTACCAGGAGTTGGTTCCTTACGAAATTCTTGAAACTCCGGTGCCTACACCTACCTCAACCAACACACCGACAGAAACCCCGACATCAACACCAACGAGTACACCAACCGAAACTCCGACATCAACACCTACTGAGATGCCAACAGCAACACCGACGGGAACTACTCCCCCTACGGAAGTACCTCCAACAGAGGTGCCGCCTACGGAAATCCCGCCCACCAACACACCGGTACCGCCGAACACACCAACAGCTCGTCCGCCCCAACCAACCGGAACAGCTCCAGTTGTACCTACAAGTGGGAATGGTGTGTCTCTCCCTCTTGCACTCGCCCAAAGCTACTGTTTCGAAATATCGTGGGGCTTTGGTTTAGGGCTTGTTTGTCTCTTCATCTTTTACGCGGGTATGAAGAAATATTTTAACCGCTAAAAGAAATTAACTGCTCTACAAAGGGTAATCTTGAAGCCAGAAATTTTGGTCTCAGGGTTACCCTTTTTTATTGTGAAATTTGCTTATTTGCTTCTCATCTTATAGTAAGCTATACTTCTAAAACTGAATAACTAGAAAAAGGAGGAGAAAATGAGTATGCCCGGTGTGGTTGTGATACGGGTTCGCCAAGATTCTGCGAATTTCCTCTACAGAGAATATTTTGTAGATTCAAAAATTTCATTAAGACCGCACAAAATTTTTTTTGTCCCTGTTACGGACGCTTATCAGGAAAGTGTCGCAAATGAGATCGGAAAAATCGGGGCGGAATTAATAAGGTTACTTGGCAGAATCGACGGTTTAGATTTTATCTACCTTACTAATGAATCCGTAGGAATATCAAAACAAAGGGGTAAGGATTGGAGAAAAATTGAAAAAGAAATTTTTATTGACATCCAGTCAGTGTTGAACGGCAACAGTTACGTAATTAGGAAATGGTAGTACTTTTGGCGCAATCAGGTTCTTAAAAACTGAGAGCGCCTTTTTTTAAGAGCTTGGTCTTTTACTACTTCATAAAAACGCAGTCATGCTAATACGTTCGGATGTGGTTGAATCGAAAATGGAAAATAATCTATACTAAAAAGCTTCTTTTCTAAAAGCTCACTTTTTGGCTTCTCTAACTCTCATTGCTTCTCTTCCGACTTTATCTCTTAGGTAGAAAAGCTTTGCTCTTCTGACGTTACCTTTTTTCATTACTTTTATTTTTTCTATATTAGGTGAGTGTAAAGGAAGTATTCTTTCAACTCCGACTTGGTCGGCTCCGATTCTTCTTACTGTAAATGTTTTTGAAATATCAGAGCCTCTAAAGGAAATTACGATACCTTCAAACGGTTGAATTCTCATCTTTTCACCTTCGATTATTTTGTAGAAAACCCTTATAGTATCGCCTACCCTGAATTCCGGAATCCTTGGCTCTTCTTTTGAAGCTGCCTTCAACTCTTCCTCGGCTGCTTTGGACTCTTCCTCGACCTTTTCTTCGATGGCTTCTTCGAGCTTTTCTTCCTCTGTCTCTACCGCAGGAGCTTCGGCTGCTGTTTCCTCCTGCACGGACGCTTCTACAACCGTTTCTTCTACAGGTGTGTCCTGTTGAGCTGTGTCATCCTGTTTAGTTGTATCTTGATCTTTATCGGCCATAGACTGTGCTAGGATAGCAAATTAAACCCGCAATATCAATTATTTCTTTTTTGAGGACACCTTGGCCGGCTTTTTAACCTCCATCGATAACCCGCCTTCCGCTGAAACGTCAACCTCCACGAGGTCTCCTTCGGAAGTTTCGGCTGCTATTATTTTGCTGGAAATGGCGTTCTCAACCTCTTTCTGGACTAATCTCCTCAATGGTCTGGCTCCGTATTCCTCGCTGTAACCGTTCTCTACCAGGTATTCTATCGCTTTATCTGAAACCTCGAGAGTAAGCTGTTGTTCGGCCAGCATTTTCCTGGTTTTATCCAGCATTCGTAGTGTTATTTCTCTAATATCCTCTTTTCCGAGGCTTGTGAATACTACGATTTCATCAATTCTGTTTAAAAACTCGGGCTTAAAAGAGTCTTTCAGTATTCCGAAAATTCTCCGGTCAGCCGCTATCTCGACCTCTTCATGGGATTTCTTCTTGTCCTCAATAAATCCGATGTCTTTTCTTCTCAAAAGCTCAGAGCCAACGTTTGAAGTAAGTATTAATATAGTGTTTTTAAAGTCGACTGTTCTGCCCTTACTGTCAGTCAATCGCCCGTCTTCCATTATCTGCAACAAAGCATTAAACGTATCGGGGTGGGCTTTTTCTATTTCGTCCAGCAATATTACGGAAAAGGGTTTTCTTCTTACAATATCGGTAAGCTGGCCACCCTGCTCGTAACCCACATATCCCGGAGGCGCCCCGATTAATTTGCTTACCGAGTGTTTTTCCATGTATTCGCTCATGTCCAAACGTACAATCATATCTTCATCTCCGTACAAAGCTTCAGCTAAAGTTTTCGCCAACTCAGTTTTACCGACACCTGTAGGTCCTAAGAATAAAAACGATCCTATCGGTCTTTTGGGATCTTTCAAACCCGCGCGGGCTCTTCTTATAGCTTCTGATAAAACACCAATCGCCTTATCCTGACCGACAACTCTGTTTTTTATTGTGTGCTCAAGGTTTAGTAATCTCTCACGTTCTACAACATTTAATTTCTCAAGCGGAATTCCTGTTGCACGTGAAACTACTTTTATAACGGCATCTTCCGTGACATCCGGAATTTCCTCAAGTTTTGTTTTTGTCCAAATTTCAACTAACTCTGATTTTATTTTCTCGAGCTCTTCCGTTTTTTTCTTTAACGTTTCTTTTTCTTCGTCCGTGAGTTTATTTTTTCGCGCCTCGGCTTTTAATTTTGAAATTTCTTCTTCGACTGTTTTTAAATTTTCAGGCTCTTTAACCTGCGACAAACGAACCATAGCACAGGCCTCGTCTATTAAATCTATTGCTTTGTCAGGTAAGAATCTGTCCGAAACGTAGCGGTCGCTCATTTTAACAGCGGCAACTATGGCGTCATCAGTTATTTTTACGTTGTGATGGGATTCGTAGCGCTCTCTTAATCCTCTTAAGATCTCAACAGTATCTTCGGCGGTCGGTTCATTTACCATAATAGGCTGGAAACGGCGCTCAAGTGCGGCATCCCTTTCAACATACTTTCTGTACTCATCTATTGTAGTAGCACCGACCATTTGTAATTCACCTCTTGCAAGGGCCGGTTTAAGTATATTTGCGGCATCCATCGATCCTTCTGCGCTACCTGCTCCAATAACTGTATGAAGCTCGTCGACGAAAAGGATTATCTGACCGCTTGCCGAAATTACCTCGGTTATTATGTCTTTCAAACGCCCCTCGAACATGCCTCTGTGAGAAGTTCCTGCAATTATCGAGGCCAGGTCTAGCATAAACACACGTTTACCCCTCAAAGGCTCCGGAACCTGTCCGTTAACGATTTTTTGGGCTAAACCCTCAACTATAGCTGTTTTTCCAACACCGGGATCTCCGATAAGCACAGGGTTATTTTTTGTTCTTCTAGAAAGGATGTGAATGACGCGCTCGATTTCGTTTTTGCGTCCGATGACGGGGTCAAGTTTACCTTCCCTGGCTAATTGGGTAAGATCGCGGCCGTATTTATCTAGTTTTGAAGCGGATTGAGACGTCTCTTTTACAACTTCCTCGTAACATACTTCGCAGAGAGCCATGTAGACTTGTTTGCCGTCTACGATTTGATTAATAGGATATTTGGCAGGACGCTGTCCGCATCTGTGGCATAAAACCATGAGTAAGATATTAGCACTCTTGGTTTCAGAGTGCAAGTGTTTTTGCCTGATCGGCAAGATTCCAAGACCTATAGTGTTGACAAATAAACAGGGGACGTGTATAATATTATCGTTCTTTGAAAAATGAATAGAAATCCTGATTTGAGGAAATAGCCTGAGAAAGTGCAGTTTACAGGTTGTTTCCTCGATTGAGGCGTAACTCAAAACGAAAGCCAATTTTGGTTGAGAAATTCATCTTTGTCTGTGGAGGACAAAATGGCTACTACTTTTGTTGGTCTGGCTTTGGCGGATGGAATGTTTTCTGAGACTGCAACGGCGACTCGTCGCCCTCTTACAGTTGAAGAAGCAAAAAATTTGGTTGAAGGGGGCGTAGAATCATGCTGCAACCCAAGTCACCGGACCACCTTGGATGCTCTTCAGCAGAAATTTGGGATTGTGGTCCCCATCCCCGAAAAAGCTCCCTTTGTGAAGTTAACCTCGGGAGACTGCCTCATCGTTCTCTCCGCAAGATTCCCCCGCCGACTTAACGAAGGCGAAACCTGGAATGCGGATGACGTGGCAAAAGCCGAATTCAAATTCGGTTTATGGGAAATAAACTAGGTTAGTAAGCTCCGAAATGACCCCGACGAAATGCTCAAGACTACCAAAGCCCAAAAGGCATGGTGCTACTGACGATGTTTAAGGTTGAAAAACACTTAACCGGGAGTAGCTTAATGTGCATATACTAGCTCAGGGTGCTCTAAGTAGGAATGTAGTAATAAGCCTCCATAAGACGACAAAATAAATGAAAAAACAAAGGGCGACTAAGATACGGTTTAATAAAACCCTCTATCCAGTCGCTTTTTTCGTACTAAAATTAGTGTTCCCAAACATCCCCAACAAAAGGATCACTTTGAATCTTCACTTTTTTTATAAAAAGCCCGGCTGCTCTTACCATCTCATCGGACTGCACTTTTGCCCAGTACTCTGCCTCATCGTCTCTTATTTCGGAAACTATTTCGTCGTGAACCGTTAGCGTTAAACCCCCATGGATCCCCTCTTTCTTCATCCTATCGTTTAAAAATATCAAAGCGTATTTAATGGCGTCTGCGTTCGTACCCTGAATGGGGTGGTTTTTAGCTTCCCGCTCAATGCGCGATTCTTTTTTCCTGAAATCAGGGTCATCTTTTAGTGGTTTATCGTACCAGCGTTTTCTCCCAAGAGGCGTTGTACTAAAACCGTCCCGCACAGCTTTTTTCGCCGTTTTATTTAAGTAGTCCTTCACACTTGGGTAGCTTGCGAAGTATCTGTTCATATAGTCTTCTCCCTGTTCCCTGGTAACGGGCGTTCCGGTTTCGTTTTCTATTCTGGCGGCTAGTCCCATAGAACCCATTCCGTACATCAATCCGAAACCTATAGGCTTAGCAATTTGTCTATAGCTCGGATACTTCTTTTTAAAATCATCGCTGTACGGAACATTAAACATAAGAGAAGCTGTGTAGGAGTGGATGTCTAATCCGTCGTTTAAAGCTTTAATCATTTTTGCGTCTCCGGAAAGTTCCGCAAGAATACGCATCTCAAAAGATGAATAGTCTGCGGTGACTAACTTATGACCGGGTTCAGGATTAAAACACGTTCTGAAAGGAGCTTCCTCGGAATTCCTCGGAATTTGCTGAAGGTTAGGATTATTACAAGAAAATCTACCGGTTGCCGTACCAAGTTGGTTAAACTCCGGGTGCAATCTTTTTGTGACCGGATTTATTTTTGATAATAAAGAATCGCCGAATGCCGACAGCAATTTTTCGTAACCTCTATAGTTTCTGAGTAATTTAACAATCGGCTCATTGTGTAAAGCAAGAAGAGCGTCGCCTGTAGAAGGAAGATTAAGGTGTAATTTGTTATTAAACAGATCCATAAGCTGCTGCTGACTATTCATGTTTATTGTGTCTGCGTGGTTTCCAAAAAGATCAATCATATTATTCGAATAATACGGTCTTATCGCCTCCTGAAACTCTTTCGCAAGGATGTTTCTTCTCTCAGAAAGGTGAACCATAATATCCCGCCACTTCTTCTCGTCTATATAGATACCTTTAAGCTCCATCTCGCCAACAGCGCGGGTTGCTGCAAATTCAAGTTTGGCTACATTTAATAGATTCTCGCTCTTTATTTTTACAAGTTGTTGGTCAAAAATCGGAAATAAAATTAGGGTGTCGAGCGCGGAGTACTTTAGCTGTTCTACATTTATTTTTGTTTTGTTGGTCACACCTTCAAACGTTTCCCGGACATCTTTTTTCAAATCCATTCCGGTATATTTTTTTGTGAGGTCTTTTAATGAGTAGTATCCGCGTCCGAGTCCAGCGTTTAAAATAACTTCCGCTAACATCGTATCGTACAAATTTGTAGGAGCGGCTCCGACATGGATTTTAATGTGTTTGTAGTCGAACTTTCCGTTGTGAAATATTTTTAAAATCTTCGGACTTTCGAGAAACTCTTTAAATCTTGTAAAGTTTTTTAAATCTAAAGCTCGGGCGTCGAAAATGTAACTTTTATCATCTGTTCCGATTTGTACAAGTAATAGTGTAGAAGTGTAAGGATCAAGACCCGTGCTTTCAATATCGACCCCGACGACTTTCGCTTTTTCTAAATTTTCCAGCGCTGCGTTTGCTTGATCTTCTTTTGTAATGTACTCGTATGAAGGATTTGCCGGGTCAAATTTTAGTTCCATCCCGTATATGATATCACCTTGAACAACTTTAATTTTTATTTTTATTTTTTATTTTTTCAATTATACGCATACTTGATAGTAGTCCTATAGTATGATAAGCTGACGGAAATATTACCATACAAGGAGGAGAGATGGTTAAGATTTTGACTGTCTTCATAACGGTTTATGTGTTTATGCTTTTTGTGGGGACATTGGCTCAAACGGAAAGAGTTCCTGTAAGCCTGCAGACTATGCAAGTAACATCCTATTGCGCGGCCGTGTTGATAGGTCTGACGGGTTTTGTTATCTTAAAGAAATTCCCCAAAACTTTGGGACAGGTAACCGGGGCATTTGCAATCGTCCTCGCATTTTACATAGCTTTTTCGACTATCTAGAAAAGGAGAAACTGAGATGAAAAGTACGGGAGAGTACAAAAGGGTTCAGCGAAATAATAACCTGAAGTGGTCATGCATGGCAATCTACGCACTTTTGTTACTGCTCGTTCTTCCGGGAGCACAAATTAGCTCGGGGTGGAAAGAATTTCTGGTCATTTTGACCATTTTTTTGGGTGCAGTCTTGCTCTTAGACGAACAGCCAAAAAGAATTTTTCTCACTATCCTGGGGTATGCAATGCTTGTGTTCGCTGGGGTTCTGACAGTTTTAGTTTTAGTGTGACATCGCAATCGGCCGCATTATTGGGATTTATTCCAACAGTGCGGCTATTTTTTGTTCACTTTTTGGGGTACTCTCCAAAATGCGTATTCACTTTTCGAAGTAATCCTCGAAATGCTTACTACTTTTTGAGGAATTCTTTTATCAAACCCGTAACAACCGAAGCGTCTGCCTTACCCTTCATTTCTCTCATCACCCCACCCAATAAAAATTGCAGGGCGCTTTCTTTTCCGTTTTTAAAATCCGTAACAGCTGCCTGGTTTTTTTCTAAAACACTTTCTACAACCTTTCTTATTTCACCTGTGTCGGAAACCCTTTCACTCTCATCTTTAACTTTGTTTAAAATCTCTTCGGCACTCAGTTCAAAAAGGTCTTTTCTATTTATCAACACCGTAGCTGCTTTTTGCGCTTCTAAGCCGCCGGCAACCAACTTATGAAACTTCTCAACCACCGCCGACCCCATAACTTCCACCAAAATCCTACTCTGCTCTTTGGTAACACCCTTCTTTTCCATGCCGTCCCTCAAAGATTGCGGCAAACTACCTTCAACCGCCTTCAACTCATTAAGGTATTTCTCATCAAAAACCATCGGCGGTATGTCGGGCTCGGGAAAATATCTGTAATCAGAGGCTTCTTCTTTATCTCTTTGCGCAACCGTAATATTTTTAAATTCGTCATATCCGCGGTTTTCCTGTTTGGGCATCTTACCCTTTTCCAAAATTTCACGCTGTCTGACGATTTCCGCCCGTACGGCTTTTTCCATGTATTTGAACGAATTTATATTTTTAACTTCTACTTTATAAGGGGACAGTTCATCTTTTTCTTCCATCTCGCCGGTTCTCAGTGAAATATTGGCTTCCAGCCTCATCTGGCCTTTTTCCATGTCCGCTTCGCTTATTCCTAAATACCTGCAAATGACTTGGAGTTTTTTGCAATAATCTACGGCGTCTTCAATAGAACGGAAACACGGCCTCGTCACCACTTCTATTAAAGGAAGACCGGACTTGTTGAAATCAACTAAAGTCTTTCCGCCTTCGTGAAAGGATTTTGCTACGTCTTCTTCCAGATGAACTCTTTCGATGTCCGCGGTATCTCCGCTTTCCAGCAGCAACTTGCCGTTCTCGCACAAAGGTTGTTTGTACTGACTTATTTGGTAGCCTTTCGGGAGATCGGGGTAAAAATAGTGTTTTCTGTCGAATCTTGAATCGCTATTTAGTGTACAGTTTAAGGCCAATCCCAACATCTGGGCTTTCTTGACTCCCTCTAAATTAGGAACGGGCAACGCCCCGGGCAGTCCTAAACATGTAGGACAGGTGTGAGTATTAGGCTCGGCGCCCCATATATTAGCATCACACCCGCAGAACATTTTTTGCTCCGTTTTGGGTTGGATGTGAACTTCCATTCCCACGACTAGTTTGTATTTTCCTAATAATTCTTCGTTCATTTTTTAAACATTGACTCCTAATTTATAAATAGCTTCTTTTAAATTAGATACCGCTTCGGTAATCATGAAGTATGCGGGCTCAAAACCTGCTTCATGAACCAAACTATTTCTTAATTTGTGCGCGTCCCAAATCCTGTTGTAAGTAGACCTGTCGAATTTTTCTACGGCGTTTTTCAAACGCTCTCCCATCGTTTCACCGGGTACCATTTCCTTTAAAACAGCGTCTAAAGATTTGTCGGCCATAATTAATGCCTGTTTTAATTGCGAAGGACCTTTTTGTTTAAGAAGCACACTTATGTTTTCCCAGTCCGACGTTATTTTTCTGGCTGTTTCCTGACTCACCGAACCGTATGACGAGGAACTTCCTGAACCGAATATAAAGTCAAAAAATCCCATATTTATTCCTTAATTAACGCCGGTTTTTCAAGATGAAAGGCCGTCGCCCCCTGATAATTAAATAACGCCCCGAATATTTTTGACTCTTCGTTAATTCTGCTCATGATTTGAACACCCACGGGAAGCCCGTTATAAAACCCGCACGGTACACTTATTCCGGGTACTCCCGCAATACAACTGGGCTCGTTCAAAACATCCATCATTTCACCGAACATTGGTGAGTTAAAACTTTCTCCTACATCCAAAGCAACACAAGGCATGGAAGGAGCGACCAACAAATCTACTTTTTCAAAAGCCGCGTCAAAACTTTGTTTAATTAAGGTACGCACCTTTTGAGCTTTTGCGTAGTAAGCATCGTAATATCCCGAGCTTAAAGTGTATGCCCCTAGCATTATTCTTTTTTTAGCTTCGAAACCGAATGAATTGCGGTCGTGCCCATATCTTATTCCGTCGAGTCTGGCCAGATTAGAAGAAACTTCGGACCTTTGCAAAATTGTGTAAACGGCGATCGAATATTTTGGACTAAGCATATCAACATCAATAATTTCCGCGCCCAAAGATTTGAAAACCTCAATTGCCTCATCTATCTTTTTTCTCGTTCCCTCTTCAAGTTCCATTTCAAAATAGGACACCGGTCTTCCGATTTTGACACCTTTCATACTAAAAGACTTACCTTCAGCCAGATAATCGGGTACTTCTGCAGGAGAGGAAGTGGCATCGAGCGGATCTTTTCCTGCCATTACTCTTAAAACAACCGCTGCGTCTTCTGCAGTTTTTGTTAAGGGACCGGGAGAATCTGTAGAAGAAGCCATAGCTACAATTCCGTACCTGCTTACTCTGCCGTAAGAAGGTTTTACTCCCGTAACACCGCACCATGAAGCCGGACCTCGTGTACTTCCTCCGGTCTCGCTACCGGTGGCAAACAGTACCATGTGGGACGCTACGGCAGCCGCTGAGCCGCCCGAAGAACCTCCCGGCACCTTACTTAGGTCCCAGGGGTTAAAGGTTGTCCCGAAATCCGAGGTTTCGGTTGAGGAACCGTGGGCAAAGGCGTCCAAATTAGTTTTTCCAAGTAAAATAGCTCCCGCTTCGTTAAGTTTCTTTATAGCAGTAGCATCAAAAGGAGGAACATATCCTTCGAGAACTTTTGAGGACGCAGTAGTTTCGATGTTTTTAGTTGAATAATTATCTTTGGCCGCGTAGGGAATTCCTAACAAAGGTTTATTTACAAAAGCTTCGGCGCCCTTTGCAGAAATTTCTTTATCGGCTTCCTCGGCTTTTTTTATTGCACTTTCAGAAGTAACTCTTAAAAATGCTTTTATTTTAGGGTCAAATTTTTCTATTTGAGCTAAACAGGATTTAACTAAATCAACGGAGGTGAATTCTTTTTTCTTTAAACCTTCCAAAGCTTCTTTAACTGTAAGTTCGTTAAGTTTACTCACGGTCAAAAACTCCTTTGGTCGCCACAAGGTTTCGTATTATTTCCTTAACATTTTTTAAGGCATCCTCGCGGGAAAGTGTAACTTTTTGAGAACCGTCCTGGTATACATTTGTTAAACCGGTAACTTGAAACGTTTCGCTCACTTTTGAAGTATCTAATTCGTCCAGTATTTTTATATACTCGAGTGTTTGTGATAATAATTGCGAAAACTTTTCTTCGTCGCCTTCTATATTAAGCTTGGACATTTGAGCGATTTTTTTGACCTCTTCGATTGTTATTTTTCTGCTGTCCATAGCGTCCATATTAAAGCATTTCCGTGGATATTTAAAGGTTTTTGAGCCGGTTACATCTGCAGAAGACGGTTTATACGCTCCTCTATCGGAGGATGAGTAGAGAATAGGCTACTCACTGCCTTCCCCAAGGATTTCACCGGGCTTACGATATAAAGATGAGCAGTGGCTCCGTTTGCCGCTTCCAGTTCTTCCTTATCTCCTGCGAGCTTCTTTAATGCATCTGCCAACCCTTTCGGGTGTCTGGTTATGGATGCGGCTGTGGCATCTGCCAAAAACTCTCTGTTCCTGCTTATGGCCAGTTTTATTAATGTCGCAATAATAGGACTCAATATTAACAAGACCATTCCTATCAGAAAAAATACCCCACCTCCGGAATCCGAATTGGAACTTCTTTTTCTGGAACCTCCGTAAAATGCACCGCGTGTAAACCAATCGGACAAAAGCATTACTGTTCCGACCAAGATACTTACAATCGACATCAAACGTATATCATAATTTCCTATGTGAGACATTTCGTGAGCAATTACTCCTTCAAGTTCTCTTTTTTCCAGACGCTGAATAATTCCTGTTGTAAAACAGATAACCGAATGGTTGGGGTCACGGCCTGTGGCAAAAGCGTTCATAGAAGTGTCCTGAATTACGTAAATTCTCGGCTTGGGTATACCTGAGGCTATGCTCATATTCTCTACTAATTTGTGTATGTCCGGGCTGTCTTCATACTTAACTTCTTTTGCCCCGGAAATTCCTAAAACTATTTTGTCTGAGTTGTAATAAGAAATTAATCCCGAGATTCCGGAAAAAATGAGAGCACCTCCTAAAAATGTAACACCCGCACCATCATAAAAATACTCTCCCACGAACCAGCCCAGGGCTGTAATTACAGCGATGAACAACGTAATGATAATTATGGTGTCCCTTTTATTTTGATTTATGTGCTGATACATGTTCATGATCGTTCGGTGTATCCTTCCCCCCGGCCAAATTCGCTGTATTTTTCTCCTGCGAACATTTTGTCCAATCCCGATTTCACGACGGGAATCAAATTATCAGGAAGGGACAGTTTATCGAACCAGGCCAGTTCGAAACATTTATTCGGCTCCATGTTGAACGACTCTCCTTTCCAATTCTTGACTGTGAAGTAAAAATACTGCCTATCACAATCCGAAATTTTGGAAGGTATGGATAAAAAGTGAGCAAATTCTAAATCTTCCTCGACAACATCGACCCCGGTTTCCTCTTTTATTTCACGGCAAAGTGCAAGTTTGTAAGGTTCGCCTTCATCGACGTGCCCTGCCACCAATCCGTACCAACCGTCCCGCCAACCTGTATTCTTTCTTTTTTGCAAAAGAACTTTTCCGTCTTTCTCAAAGTAGGCCAGGACGGCAATCTTTATTTTCAATGCGTGCTTGTTCATTACGTAATTAGAACTGGACTTTAACCGGTTCTCTGTCCTGTGTTTCGGCTTCAAAGAATGCTTCCTGCTTGAACCCGAACATTCCCGCAATTAAATTTGACGGGAAAGCGACAATTTTCTCGTTGTACTGTCTTACTACGCTGTTGAAAAACTGTCTGGAGTAAGCGACCTTGTCTTCTGTGTCGGAAAGTTCTTTCTGCAAGTTAATAAAGCCTTCCTGAGCTTTCAGTTCCGGGTATGCTTCTGCGACAGCAAACAGGCTCTTTAAAGCGGAAGTTAACTGCATATCTGCCTCTCCGGCGGCCTTGGCATCTCCTGCAGTCATTAAAGCTGACCGAGCCTTAGTTACGTTCTCAAACACATCTTTTTCGTGAGCGGCGTAACCTTTAACCGACTCTACCAAATTAGGTATTAAGTCAATCCTTCTCTTGAGCTGGACATCTATCTGACTCCACGCTTCCTTGATCTTAACTTTCAAAGTTACAAGAGAGTTATAGATAGAAATTAAAAATACCGCGGCTAACGCGATAACAACTAATAGTATCTCCATAATGCACCTCCTTAGGTTAGAAAATTACTAAAGCCATTATATATCTTTTGTAAAGGAAATCACTTCAAACGTATGCCTGCCTCTTTTACAAAATCACTAAATCCGAGCGTATTTATAATATTTTTCTTTTCAGCCCATCCCCGGCGTGCGTTATATATTCCGTATTTCATGTGTGAAAATTGGTCTGTAGCGTGGGCGTCGCTACTTATAACCATTTTCACCTTCCAGCTTATTGCTTCTTTAACCAAGTCATCGGTCAGGTCAAGACGGTCGGGCTGTGAATTTATTTCGAGGATTTTATTGTTATCACGGGCAGCCAGAAACACCTTGTCCCACGCGGGATCTACGGGGTCACGTTGATTTAACAACCTTCCTGACGGGTGACCGATTATATTCACATACGGATTTTCTATCGCGGCCAGAAGCCGGTCGGTAATCTGTTCACGATCCTGGTTAAAAGAAGTATGTATAGAAGCCACAACATAATCCAATTCGGAAAGTACTTCATCAGGTAAACCCAATGTGGCGTCGGCTAAAATATTAACCTCGTACCCGAAAAATACTTTTATAAAATTCTGTTTTTCATTAATTTTATTTATCACCGCCCGTTTCTTTTTTATAATGTCCGAAACTTCTCTATAGCCCCGTGAAGTAACGCTCGGAGCATGGTCTGAAATTCCTAAGTATTCATAACCCAAAGCGATTGCCGCCTCAACCATCTCCTCTAAAGTACTTATGCCATCCGAATCGGTAGTATGCGTGTGAACTTCTCCTTTAATGTCCTTTAGCTCAATCAAATCAGGTAGTTTATTTTCGATAGCCGCCTCAATTTCGTTAGAACCGTTCCTCAGCTCAGGCTCTATATAGGGTAGTCCTAAAAATTTGTAAAAAGACGGTTCATCTGCAAACTCGTAAATGTCGCTTCCTTTTTTAATCCCGTATTCTGACAAAGACATGTTTTTGGAAAGGGCGAAGTTACGTAAAAGAATATTGTGTTGTTTGGAACCTGTGAAATATTGCAACATGGCACCGTACGCTTCCGGTGTGGAAACCCGTAAATCCACCTGAAGATCGTTTTTAAGCACCGCGCTACACTTCTTGTCACCCTTTACTAAAATTTCAGCGATTTCAGGAAATTTTAGGAAGTGTTTTATTGTTTTATCGGGGTCTGTCGTAGCAACAGGAATATCCAGATCGCCGATTGTAGCGTTCTTTCTGCGGAAAGATCCTGCCGCCTCAATATGGCTCAAAGCATCTGCCTCTTTCATATAATCGTAAATTCTTTCCACCGTTTCTTCGGCTTTAGAGTACAAAACCCGTTCTTTCTCGTTCTTGGTCATCTTGAACTGTCCTACAGCTTCTAATATGTCCTTTTCTGATTTTTCTCCGAAACCTTCAAGCTCCCTTATCTCACCTTTTTCGGCGTGCTCTTTAATTTTTTCAACTGCCCCTTCCCGTGTTTTTATTTTGAAAGCGTTGGCTAATTTAAAGGCTTTTCGGGCACCTATGCCGCGTATACCGATAAGAGCGAACATTCCTTCCGGAAGATCTTTTTTTATTGCATCAAACTCCTTTACCTTACCTTCCGAAAAAAGTTCATTTAGATGCGCGTAAATACTTGCACCGACACCCGGTATTTCCTTCAGACGCCCGTTTTCCCACAAATCGTATATTGAAACCGTCAGATTATCAAGTATTGCAATCGCATTCTGGTAAGCCCGAACTCTGAATACATTGAAATTCTTAACATCCATTGCCGCCAGCACTTCTTTGAGGATTGATACTACTTCCTTATTAGAAATACGGTTGGAGTTCATATGTAAATAATAGCAAAGTTACGCAGGTGGGGTAAAAAAATGCGGCACTCTGTTGTTTTTTAAACAAGCACAGAGGGCCGCATGCAGGAATGAGACATTATTTGCTACTTCAAAATCTTCACGTAGAGAGTGCCACCGAGCCTTATGACCTCAGCCTCACAATCCCTGAGATGAAGAGCTTTGATAATCTCGTCTCTCACCCTCAATGGCAATTGATGCAAACCACCGTCCCCCACCGCGTACTCAACCGGTTGTGCGCATTTATGCATTTCTCCCGGTTTTTCTGATTCGGTGTACTGTACGGATACAAGCAAAATCCCATGAGTTCTTAACAATCTCTCGAACGTCAAATTCCCGAACATTGTACCCTCCTTAAGACTGATTTTGTGACATTCTAACAGAATAATACTACAATACAAAATGGTGTAAATACATTTCATCAACGCAATTTATTGACCATATAACAACAAATTGCTAGTATAACACCAGCATTAAGGGGTCGTAGCTCAGTCGGTTAGAGCGCCGCACTGTCACTGCGGAGGCCGCGGGTTCGAGTCCCGT
>LCBB01000002.1:0-8395 GCA_000996895.1 candidate division WWE3 bacterium GW2011_GWC2_41_23
CTTGTTGCTACCCACTATCTAAATTACACAGGAAAATTACACGACTTTATATGCCCCGATGAGAAAGAACTAGACATTACTGATGCGGTTTTGGTTGAAAACTACGTAACCCGCGTCAAACCGGATTGCTTAGTTAATTTCGCCGCCTACACCGACACCAAAAATGCCGAAACCCAAAGAAATGATGAAAAAGGCTCGGTTTGGAAAATCAACGTAGACGGTGTAAAAAATCTGGCTGAAGCCTGCAACAAAAATGGAACGCATCTTATTCATATAAGCACGGATTTAATATTTTCCGGAAAAGACGCCGCCTCGGAAATGTATCACGAAGATGAAATCTACGGTTTATTTTACGACAAAATATCCTGGTACGGAATAACAAAACTGGAAGGTGAGATAGCTTTAGTTGAAAACTCAAAAGATTACGCAATCATCCGCATAGCCTACCCATTTGCAGGCTCGGCGCACACAAAAAAAGACATGCTGCACAACATAATTCATCTCTCCGACTCAAACAATCTCAACCCGATGTTCGCGGACAACACCATAACCCCTACCTATATCAACGACCTCGCCAAAGCATTAAATAGAATTATAAAAGGGCACCTCACCGGAATTTTTCACGCAGTTTCACACGAACCCGTTTCTCATTACGAATTCGCAAAATACGTGCTGGAAAAATCAGGGCGCGATTTTTCGAAACTGGAAAAAGGTTCACTAAAAGAATTTGCACAAAAATCCGGAATACCCAGACCTTTATATATCAACTTGGATACGACGGGAACAGAAAAAAGGCTCGGGGTTAAATTCGGTACCTGGAAACAAAACGTCGACGACGCTTTAAAACTACTAACATAATGATAATATAGGATTGTGCCAGCTAAATCCTTGAAAAAAATCTCATTAGTAGGTATGGGAAATATATTTAACGCCGGGCTTGGTTTCCTATTCCTAACCGCAGTGGCGCGCACCCTGAATCTGGAAACATTCGGTAAGTACGCGTTGATTTCTACCCTTCTTTTAACCATTTCGAAAATTGTGGATTTCGGCGCAAATTCGGTCTACGTTGCAAGATCGATAACCGAGCAGAACACCAAACTGTCCAATACATTGTTTACTTTAAAAGTAATTCAGTTTTTGGCATCGGTCCCGATTTCACTAATCTGCCTAAAACTTTTAAACGTATTCGACACAGCAACATCACTTATTTTCATTCTCGGAATTCTTGCTTACACAATGAACTATCTTTTCTATGCATACTTTCAAAAAGCAGAGAAGTATGCGAAGATGGTTTTACTAAATACGATTCCTCAATTAGTAAAGGGAGTTTTTGCTGTTTTATTTTTTACATCGACTATAATTCCGAACTTTAATCTCGCCTTCGGTGTTTTTTCGTTGTCTATTTTCGCCGGTATATTTTTATACTTCGCGCTGCCGGCCGAAAATAAAAAGTTCGAACTAAACATCGCTGGAGTTGCCGCACTTTTTAAAGAATCTTCACCCGCCGGTATATCTCAGATAGTTTATGAAAGCTGGGGAACTTTTAATAACGCGATTGCAAAATTTACAAAAGGTTTTGGGGACGTGGGAATACTTTCTCTCGCCAACAAAATATCTAATTTATTTTCACTGGTGTCGTTATCGGTGTTTGCGGTTTTACTGCCTAAAAATGCTACCCACAAACTGAGAGGTACCAAATATGATTACAAAGAAACTGCTTTAATAGCGGGCGGAATTATCGTACTTGCTGTTATATCCATTACAGGTTCGGAATTATTTATAACCACAATCTTCGGTGAAAAATTTTCAGGCTCGGTAAGACTTTTGGATATTTTAATTCTCGCCGCCGCGGTATCGGCTATTCATACATTTATTGAAAATCTTTTCTTTGTGGAAAGTAAAACAGGATATATTATTGCTGCGACTATAGTGAAACTTTCAACCTACGGTCTTACCGCCTTGATACTCGTACCCTATCTATCTTTATACGGAATTGCCTGGTCCAACTTGGTAGCAGCGGTAGCAGGGTTAATAACAGCCGTTTACTTTATCTCAAGGTTCAGGGAGTCACCACGACCTGAGGTACAGCCTGAGCATCGTATTCCTTCTGAGATATGAAGTACCAAAGTACCCAGTCACCGCGCTGCTCAACAATAATAGGCTTGTAGTTAAATCCGACGACATTTTCACTAAATCTTCCAGTCTTTGTAAGGAGGATAGTCTTCTGGTCATACACAGGTATAGGCACCCGGTCGTATTTTTCGGCAAGAAAGTCCAGGACCTCAAACGGACCGTCGGTGTAAAACAATGCTAAAGGAATGTCTATTCGGTCAATATAAACTTTCGCCGCAGTACCGAACATCGCGTCTTTTGTAACAAGCAATTCGGTTTGCGGACCCGTAAGATCCGAAGTATAAACAAGCCCGCGGTAATAAAAAAGATATGACAGAGAAACGGCTACAATTAAAAAGACCGCCAGCGTTTTAAACCAGAGAGTGTCAAATTTCTTAAACCGCCCCATAAAATATCTTAAAGACTTATCGATGAAGGAACCGACTATCAGCGCAAGCGGGGGATACAAAGGAATCACATACCAAACCAACTTTGACTTGGCTATAGAGAAGAAGAAAAATATAAACAGGGTCCATATCAACAAAAAGACATAAACCCGCTTTTTCTTGAGCGCTCTGAATATTGCAAAAGGAAAGGCGGCCAATAAAACAGCAAACCACAAACGCATGCTCACCTTCAGAACAACCAGGTACCATAAGAAAGGTCTGTCTTTATCTTCGATGGATGTAACTGCTCTGTCCCAAACATGGTAGCCGAGATACTGATTTAAAAATGTGGTTCCGAACATTTTGTATGTGTAGATATGCCACGGTAATGCAATAACAGCCCAACCCAACAATATAAACAGTAAAGGTTTGAGGGCTCTTACCGACAACGTAGTTTGTTTTGTTATTAATAGGTAAAGCTCACACAAAATTATGACCGGGAAAGGAATAAGCCCCACAACACCTTTGGTCATAACCGCGAATCCTGCAAACACTCCCGGAATTAACCAAAGAAAATTCTTTTTCTTTCCCCGTACAAAAATATAGGAAAGTAGAGAAGCCGAGATAAAAAATGTTGCGGTCACATCCGTCATGGCAGTGCGTGAATAATATAAATATTGGGTTGTTGTTAATAAAACGAGGGCGGAAAAAAAGCCGGCTGTTTTGTTAAACATTTTTTTACCGGCGAAATAAACCATCATTATAGTAAAAAATCCCATGAACGCACCAGGTAGTCTCGCAGCAAGAGGTATTGTTCCAATCGCGGACATGACTAAAGACATTGCCCACATGTACAAAGGAGGTTTTTCGTACCAGACTTTGAGAGGCTTCCACTCCTGTACTAAATATTCTCCGGAAGTAACCATATTTTTAGCAATCTTGGCATAAATTGCTTCATCGTAAGGTATTAGGTGATTTTTTCCCAATCCTGAAAATATGAGAGCTGCGGCCAAAAAGGCAAGTACCAACGGTACTATTTTGTCTGATCTGAAAAAGTATGAAAAGACAATATTTCTACCGTATTTTTCGTAAACTGTTCCCGCACCCCACGCAGCGATAAATGAAAATACAATCCAAAAAAATTCTGAATTGTATGAATAGAAAATTCCCGCAGTCAGCCACCCGATAATTGTTGAGAAAAATACTGTACTAATTAAAAATTCTTGCTTTTTTTCTAATTTCAAAGCCCCATACAATAAGGCAGCCAGTATGGAGAACATGAACACACTGAAGGTCGTTATTCCTAAGATACCCGTCTCAGCCAAAAGTTCGCCCCAAATGGTGTGCGCGGGTACTCTGGTGTTTAATGCCGCCGGGTCGCGGTTAAAGTAGGTCGGGGCGATTTTTGTTCTGCTAAAATGCTCAAAGAATGAGCCATACCCTCCCCCAAGTATCGGGTACTTCTCAAAAATCTGGCCTGCGCCGGTTAAGAGCATAAAGTGAGAGTCAAAAGAATCCATGCGGTAATGAAAATACTGTCTAATCCGCGCTCTGAACGGACTGGACTTTACGGTGTACTCTTTTAAGAACGGGATTGAAATAACGGTAAGTACAATAAACAAATATAAAACTCCTTTGCTGCCTATTTTCCTGAACAAAAGCGTGGAAATAAAGACCAGAAAGGTAACTCCTGCCATTATCCAAGCTGTACGGCTGTTAGTAAGTAAAAGAGCGGCAAGCATGGAGATAAACATCAAAACATCAACCGCCCTACCCTTTAAACTCTTTCCGGTAAGAATCAAAACACCCAAGAGCGGCAAAAGAGCCGACAACAAAGCCCCATAATGATTAACATCCCAAAAAGTCGCTCCCACGCGGGGCAAATTACCGGGAATATTCCAGAGCGCTCCAATAATTACTCCCTTGGTTTCGTATAACCAAAACTGAAACCACCCGAAAAGAGTTAATGTAAACGCCGTGTAAATAAAAAAACGGAGGTATTTTAAAATTTGGTCGGGGCGGTTCTTGTACGTAAAATAAACGAGCAATACCATCGCGACCGAAGTTGTAAAAAACCCCAGCAAAAAAATGGAGGATTGAATGTTTTTGGAATTTACAATTGAAATTAAACGAACAAGCCAAAGAAGTACGAAAGAAATCACAATGGGATCTCTGATTTTTTTACGCAGCGAAGAAAAGTCTCTTTCTTTTATTAACCACACTACAACCCGGGTTAATACAGCTGCAAGAAGCGCAAGCATGAACGCTCTTATCGGCATCAAGTCCCATCTGTAGAAACTGAAAAGTTCTTTGTGAAGAAGCACCGAAAGTAAAATGAGTATATATACCGCGAAATCCAAGTTGCGGAGTATTAAAAAGTACGAAAGAATACAAATTGTTGCGATTATTGCGATTTCTGCCATTTTTTTAGAACTTCCCTGTAAACCTCTAGCGTTTTAGCCGCGGCTTTTTCCCAAGTATATTCTTTCCTTAATTCATCGGCAATTTGGGGACGTGAAGCCTTTAGCTGGGTTTTTATCGCCTGCGCTATAGAATCCACGCTTCCGGGGTCGCAGTACGAGGCATAGTCTTTGAGATACTCTTTGGCCCTTTCACCTGAAGCAACGGCGTTTGCCCCGCAAAAAAGGGATTCCAAACTCGTTAGGCCGGTGGTTTCAAACCAGCTGGCGCTTACCCCAACTTTGGCGTTTCTATAGTAAGCAGGCATATCCTGATAAGGCACTTTCTCAATATGATGAATCCACGGACACTCGGATTTTTTATCGTTAAACATTCGACCATACTCAAAATGTTTTAATCCGGTCGAAACACCTATAAGAACTAATTGCAGATCCTCACCCATCTCTTCACGCAGTTTTTCAACTGCAGAGATTACAGCCAATTGATTTTTTCTGGGCTCGATGCGACCAACACAAATAATGTAGTCGCTCAAGTTGAGAGGATTTCTATTTTCGGTTTCGGCGTCCGTTTCGCTAAAGTTTCTGCTTACCCCGTTTGGAACTTTCACCGCATCTATTTTCACCCCGAATGTTTCTTCCAGATCTTTTGTTTCCAGGTCAGTCTGCACCAAAACTTTTTCTGACATTTCTAAAACTTCTTTTTGCATTTTTTGAAATCCGTGGATCACACTAATGAGAGTGGGCTTTATTTTTTTAGGGTCAGTCAGACTTCTGTAAACATTTTTAAAAGTGTCGCGGTGGAATTGATTGTTAAAAAGAACCTTAGAAATTCTGCGGAAGTCGAACACGTATTCGTCGTCAAACCTCTTCACTTCTTTTATGCTGTGATGAATCGGCGATAAAATTATCGGTTTTCCCGCCTCATGCGCCTTTTGGGCGTATAAATAGGTCTCCGGTGTCCAATCCAGTTGAAATAAATGAATAAGATCATAGTTTTGGGGGATAAAGTCTTCATCAGTTCTGATTTCAACGTCTATCCCGAGGTTTCTTAATTCACGGGCGGTATTTTCAACCTGTACTTTATCGCCGCCTCCGTGATCCATTAAGTGATACCGGCCTAACATTAATATTTTCATTTTTTGTTGAGCAGCCTTTCGTAAAGAGAGACATAACTTTTAGTAAATGCTTCGATTGTATAAAGCTCCCTGACTCTTTGCTTGCCCTGCAAATGAGGCCGGGTTTCGTTATTAACATATTTTTCGTAAGCTTCTATCATTTTTTCCGAGAGGTCGGAAGGGTCACCTGCACGGAAATATGTAACGGTGTCTCCCGCAACTTCTTTTAATACTTCCAAGTCCGAACATATGACGGGAAGTTCCGAGTACATAGCTTCTATTAACACAAGACCAAAACCTTCGGCCAGTGTCGGAAAAACAAAAAAATCAAATGACGAATAATATTTCACCAAATCTTCGGGAGGAAATTCTCCTGTAAATATAACTTTATCTTCAATTCCTTTTGTTTTTGCCAATTCCCGGATTTCATCTTCCGACTCCCCTCCCCCGGCAATGAGTAATACAAAATCTTTTGAGTGGTACATATCGGTGCCCAAAAACTTTTTGTAAGCGTCCAACAATATATCGTGCCCCTTTTCTCTGGAAATTCTTCCCACGTTTCCGAATACAAACGCATTTTGATTTATCCCGTACTTTTTTCTTATCTCCTCCTCGTAATCAGTCCTTGTAATCTGGGAGATGGTAAGTTTCGTTGTATCTAAGCCATTTGGTATGACAATAATCTTGTCTTTCTTCATACCCTCTTTGATTTTTACTCTTTTTTTAGACTCGGTAAGGGCGATTTCCGCGTCAGAGAAACGGTTTACAATGAAGCTGTAAAACGTTGAGTCTATTTTTTTTCTGGTCGGGCTTATCTTCCATTCGGAAATAGGTGTGTGGACGTGTGTTATTTTAACGGGAGTGTGAGCGTTTCTCGCCGCGATAAGTGCGTTGGCAGCAGCCTTTAACTCGTGCGCGTGAATTACATCTATTTTGTTGTCCACTAAAAATGAAGTCAGCTCTCCTATATAAGGGCTGTCAAAATCGGAGGTTATGCTTTTGTGTGTTACTTTCGCTCCGGCTTCTTCGTAAATATCCGCGGGTTTTCCGACAGGGCACCAAACAAAAACTTCGTTGCCCTCTCCCAACATTCCTTTAATTAAGTCAAGAACGTGTTGTTCCATTCCCCCTTGTTTAGATGAATTGTGTGAATAAAGTATTTTCATCACTTCTTGATCAGGTCGCCGATTATCCGTAACATCCTCTCGACTTTTCCGTCCCAGTCATTGCTCTTTGCAACTTTTTGTCTCGCAGCTCTTTTTTCGGCGTCGTCCTCTTCTAAAGCTTTTCTAACGAACTGAGAAAATTCGTTATAGCTTTTTGCAATGTAACAAACATCGGCGAACGGGGCGTATGCCGGAAGATCGGTAACTATGGTGGGCAACCCGGCTGCCAATCCCTCATGAAATTTTACAGGAAAACACCCGCCGACAGTATAGTCATTAAGTCTGTACGGAATTATGGTAGCGTCAAACGCGGCCACGTAGTTGTGTATGTCGGAAAAAGGCTTGGTTCCGAGGAAATGTAAGTTAGGAAGTCCTCCGAGTCCGAGCTCTTCTAAAGATCCCTCTCTATCTTTTAAAGCGATGGGTCCGATAATAACAAAAGAGTATTTGGGGTAATCCGTAACAATCTTTTTCATAAGGTCCCGGTCAAACTTATAATCATCAACTGCCCCATAAAAACCTACAATCGGGTGAGGAATCGATTTAATGTCATCGGGAAATACTTTTACACTTTCTTTTATACCTGCGAACTTCGGGTAATCTCCGACGTTGGGAGTGAAATAAACATTTGAATTAAATTTTTTAAGTTTGTCCACCAAGCCGGGAGCTGTTGAGAAAACCACATTAGCTCTCATCGCGAGGGCTTGTTCCTTTTTATTTATTGCTTCTTTTTTCTCAGGAGAACTATATTTTGGGAATCCTGCGTAATTATCAACGCAGTCGTAAACCAGAAAATCGTGTTCGATATATTTAAGGTAACTTTCAAGACCTGCGATTTCGACGTGGTATACCCAAAGAACTGTACTGCGGTCGGGATTGAAAAAATTCTGCGTAGCTTTTTGGATTGCTTTGCCGTGCATTTCTGCGTGCTTCTCGTGCGCCGGAGAAAAATCCAGAGGTGAATATACAACCACATTTCCGGTCCTCTGTTTTTTAGTAAGAAGTCTTGGAAGACTCCACTTGCCCTGCAAAACCTGGCGCATAAATAAACGCCCGGTGTTAATAGGGGGATTGACGAACAAAACGTTGTGCCCCATCTTCTCCAGCCTTGTCATGACGTGCTTTTTGTTCGTCCAGAGGGGATAGTCCCAAAGTTGGTTCGAAAGGCAGATTATGTTGTATTTTTCACCTTGCTG
>LCBB01000002.1:8423-132590 GCA_000996895.1 candidate division WWE3 bacterium GW2011_GWC2_41_23
TTTTAGTCTATTTTTTTCCGACTATAAACACTTTGGACAGGCGGAAGCCATTAATCCGAGTTTTACTAACACCCGTCTGATATCAAATAAAAACTGCGAATCTTTTATCGACCAAAGCCAGGATGTGTTTTCAAACCCCAGATCATAGGCCGCGTGCCATATTCCATCGAAAAATAGTAAACCGTAAATTTCGATAAATACCGATAAACCGAATAAAACGAAAAAAAGCTTCTTTGTCTTTTCAAAATATACGGAATTAATGTAGGGGATCATTAAGAAAATAAAGTAAGGAAGGACGTCGCCCGACATCCTATAACCGAATGACCAGCCTCCATACCAATGCTTCCAAAGGCTAATTACCAGCGTATGCAAAAGGATGATGACGGCGAATATTTTGTACAAACCGGCCTTATCAATTTTGTTCTTAACGGCGAGATACAATCCGTAAATTGAAAAGATAAACACGGGCGAAAAAATCAGTATCCCCTTACTGGGAGAAAGCCACACGCCCAAAAAACTTACCGGAAACGGGGAAAGCCATGAGCCGAAAAGTTGGTCGGAGTAACCCTGGTTTTGGATGTCGTAATAAAAAACGGAGTTGTACCAGAAAAAGAACGAGGCAGCGATAAAAAGCCCGGAAGTGAAAGTGGTAGCCGATTTAAACAAGTTATCAATTTTGTGAAGGTTCGTAAAAATTAGATAAAGCTCGATTAACAATATGGGAAGACCCGCCGTCGGTCTGGATAAGAAGGCAAAACCGAAGAATAGTCCTGAGAACAACATATTTATATACGCATTTGGATTTTTTTGGTGTTTCAAGAAAAAGTAAATCCCCAATATAGAAAGCAGCTGCAGGGTTCCGTGCTGCCACATTGCCTGGGATAACATCGCAAAATTTACCGTAGCAAATAAAAACACAGCAGTGAGAATTTTTGACTTTTTCTCTTCTAAGTCAAATCCTTCGCGCAAAGTTTTGAACATAAACAAACCGGCCAGAGCCATTATTAAAGCTCCCGACAAATGACCGAGTAAAGCTAGGTTGTCCCAGGTTAACGGCATATTGAATATTACGGGAAGAATAAACACCGGAATTGAAATAATCGAAGTAACTATCGGAAATGCTGTTATATAGTGGCCGTCAATTTTTCTTAGGTAAAACGGGGTAAGGTCTTTTTGAAAATCTTTGTCGTCGGGGTGCGGATATCTGTCTCTCATCATCACATAATATTTATCAAGATATAGTGTTTGATCTTTAATGATTGAGATAGTTGTGAAAATAGAGGGCACCGTATCTTCGCTTTGAATTATCAGGGAGTTAACATTGCGAAAGCCGGGTATTATAAAGGGTATAAAAAACACTGCGAGAGAAATTAGAAATATCTTAAGCTGCGTCATTATTGATTAATTATATAGCAGTAAAAGGATAAAGAAATGGGGCTAAAAGGTTGAGCAGTTCTTTTAGCCCCTGGGTGCTACGGAGTGGAAAAGGAGGGGAACCAATCTCGTAGCGGATATATTCTTTTACATTCCGGGAAGTTTAGGATTCTCTTTCCGGATCTGCTGTTGACGAACGTATGTACTTTTTCTTATGCAATGTCCATCCAAATGGTAACGCACTTGCTCAATTAAAAGCGTACCGGAAAGATGGCGGTGACAATTAGGGCATACGTCAGGAACAGCGTCAAAACGATTTGTATCTCCCATCTCTCTGCTCCAATCTCTCTAGGATGCCTGAATATTAACACATCGGGGAGTTGGTATCAAACTATGGGTTCGTACCTAATATGAGACTTAGCTCTGTGTCCGCAATCTTCTCCCAACTGTACTTTTTAACGAATTCCCGGGCTTTTTGGGCCATTTTTGCCCTTTCTGAGCCGTTTTCCAAGAGATACGCTACTTTTTCCAGTAGGTCGGATTTGTCCCCTATTTTGGCGTAAATTACGTTGTTTTCCCAAACCGGGCGTAATTCCTTAAGATCGTAACAAACCACCGGAATACCTACCGCCATCGCCTCCCCTATGACTATTGCCCAGTTTTCTTCGTAAGACGGCAATACAAATACTTTAGATTGTCCTAGAAGCTTAAATTTTTTCTGCGGGTCATAGATAACGCCTGCAAACTCAATGTTCTTTTCCATACCTAAACTTACTGAGAGTTTCCTGGCTTCTTCCCCGTCTATGCCTTCTCCGATTATTAACAATTTGGCCCCGGGTTTTCTCTTTACCAGCTCTGCCCACATCTCTACCAGATCAAGTACGCCTTTCGTGCGCTGAAGACGTTTCATAAATACCGCATCATATATTTTCTGCTCTTTTTCTGGAAAGTATGAATCTATTTCTTCGGGATTTACTCCGCACAAAACAAAATAAGCCGGTCTGCGGTTGAATATAGAATTTTTCAAAGAACTTAACGTGTCTTCAGAAACCGGCAAAAGAACATCGGCGTTAAATCCTGCAAAAAAGAGACCGAGTCTTTCGCTAATTAAAAAAAGCAGTGAAAAAAGAAATTTAGAATTTTTCCTTTCCCAAAAGCGTACGGGAGGAAGCCAATGAGTTACAACTCCAAATCTTATTTTGGAAGGACGAAGAAGCTTTAACATAAACCCCGGAAAAACATCGTAAATTTGCTCACTGCCCGAGTACACGATACCCTCTTTGAAGGAAACTAAAAGTGTGGGTAGATGAAACAGCATTTTGAATATTCTGGTGATTATCTCCAACCTGCCGGTACTAGAAGAATTAGAAATGCTATGCAAAATAACCGGTAATCCCATTTTTTCACACAATACTTTTCCTCCTTTGCTCGACATCAAATGAATTTCGTAACCTTTTTTTCTCCAGCTTTTTGCCAGTTCTATAAATCTGCTCTCTCCTCCGGTTACTCCCGGTTCGTCCCCAACTATTGAATTGGCGATGATTAGGATTTTCATTCCGTCTTAACTACTTTCAAGATTATTGACCTTCCTAATGCAGGAAATATTTTTGCAAGTAGCGCAGACGATATTGAACCGGAAAAATTTACGACGTCTGAAGTGCGTTCGACAACTTCTAGGCCGTGAAAATTTAAAAAATCCAGTAAAAGATCAAACGTGAAATATCTCAAATGACCTGCAGCAAGTTTCCCTGCATGTGTAAACGAAGCTTCGAAAAACGGGTTTCTTCCCAAAAGAAGTAAAATTCTTCTTGCCAGCGAAGCGGTATTGGGGGTAGTAAGAATCAGATAACCGTCTTTTTTTAAAATTCTTTTTATTTCTTCAACAAAACCGTCGGTGTTAACGAGATGCTCCAGAACCTCCCCGGCAAACACAACATCGAACTTGTTGTCTTCGTAAGGTAGTTTTTCTTCTATGTTAGATTTTACAAATTCAATTCCGGCACTAGAAAACTCTGGAGAAAATGCATCCGTCGCGTCGGTTGCCCAAACCTCATTCCCCAATGCTTTTATTTTTTTAGAAATTGCCCCGTTGTATGCTCCAATATCTAGCGCCTTCTTATTTGTTCCCACCATCCCTAAGGCTTTTTCAATTCTTAGATTTTCCGGCCTCGATAAACCGGAACGGCTTGCATCAGAATATTGAATTGCTGAAAAAGACTCCGAATTCATTTTTTTACTCCTTTAAGTGCTACGGCCATCGTTGACTTTGTTAACGGAAACTCCCTGTTGTTCAAGTTGTCTACCGCCTTTAGAAAACTAAAACCTTTGTTTAGTATAAAGGAAGAAAAGGTTTGGCGTTTCGTTTCACCCTCTTCCCATTCAAACTTCTCCATGGATTTTTTTACATCCTCGGATACCGGCATTTTTGTGTAAAGGGTTTTGCCCAGCCATAAAATCAAATGGTTGAAGGGGACACCGAAATGTGTCAGAGCTTTCAAATCTTCTACCAGAAAACCCGCTCCTTCGGCTAAACTTTTCAGCTCGGAAGGAAGATATAGGCGCTTGTGATCCTTTGCCCAAATTCCTCCCCAAAAACCACTCATGGGGCTGAAGTGGCCCAGACCAAGTCCTTCTCGGATTTTATTTAAAGGGTCCCACAATAACGGATAGTTTTTGTTTGGAACCGTGATGGCTATAATGCCGCCGGGTTTCAAAACACGGTAAAGTTCTTTTATCGCGGTTACGTCATCATCAATATGCTCCAGCACCTCGGTACATACTATCTTGTCGAAATAGTTATCGGGAAATCTCAGTTTAGTTATGTCGCCCTGCTCCAAACTTACGTTTTTTCTTCCGTCCAACCATTTGTGGGCTAAGGAAAGAATTTCAGGATCGTAGTCTACGGCAGTTATTTTGCAGTCATATAAATTGTCAAAAACCATAGAGTAAAATCCTTCTCCACAGCCCATGTCGAGAATGTTTTCTCCCGGCTGTATATCTAAATAGTCGAGCATAGTTATAACGCGGCGTTTAAAATTTAAATCGCCGGTTTTAGATAGGATTTTTTGACGTACCCGGTCTGTTTCTTTATTCATTGCTTTCGTAGGAATTTGTAATAATAGTTGCATTTGAAAAACCCAAATATTGCAAAGCATATTGTCTACATTTGTTAATGCTTTCTTGAGTCTTTGGTTGGGCAAGCAATCCCTGCAAGGTGTTTGTTAAAATTTCCGCGTCAATTTGCGCGGGCATGTAGTGAGCAACCTCTTTAGATAAAAAAGTAGGGGGTGAGCCGCGTTCCGGTATGACCGGAATGGTTCCGGTGGAAACCGCCTCACATAAAGTGATGGAATAGCCTTCGTCGTACAAATAAGGTGAAACGAAATAATCGGCGAGAGAGTAAAGATCCAGCAAAGTCTCGCATTGTTTCGGGTCACTCTGGTTTAGTACTCCCATATATTTTACGTTTGCACTTTTTGAAACCACGGCATCTACGGTTTGCTGAAGCTGACCCGCCCCTACTAAATAAAAATTAGCATCTTTTATTCTTTCAGCAGCCTTAAGGTACAAAAGAACACCTTTTTTCTCTATAAATCTTGCGACCATTAAATAATTTATTTTCTTATCGGAAGTAATTGAAAGTTTTTGGCGGTCGCGGGGTTTGAAAACATCGGTGTCTACCCAGTTTCTGAATGCTTCGATTCTTCTAGCCGGTAACCCGATTTTTATTAATTCCTGTTTGGAAACTTCCGAGACCGCAAGTATCTTGTCGTAAAAAGATAAAATACTCCAAACTAGAATTTTCAGTAAACGCTTTCTATTTTCAAAAGAGTAAATTGCGTGTGTACTCACTACCATTCTTTTATTAACCAGTAATTTACAAAAAACACCGATAGTGGCGGCAACCAATCCGTGAGCGTGTATTACATGTATGTGTTTGTGATTGACGAGATAAAAGATAATGGATTTTATAAAAAGACCGGGGAAAACGTAGGCGAAGACTAAAGGAAATTTTGTTTCGAGTTGTTCGAAGAGGCCTACACCAAACCACTGTACACGATGAATCTCATAATTCTCCCCGCGTTCTCTTCTGGCACCTTTTATTTTTGTCGCAAGAGGTTGATAAGTAAGAACTATTGAGTAGTATCCATTCTTTCCTAAATACTCTATCAAACGGTCCAGATGAGTTTCTACGCCGCCTATATTCGGTCTAAAAAAAGGACAAATAATGAGTACGTTTTTCTTTTTCGGTTCCACTGAGGAAATTATACATTAGGGGGCAATAAGTAAAGCTCCGCTTCAGAAATGGAAAACTTGCTTTATCGTATTATAGAAGTAAACTACGCATTCAAGACAGCTTTATTTCAAAATTTTATATATACATGCATCAGTTCGTTTTCGTATTAACTCCACAATTGTGCTGGATTCACCGAAAGACTCACAACTCTCCCCACTATCACCAAAAGGAAATACTACTATGTAGTCCACCCCAAGATTTCTTGCTTCCAATCGCCCCTCAAAGGTGTGTAAATTATTCGTGAAAATCGAAGAGTCGAAGATACCTGTGACATAGGAAGGGGGGTTTATCAACTTTCTATTGTATACCGGCAATTCATATAAAGCCTCTTTTGTCTTGTTGTAAGGATACACTGCAATAATAGATTCTATATCAGTGTCAGAAGCGATTTCCATATAAATTGGGTGGATATCTGGTTCCTTGATTATCTTTATAGGTATATAGGTCTCTAACAACGCCAACCACAGCACGAAATATATTGCCCAATTAATTTTTTTTGATAAAGTCTGTTGCTTTGACAACCACGAGAATTTTGCAATGAAAAAAATCATAATTACTTGCAATGCTATGACCAGCCTTGAAGTAACCCGAAACATTGGGAATACCTTATACAAAAGATAGCCTGGTGTAAAAAACTTTATGCCTGAAACCGTAAAAAACGGCGGTAACATAAGAAATAAAATAATCAGAGCATTAATTACACTAAGCACGGTCCAAAATCTCTCCTCAGTACCTCCTTTTCTATAGGTGAGCAGTATAGAAATTAGACTAATTAGCATAAAGCTGTAGCCAAAAAAAAGCTGTGCGTGCTCACCGTGGAAATAGTCATCTAAAAGAAAATATTCTGTCGTTGAAAATTTATCTACAAGATTTGACGCAAATCTGGAATAAACGGGATTCTTGTAACTCGGGGTAAAAAAATACCACGGCCTAGCACTAAAGGTTACAAAATCCTCAACTGGACGTGTTAGGTCTTTTGGATTTGATACCCCAACATCAGTACGATTGTAGTTTGCTATAACAAAAGGCAAGTATGTTAATAAAAAAATCGAAGCTGCAGTCAGCGAAGTAACAAATACATTTCTGATAATGATTTTAGATTTCTTTAGGTCCCACTTTACTAGAACTAAAGCAAGGAGGTAACCAATGTTGTACGTAAAGAATAATAGTATGTTAACAAATCCAATATAATTTGAAACCGCAGCGGAAAACCACAAGAACAAACCAAGCAAAAATGCGTGTTTAATTGACCTGTCTGAGTATTTCCAAAACAGATAATAACCCAACAACACTAACCACGTATGGATCAAAGATATGTGTATTCCTAGGTGACTCCACAGATAGCCTGAAAAAGTAAAGATCATAGCTAGAGGAAAACAAAACCTCGATCTTCTTAAAATTAAAAAAGCCACGATAAAGTTAAGACAAAGAACAAAAATATTGTAGTAATTGAAAAACCCAATACCCAGTAATCTAGAAAGTGTGGAAACAAAAAACCATGTTATTGGCTCGTTGCTAGTTATCGGATTAATTAAAAACGAAAATAGCTCCCTGTACACAGAGTAACTAGATACTAAAGCAATACCGCCAGAGTTGAGACGGGACCAAACTAAAGCCAAGACTTGATCATCTATGCCGCCTAGTATATACATTCCACGCCTCCTTGAGCACAAATAGTAACAACATTATAGCGGTGAAAGCTACACCAGACACAAAATATAGCTGGGGTAGAAAAAATATATGAAATGTATTGGTATCATTAGCGAGTAAACTAGAGTCTATTTCCCAAACGTTAGAGTATCCGTTAAAAACACGGTGACTAGTTTTTAGAGGGTTCATAAACATACTTCTAAATACATGTAAACCATCAAGCCTACTTTCCGATCTGTATACTTTCCACATTTTGTTAAAGTTTTGGTTCAAATATAAAAAAGCCCGAGAATCTGATTTATCTATCGATACAGAGTAGTGCACCGGACTTAGTTTTGTATATTGAATGCTAGGTACTTTCTGTAACGTGTTAGATTCCTGCACTAAGAATAAATTCGGTTCTATTTTCTTAATAACCGCTGTATCCACTACTTCTGTGTCCGGTTTACCTTGTCCGATATAATAGATCCATGCTTTAACGGATCGGTTGGAAGCCGGGTACACCCCGGATATTAACGACGATGATGGCAAACCTGCGTCTTTAAAAAACACGTCTTCCTTTTTTACAACATGCTTAAATAATAAATGTAAACTATGGGAACCTTCTTCTTTGTAATCATCTATTTCTTCCACTACGCCAATTGTGTCACTCGGGTTGATTTTTAATCCTACGTTTATAAAAATATTGTAATCATTGCCCGGAGTCCAGTCTTCTATAGAGAGGAGGTATACGTTTCTCCCCGTGCCCTCCCGATCCCAAAAATCAGATTTGACTTCCTGCCACTCGCTGCTTTGCGTAAGCTTAGTTCTTGGAGGTGTGTCCAAAGTTATTACAGCGGCTTCATTCTCAACTGTTTTGTAATCAGAGAAAATTGCAACCCCATCCTCGATATTTGAAAAAGATGAATATTTATCGTTATTCAACTTAAACCCATCACCATCGTAATCATTTTCGGAATCAAGGACAGAAACCGGTACACTTACCATTGGTCCCAGTTTCCCAAACCCGTAGCATTGCGGACCTAAACAACCACTTGTGTCATCGTATCTGGCAATGCTGAGCAGCTTATACAACGTAATACCTGGTTTCCCATCAAGATGCTCCGAATACCTCCTGGAGTAAGATATCACTTTATCCACTACTTCATAGTAAGAGGCCCCTCGATCTTGTACCTTCACTTCATCTAAAATATTTAGAAGTTCGGTACTAATTTTTTCATACTCTTTGATTAGCGCACTTTTATGCTCAGGGAATATTATTGACTCTTCCGCTCTTTTTGCAGAATTCCAGTTTAGAAGATCTATTTTCTCAGAATATCCCGACGCATTAAATAACTCCACACGTTCCTTTGCGGTCATCAAATACCACGAAGGTGTGAATGGTTCTTTTGTAATGACTGGGGTAGCCCACCCGTTATTCCAAACCTCTGGTACCGGGTATTCTGTGTAAAGCGATAAACCCTCAAAAATTTTAGAGTCATACGTGCTAACACCGGAGTACTCGCGCGAGGTCACAAATCCACCGCCGGAATCCAAAACCCTACGAATAAACGGTAGAGAAAACATACTTTCATAATCTTCCCGTCGCGTCAGTATTCCAACAACATTTGTTGCAACGCCTACTTCAGGAAATGGTTTTGAGGAGTTTGTGTAAACATCGGCGTTTACCCCCTCGTATTCTTTTTGTGCTGTAGTTGCCAAATATCTTTCTATGGCTTTACTAACAGCAGACCTTGAATATTTAAACACGTCTCGGTGATATTGTAAAAATATGTCGTGGTGATAAATATAGTCAGTGACGCCCAAAAGGTTGGCTAAACGAACAGCAGACTCCGGATTAATAACAACCCACTCCATCATTGACACTGGCAACTTGGCCTGACCTCCAGGAGTGTCTGGTTTAAAAAGAAAGTAGGAAAAATGTCCTCCTTGGTAGTTTGACTCTTCCCACTTATAAAAAGTTCCGATGTACTGTTCCAAGTATGGTAAGACGTAAAGTCTGCCTTTCTGTTCTAAATGCCCTGAAATCACTTTGTATTCTTTAGGTATTTTTGTGTAGTAAGAAGAGAGTTTTGAATCAAAACTCTTTCTGAATAGCGTACCGCTATAAACAGGGTAGCCGACTACAAACACATACACGAGCAATACAGTATTTAAGACAACAAGATGTGAGCGGGATTTCAAACCGGCTTTAATTTTTAAATAAGAAAAATATACTAATAGCAAATAAATAATTGCAAATAAAGGTCCAAATTTATCCAATGGGTTCCTAAAACCTACTCCAACTGGAGTTTTTAATATCAAGCTATAAAAAATCCCGCCTATAAGCGTGTGTGTCCCCGACAGTACTATTAAAAACAACGCAGTAAATATCAACAGCAACGTAGCAAACCTATCCAGCTTGAACCTGGAATTATAAAAATATGCCAATATAATCGCCACGGGTACAAAAAATACAGCGTCCGCTTGCTTATAAAAATTTGCGTAATCGTAATAATATTGAGACTGGTATTTAGAATACAAAACCCAAAAACCTTTTAACTTTAATAACTCAAGAATGGAGGATTTTTTAGTTATGGCTTGTACAAGGCTTAAAACATTCCCTTCAAAGCCTATATTGTTACTAGCAACTGCCGATGCTTCGGCTACTAAACCTGAAACGAATACAGGTATCCAATACAAGTTTGGAATAACAACCGCTAAGAAATAACAGCCTATTCTTTTGAGTGCCGATCGGGTATTTAGTACATGGTTTTCCAGACGGTAGTAGAACATTGAAAAAAGAAACGACATAGTCGAAACAGTAGCAAAAAAAACCGGATTGCTACACCACGAAATCCCCCAAGAAAACAGACCGAGCAAGAAATAATTTTTTTTTCTACCTTCTGCAACCCCTATAGTTAACAACGTATAGTAAAAAAAACCAGGAGCTAATAAGTATGGAAGTAAAGTTAGGGAAATATTTGACCAAAACACTGTTAAGGAATACGGATTGAATACATAAAGAAATGCCATCAAAATCCCGTACACGGCCGACCCGCCCATAAAGCGTGTGACTATTTTATAAAAAAATAGCGCTCCCAGAAAAATTAAGAACGAAAAATGTAAGTATTGAATTATCTCCAATGGTATTCGTAGTAGCCATAGAGAATATATCGAGAATTGATATGGAATCTGCATTATCCCCCTGCTATATTCCGATCCTAAACTATTTTTTGAGGTCCAGGCATACAAGTATCTTGTAAATACTTCGGGAGAATACTCCATTGGGAAAACATAATCGGAGTGGGAAATCACGTAGCCCGGTTTAATCCAAAAAAGTGGAATGGCTAGAGATAGCACGAGAATTACAAAAATAGGATTTTTAACGTACTTTTCTAAGCGCATATGTTGTTACCTCCCTGTCGAAAAGCTTTAAAATAGGGTAGAACAGAATAAACAGTGGAAGAAATATACTGCGTCTAACCGACCAGAATAAATCCAATGGGTAATCGTACGGTTCCCTGTACATTTTATCGATGATAAAACCGTTACGTGAGGCGAGCGTATATATTGACTTACTATTGAATAGGTACAGGTGTCTCGGAGAATCTAAATGAAACCAAAGCTTTTTCCCCACAAAGTAACCCAAGCTGGAATAATTTGGTACTTGAATTAATAATATCCCGTCGTCGTACAAAAGACCTTGAACTCTTTGCAGCACTGCTCCGGGATCTGTTGTATGTTCTAAAACGTTCCACATAGTAACACAATCGAACATACTTTTTCCGAAGTTGTGAGATAAAACATCCCCCCGGTGCACAACAATAGAGGAATTTACGGAAATCTTATCTACTTCAGGGTTCATGTCTATACCTGTTTTTATAAAAGATTTGTCGGATACGCTTTGAAGAAAAGAGCAATCTCCACAACCGATGTCTAATATGTTGATCTTATCTTTATTAGTATACTTAAAAATCATTTTTTCCTTTATAAAAACGGATATCTTAAATCCCAACCTGGTGATTTTCGAAATCAATTTATTGTTTCCTGTACCGTAGTAACCTGAACCGTAATTATCTCTGTAATACTTATTATCAATAACCACACCACTAAGAAACATAACGTTGCATGTAAGACATTTGAACATTCTAAATTTTAAATCTTCAGAATTAATGTAGCGACCGTGTGTGTCGAAAGTCTCCGAAATAAATTTCGTTTTTTCGCTTTGGCATACCGGGCACTTGACCTGACTCCCCTCACCTAGTTCTATATTGCTTTTAACATAAGAGCACGTTTGTTCCCACATCCATTTTTCACGGATGTAATCATACGCTTCTTGTGAAGTACGGAAGAACAGAGAGTCGTCCTTCAAAAGGTTAACGATGAGTTGGGCAAACCCTTTCTTATCGTGTACCGGAGCTTTCAACATTCCGCGCTCGTAGTAAGTTTCAAAAGCCTCCAACGCGTAACCGACAGCAGGCAATCCCCAAGCCATGCCTTCGGCACACGCCATACCCCCACTGTCGTATGTTGCGGGATGCAACATAATTTTACTGTCTCTGAATAGTCTGAATTTGTCCTCGCCATTTTTATATCCCGCAAGATCGATATTATTCTCTAACCCAAGCGTGCTAATTTTTTTAATCAAGTCCTCTCGTAGCTCCCCATCACCAACAATTACGAGCCGCACCCCAGGGATTTCCTCTACAACATATTTCCAAATATCTACGAGATCCATTACCCCCTTTTGCATATGCAGTCTTCCAACAAAAATTCCATCGTAGGCTCTTTCGGTGTAGCTAATTAACTTGTTTGGTTTAAGATACTCATCAATGCTCACGGTATCCACCCCGCCCCTTACGACAACAATTCTGCTGCTGTCACGTTTTTTAGTAAAAAATTTTGGTGCGTCCGGTGAAGATGTCACTAGTATATAATCTGCGCAGTGTTTAATTACCAGGTACATTGGAAGTTGTATTAACTGGTAAACCAAGCCCTTCAACAAGTGCTTACCGCGATATGGGGAATCAGCACCAAAAATTTTTGGGGCAAACAGGTAAAACCCCGCGACCCATTTTATCCTCGGATTTATTAGTTTAGACAAGAGACCTCCCAACGCATCGGGAAAAAAATCTGAAACTGTGTATACATAGTCGTAACTATCTACCAAGCTCTTGTGCGATAAAAGAAAAAGTAACAAATTTTTCACCCTCACTATAGAGTTAATAATCAGACCGGGCAGACTCAAATTGTTATTTGTATTTACATTTTTAGAAATTTTAAAAAACTTGCTCACTACTGTACGGGACTTTTCTAATTGAGTCTCCGCTTCTTCAGATCCGATAACAGAAACGTTCCCCCAATACTTTGCGAAGTTATTCCATATGTTATCTCCGCCGCTCATGCTCGGTCCCTGCGTCCAGTTTGCAATAAATATGTACTTACTCGACATCGGAAATTCCTAAAGCACGTAAATATATACCGGAGTTAACTGCCCTACCGTACTTTTTTATCGCGTGTTGCCTACAAAAATCTCTGTCAAATTTTTTATATTCTCCGCTTTCATATAATTTATTCAACGAAGTCGCGAAGTTTTTAGAACCGTTTTCGAAATATAACCCAACATCCGAAGGTATCTCAGCAATGTTGGGGGTTATTTTTCCTGAGTAATTTGAATACTTTGGGCTCATTATGGGTAACCCCGAGAATAGTGACTCGATTGCAACTCTTCCAAGATAGTCCTCATCCATGGAAGCGTAAATAAGTATGTCGGCAGCATTAAACCACACTTTTAATTCCTCCGCTGTTTTATAACCCAAACAACTTGCGTTTTCAAACTTACCGACTTTTTCGTAGACGGCGCGCTCGTCTTTCCCTCCACCTACTATTAATATTTTTATATTTCTATTTATGTCCGGCAAAGCATCAACAAGTTCGTATATTCCTTTCTCTACAGAAAACCTACCTACGAAGAGAGCAACAAAAAAATCGCTTGCTATACCAAGTTTTTTCCTCGTTACTTGTCTATCTGCTATATAGTAGTTTTCTTCGTTAATCCAATTGTAAAAAACCTGGATGATTTCCTTTTTCACACCTATAAATTTCAAATTTTCTGCAGTAGATTGCGATAGAGCCAAAACAACTCTGCTTTGGTTCAAAACAGAAGCTAAAAAAGATGCTTTATAGCTACGGACAAATCTATAATTTGTGTGTATGTTTGTAACCAAATCTACGGAAAAAAGCTTTTTAAGTGCGACCCCAATTACTGCGGCCGACATACCGTGGCACAGAACGGTTGAGTATCGCTTCGAAAATACCATCTTTACGATAGAACCTAACAGTAACCCTGTACCTAAATAAAAAAATTGTAGTATTGGATGTTTTTCGAGTCTGTAAAAAAGGCCAAATTTTGGCCACGGTAACCTTATAATCTCCAGCCCTTCTTCACTGCAGTATATTGGGGCAGTTTCCTTCGCTATAAGCGGCTGGTACGTTATCACTGTAAGAGCAACATGCTTTTGCCTAAGCAACGCAACAACTTCCGTTAAGAATGACTCTACGCCACCTACGTTCGGACTAAAAAAAGGGGTAATAAGTAGAATTCTCACTTTTTTCTCAATCATTTTCCAAAATCCAACACGGTGTCACAAATTATAGATAATTCCTCCTGCGTTAATTCTGAAAACATGGGTAACGAAATTTCTTTTTTGGCCAACATCTCCGAAACAGGAAAATCTCCCTCTTTGTAGCCAAGGCTACTCAGTGCTTTTTGGAGATGCAGGGGGACAGGATAGTGTATTTGAGTCATGATTTTCTTTTCAGACAAGAAAGCCATCAATTCGTCTCTCCGGTTGCTTAAAATTGAATATATGTGATATACGCTCTTACCCCCGGGAATTATTTTTTGAGGATGGAAATCAGTTAGCTTACTGTCGTAAATAGAAGCTAAACGCTGTCTCATTAAATTCCACTCGTCCAGGTGAGACAACTTTACTTTTAAAACAGCCGCCTGTATTTCGTCCAACCGGCTGTTGTATCCAAATTCTTCGTGATAGTATTTTTTAGGTTGCCCGTAATTCCTTAACCGCTTAATTTTTTCATAAAGATCGGCATCAGACGTGCAAATTGCCCCGCCATCACCATAAGCACCCAAGTTTTTACTAGGGTAGAAACTAAACACTCCTATGTCACCGAAAGTTCCCAATTTTTTGCCGTTTAAAACAGCCCCATGAGCTTGGCATGCATCCTCAACTAAACGTAGGTTACACGAGTGCGCTAACGAAATAATCTCCTCCATAGGCGATGGAGCTCCATATATATGTACAGGTAGTATAGCTTTAGTTTTTTCTGTAATCTTTTTTTCAACTGCGGTAACATCCATCTGGTATGTATGCGGGCCAACATCGACAAATACAGGGGTTGCTCCAACATCGATAATTGCTAGCGCTGTTGCGATAAACGTATGTGTTGTGGTAATAACCTCATCTCCCGCACCTACCCCGATTGCGCGGAGTGCAATCCGAAGACCATCTGTTCCGGAATTGACTCCAACAACAAAAGAAGAACCAAGGTAATGCGCAAAGGATAATTCAAATTCATTTAACTCGGAACCAAGAATAAACTCTTGTCTTTCCAACACTCTTTGGACAGATGAATTTATTTCGTCCTTTATATCTTCGTGCTGCCTTTTTAAAGATAAAAAGGGAATTGTATTATCAGGAGAGCTTGATTTCATCATTGATTTTGGTGTAGTGCCTGCCGCACTTTGGACATAAATATGTTTTTTTGAAATCCTGCACCTTCAGTCCACAAAAACAGATGTTTCCTTTAAATAGCGCGGGGTTCCCATAAACTATTGAGAATGGCGGTACCGACTTAGTAACCACTGACCCGGCCCCAACCATTGCCCCCTCACCTATAACCACACCCATTAGTATCGTTGCATTAGCACCGACAGAACAACCCTTTTTAAGAATCGTCTTTTCTGATATAAATTCTTTATTTTTAGAACGTGGGTAACGGTCGTTCGTGAACGCAACTGCGGGACCGATCATTACATTGTCTTCGATGCTTATCCCATCCCAAATATAAACTCCGCTTTTTATCGTAACGTTGTCACCTATCGTGACGTCGTTTTCAATAAAGCATTGGTCACAAATATTAGCATTTTTGCCTATTGTTGCCCCACCTAGTATATGAACATTCGCCCATACTCTAGAGTTTTCCCCTATATTTGGTGTCTCTACAATGGCCTCTTTATGAATTGCAACATTCTTACCAGGTTCGTGAGGTTGTACATTTGCTGGAATTATTTCGTGACTAATACTATCCGCCGCCTCCCACTCATTGTTAGCGTAATTCAACAGTGAAGCGTTTTTCGAAAGACTTACAAAAGTATGAGCAACTTTCGGCCCAACCTCTAGCCTGGTGTAACTATCCGAATCTCCATCCAAAATAAAGGAGGCTGTCTCTCCACTTTCAACATCCTCGAGATACACTTGTAGCCTCCCGCTCACGACCCCAAACCACTCTCGCCACTTTATGTGGTAGTGATTTCCCCTCACTATATTTTTCTCATCAAAGGTGACGAAGTAAATCTGACCGAACTGCTTTAGTTTACCTTCAAGGTCAGCATTTCGTAAAAATACAACTAGCTGACCTCGGTCATCGTTATGCTTTTCGAATTTCTCCAGTTGATAATCCACGATGGTGCAATTGTACCACCCAAGATGCCGACAATGTACTTTACCCGCTTTATTTGTTGTACTTTATACTTTATTATCACCTCATAGTACAAATTCCACCCATTTTACATGCACTTTAGTAATTCGATGCACATACATAAAATCTTTCTTCTAAGATTATTAAAAATAATAATATTGTTTTTACCGGCGGTATTAGTATTTCTTTCTCTGCACAGATATCTAGGATATAACTCGAACAAGGTATTTTTAGGAGGTGAGGGGATGTACTACTTGGATTACAGGGAGCCAGTTAAGTCTGGCGGGTATGCCTGGAAAGACTTAGAAAATGCAGGATATCCGAACCCGCTCATTCAACTCAACTTTCCGATATATAACATATACGCCGTATTACAAAACTTAGGGGTTAATTATAGTATTCTAAACTTTTCACTCGTATATTTTTCTTATACCGCACCATTCTATGCGATGTTTTTCTTGCTGTATTTTGCATATAGAAAATCCTGGTCACTATCTAGTGCAGTTTCCTTATTGTATCTACTCAATCCCTTCACAATATCTCATTTAAGTAGCCTGATGATATGGAATATAGCTCCCCTATACACAATTCCACTGATTTTTGGTGTGATTCACATATGTTTAAATAATATTAGGAAATTAGTATTCATATTTTCTTTATTCGTAACAATCTTTTCCTACAGCTTCGCCAATATCCCGTATTTAGGAATTTTTCACATAGCAATAATAATAGCGTTGCTAACAAGCAGATATTTATCCGGCAATAAGGTTTTATATAGAAATTTGTTAAGCAGGTTTGTACTTATTGAAATGACATTCATTATATGTAGTTCCTGGTGGCTTTTGCCCCTCTTTTTTAATTTATTTACAGGCCGTGTAACCTACTCATTAGATTTTGTTTTAGACTGGCTCAGCCTAAATAGAAATCCGAAGCTATTTTTTAATCTACTTACTTTCACACATTTACCATCAACACTGGGGTATTACTTCCATGTTAATTATTTTTTAAGAATAATTACCTATATACCTTTTGTTACCTTTATTTATCTTCTGGTTAAGATGAAACAAAGGCATGCTTTAGGAAAGTTTAAACTTTTGCTGGTAATTCTTTTTATTTTAATTTTTTTGGTACAGGGAACGGATAGCCCGCTCGGATTTGCATATATATTATTAGTAAAATACTTACCTTTGTTTTCAATTTTTAAGTCACCGTTAGAAAAATTTGGGTTGTTTTATCAATTTTATTTTTGCGTACTCATTGCATTGATGGCGCCGGTTGCCGGTAAAAATAAAGTCCAATTTGCACTTCTAATTTACGCAATTTATTGTTCGATTCCTCTTGTTACTAATAAATTTATACCCGAACAATTAATTGGCGAGGCCCGGAAAATAAAAATTACAAGAAACGTTGAAGTCAAACAAACGTTTAATAATTATATTAGCTTTTTTAAGAACCACGAAAACACCGATAGAATATTAAGCTTCCCTGGTTCTAGAAATTATCAAGTTGCCATACCTACGGGAACGGACTCTTACTATCTGGGTATGGATCCTTATTTATACTCGGTAAACCATTCTTTTTTAACATCCTATGCCTCCGACTTACCTTATAGGGAAATTTATAAGAATCTCTCTAAACCATACTTTAAAGATTTGTTAGATATTTATGGTGTAGGGTACGTAGTATTTAATAAAGATATTGTTCCGTGGGATAAGTTTGTCGAAAGTGAAAGTTCCAACGACTCACTACTTACCTTCACTAAAAATTACCCAAAAGAAGCAACCGAAGATTTAGGAAATATAGAGATATTTGGGAATAGCACCGCTTCACCAATGGTAGGCGCGGCAACCCAAACTACTAAAATTGAAAGTAGAAACAAGTACTCGGAGTATTCAATCTTGCTGTTCGAGCCTGGTTTAAGCAGAAAGGCCTTGTTTTTCAACGATAAAATTAAAAGTACCGATTGGGACTACAAATATATAGACTGCATCCCACAAGAGAATATATATTGGAACAGTTCTTGGAGATGGCCAGAATCCAACACGGACCCAAAATCAAAAACTTACTTGATAATGAAGGTTAAGGAATTTCTACAATTAGCAACCACAAAAAGTCCCGAAAGCAAAGCAGTGTTGTTGACTTGGTTAACTGCAAAAAGAACAAACGAGTTACTAAAGTATGACCTTGGCGATAAAGAAAAAATGGAAATAATTCATATAATAGAAGGTAACTACAATAAATATTTAAAACTGGTTACGAAAAATCCCTCTATTGATACGTACTCAACGGATATGTATTGGAATAGGATATATTCGTACTTACAAAATTACGGGCTCCTTTCTAAACAGGTAGTAGGTTTAAGCTTTAGTCGCATACCCGATAGAACCAACAAGCAAATAAATAATTTAAGACCTTCGGTTTCGAATAGCATTGATAGCAAATCTACAAACGTCACCTGCATGACAGGCGAGGACGTATTTAAAACAGGTCCCTACCAGCTATACTCACTGAAGATAGATTTGAAAGATAAGGTGCTTTTATCATCAGACAATCGAAGTGTGCCGATAACATACAACCGACAAAACTACTCTTCCCCTAATTATAAAGATTCTAATGAAGTATATTATGTTGGAGATTTTAACCTCGGGGACGATACTTTGCTAAATATTAACCCTCAGACGAAAAGAAATAATAAAGGCAACGTCGTGGTCGAAAACTTTCATACCGATCGATACTTGATGTATTTTGAATACCCTAAAGATATCGAGGATTTTCAATTATTACTAACCCCGGACAACTTGAAAGGAGACACATCGATTATTTTTGATAGTAGCGAAATTAAAGATTCAGATGTAAACCCAGCTGATACACAAAGTACAAATCAGAATTACTGTAAATATAAAGAATCTACTAACTGTATTATGAGAATACAAAAGATATTAAAAATCCTTCAAAATAGTACAATTTCCGTCAGTTTCACCAGTCCTTTGAACAAAAACGCTACGGACAGTGCTGACATTATCGGTAGCCTGATTGTCGAGAATTATCCGGAATACAAATTCATAGTTAAGCGAATAACAGTAGATCCGGTGCAACAAATAGAGTTACCAAACCTCTCATTTAAAAAAATCAACCCCACGAAGTACGTGGTTGATATTAAAAATGCTAAAAATAATTTTATTTTAGTGTTTAACCAGTCTTTTGATTCTAACTGGAAAGTATATTTTGAAGGAAAGGAAATTGGCACAAATCACAACCTGGTTAACTTTTATGCCAATTTTTGGGATATCAATATTAAAGACGCAAACGGTATTCAAGACTTCCAGTTGGTTATAGAATATTACCCTCAAAAGTTTGTTTATATAGGGTCTGTAATGACCACTATTTTTATTTTATTTTCAGGTGTGTTATATTTTTTACGCTTGCAAAAGAAGTAGTGTTGTACCTTATGTCTTAGGCATATATAATCACTGCCAATGAAACATTTGTTCAAAAATTCACTTTCTATATACGAGTATTTTGTTGACTATCTTTTAAGAAAATATCTGAGAAAAACAACCGAAGTGTTCGATTGCGGCTGTGGAAACGGAGACCACACCTCAATCGCTAAAAGATACTCGAACAAAGTAACTGGTGGGGATTTTGTAAACTTTTTAAATCCAAAATATGATATCGAATTTCGGAAAATAAGCGAGGGTTACTACGGAAACAAAAACGAATTTGACGTTGTAATCTCGTTTGATGTTATAGAGCATGTAAAAGATCCGCATTTATATCTCAAAATGCTGGCGGATATTGTAAAATCTGGCGGCGTAATAATAATAGGAACGCCCAACAGGCTCAGACTATCTAACAAAATTATAGAATTGATCCATGGTAAAATAACATTTCCAAGAAATTTAGGGTATCACCTTGAAAGTGGGGGCGAAATTATTCATATCCAAGAGTTTACAATGCCCGAACTCATCGACTTGGGGAAGGGTGTACCGGGGTTAAAAGTCGTGGAGAAATTAAGCGGCTTCCTAGGATTGTATACTCCGTTAGGTGCTTTAGGAATCAAATCAACGGGCCAGCACAGCCTGATAAAATTTGCGCAACACTTATTCATTGTTTATAACGTAACAAAATGATGCTTCGATTCATAGAGAAATTTTCAACAATCTGGTTCGCTTATTCTAAGCGTCAGGTGCAAAGAGTACTTGGTAGGCGCTCTTATCGGAATCCAACAACAGTGCTCTACGAAATATTTTTCGCAATAAACTAATACTGCCCACTTTCCTATAAAAGAAGTTACCTGAAACAGTTACAAAAAACATAACCAAGAATCACCCAATCCAGTTAAACACTTAGAGTTTTCTAAAGTTGAAAAACACCTCTGTTATGAATACCCTAGACTCGATGTTTAGCTTCAAGGGGAGGGCGCATCCAAACCGCCACAATACCGGAGTAAAAGACATGGTACAAACTCCATCTAATTTAAATCCGAGGCTGTTGAAAATATTCGTATAATAATGAGGCAATTGCATATTAGTGTGGAATCTATCGTACAAATGCTTAGTAGAAGGGAAAGGCACGGAAAACAGAACCCTACCACCAGAATTTAATAATTCATAAATATTTACGGCTGCCTTACCCATGTTATCAATATGTTCGAATACGTCAAATGCTATGACTACATCGAATTTTTCCTCTAGTGGCAAGGGTTTTAAAATATCTAGTTTGTAATATCTGTTTTGTAACCCACACCCACGGTAAATACTTGAATTAATATCTGATGCAACCACATTATTAAATCCTTTGTCATTAAGTAATTTAATAAAACCTCCGTGCCCACTACCGATTTCTATTATTGACCGAGTCTTATCTTTCTCAAAGTCCGAACAAACTCCCTTAACTGAGATGTAATAGTTAAGAAACCACTTAGAGCTGACTTTTAACGACACGTTTCTATTGTAAACTTCGTCATAATACTTGCCACTCGAATAACTACTTGAAACGGGTTGTGTCACTGCCCCCACCCCTCCCTACTCAACTCCGCACTTTTAAAGTAGCGGCCCACACGCCCTGTCCCATAAACCCACAAAGTGATCCAACAAGCGGCGGGATGAAAAAACCAGGCAGTATCAAATTTTTTAAATAATCCTGCAATCATTTGCACAAGTAAAGGTACCACCAATACGCAAGACAAAACAAACTTTACCATTCCCCACGGATTTTTCCCGCTCAAGTCCATATCTCCCCAACTAAATTCGCGGTCTTTCTTCTCATTTAAATGAAAAAGGTAGTCTTTCACACGCCTCTTTTGTTTCCTTGCAAACTTTCCGATATCACTTCCGCAGAAATTATGAATTATTCCGTTTTTTACTTTAATAAATTTAACCGAGCCCTTGTCCTTTATTTCCTTCGCCAAGATATCAATATCGAACAAATAGTCGCCTGTTACCCTGCTTTTTAAAAACTCAGTTCGGAAAACAGTTCCGTTTGCCCCAATTGTAGGTACTCCCCGTCGGTCCAAGCCCAAAAGCAAGTAGCCGCCCATGTCTTCTTCTTCGTGCTCCACTTCCGTCCACTTGCCGGTTAGTAAATTCACCCTATCGTAGTTGCCTAAAAACATTACAAACGGATCGTTCATACCGATTAACGCACAATATCTGTCTATAAATCCGTTTTCTTTTCTCCAAATATATTTCCACGGCTCGCTTCCTACCGCTTCAACGTGTTTCAACAAAGGCTCAATCATCTGACCCAACCATCCGCTGTCCGGCAAAATATTATCTGAGTCTATTAACACCGCGAAATCCCCCGTGCAGGCCTTCAATGCTGCCGCTTTACCTGCCTCTCCGGTCTTTAATTTGTTTTGTACAACAACCGCCCCATATTCCTTAGCTAATTCAACCGTTCCGTCAGCAGAACCGCCGTCAGCTACTACTATTTCGATTTTTTCTTTGGGGTAGTTCTGATTATTTATTGATTCCAAGCAATTCTTTAACACCGAAACGGCATTAAGTGTGGGTATCAGTATGGATATTGTAGGGGTTTCGGACAAATCTTCTGGCTGATTTTCCATTTGTATATTGTACTACAACAGCGTTCTCCCGAGCTCCCGAAAACTAAGCGGATTTTTGGGCTTTGGCTACTACTGTCTGACTTAAAAATGACAAAAATTTAGGCGGCCTAACAACCCTATACTTAACCGTAACCGGATGGTACAAACCCAGCCAGAAATTCTCTATATCAACCCTGCCAAACTTAGATTTACTATATAAATTTTCTAAGGATCCCTTTGTATATTCTCTTAAGTGAACGCAATCTCCAAGCACATCGGTTGTACCCAAAAACATGGGAAAAACCGGAAACTTACCGGTAGCAATTGTCCTGACCCAGCGTCCTACTCTGAACAAATTCGGTGTGAATACATAAGCAACTCCTCCGGGTTTTAACACTCTGTACATCTCGTTAATAAAATTCAGGTCATTTTCTACGTGCTCTAAAACGTCAAAATTTGTAATTATATCGAAGGAATTATCAGTAAAACTTAATTTATCCTTTTCAATGATATTAAACGGAAATTTACTTTTGTTCTCAGGTTTTCTTGCATCTGCAATGTCGCAGCCTATTACGTCGGCTCCACGTTTGCAAAGTTCGTAAGTTGTGTCACCGCCTCCGCAGCCAATATCCAAAACTTTCTTGTCTTTGAAATCTATCTTGTCCAAAAATTTGAGGAAATCCAAGAAATAATAATCGGTCTTCATTTCCATTTTTCTATTGTACTACAACCTAAACAAGCTAAGCCCGATTTACTATCATAACCGATTTTGATATACTACAGGCATAAAAATCGGAGTGAAAGGGAGGGCGAATGTACGATTTTTTCTTTTTCACGGTAGAGGGGTTTTCTACTGCACTGGAAAGGCTACGCAGGAGCGACAAAAGCTGGTACCACTGCTCCGAAAAGCTCCTCATCAGTTTTTATGAGGGATGCGACGCTGATTTCCTGGTGGGAGAACTTGCACTACTGGGAGTAGGCAGCGGAGCATACAAACTAGAACGACCGGACAGGAAGAAGGGAGGAACCGAACAAAGCTCGCGCACGTGTTGAACAACACATCTCTTTATCAGATAGCTAAACGGCACAGAAAGGCAAGGGAGGATATGTACATATTTTTTTGTTCGCCTGATGATTTGAGCAGAGCAATGCGGATTGGCGAAAAAATGCACGTGTTTGAAAGTCAGCATTATACTGTAGACGCGGAAAAAAACCGGATAACCTTTGACAGCGCGTATCCGGAAAAAGTCCATATGTTTATAGCGGCTATCAAGCACGCTAATTCCTGCCCTGACAAACAACCCATCTGCTTTAATATCGCACGCTAGGTTATTTTTAACCGACAGAACATAAGCCCGTTGTTTTTACCAAAACACAACGGGCTTTTTTTATTAAACCGTGTCCTCTTTTTGGCATATACGGCTGATTTGAAAACACAGCCTTATGCTGTTAGAATCCCATACACAAAGATAAATCCGTAAAAAAGGAGAGAAAATTATGGGCAGACACGTGAGGCGGGGTTGAGGTAAACCTGTCTTCATAAGTTGGAAAAAAGACGGTAATCAGACTGCATCTCAGAAACCAAATACAAAGGAATACTTTCCGGCGAATCCGAGGCGAGCTAACCAAACCTAAAAAGGGACTGACGTGATAATTTTTATGTCTTACGATAACGCGTTGGCAGCAAGCAAACAAGTGGTCGGGCTACTCAGAACCGAGGGGTACAAAATTGAGTATCTTAAAGTTGAAATTGTCAAAAACAAAAACGGATTTTTCATTGAAGCTTCATCTGAGATGGATCCGTTGATGGCGGGCCGGTTCAGGCACCTTCTTAAGGAATACACGAAAACGTACCGAAAATACATCTCAATCTGAGGAGGGGAAATGTTATACAGGCTCGGTAACCTGGGAAAAGGTACGGTAGCATACGCTTCACCGAAGGCTCTTGTGTGCCATACAGGAAGGTTGTACATAAACTTTAACGTAAAGGTGACGCTGGGCTACGACTCTGTGGGAGACAGAACTATGCGTGTTACTATGCTCGGAAAAGGAGTGCTCGTAACTCTGTGCACCATACCGAAAGGTTTCAACATACCTGTTTTGGACAGGTGGGTAATCTTGGGCACGAACTTTAGACCTGTCAAACTTGAGAAAATCGTGCGAACTAACTGCAACTAGAAAGGAAGAGAAATGATAAAGCTCAGGGAATTACCAGTTAACGCAAGGGTATTTGTTTCGCCGGGCGCGTTTATCAAATTTGAGGAGAAGTTGTACATAAATCTTAACTCTCAGATAAACGCGGTTTGTGATCCTTCGCGATACTTTACCGTAGAGGTCACAAGGCAGGAACAGGGGGTTTTGGTAAATATGAGCACCTTACCCGAACCACTCCTCGCACTGGAAATTGTCGACAAAATCTTTAAGAGAATAATCGACGACCATTTCCATCCAATTACCTTGGAAGGGTATAGGTTATTCGATACGTGCTAGCGCTCAAAGCCACGGTGTTTACTAAAATAAACTCGTGGCTTTTTTGTAATCAAATGCGTACACATTTTTTGGAAGAGTTTATTCTTTCTTAGCTGCTGCACCCGCAAACATACTTTTTAATGCACTTCCCCAAAACTTAGGAGACAACCAATTTACCTTTGTCTGCTCCTTATCAAAGTCCAATAGATGGCCTAATAGTTTCCAGGCTGAGTAACCTAAAAATTTGACGTCACTCCAATTTCTTACCGAAAGTACTTTTCTTAAAATGTACTGAGGTGTGAAAAATGAAGAATAAAGTGATTGGGTTAATTCGTACAAACGTTCGTTTGAAAACGGTATTTTCATAACAGGCGCTCTCATATCAAACTTTTCATAGTCCTTTGCCCCGACCTGCAACCAATCTTTCTCCACACACTCCTTATATAAAGGAGTCCCGGGATACGGTATTACGATTGTAGCCTGCATGGTGTCAACGTAGCCCCTTTTAAAGAGATCTTTGGCCAAGTCTATGGTCTTTTGAGCCATTTCCTCGGTTTCCCAGGGGTAGCCTAACATAACGGTTACGTGGGGCTCCAAACCTGCCTTTTTAGCTATTCTGGCGCCTTCTGCAATCTCTTCTACCTGCAGTCCTTTATCCAACTTGTCCAAAGTAAACTGATTCGCCGATTCCATTCCATACAAAATAAATCTGAAATTGGCTTTGCCCATGAGTTCGTAATACTCGGAAGTTAAAGCGTTTAATCTCATGTTGCAGCCAAACACAACTTTCTTGCTGTAACCGGACTCTATCAGAAGTTCGCAGAACTTTTTCAACGGCGGGCCGATAAATAAAGTTCCCGCATCATCAAAAATTTCTTTGACGCCGTAGTTGTCGACAACATGTTTAACTTCGGCAAAAAGCCTTTCGGGGGAAAATCTTCTATAGAAACCTTGTGGATTTAAAGTGTGATCCCAAACACAAAAAGTGCATCTATTCCACCAACAATCTCTTCCTGAATACATGTAAGTTGCAGGCGTATATTTATAATTTCCGTTCGCGTATGCGTAAAGTTTCCATTTTGTTAAGTCCCGGTCTACAAACGGAAGGTCATCTAAATTATGTTGCAGTTCTAAAGGTCCGCTCTGCCAGTATTCTTCTTCACCGGAAATTTCTGATTTATGCATTTTCAACCACTTGGGATCTACGGATACTTTTGTATCCCCTTTTCTACCGTAAACTCCCCCGGGTAAGTAGCTGTGGCTACTTATGGCTTCAACGGTATCGCTCAAAAGAAAATCGTAATCGCCTCCCGTTATTATGTAATCAACTTTGCAGGCGTCTAATGTTTCTACGGGGTTCCAGGTAACGTGGTCACCGACCAAAATAACTACCATATTGGGGAACTTCTCTTTGATATCATCTATTATTTTCCAGTGAAATTTCAAGACAGGAGCTTTGGTCTCCATCATAAGATAATCGGGCTGTTCTCTTTCAAGATCTGCAAGCCATTCCGTGTAGGTTTTCTTCTCCGCGATGCCGTCCATCCACACCACATCATATCCTCGTTCTTTAGCTAGTGACGCAGCATAAGCCGGAACCATGGGATAAATGTATGTGGGAGCATTAAAGTACTGGAACTGTCTGTTCTGGGATAATAATGGCACTCCCTTGTACTGATCTATTGGAGGATACCCTATTGCAATTTTCATCTTGAAAACCCTTTTTTCATTTGTTTAGTATATATAAAGCAATCGGGAAGTTCAACTAAGATATCGACAACTATCTATTTGTTTTCCGGATATAAAACGTTACCTTCGAGGTCCTCAACAATAATGGCTGTAGTGGGACATGACTTAGCACCCTTAATAATTTTTTCTGCCTCGTCCCAAGTTCCTTCTTTCGCGTACACAATACCGTTTGCATCCAAATCAAAAGTTTCCGGCGCGTGTATTATGCAAGTCGCCGCACTAATACATTTCTCGTTTATAACTTTAATTATTACTTTCGAATTCGGATTTTTATATGTAACAGTTTCTTCCATTTTTATCCTCCTAAATAATTTCCCGTTGTTTTATCGACGCCCCTCAATTTTAACGCAGGTTTTTTCAATATGCCAACTATAAAATTTATTCCGTACACTATATGAGTTAGAAAAATTCCTAAAGAAACATAAACCGCTCCTTTTAGATTTTTATCTTTGAAAAAAACGCGGGCACCTTCGCAAATCAACATTGACAGGTATAGGACCAACCCGATTAGGTACAGCTCCCAAAGCCGGGGTAAGGCTAAAGATATGAAAGGACCCAGAACCAAGCCCGTTACAAACGCCGAAGGGGCAAAATAGGAGGGAAGCCTGGACGTTTCGGGAAAAATCCTGGCAAACTGGCCTCTGTGGCGTCCATACCTGGATATTTGCTTTAGGTGCGGGATAAAAAGGTTCCTTCTGTGATGATAAACCACCGGTGAGGGCTCATAGTTAAACTTTCTTCCCTGAGACTTTACCAGATCAAGACAAAGCTTGGTGTCCTCCCCAGGCCAAAATTCAACGGGAAAGCCCCCTACCCCATCGAATACTTTTTTCCGCACAAATAAGTTTACTGTGGGGTAGTCATCGATTTCCATACTTTTTCCGGGCGTATGCCTGTAAACCGTTCCGGCACTTGCCATCCAGGACTCCAGCACCCTCCCCGACATTTTTTCCAAAAACTCCGCATCTTTCGGTGTCATGGCGGGTCCCCCAAGAGCGTACGCTTCCTGATTTTCAAAAACTTCAACTGCCCTGTCTAACCAATCTTTTTCCGGATATGCGTCATCGTCCAAAAAAGCTAATATGTCTCCGGAAGCTTTTGCCGCACCTATATTTCTTTTTTCACCGGGTCCTATAGGGCCGGAATTTATCAGGATAAATCTTGAGTCCTGAAAATCATAACTCTCTTCCTCGTCGGTAATGATTACTACTTCGAAATTTTGGTAAGTAAGTTCTTTCAGGTGAGAAATATTCTCTTTTAAAAACTCATTTATTTTTCTGACGGGAATAATAATGCTGAACTTATTCACCTCTCAACTCTCCTGTATTGACGCGCATATCCAACTCTTTGTCATAGACCCACTTTCTGTCACTTTTGTCATCGTAATATTTTAAAAAGTTCAATCTGTAGAAAACGGCGGCGGTGTCTAATAACATGTTTCGGATGTGCCGGTCGAGAAAGAAAAACGCCGAAAATGAGGATTCAGAAAAATCTATATTTACATATACCGGAGCTTCGTAAATATTATGAAAGCCCAAATGGCTTGCTACGGCCAATAGCTCGATGTCGAAAGCAAATTCTTTTATTACAAGCCTGGGTAATACTTTGACCAGAACTTCCCGTTTAAATACCTTCAGCCCCGTCTGAGTATCCTTCACGTGTAAACCGAAAAGTAACCACACCAAAGTGTGATAGCCCCAGCTATAAACTCTTCTCACAATAGGATATTTAACCTTAGATGCCGGATGTTTTTTGCTCCCCACAATAATATCCGCTCCGTACCATTCCATGTGTTCGAGAAGCATTGAAATTCCGTTGGGGTTAATGTCCATCCCTGCGTCTATGAACGAAACGTAATCGCCCGACGCCCTTGCCATACCGTATCTGATTGCGTAACCTTTTCCTCTATTTCTCTCATAACAAAATGCTTTTAATTTTTTATTTTCCAAAGATTTTGCAATATCGTATGTTTTATCAAGCACGCCGTCGACAACTACTATAATTTCAAAATCCCACCTGGTTTGAAGCATAGTGTTCAGTATATTTTCAAGATCTTGTTTGATGGTTTTTTCTTGTTTATAGGCAGGGACAATTATCGAAACAAGTTTTTCAGATTTCTGTTGCTCTTTTTCCATTGTTACCTACTATAAAAAATACGGAAAGAAGTACTAAGCTGATTATACCAGCATATATGTCGGCACTGATTACATTGTACAAAGTCGCGTGATTTGAGTTTATTAGTACATACTGGACGATTAAACCAGGCAGCAACAGTAGGAACACGGAGGTTCTATTGACGGCCAAAAAGAACAGTACCAGAAAGTTAATCACTATATATAAACCGATGAATAGCGAGAAAACCGGCAAGTACTCCACCGAGTTCATAAATCTTTCTCCGAAAAATAGTCTGGTCAGAAAAGAAGGAAATAATGAGAAGGCTACCAATCCTCCGGCGACCAATACTAACTGAAGTGATAAAAATTTAAAAAACGCCCGGCCGTAATTTAACCCCCGCGCAGCCAGCGAAGAAATTGTAGGGAACATTACCGTAGAAACTGCACCGGCACCGAATAGAAAAATTTTACCTAAAGTAACAGTACCCGCATAATATCCGGCCATTTCCGGATCAAAATATTTTTTAACTAGAATTATGTCTATATTATTTAGAAACATTAATCCGAAACTTACAAACATTACCGGAAGGCTGAACGCGAGTAATCTTTTGTAGTCCTCCATTAAGCTGATGTTTTCAAAAACCGTTAAGTTCTTGCGTAAAATAAAAAATGCGGTGAGTAGCGCTAACACACCGGCAACAAACATTCCTCCGAACGCTCCCGCTAATTTAAACCCTAATAAAACGGCAAGAACAGAAAAACCAAAACGGTAAAAGCTCGACAACACATTGAAAAAGGCGTAAGCACGGTATCTTAGCAAACCCTGAAAGTACGAGGCCGGTATTGCCCCTGCGAAAGCCAATCCCATCGAAATACCGTAAACGGTAATAAGAACGGTGTCATTGATTTTTAGTTGTTCCGAAATACTAAATCTAAGTAAAAAAATCGCTAGTGATATTCCAACCCCCAGCACCAGTGAAATTACAAGAAGTTTCCAGTACATTGCCGTAAGTTTTTTTGAATCCTGCCTCGAAGAAAGTTCCGAAACATATTTTATAAGTGAGACGCTGAAAACTCCCGCAGGAACACCCACCAAATATGAGAGAGAAATCAAAGCATTAAAAGTTCCGAAATCGGCAACTGAAAGTATTCTACCGAAAACAAATTGCAGTAAATACGAAAAAATAGAAGCCAAAACACTACCGACTCCTATATATACCGTACCCATCAGATACTTATTCGTTTTAACTTTTTGTATGAATGCCCCAATCATAATGAAGTTCTCTCGTACACTTTATATACTTCAACACCACGGAGATAGATGCTATCTACATACTTTAAACCGAACCTTTTCTCTTCCCCGGAAATGTCGCCCCATACAGGATAGACAAAGTACTTCGTTTTTACCGCGAAAGGCGTTAAGTCCTCGATGACCGCGTATCCCCCTATTACACGGAAAAACGGGTGAATCTGGGTATAATATTTTTCCTGGAAAGCTACGGTTAAAGCATTTCCTGCCTCCGATCCGCTCAGAACTTTTTCTAAAGAAGTGTTGCCGTAAACAGGGTTCAATCCGTCTTCGGTCATTTTCTTTTCAAAAAAGTTTATAACTTGTCTTTCCCCGATTAGCCACTTAGGCTCCAAGACGTTTATTCCTGTTTTAAGGCCGCCGAACATCGGGTTGTAATACGACATGTAGTCAGGATGGAGGTAGAATGCAGGTATTGCCGTGGCAATTACCAAAGGAATAAATTTCAAGAAACTTCTTCCTTTTATTTTTTCCAGTAGCCAAATCCAGAACAAAGACGTGATTAAAGACAACATCATAATATTCGGTAAAATGTAACGGTCCAGTTTCTTTGACGGAATTATTAACTGCGCGAAATAAAATCCTACAAACAACAAAACGTAGAGTAAAAACTTGCGTTGTCCTTCAACAAATATTTTTTTCCAAAATATTGCGGTTCCGATTAAACCTAAAATTAAAAGATAAGAAGAGCGTAAACCCAAAACTACGAAATAGTAGAAAAAGCCCGGGTCTTCTACAAGCTTTCCGAAATAGAATTGTACGTGCTCCCTTTCAATTCCGATTTCCGACACCCCGCGGTAGAGCGCTGCCAGAGCCTGCCCGGGAAATGCCCACATAGCGGGCCAAAATGCCGTGAACGTGGCTAAAAATATAAGAAGCCACAATCCGATTTTCGGTAAAGCGGTGACAATATTTTTCCTTCCTTCTATCAGCAATATAAGCCCCGCGTAAGGAAACATAAATAATGCTGAGGTCTTGGTTAAAAAAGCCAGTCCCGCGAATACAGCCGAAACTACCAATCTTTTTTTCTTGCCCATATCCAGTGTGTAATAGTAAAGCCACAAAAAAGACGCCAGCATAAACGTCGACATCAATCCTTCCAAATGGAACTCGCGGGTTAAAGCAAGGTAGAACGGTTCAAGAGAAAGTAAGGTAACTAACAATAAAGCTTTTCTCGCCCCGAACAATTTTTTGAGTACGAAAAGTGAGAGACCCAGTGTTACCGCTATTGCAGTCACCACGAAGAGTTTTTGCACAAAGTGAAGCTGAAAAATCATCGCGACGCTATTTTCGGCAGGATTACTCTCGGAATAAAAATTGTAAACTTTTATTGCAGCCGTCCCGAGCCACATTAAAGTAACCCCGGGATGATATTTCTGAATTGTCTTTTCTAAATCCCAAGTAAAGACACCGGTGCCGAAATCGTAGCTACGCGCCTTCCATTTCCATACATCGGTATTAAACGTATCGTTCCCAAGATCAGGAAGCCTGGAGGCTATAAAAAGAAGGGCAAAAAGTATTTCAAGTAAGTGGTTTTTAATAAATTTAATCATTAGCGGATCATCTCCTCGACCGTGATATACGGGCCAATTCTACCTTTGTTAGACACCTCAAAAAGGGCTTTGCCCGAAGAAACTCCTTTGTCCGTTTCGATGTAATAATAACGCGTTCCTTTAGGTAGTTTTGTTGCATCTTTCACCGCATTATTAAATACATACTTCGCTACGGGCTCTACATCCGAGCTTCCGTAAACTACCCGCGTACCCAGCGGAACTTCTGTCTCCAGAAATTTTTGCAACTCCAGCCGTGTGTCGTTTCTTAAAAATCTTACTGAATTATAAACGGACAAATAGAACGGAGGTAAAAATAAAATGAGAATTATCGGAAAATATAATGACTTCATTCCCAGACTCGCCTTATTCATAGCCCACACACAGAAATAACCGAATATGACCGAAAAGAACGGGTATGTAATGAAGTAATACTGCGAACGGCTTTTTTCGAAACCCGAAATGTAATAAATTAGGGCAAACACCGTAATTATTAAAAACATCAAAGACACGTCAAACCTGGAAAATTTTCCTCTTAAAAATCTAATAAGAACAAGGCCGGAAGTTAGAAACAGCCCGATCAAAATTGTGTAACCTAGGTCATCCGATATTTTAAAACTTATGTCCGTGAAAAATTTTACCAGATGCTCGGAAAAACTTACCGAACCCACGTTGGTGAACTGCCAAAAAGCTCCCACTGCCGAGTCGGTCCTGCTAAAGGTCTTATAGTCCAGGATGGCATACGGTGTACCGAGGACAAACCCCAAAAAGGCAAAAATGCCGGCTAAAAAGAGGTTCAAAATCGTCTTAAAATAGGGAAAATCGCCCCTTGTATCGGAAAGGCGTATTTTGACCAAAACCCAGCGTAAAAACGCCGCCAAAGGTACTGTAACGGCTCCCAGACCCCCGTTATACTTGTTCGAGGCGGCGATCCCTATAAAAAACCCCGACATTATATAGTCTATAGGATATCCGTGGACAAGAATACGCGCGGCAAAGTAAACCCCCCACGACATAAAAAACAACATGGGCGCGTCAGGGAGCGAATAGTGGGAATGCCACACGTGAAAAGGGATTAAGGTAAAAGCCAGGGCTGAGAGGAGACCGACTTTATCGCCGAACAGAACTTTTCCGGTTTTATATATTGGAATCACCGTTAACGCCCCAAGCACTGCCGCAAAAACGCGCGTTATAAAATAGAAAACGACGGTGTCGTCCCACATGAGCGGAAATATTTTAATCATAAAGTTTTGAAAGTTATAATCGATTGCGAGATCCCGGATCTTAGCAAAAACCAGATAAACAAAATAGTTAGCATATATAAAAAAGTGAGGCCAGTCGAAGTGACCGGGATTCGGATCAAACCTCACATCAAGAGCAGACCGGACTATTGTAGGTTCGTCGGGGTGGAAAATAAAAGGGAATCCGTGACTTATTCCCGCTAGTCTTAATGCAAGGGCAAGAAATATTATCAGGTATAAAAGACTACTTGTCTTCCTTGACATATATTCTCCAGTACTCCAATCCGTTAACGTAAAGCGATGAATCTTTCCTGAACCTGGTTCCGCTTTTTAAAACTTTTTCGGGCATTTCTTCGTTTATTCCTAAGACTAATAGTTCGTAATCGCTTACCCCGTTAATCCTTATATCCGCTACTTTTGAGTTCGAGTAAATTGCTTTCATAGGCTTTGTGTCTATAAAACCCAGCTCCGGTTCACCGCCGTACTTCTCTATTATGTAGTCCTTAAGTGCCGGAACCGCGATGCCGAATGGTTTTTGGGCAATAATCCTGTTTGCCGATTCAGCAGTACCGAACAACGGGCTGGTATATGTAAAGTAGTAAGGAAAATCCACGACCGCGGGTAGGATGTAAAAAAGAGTAAATGAGAATATTGCCAGGCTCATGAATATTTTCTTTAACCTGGTCGTTTTTATTAATAAGTAAAATCTTAAAATTCCATGAGCAGCTAAAAGCGCTAAAAACGGATAAAGCGGAAGCATGTATCTATCAAGTTTTTTGGACGGGTAAATCATGACGAAAAAATATCCGAGATAGAACATGGCAAGATAAAGGTAAGGGTTGGAATATTTAGAGGCAAAAATTTTCATAACCGCAGTAGCGGACTTTGCGCATTTTATTAAACAAAGCGCGAGTCCGGTTATTAAAAACGGCGTAACTTTAATTAGAAGCACCAGCGGATAAAATAAAATCCCCGCGTCCTGTGTTGTTTCCCCGAATACTATCTGTTCGTGACCTTTTCTTATTCCTACTCTTTCAGACTCGGCAAATATCTCCGTCATGTAGTAAACCGGCCTTACCCACAAAGCGGGAAATAATAAAAAGGTTGTTACGATAAACGCACCCAATATTGTACAAAAGTATTTCAAAAGTCCTCTGAGATCTTTTTTATTCGCAAAGTAAGCTGTTGAAAAAATCAATACAAAAAAGAGAGCGCCTATACCGATGCTTTTGGTAAGAAATGAAAGTGACAAGAACACCCCCGTCAGAATTGTCCCCTTATAGCTAAAATTCCTGAGATTTAACCAGCTTATAAGCAAACCTATAAGCACAAACAGCGCCAGCAGTATATCCATGTGGTACAACCTGGAATTGCCCATAAAAAAGGGTTCCAGGGAGAAAAGAAACACCGAAAAATAGGCTATTTTGAACCCAACCACCCGCGTTAAATAATATAAAAGAATAAAGGTCAGAATTAACTGGGCAGCCACCACCGAAACTTTAGCCACGGTATTAAAGGCCAGGAAGTTGAATTGATCGTAAGTGGTTATCCCCGTGATTTGTTTATAGATCTCAATCGGCACTCCTGTAATCCACATTAAAGTGACGCCCGGATGATAATGCTGGTAAGTTCGCTCAAAATCCCCCGATTTTAAACCGACAATAAATTGCTGCGACCTATAATGCCAGTTAACTCCGTCGGGGTTTATTTCGTCGGGGCCAAGAAAAAGAAAACGCGTTAAACCAAAGACCAGTATAAAAAAAATGATAGCCACGTGCTTATTGGTAATAAGACCGGTTAAACGTTCCCGTATTTTCATATTATTTCTTCAACGCCCTCACAAATTTTTTCGCGTATTCAATTCCGCTTTGAACTTCTTTTTTAGTCAAATAGCCCGGAATGAAAAACGCCCAAATTAACATCCCGAACAAAAACGGAAAGAATGCAATCTTCATATTTAACGGCAACATTGCGATCATAGAAATTGAAAACGCCTGCGCAAGTATCGCTAGATGATCAATGTTAAAATAGCTGAACTTTAATTTTTTTCCTGTAGCAACACTTATATATAAAAAAGACATCGCAGAGCCGAAAGCCATTCCCCACGCCATGCCCGGAAGGGCGCCGATAGTGCGGTATGTTCCGAAAAAGAAAGCTGCGGTTGCCGCTATCAGCAATGCAAACCCGGCTATCATATGTTTAACCATTTTTGCCGGAATCAAGACGCTGGATTTTACAATATTGATGAAAGAATATAGGATAAACGCGAATATGACCGGTGCAATCAAAACGTAGGAATCCTGATACTTATCCCCTCCCACTACCAGGTTCACGATTTCGGGAGCCCAATATGAAGCAAACGCGGCTGCTGCGATGACGCTTATAAAAATCTTGTCGAAATTTTTAGTAAAAAGTCTTTTGAAATCCGCAAAATCTTTCACATATTTTTCGGAAAGAACGGGAAGGCTTACATCCGTAACAGCATCAGAAATACTCATTAACTTCTTTGCGTACAAAAGTGCGAACGCAAAAATAGCTATAACTTCCGGAGAGTTAAATAATCCCAGAACGTTTGTTCCAAACTTTTCCCAGTTGGTGTAAATAATTTTCACAAGATAAATTGCCATACTTATTGAAAATATTTCTTTGAAAAGACGGTTAAAATCTGAGCGGCTCGGAAACTGCATACTCCCTCTTAAAGGTTTGAAAGCTATATAACCCAAAATAATAGAGCTCAGGACATTGAACATGAAAAAGGCGTAGAAGTAGCCGTTTACCCTGTAAGTTAAAACAAGCGGTATAAAGATAACCACGCTCGCGGCGGCAATTGCGATTTGATATAGAAATAGCTGTTTAAATCTTTTTGTACCGGATATAACCGAGTTTAGAATACTCTGCACTCCCTGGAAAAGTAGTGTAAGGGCATAAATTTTAATGGGAAGGACAAGAACTTCATTTTTGTAAATATCAACCGCCACATAATTCGCCGCAAGAAAAAGCCCGATAGCAATCGGAACGGTGATGGCGTAACGTATTACCGCCGAAGTTATGAATATTTTAAAAACTTCTTTGTCGTCAGATGCCGAAGAAATTTCACGGGTGCTTGCTGAAGCAAGACCCAAGTGTTGATAAATTCCGAGCGCGCCGCCTATTGAAATCGCGAGCTGTATAACTCCCCACTCCCCCACACTAAGTACGCGGATTATCACAAATGTCTGCACCAGTCCCAAAAGCATCGCCATGGACCTTGACGCAAAACTAATTATTTGCCATTTTCCGAGTTCTTTCATATTTCTACTGTATAAGTATATTCCCTATGTATAAATTTCGGGTCTTTACTTTGTTGGACATACCGACAAAAACTCTATAATCTCCGGGGTCCAAGAAAGAAGGGAAATTAACATTCAGATCTTCAATATAGTAGCGGTCCGAATCCCAGTCGGCAGGTTGAATTAGCGAGAAAGACGGAAGACTCGCAATTTCGTAAAGCTCTCCTGTCTTTTCATTCATAAAAGTCATATACATTACAAAACCGTTCAGAGAATCACTCGTTCTTTTGAAAAAGACAAGTCTAAAATTTTCGGCAACTCCCCTTGTAGCTTTTGCAGGGTAATTGTAGTCGGCAATTTCGGTTCCGAACAAAATATTATATTCATATTTTGCCGGATAACTGAATTTTTCCTGCATCGGAAGCAAGTCGGTTTTTTCGTGAAAACCTACTTTCTTAAAAACAAATAAGTTTCCACACCCGGTCAACAGTTCATAATCCTTGCTTTTAATAATTTCGGCAGTAACATCCCGCACTAAACTTGTTTCAACATCTAAAATAGTCAGGATCTTGCGGGAAAAAACATCGACTATCACATAGTCAGCGCTGGTGTATAAGGCCGGAAATATTGCGTAGGTTTCCCTGAGCGATAGATGTGCTCCCAAGTAGTCGGGTCCTGTGACCGATGCCCCGTCAGGTATCAAACCGACGATCTTTGCGGCGCACGCAACGTCTTTGTTGTCCAAATCAGGAAGTTTAACCACTTCCCCCACCTTTAGTTTGCTTTTCCAGACAGCTTCCGGGTCCGATTCCGCTAACACTCTTTTTCGTATGGCCTGATCAATCCAGAGGTAAACCGGATTGTTAAAGGCGTAAGACGTGTGTATGCCGGAAATAACCATAGCTACTCCGAAAAGTATCTGAACGCCTTTTATCACGCGGGGGCGTCTTTTTCTAAAATTCCCCAAAGCGTCGGCAATCATTCCGATGGCATAAATCGAAGATATAAAAAGAACCGGAATTATCATGGAAATTCTGTGGTTTGTTATCTCTGCCGTACCGACACCGTCAGCCGAAGTTAAATAATTTATTAAAAAGTCGGGAGCGGCTATAACTAGTATCTGAGGGTACGCTAATGGTAAAAATAAAACGGGGTCGAAAGTTTTTCTCAAATTATCAATCCTGTCTCCTCCGAAAAATATTCTGATTGCTTTCCGATGGTCCAAAACCATTCCTATGAGGACGTCGGTATAGGATTCGCCAAAGGCATCATATCTGCTTAAAAAGTAGTTGGGTTTTGACACATCGCGTGTGGTGTCCCCCGCAATACCTATTTCACGGGCAAACTTGTTATACCCCATAACTCTATATTGAGAATATGCCGGAATTATTATAAAAAACGCGGTTACAAACCATACTGTAGCTACCACAAACATGGACAAAGCGAGCTTTCCTGTGATTGTCTGATAAAACTTTTTTCCTTCTTCTTTGAGCGGTCTGAAGAAAAGTATGAACAACGAATACATCACAACATATAAAGGGAGCTGTTCTTTTCCTGCCATCGTAATAACAAGAAGCACCCAAAATATAATTAAGTTTTTTTTGCTAAAGTTTTTCTCTTTGTACATTTTCTCGAAAACGTAGAATGCTCCGAAAAAGAAAGGAACTGCGGCCGTAACTCCGTGAAATCCCGTCCACGCGTTTAGATAACCTAAAGCCGGGTATAAAAGGTATGAGATGCCGATCATCGCTGAAGCAGCTTTTGAACCCAATCTCAAATAAGCTATTCTGTAGACCAAATACGCTGCCAGGATGAGTATTACGAACTGTGAGACTACCAGCGTAAGCGGGTGTTGATACACCGCGAATAAAGGAAGAAATAATAATAGTATCGGGTCGACGTGACTCATCGCCCATCTGGGTAAGTTTGTTCCGAAATAATCGGTGAGATACATAAATCTCCCGTGCATGGTATTCCAAAGCATCTGGGACATATTACCGAGATCAAATTTTCCGAAATCAAAATTGTTGTAGCGGAAAACATTTATACGGAAATTTACGGCAATATTTATCACAACAAATGCCGTGAGTATTAATATAAATCTGTTTTCCCTAATAAACTTTATGATTTTCATCTTAACCGTCAATCCATAAATCTATATTTTATGAGTGTGAACAAAGCGTGTATTCCGTCCCGCCAGGTTATTTTTTTACCCTCGTTGTGAGTGCGCCCTCTGTATGAGATCGGAACTTCCCGTATCTTTAAACCCGACTTCAGTATTTTTGCCGTTATTTCAGGTTCAAAATCGAATCTTTCGGATTTTATATTTACATTTCTGACAAAATCTCCCGGCATTAGTTTGTAACAAGTCTCCATGTCGGTCAGCATTACACCGAAAAAAATGTTTGTAATTAATGTCAGTATTTTGTTACCGAAGTAATGAAGAGTGGACATGTCCTCGTAGCTCCCTGAAAATCTACTTCCGTAGATTACTTGAGCTTTATGCTCGTCTAAGGCACGGATAAGTTTCAGGTAATCATTGGGGTCGTACTCAAGATCGGCGTCCTGCACAATTACATAATCACCGATCGTATGTTCAAACCCAACCTTTAGAGCGTGCCCTTTTCCCCTGTTCTTCTCCTTATAATAAAAATGGACATCGGGATGGATCAATTCAAGTCCCTTTAAAATATCAATCGTACCGTCGGTAGAAGCGTCATCTACCACGATTATTTCCTTATCCAAGCCCTGCACAGCTTTGATTTCGTTCAAAATTTTCTCTATCGTGTTTTTTTCGTTGTACACGGGAACAACAATAGATAGCTTCATATTTAATCCTTCCGTTCAAACTTTACTATCTTTGCAAAAAACTCCGCACCGTTTACATTATAACCAAAATCTTTCACAGGTTTCAGGTAGGGTCTGGATTCCAAGTCGAGCTCCATTGTGGTGTTGTGCTCGTTCGTGATTAAAAAGTAATCGGCTCCGGTCGATAGTAAGGCCTCGTAAGTTAAGTTTTTCTTGCTTTCAGTGTTGTAATAAAAGCCTGAAACTTTCGGCGTATCCAGAACATTTAGATAGAAATCGGAAATACTGCTCACGTCGTTGTAGGCAATCTTACCCTCAAGATTTTTCGATGCATATTCTGCCGCATTTTTTACTGAGATAAATATATCTTTGTGCAGTTTAATTACCGAACCGGACCAGAGTGACATGATTATTGCCAACGATACTACCGAAAGCCAAAATTTCTTTTTTACTATAAAAAAGACAACGGCCACCTGTAACACAAATAAAACACCCAACAACACTTTGTCTAAAACAAGAAATTGAAGTTTCAGAAAAAACTGAGATCCTGCATACAATAACAGTAAGGACGCCGCAGTTAAGTAGATTTTTTTATTTTCTTTTCCGTTTTCCCACCATTTTTCCAAACTCAAAGTTAATATAAGGATTAACAGAGGAACGACAGCGACAAACAATCTGGGTATCGCTGCCGGCCACAAAAGTATTAATAAAAGTTCCAGGAGTAGAAATATGGAAACGTGGAGATTGTTTGTAATAAATTTCCACACATCTTTTCTAATAAACGAAAAAGCCGGGACAAAGCCGTAAATCGCTAACAAACTCGCTATATAAATCCAGATTATTTTTAAGTCGTAAGCACGGCCCGCAGGTTCCTCCAAATATTCAGATGAGAACGGGCTTCGGTACAAAAGCCAGGGCAGAACAACAACCAGGACCCCTAGTCCGTAATAAACATAAATTTTGAGCTTTTTTCTGTGTTCGATAAACAAAGATAAAAACAAAGAACCCGCCAGAATATATCCTTCGAATCTGGTGAGAATAGAAAATCCGGCAACAATACCGAGAATAAATAATCGTTTAAAACTCCAACTGTCCTTCCATTTTTTATATAAATAAATTGCGAGGAGAGCTAAAAGCGCAAAAGGAACATCCGCCATTACTCTTATCGACCAATATAGAAAATCCGGATTAAATAAAAGGAGAAGCATTCCCAGAAAAACAAAACGTTCGTCTTTTATAAATTGTCCCAAAAATTTTCCGAACAAAAACATTCCCGCCAAACCGGCTACGAACATAAATCCTCTTGCCCACATTACGGAGTTCACGGATTCAGGTCTGACAGCTAAAACAATCGAGTACAAAGGAGGTCTTTTTTCATCTTCGGGATAACTTCCGTCTCTGATAAATTCAGAAGCTCTGAGTATTCTATACGAATCCCCCCACTCCGCCGTGTTCGCGTTCAGCAAAAGAAAATGCACGAGTATGAACAAAACGTAGGGTAGGTACTTAAATATAGTTTTTGATTGCAAAGTCATATATCCCGTCTATTCCTTCTATTTTTGTATTCCACGAATGTTTGGATCTAATGAGTTGAACATCGACGTCTCTTGGTGTGCCGGTAATTTCCAGAATTTTATTGGCGATTGTCTGCGGTTCCAGATTTTCGAGATAAAACACTCCTCTTATGTCCTCACTGATTTTGAAACCGGAAACCAAACAGGGAATACCGCACGACAGTCCCTGCATAACAGCTTTGGGTAATCCCTCCCAGGATGATGGCAAAACAAATATATCAGACACCTGATACGCGATGGGCACATGAGGATAAGGAGTATAACCGGTCTTTATTACTCGGTGCTCAACTTTTTTCAATTTCATCTGCTCATTAAGTTTTTCTAAGTATGTGGGATCGCCTGTACCTGAAAGAAGAAGTTTATAATCCTCCGGTAATAATGCGAGAGCGTCAATCAACAGGTGTATATTTTTTCTCTCGTTCATCACTCCGTGGTTAAGTATTACCTTGTCGAATCTGTCGAAACCGATTTCCTTACGGGATTTTTCTTTTTCTTCTTCGCCCACGGGCACAAACATTTCTGTGTTTACACCGGTCTCGATTAAGAAACATTTTGCCGGATTTGCACCGTAATATTCCTGCGCTTCCTTAACATTGTCCGCGCTAACAAAGACACACGCAGACGCAGCTTTTACAGCCATCTTGTCTGAGAAAACTGCCATCGGCCAACCCAACATTCTGGACATGGTTTTAATGGGTTTTCCTTGCTTTATAAAAGTCTCCCACCTGCCTTTCGCCGTGTTGTGAAAGTGTACTACTAAAGGTATTTTAAGTTCCTGAGACCACGGAAGATGCCTTTTTAAAAACACTCTATATGCGTAGAGCCACACAGCAAAGTGTCCGTGACAGTGAATAACATCGGGTTTATTTGTTTTTCTGTATTTTAAATAGCGGAAAAAAAGGACGACGCTGCTGGTAAAAAAAATGGTATTGGGGTACGGTTCGCGGTTTATTGCGTTTATTTCCAAACCATCAAGTTTTATGGGGCCGCCTGAGTTTGTCCACTGTCCGCAAAACAATGTTACTTTATGCCCCTGCTTAAGTTGGGCAGCCGTGATTTCATATGGATGGGGAGCCAATCCCTGCCACGGATTCGGCCAATCGTAAACTATTCTTAAAATATTCATACTTTTAATTCCTTAAATATCTCCTCATAAGAGTCTAACATCTTATCAAGGGTAAATCTCCCCATTGCCTCATTTACGGCGTTAACACCCATCCTCCGTGCCAAATCCGGGTTATCTTTCAATTCGTTTAACTTACTCCTGAATACGAAGAATTTACCGGGATTTACAAGATACCCCGTTTCTCCGTCTGTCACGGCATCGGAAACCCCGCCCAAATTAAAGGCTACAATGGGAAGCTGTCCGAACATAGCTTCAACCAGAACCATCGGAAATCCTTCCAAACGTGAAGTCGGAAAAACAAAAGCATCAAATCTCGCGGGGTTATACATCCGCAATACCTCGGCGTAATCGAGCTTGCCCCTCAATGTTATTCTTCCTCCGCTTTTTCCCGAAATAACGCCCAGCTCTTCCTGCAAATCCCCGGAACCTACAATATCCAAAGTAAAATCTTTCATATCTTCGCGGACAATTATTTCAGCGAGCTTCCCGATACCTTTTGAGCGGATGAGTTGACCCACATACAGTAAACGGAATTTTCCGACGGCTCCTCTATCGCTTTCAACTGTTTCAACCTGCAAAGGTTTTATCCCGTTATTTATAACCCTAACTTTGGCATCCTCGACAAACGTTTCATCAATCAAGGCTCTCTTTACAAAATTAGACACCGCCACAATTACACTGGAACCGTGAACAAATTCTCTTTGTACGGTAAAGAAATTTTTCAAAACATGCGGAAGGTCAAGAACAGCTTTTAATAAGCCTTTGATCGACGGGTCACTCTTAAACTTCGTTTGGAGCTCCCCGATCTTTGTTCCGTGCGAAATAGAAATTATGGGCAAACCGAATTCTTCCTTATTTCTGATTACACCCACTGCCCCCGAACTCTGCCCAACGATTAACTCGAACTTTTCCTCCGGCTGTAATTCACGGAATACTTCGTACGATTTCTCAACCCAGCTGTCTTTTTTTGAAACTGTCACCGAACTATAATGAGCCTTTTTGCACTCAACAAAAATGTATTTGACTCCGTTTTCAATTGCCAGTTCTTTTTCTTTTATAATTCGGGGAGTAAACACCGTAACTTTGTGTCCGCGTAAAGCCAGCCCCTCGCATAAAAGCTTATTCTGAGTTTCCAGTCCTCCGTAAGAACCGCTGAAAGTCGTGGATTTAATAAATACGGCAATCTTCATTTAAATAGACTCCTTTATAATAAGATCTTCCATATGGGCAACATTTACTTCTATGTTAAATTCTGCAGTAACTTTCCCGTACGCTTCTTCCGCCAACCTACCGGCAAGTTCCTTATTATTCAAAATACTTTTCAGACTCTCAGCCAAAGCAACCGGATTCCTTTGAGGAACTACAAGCCCGCTCACTCCGTTCTCAAGAAATTCCTTAGTACTTCCTGAATCCGTGGCCACAATGGGTAAACGCGAAGCTGCTGCCTCTAACAAGACATTTGCTATACCGTCGGCGTCACCTTCTTCGGTGTTTATGCCTGAAAACACAAAAACATCACTTTCAGAGTAATATCTTTGGGTTTCGGAAAACGGAAGGCCGGTGCCCCCACCTAATATTTCAATTTGTTCCGACAATCCTAAGGCTCCGATTTGCTCACTAAGTTCTCCGTACAAACTTCCCGGACCGATGATAAGCATTTTGAATTCCACACCGTCGTCATGAAGAATTTTTGCTGCTTCCAGTAAATATTTTTGACCCTTCTTTTCTTCGAGACGCCCGATGTTTAGTATTAAAGGGATTTTAGCGGTATGTTCCGATCTCCCGAACTTTGATGTGTCTAACCCATGATATTTCAACAGAATTTTGTGAGAGTAGTCAGAACCAACTGCCCCGACACAACTCTCGTGTGCGTGTTTATTGCATATCAAAACAAATGCTGCGTTCTCCGACTTTTCTTTCATACAATGGGGGTTTACCGTCACATCCTTAGCGTGAGCGGAAATTGCGTAGGGAACGCCGAGCACAAGCGCGGCCACCATTACAATAGTGCTGGACTCGCTCATAAAGTGAGCAATTATAAAGTTAGGTTTAAACGGGGAAAATATCTGCGCGTATCCCATTCCTTTGAGCAAAGTGTAATACTGACGAATTTTGGGCATATGACACGAATTTAAAGTATCCAAAGCCTTGGAAATATTTGTGCCGGAAGTAAAAAAATACCTCAGCGAGAATAAAACATCCGGAAGGGAAAGTCTTCTATACCTAACCAGGGGTTTGAGAACAGGACTGAACTCACCCGAACCTTTCAATAAAGACATTATCAAAAGATCCAGGTTTCCTCTTTCGGCTATTTTAGCGAGCTCACGTTCGATGAAAGTTTCCGTCAGCACCGGAAATTCCGGTACAAATACAAGAAGCCTCTTTTTAGTGCTGCCCGGTTGAACCATTGGTGTTAAGTAGTACTGTTTGATACAGATTCCTTGTATCTATTTTAACCATACCGTTAGTCCTTTTACCAACAGCAAAATATGTAAAGCCCGCGTCTTCAACCTTTTTTCGGTCAAGAAGATTTCTTCCGTCGAAAATAACCGGCGATTTTAGTAGTGACTTCACTTTATCTAACTCGACGGTGGCAAATTCTTTCCACTCAGTAAGCACGAACAAAGCATCGGCTTCCTGCATAGTTTCATACTTGTCTAAACAATACTCGACATTTACAGAACCTAGCACTTGTTTGGCGTTATACATTGCCTCAGGATCATAAACTTTAAGGGTTGCGCCCAAACCACGTAATTTTTTACACAGTTCAATTGAGACCGAGTCTCTTATATCATCGGTGTTTCCCTTAAAAGCCAATCCCAATATTGCAAATGTTCTTCCGGAAAGATTTTTACCAAAATGTCTGAGTACTTTATTCATGAAGTTCTCTCTTTGAGCTATGTTAACTTCCATAACGCTTCTTAAAAGCTTAAAGTCGTAGTCCTGATCGGTTGAAGTTTTGTACAAAGCGGCAACATCTTTCGGAAAACAGCTTCCGCCGTATCCGATACCTGCGTTAAGAAATGCCGCACCCACTCTTTTGTCCAAACCCATACCTTTTGCCACTACCGAAACATCCGCTCCGGCTCTCTCACAGATTTGAGCAATTTCATTAATGAAAGAGATCTTGGCTGCCAAAAATCCGTTTGAAGCGTATTTAATCATTTCTGATGATCTGAGATCACACTCAACAATGGGGGCGTTCAGGTGTTCATAAAGCCTTCTCATAACTGAATGGGCTTTCTCTGTCTCGGCACCAATAACTGTTCTGTCTGGCTTAGCCATATCTTCAACTGAAGAACCTTCCCGTAAAAATTCGGGGTTGGACGCAACATCAAATTCTAACTGTGAGTTCGGAAGATTCTCTCTGATAATCATTTTTACTTTTTCGTTAGTTCCTACCGGAACTGTGCTTTTTGTAACAATGACTTTATAACCGTTCATGCTCTTTCCGATATCTTTTGCAACTTCCCACACTTGTGAGAGATCTGCAGCACCTGTATCGCTTTGAGGTGTACCGACGCAAATGAAAACAATTTCAGCGTCCTTAATACCATCAGCAATAGAAGTTGTGAACGAAAGTCTATTCTGTGCAATATTTCTTAAAACTATCTCAGATAGACCGGGTTCATAAATAGGCATTTCGCCTTTTTTAATTCTATCTATCTTTTCGGTGTCTATATCAACACCAACAACATCATTACCCCAATCGGAAAAAATTGCTGCACCGACCAAACCTACATAACCTGTACCTATTACGCATAGTTTCATAGTTTATAAATTTCACCCCGAAATATATACTTTATGACTTTATGAGGGGCGTTACTTGGCAGTGTTGTAAAGGCCCATAATATCGTGCAGCCTTATCTTCAAGACGTCAAATCCCATCTTAATGGAGTCACGTACGGGGCTTACCCGCGTGGTCTTAACGTGTGTCCAGACTATCGGAACTTGTTTGACATTATACCCTAGTTTCTTGGCTAAGTACAAAACCTCCACATCCCATGCTCCGGTGTACGGTTTGTCCAATTCCTTGGTGTTTTTACCGTAAACTTTCATTCTCCCGAAGATATCCTTAGCTACAGTACCCTTGAAGAGCTTAAAACCGCACTGGCTGTCTCTTATTCCGGGCAAAGCTACAATTTGTATCATGAGATTAAACGCTCTTCCCATCGCGTGTCTGTAAAAAGGTTCTCCCACCCTTTCCGCACCAATTCCTTCTCTCGAAGCGATAGCAATATCAAAATTCTGATCGGTAACCCATACGGCCAATTTTTTTAATTCCGTCATAGGAGCTGAAAGATCGGCGTCGGCCATGTATACCAAATTTCCGACCGCCGCATTCATCCCGGTTAAAACCGCGAACCCTTTTCCTTTATGAGGATTTCTAATCACTCTGACCTCGGGATTTTCCACGGAGTACTCTTCTACTATGGAAGCTGTGGCGTCTTTACTACCATCATCAATGACAATAATTTCAAAACTTTGACAAAACGTTCTCATAAAGTTCACAGCCTGCGTTAAAGATGATGATATTTTGTCCGCTTCATTGTACGCGGGGATTACTACCGAATAATCCATATATTGTTACCTTTTATTAACCTTCCAAATTATTTTACTATAAACTGTGAAATTCCATATCAACCCGAAAATTATACCAATTAAAAAGGCTGTGTTTGAAACGAGAGCTGTATCTCCGAACGTGCTAACGGAAAATCCTACAAGTCTTGAACGGACCGCTATAGGTATAAAGGAAGATACGATGTACAAAATAAATCCCAGCACTTTCTTTTGTACCCCGTCGATTTTTCTTTCCCCGAACGACCAATAGTTATTCAATAAAAAGGTCACTATCATGGCTACAAAACCCGAAGCCACGGCAGAATCACGTGAGCTCAATACACTAATTCTGAAAATATTGAACAGCCCGGCGTCAACTATAAATCCTATTCCGCCGACTACGAGAAATCTTACAAAGTTTTTATTCTCGTTGTACCTAAGGGTAACGACAACTCTCAAAGAATCCCGCAAATTATTTTTTTCCATTTTTGAATCACCGCGGTCACGTAATCCGAATTTTATCGGAACTTCTTTTATTTTTGCGCCCAATCTGTGCATTTTGAACAGAAGGTCAATTTTGTATGCAAACCCCTGCGACAATATTGCTTCCAGAGGCAACTTATCTACAAATCCTTTTACGCGCGACGCTTTAAAACCTGAAGTGAAATCATTAACATCAAAGATTCCCAGAACAATTTTTGAAAAAATGTTTCCGCCTACACTGAAAAATTTACGCTTAAACGCCCATTCATCCGGAATGCTCCCGCCCTTTGTAAACCTCGAACCAATAACATAGTCGTAACCGTTATCTATCTCATCGACAATTCTGACTACGTCTTTCGGGTCGTGCTGAAAATCCGCATCCATTTCAACAATAACATCCGCTTTTAGTTCATTCATGGCTTCTTTGAACCCATAAACATACGCGGCTCCCAGGCCCGCTTTGACTTTTTCCATCAGCAAATGAATATTCGGATTGTTTTTCATTTTTTCACGTACTACTTCCGCGGTGCCATCGGGTGAATTTCCCTCGACCACAAGAATATGGAAATCGTGTTGAGATCTTTTTAAAAATTCCTGCTGAAGAACATCTGCAAGCCTTCCGATATTATCTGCTTCGTTATAAGTAGGTATTACAATAACTATTTTCATATTTAGAAACTCAGGACAGTATACAGCAGGAAAAAAATGAGTACGCCAAACACCGCGTACTCGGCTGCGATAAATTTGGTCAGCCTTCCTTCCACAGCATGATGAATAATCCCCCAAAGAACATAACCGAAGGAAGCAACCCCGGATAAGAATATCAGTACCCTGTGGTCATACCTGAAGTAGTAAAACAACAAACTTATTATGGCAGCGAGGGACAACAAGACTGCATATTCAACTAAGTGTGTGTCAGTCTTTTCTTTCATAAAACTATCCCCGGAGTCAGAACAAACCAGATACTGGCAACCACAAGTACCAAAATACCCAAATGGGCAACTGTGTGCCCCGTAAATTTGTGAATTCCTTTTCTCTTTGAATACCATACGTCCAGAGCTAAAAGTGTGCCGACAAATCCGCCGAAGACCGCACTGACGGTTTTGGTAGCCACAGTCACATCAAGAGCGGGGTTTTCCGGAAGTGCTTGTGTATACACGGGCTGTTGTAAAGACTCTGAGGTGCCCTCTGTTGCGGGCAATTCTACCCTTTCAGATACCGCTGCCGTAGCTTCTTTCTCAAGAACAGTTTGTTCTTCATAAACTGATGCTACCTGAGCAGCATTTCTTGGTCTTCCGAACATCTGTACTACCAAAGTTGTTTCATAGCCTTCTATAACTCCGTTAACTACGGCAAACCCTATTTCATCATAGTTCGGGCTTAAAAGATTTTCTTTGTGGGAAGTAGATTTCATCCACGCTTCGACCACATCTTTTGAGTTGCTAAAATTCTTTGCCAGGTTTTCTCCCGCGTAAATATAATCGTAATTCTGACCCAAAATAAAATCCCACGGTTCCGTGCCATCGGGGGAAATGTGCGCCCAATACTGATCCTTAAACATATCCTCAGCCTTTTGGTGCGCAGCTGAAGTTAACGCAGAATTTAAACGCAGTTCGGACAACCCTGCGTCTTTCCTTCTTGCATTCGTATATGTTAAAAGGTCTTTTACCGTAATGTCCGAAGCGTAACCTAAAACCCCGGGCACTACTTTAGGTAAAAACCTAAACACGCCTGCGATAAGAAGCATCGCCAGACAATATATAACGATAGCTCTGTTAGAAAGTAAAGTTGCCCGCTTCTGCTGCTCCGGATGGGGTAAAAAGTGGTGCACAAACTGGAATTTTTCGATTGATTTAGGCTGTTGGCGCCAATCTTTTACGATATTAGACTTCTTTTTTCCTGTAAGCACGGACATCAAAGAAATTATATCTCAAAGGTACAGAAAGGACTAGAACGGACGCTTTTGGTAAAAAAAACTAACTTCCGTACCCGGTAAGACTATAGGTTGACAATATCTTACGGGGTGCTAGAATTACATTTATCAATAGATGTGACAAAGGCAGGGTACGTTAGGTAAAGAGGAGGAAAGAAATGGAAACGAAGTATGTGGTCGCCAAGATTTTAACGTGGGTTTTTATTCTGGCGGAAATAGTTTTGGTGGCAGTCTGTGTTATTCACAGAACAGACGTTACACCGTCACTAAAAGCCCTTTTTGTTTTACTCCTGTTCTTGGGTATAGGTTTTTGGGACAAATATGCTCATCGACCGCAAGACCAGGATGATTAGTTTCAAGTACGCAGCACCTCAAATTTGGAGAAATCTAAATTATGGGGTGCTTTTTTTATTCTTGAAGTTTCTTTTTTACTTCCTCAAAAACTTCCTCCGGAGAGCCGGAACCGTCTACCTCAATAAGAATACCGTCGGAACGGAACTTCTCTATTTGAACGCTTGTCTCGTTTTTAAAAATCTCGAGTCTTCTTAAAATCGCTTCTTCTTTATCGTCATCCCTTTGCTTAAGTGCTCCCCCGCATTTATCGCAAACTCCTTCGACTTTGGGAGGTTTTGACACAATGTTATAAACAGCACCACATGACTCGCATGTTCTTCTTGTGGATAACCTTGCCAAAGAAAGCTCACGAGGAATGTTTATTAAAAAGACTTTGTCGTACGTGGGATCAAAAAATACCAAATCTTCTGTCGTCCTCCCCCAACCGTCCATGATGTATCCTTTTTCGTAGCCGGGACCTGAAACAGTTTCTTTTAAAATCTCGGCAACTTTGTCCTGGGGCGCGAGATGCCCGGCTAAAAGCGCATCATTAATCTCCCGGTACCACGGATGCCCCGGTTTTAGGTCGCGTAGAGCCTGTCCTACTGATACCAGAGGCAATCCGAGGTGTTTACTCAGCATTTCGCCCTGTGTACCTTTTCCTGAGCCTACGGTCCCCATTAATAATATTTTCATTTAGCGGTTTAAAGTCCGGGGAGTCCGAGATCCTGCAACTGCCCCCTCATTTGTTTCTCAACTTTTTTGTCGACGTCCTTAAAGGCATCATTTAACAACTCTCTTAAAACCTTGTCGTCCTGTCCGTCTATTTCCAGTTTTTCGATTCTTTTGTCGCCTCTAATTACTATTCTCAGCCTGCCCTTTTCGGAGGTAACAAAAATATTCTCCATTTGTTTTTTAATACCGGACTGGGCTTTTCTTAATTTATTTATGTCTTTTAATTTATCGAACATCTTTCCTCCTTAGAACAAAAACTTATCGTAGCTTCTTGTTACCATTAACGATTCTGTCTGTCTAATTGTCTCAAGCACAACGGACACCACGATGAGTAAGCTCGTACCTCCGACGGTCATGGCCGTAGATCCTGCAGCTCCCTGGAAAAAGAACGGAAGGATTGCGATTAAACCAAGAAACACGGCCCCCGCCAGAGTGATTCTATTTACAACGCTTTTGAGATAACGTGCGGTGCCCATTCCAGGTCTGATTCCCGGGATGAAACCTCCCCGTTTTTTAACATCGTCCGCAATTTTTTGAGGGTTGAATTGTATACCTGTATAAAAGAATGTGAACGCAACAACCAATATGAAATATAGGACGTTGTAAGCAATATCGTTTTGACCGAAATTAATCGACAGAAATGTTCCTATGTCCTGCAAAGTGCCGTTACCAGAACCCACCAAAGGACCTGCCAGCAGGGAGGGTACCATAACTACGGAAACTGCAAAAATAATGGGAATAACACCGGCCTGATTGATTTTAAGCGGAAGGTAGTTAGTAACCTTCTGACTTCTGGTGCCTGTTCTGCCGTACTCAATTACCAGATTTCTGGTACCCTCGTTGACCAGTACCACGCTGGCAACAATTACTACCGCCAGAACTGCGAATAAAAGGGCACTGAAAACTGTGTCTGATGTGAGTGTAGCAATATATGCATAAATTTGTTGAGGAAACCTACTGATGATTCCCACGAAGATTAACAGTGAAACTCCGTTTCCTATGCCACGTTCCGTAACCAAGTCACCGAGCCAGACTAAAAACATTGCTCCTGCAGACATTGTTACCATTAGAACCAGAAGATCTATAGAGCTAAGTATCGGAATTGCCCCCTGTTTGTTTAACAAAAAATATATTCCGTAAGCCTGGATAATCGTCATCGGCACACTAAGGTATTTAGTATAAAGGTTTATCTTTTCTCTTCCGTACTCCCCCTCTTTTGCCATCTCCTCGAGCGAGGGAACCATAACGGTTAAAAGCTGCATAATAATGGACGCGTTGATGTAAGGTCCCAACCCAAGAGTAACAATGGAAAAGTTTTGAAATCCACCTCCGCTGAAAAGGTCGAACATTCCAAATAACGCGTTGCCGGATAGAAATGATCTAATGGTAGCAACGTCTACGCCCGGAACCGGAACGTGCGCTAAAAGTCTGAATATTACAATGATCGAAAGGGTAAAAATAATTTTTCTTCTTACTTCAGGGTATCTGAATAGTTTAATCATTTAGGGTAGAGCCCGATTTTTTTGCTTCCTCAAGTGCTCCTCTAGAATAGGTGAACCCCTTAAGGATCAGTTTCTTTTTAAGGCTTCCTCCACCAATGATTTTAACACCCTGGCGTGTAAGAGTTCTAATGATTCTTTTCTTAAGGAGACTCATTGGAGTTACTTCGGTACCTTCTTCGAACTTGTTCAATTCTTCTAATCTTATCCCTACAGCTTTTTTTAAAGATTTAAATCCGCCGAGCTGGGGGAGTCTTTTATAAAGAGGAACCTGACCTCCCTCAAATCCTACCGCTAAGTTATGGCCGGTTCTGGACAATTGACCTTTCATCCCTCTTCCGACTGTGTGGCCGCCTTTACCTGAACCGTAACCGCGTCCCAGTCTTTTTTTGCTTCTTTTTGTTTTTAAAGATACTAAGTTAGATAGATCCATATTTTATCCTTTTAATTTCTTCAGGGCTTTTAAAGTACACCTTACGTTACTTATTTTATTGTTTGCTCCGATCATTTTAGCTGAAATGTCTTTTATTCCTGCTAATTCCAAAACTGCACGTACTGCGCCGCCTGCAATTACTCCGGTACCTTTAGGAGCCGGCTTTAAGAAAACCTTGGCTGATTCATACTTTGCAAGAACTTCATGAGAAATTGTGGGGCCGTTCAATTTGATTTCGACCATCGATTTCTTTGCTTTACCTATAGCTTTGTTTATTGAACTCGCAACGTCGGGCGCTTTTCCATAACCTACACCGACCCTACCGTTGTTATTTCCGACAATAGCGAGTACCGCGAAAGCAATTGTGTTGCCTCCCTTGGTCTTTTTGGAAACTCTTCTGATCTCCAGGACCTTCTCTTCAATTTCATCAAATTTCGTTGTGTTGACATCTGCGGTCATCATAATTTTAAGCCCCCTTCTCTGGCTCCGTCAGCTAAAGCCTTTACTCTTCCGTGAAATCTGAATCCGTTCCTGTCGAACACCGCTTCTTTTATCTTGTGTTCTATCGCTTTTGCTGCCAAAGCTTTTCCTGCTTCAAATGCGATTTCCGTCTTGGTTTTTCCTTTAACAGTTTTTTCAACCTCTACGGACACCGCTGCAATTGTATGCCCTTTTACATCATCAATAAGCTGGGCGTAAATGTGCTTGCTAGTTCTGAAGACGGAAATTCTGGGAGTTTTTCCCGTTCCTGAGATCTTTTTTCTGACTCTCAGTTTTCGTCTTTCAATATTTGTTTTTCTTAAATTTACTTTATACATATATTTATATTACTTAGCAGACTTCGCTGCCTTTCCCGCTTTTCTTCTAACTTTTTCGCCTGCATATTTTATTCCTTTACCTTTGTAAGGTTCCGGTTTTCTTAGTTTTCTAATCTTAGCCGCTGTAAGTCCCACCAGATCTTTGTCTATTCCTTTAACTGTTAAAGTCTGATTTTCTCCGACCTCGAATTTTATGCCTTCCGGAGCTTTTATTTTCACCGGATGGGAAAAACCCAAAGTAAGCGAAATCGCGTCGGGAGCTTCCTGTTTAACCCTGTAGCCCACTCCGATAAGTTCAAGATTTTTATTAAAGCCGTCTGTAACTCCTTCGACCATATTGGCAACCAAAGATCGGGTCATTCCCCAAAACGCACTGGACTGCTTGGTCTCAATGGCTATAGAAACCTTTGCTTCGTCGCCCTCAACCTGTACCGCTATTTCAGGCCTTACGTTAAGCTTAAGTTCGCCTTTGGGACCTTTTACGGTAACCAGCGAATCTTTAATCTCAAATGTGACCCCTGCGGGTATTTTTACAGGTAGCTTTCCTAATCGGCTCATATTAATAAACCTCGCAAATAATCTCTCCGCCAATTTTTTTCTTTCTGGCCTCGGTAGAACTCATAATACCTTTTGATGTTGACACGACCATAACACCGAAACCTCTTTTGAAAGTACCGATTTCATCGGCCCCTCTGTATATTCTTCTTCCGGGTTTCGAAACTCTTCTTGCCTCAGTAAGAGCAAAAACGTTATCGTCTATTGCCAGCTCTATGTGCAATCTCTTTACGGTCGTCTTTTCAGGTTTAAACACCTTAACGCTTTCCAGAAAACCTTTTTCTTTCAGGACTTTGGCGACTTCTTCGCACTCTTTTGAATACCTTGTTTCCACAACTTTCTTACCCGCCATCGAAGCGTTTTTTAAAGAACTTAACATGTTAGATAATCTGTCCATTGACATAGAAGTTACCAGCTGGCCTTTCTTATTCCGGGTAACACGCCTGAGTGCGCGAGCTCCCTAAAACACTTCCTGCACATTTTAAATCTTCTGTAGTATCCTCTGGGATTTCCGCAAAGAGGACATCTGTGGTACGCTCTCGAACTAAATTTTGCTTCTCTTTTTTGTTTTGCTATTAATGACTTTTTTGCCATATTAATCGTCCTTCCTAAACGGCATTCCCAAACCCGCAAGTAAGTATTTGTTATGTTCAACATCGGACGTGCTGAAAACCACGGTGATCTGCATGCTTCTTAAACCTTTTGTGGTGTTCGGGTTAACCTCCGGGAAAATAACATGTTCTCTGATGCCAAGGGAATAATTTCCATTGCCGTCGAAGGACGTGTCCTCTAACCCTCTGAAGTCCCTTACTCTGGGTATCGCGATGTTAATTAATTTATCAAGAAATGCCCACATTCTCTCGCCCCTTAAGGTCACTGAGTAACCTACTATATCACCTTGTCTTATCTTAAATCCAGCTACCGATTGACGGGCTTTTCTTGGATACGCTTTTTGTCCGGCTAAAGATGAAAATTCCTCCAGGAATGACTCCAATGCTTCCCTGTTTTCCCTGAAAGGACCCACGCCGGAGTTTATTGAAACTTTCAGTACTTTCGGCAAAGCCATGACATTAGAAATTTTTAGTTCTTTCATCATCTTCGGTGCTATTTCTTTAATGTATTTTTCTTTAAGTCTGTTCATTTTCCTTTTTTAACCTCAATAACTTCACCTGATTTTTTATTTATTCTGTATTTTTTTCCGTCAATTATTTTGTATCCGACCCTTACCGGATCTCCGGACTTTTGATCTATCAACATGACGTTAGAAACATTGACCGGTTTTTCCATACTAATAATGCCACCTTCTTTTGAAACTTTACCCGGCTTTACGTGTTTCTTTATAATGTTTACTCCCTCAACCAAAACTTTTCCTTTGGCAAGCAACACCTTTAACACTTTTCCGGTTTTACCCTTGTCTTTTCCTGCTATTACTTTTACTTTGTCGTCTTTTAATATTTTCATATTCTTACCAAACCTCTTTAGCCAAAGATACAATCTTCAAAAGTCCTCTGTCTCTGATTTCCCTGGCTATCGGACCGAAGATACGGGTCCCGATTAAGTTTCTATCTTTGTCTACAACCACGGCTGCGTTGTCGTCGAATCTAATGTAGCTACCGTCTTTCCTTCTAACCTCTTTTTTTGTTCTCACAACTATGGCTTTTACAACAGTGTGGTCTTTTACAGTACCCGCGGAATCGGCACCTTTTACAACAGCAGTAACCAAGTCGCCTATCCTGGCAACGGTCTTTCTTGAACCGGGAATGCCAATTATTTTTAGTTTCTTGGCTCCGGAATTATCCGCTAGGTTTACTGTAGTACCGATCTGCAGCATATTATTTTTCCTTTTTCCCCGGCTGTTTAATCACTTCCACAACTTTCCAGGTAACTTCCTTGCTAAAAGGTGCACATTCCTCAACAATAACTTCGGCACCTACGGGCACTCCTATCTCGTCTCTGGCTTTCAACCTCTTATTTGTTTTAACAGGCTTACTGTATAAAGGGTGCCTGGTGGAAATATCTATTTTTACCACTACAGTTTTCTGCATCTTGGTAGAAACAACCTTTCCTTGTATTCTTCTTGCGCTAGTAGTTTTTTCAGTCATACTAATTCCCAACCTTTTCCGTACTTAAAATTTTATTCTCATTAATAACTGTAAGAATCTTAGCCATGTCTCTTCTGAGCAATCCTGCCTTTTTAACATTTTTCTCCTTGCCCTGTAAAGTGTTTAAGGATACTTCTCTTATTTCCTTCTCCAGGTTTTTCTTGGTGTCTAATAATTCTTGTTCGCTTTTTTGTCTTAATTCTTTGGCGTTCATATATTTATTCCTTGGTCACAAACCTCATTTTAATAGGGAGCTTGGCTGAGGCTTTCTTAAAAGCGTGCTTGGCCAATTCTCTTGTAACACCGCCTATTTCAAATACTACTTTGCCCGGTTTTATAACGGCAGAGTAGTGATCGGTATTTGCTTTTCCGCTTCCCATTCTGGTTTCTGCAGGTTTCGCAACAACCGGCTTATCGGGGAAAACTCTAATCCATAACTTTCCTCCTCTTTTGGTTTCGTGCATGACGGCTTTTCTTGCTGCTTCGATTTGTCTGGACGTTAAAAGTCCCCTATCTGCGGCTTTCAATGCGTAATCACCGTAAACAATCTTTGATCCTCTCACAGCAATACCTTTATTGTTACCTCTTTGCTGTTTTCTAAATTTTACTTTCTTCGGCATCAACATAGTTAAATCGTCTTTTCACCTTTATAAATCCATACTTTTATTCCGATTGTTCCGTAAAGTAAGTGGCAATCAATTTGAGCGTAATCAATCTCCGCTCTTAAGGTTTGAAGCGGGATGGAACCCAGCGTGTACTGTTCCGATCTGGAAATTGTGTTGGATCCGCTTAAAACTCCTGACAATCTTATTTTTATTCCTTTTGCTCCCTTATCCATTGCTCCGCTCAATGCGAACTTTACGACTCTTCTGTAAGGCATCCTTCTTTTTATTTGTCTTGCCAGGTAATCTCCGACAAGCTGGGCTTCCATTTCAGGAGATTTAACTTCCTCGGCTGTAATCTTAACTTTGGCCTTTGTAAGTTTCTTGATTTCTTTTTCAATTTCTTCTACTCCGGTACCGCCTCTTCCGATGACTACTCCGGGTTTCGATACTCTCACTGTTATGCTGATGTCGTTTTCAGTTCTTTCGATATCCACCTCTTTTAAACCGGCCATTTCCAATTTCTTTTTTAGGTACTTTCTTATCTTTATATCTTCGTGTGCTACATCGGCATAAGAAGATGAAGGCGCGTACCATCTGGACTGCCAGTCTCTTGATATTCCTAATCTGTACCCAATCGGGTTTATCTTTTGTCCCATATTATTTAACCTTTTTTCCTACCTGACTTAACCCAACATAAATATGACTTGTCCTTTTTATAATGGGGCTGAATCTTCCTTTTGCAACAAACTGTCCGCTTTTTGAAACTGGGCCGCCGCTCACCCAAAGCTCGGATAATACCAGGCTTTTTTTGTCGAATTTGTTGTTGTTTACAGCGTTAGCCTCGGCAGATTTTAGCACTTTAAGCACCAAAGCGGCAGCTTTAGTTCTATCAAAAGCTAGAATCAACTTAGCCTCTGCTACCGGCTTTCCTCTGACAAGATCCATTACCGGGGCTACCTTCTTAGGCGATATTCTTGCTTTCATGTGTTTTGCGTATACTTCCGACTTGTTCATATATTTATGCAATCTTCTTAGAAGAGTGAGCCCTGAATGTTCTCGTAGGTGAGAACTCTCCTAATTTGTGGCCGACCATTGATTCAGTTACAAATACAGGAATATGCTTTTTTCCGTTGTGTACTTCGAATGTTAATCCCACCATTTCAGGTACGATGGTTGACCTTCTTGCCCATGTTTTTATAGGAGTTCTTGCTCCGTTGGAAAGGGCTGTCTTTACCTTCTTCATTAATTTTTCGTCTGTATATATTCCTTTTTTTAATGACCTTGTCATAATTTATTCCTTTAGAAGATTAAGTTATTTCTTCTTCTCCCTCTTTTTAACTATGGTGTAATCAGTATGAACACGCTTTCTGCTTTTAACACCCCTTGTTTTCCATCCCCAGGGAGATAAAGGTGCTGGTCTTCCGATACCTGTGGTACCGTACTTGCCTGCGTGCGGATGGTCCTTCTTCGGATTTGCCATCGCAACACCACGAACGTGGGGTCTAAAGCCCAGATATCTTCTCTTTCCGGCCTTTCCTAACCGCACATTCCTGGTATCGGGATTGGATAATGTACCGACCGAAGCGTAGCACTTTCCGAGGATTTTCTTTACTTCTCCGCTCGGGAGCCTCAGATTAACATATGCCCCTTCTTTAGCCAATACCTGCGCCGAATTTCCGGCTCCTCTTGCTAACACTCCGCCACCTCCGATGTTTAACTCGATGTTGTGTACGGAAGTACCCAACGGGATATTTTCCAAAGGTAGCGCATTACCGGGCGTAAGCTCGGCTTCCGGTCCTGAAACTACTTCCATTCCTATATCTAAGCCTTCGGGAGCGAGTATGTATCTCTTCTCTCCGTCAGCAAAATTGACCAAAGCAATGTTTGATCCTCTGTTGGGGTCATACTCAATAGATGCTACTTTAGCGGGTATCAACAGTTTGTTTCTTTTAAAATCGATTATTCTGTATCTTTTTTTGGTGCCCCTCTCTCTGTATCTTGTGGCAATCCTTCCGCGGTTTCTTCCTGCCGGGCCTTTTAATGTAGATGTTAATGCTTTTACAGGTCTGGCTTTACTAACCTCTCTTACGAGTGTTTTTCTTGTTCGTTGTCCCTGACTTGTAGGTTTATATCTTTTAAGCATTTGTTTATTCCTTGGGCATTATATCAATTGTCTGACCCTCTTTTAACTTTACCGTGGCTTTCTTCCATTTAACTCTTCCTGTTCGCCTTCTTGTTCCTGAAACTCTTCTGTTTTTACCGGGGACCACAATTGTCTTTACTGCAGTGACTTTGACTCCGTACATTTTTTCTATTTCTTTTGCTACAGATTCCTTATTTGCGTCCATGGCAACCTTAAAAGAGTAGAAACCGTTTGTTGCCTGCGCGTAAGTTTTCTCGGTTACTATTGGTTTGTAGATTAAATTGTTTAATCTCATTTTTTAAACCTCTCGTTTATATCAAGTATGGCGTCTTTTTCAAATAGAACTGTTTTTGCGGCGATTAAATCGTAGGGATTCAATGATCCGGCGTAAGCTGCTCTAATTTTTGTTAAGTTTGAAATACTTTTCATTACGTTGTCGTCTTTTTTATTCCAAACGTATAGAACAGAACCTTTGAGTCCCAGTGTTTTCAAAACACCTGACATTGCTGAAGTTGAAATTTTTTCCAACCCTAATCCGTTTACAACAAATAAAGACTCGCCGGTCTCCTTTAAAGAAAGGGCTGATCTCATGGCCAATTTCTTCATTTTCTTCGGCAATTTCAAAGTCCAATCCTTTGGAAGGGGACCGTGAGTAACACCTCCGTGAACCCAAATAGGGCTTCTCGAGGATCCAGCTCTTGCGCGGCCGGTTCCTTTTTGTCTCCAGGGTTTTGCACCGCCCCCAGCTACCTCTGCTTTGTTTTTTACTTTGGAAGTTCCGGTTCTCTGGTTGGTTGTATAAACTCTTATATACTGCGCTAAAACGCTGTTGTTGGGTTCGATTTTAAATACCTCATCATGAAGGTTTATTTCTTCGACTTTTTTACCTTTGTTGTCTAATACTTGTTTTTTCATATTTACTTTAACTCGATTGTAATTTTAGAATTTCTCGCTCCCGGCACGGGACCTGAAACCATAAGCTGTTTCTGATCGGGCATTACTCTTACAATTTTTAAACCTTTTATCGTCACTCTGTCTCCGCCCAACCTTCCTGCCATTTTTTTACCTTTTCTTACTCTTCCCGGTGTCTGACTGCCGATCGAACCCGGTGCTCTGGGTTTTGTGCTTTGTCCTCCGGTAGCAGGACCTCCGGAAAAATGCCATCTCTTCATTCCGCCTGCAAAACCTTTTCCTTTTGAAATGCCGACAATATATACGGGCTTGTTTTCCATATCGGCAGTAAGATCTTCACTTATTTTGCCGATTACCGTTACAGGAATTACCTTTCCCGTGTCGAGAAATATTTGGCTCATGTTAAGTTTTATTCCTTTTATCTTTTCTGTCATGGCAAAAAATTAGCGCCCAAGGGGCGCCCACTAATGTAACCCTTGTTATTAATTACTTTTGCCGGATAAACCGGCTATTTTTAAACGTTTCCTGCATTGAGCGACTTATATTACCCTAGATTACGGCAAAAATCCATACTTTTACCGCTTTCAATCCACAACTTACATCTTCATCGTTATACCGACACCCGCCGGCAAACTAAGCTTTGACAGGCTCTCTACGGTCTGTGCTGTCGGATTCAGTACATCAACCACTCTTTTATGGGTTCTCAGCTCAAACTGCTCCCTGGACCTCTTATCAATATGTGGCCCTCTGATAACTGTGAACTTCTCTATTCTGGTGGGTAGGGGCACCGGTCCTACTACTTTGGCTCCGGTTCTTATCGCTGTATCCACTATCTTTGAGCAACTAAGATCTATGATCCTGCTGTCGTAGGAATTGAGCTTTATTCTGATTTTTGTTTCTTTTTGAGCTTTAGCCATTTTGATGCACCGATAGAGCTGCCCCCTTCCGGGGGCAGTTCAAAACTTTTTCTTTATGCTGTTACTTTAGAGATAACTCCTGCTCCTACAGTATGTCCGCCTTCTCTTATAGCGAATCTCATACCATCTTCGAGTGCCACCGGTGTAATGAGTTTAACTTTCATGTTTACTTTATCTCCGGGCATTACCATCTCGACACCTTCGGGGAGAACAATCTCACCCGTAACGTCAGTGGTTCTGATATAAAACTGTGGCCTGTATCCGCTGAAGAAAGGTTTCTGTCTTCCGCCCTCTTCCTTGGATAATATGTAAACCTCAGCATCGAAATCTGTGTGGGGCTTGGTGCTGCCGGGCTTGGCCAACACTTGTCCTCTTTCCACATCGGTTCTCTCAATACCTCTAAGAAGGATACCTACGTTGTCTCCTGCGAGACCTTCCTGCATCTGCTTCTTAAACATTTCTACTCCGGTAACTACTGATTTCTTTGTATCCTTAATACCTACGATTTCGACTTCTTCGTTTATCTTTATCTTGCCTCTCTCGATTCTTCCCGTAACGACAGTTCCTCTTCCTGAGATTGTGAATACGTCTTCAACGGGCATTAAGAAAGGCTTGTCTAGCTCTCTGACAGGAGTGGGTATAAATGTATCAACTGCCTCCATAAGTTCCTCGATGCTTTTTATGGCGTCAGCGTCACCTTCCAGAGCTTTCATTGCGGATCCTTTGATTATCGGTGTGGTGTCTCCGGGGAAGCCGTACTTGGTCAATAATTCTCTTACTTCGAGCTCGACGAGATCAAGAATCTCTTTGTCCTGAACCATGTCTGTCTTGTTCATGAAGACGACCATAGCAGGAACGTTAACTTGCTTCGCTAACAAGATATGCTCTCTTGTTTGAGGCATTGGTCCGTCAGGAGCTGAGACCACGAGTATGGCTCCGTCCATCTGGGCGGCACCTGTGATCATATTCTTGATGTAGTCCGCATGTCCGGGTGCATCTATGTGGGCGTAGTGCCTCTTATCGGTCTCGTACTCGACGTGAGTAATATTGATCGTGATACCTCGGGCTCTCTCTTCGGGAGCCTTATCGATATTCTCGTAGCTAATGTATTGCGCCTGACCTTTTCCGGCAAGCACTTTAGTGATAGCTGCGGTTAATGTGGTTTTTCCATGGTCAACGTGACCAATGGTACCTATGTTTACGTGTTCTTTATTTCTTATAAATTCGGCCATGTTAAATTATCTATCCTTTCGAAATTATATAAAATTAATACTTTAAGTTGTTTAGACTAATTCGACAACTGCTAGTTAACCAGATTAATACCGAAAAATCAAGCATTTTAGGGAAAAAGCCTATCTCCTGCTTGTCTTTACGATTTCCGGTAAAACGCTGGCGGGAACTTCCTCGTAGTGGCTAGGCTCCATAGCAAAAGAAGCCCTTCCCTGCGTCATACCCCTCAACTCCGTAGCATACCCGAACATCTCGGCTAAAGGAGCTGTACTGGTTATAACACGGGCATTTCCGCGCTGTTCGGTGCTTTCAATCTTGCCTCTTTTTGAGGACAAATTACCGATAACGTCTCCCATGTAGTCGTCGGGTGTTACCACCTCAATCTTCATTATAGGTTCAATTATGAAGGAATCGGCACTTCGCTGGGCATCTCTAATGGCTTCGATAGCAGCCATCTTGAAGGCCATTTCCGAAGAGTCAACTTCGTGGAAAGATCCGTCGTATAAACTGACTCTCAGGTCAACAAGGGGGTAACCGGCCAAGATACCGCTTTCTACCGCTTCCTTGACACCTTTTTCAACTGCAGGAATGTATTCCCTGGGAATTGAGCCACCGACAAGCTTGTCCACAAATTCCAGCCCTTTTCCTCTCTCCAAGGGTTCGACTTTGAGAACGACGTGACCGTACTGACCACGGCCGCCCGACTGACGGATGTATTTACCTTCAACATCAACTGCTTTTCTAATAGTCTCTCTGTAAGCAACCTGAGGTTTCCCTGTATTTACCTCGACACCGAACTCTCTTTTCATACGGTCTACAATAATTTCCAAGTGGAGTTCACCCATTCCATAAAGAACGCCCTGTCCTGTTTCTTCGTTTGTTTTTATTTTTAAAGTAGGATCTTCTTCCAAAAACTTTTTGATTGCCACGGACATTTTATCTCTGTCAGCCTTTGATTTAGGTTCCAACACAAGTCCGATAACCGGTTCTGCAAAACTTATGGATTCCAAAACAATCGGGTACGCCTCACTGCACAGAGTATCACCCGTAACAGCATCCAAACCAACCGCGGCACAAATCTCACCTGCTTTTATTTCGTGCAGTTCTTCTCTGTGATTTGCGTGCATCAGAAGAAGTCGTCCTATTCTTTCTTTTCTATCTTTAGTCGAGTTATAAATGTAAGAACCGGCGGTTATTTGTCCGGAGTAAACACGGAGATAAGTTAATCTTCCTACATACGGGTCAGTTTGAACTTTAAACGCCAGAGCAACAAAGGGGCCGTTCTCATCATGAGCTAGCTTCATTTTTTCGCCTGTAGATTGATCATAACCTTCCGTATCGGGGGTATCTATAGGAGACGGGAGGTAAGCAACAACACCGTCTAAAAGTTTTTGAATTCCCACATTTGATAAAGAAGCTCCGCAAAATACAGGATAAAGTTTGGCCTGAACGGTTAACTTTCTAATACCTGATTTAATCTCTTCGATTGTCAGCTCTTCCCCGTTCAAATATTTTTCTATAAGCGAGTCGTCGCTCTCCGCAACTTTTTCAACTAATTTCTGTCTGAAGTCTTCAACTTTCTGTTTCATATCCTCGGGAATATCTATTTCTACAATATTCTCTCCAAGATTTCCTTCGAACTTAAAAGCTTTTCTTTCTACTAAATCTATGACTGCGTTAAATTCATTTTCTATACCGATGGGAAGTTGTACCGCGACGGCGTCCTTGGCAAGTTTTTCAAGAACAGAATCAACGGACATATAAAAATCTCCGCCGATCTTATCCAGTTTATTTACAAAAAATAACAAAGGTACGTGATATTTCTGAGCCTGTCTGAAAACTGTTTCCGATTGAGGCTCGACACCCTGTGATCCGTCAAGAATAATTACACCGCCGTCAAGAACCCTAAGGGATCTTTCAACTTCAGCCGTAAAGTCAACGTGGCCCGGAGTGTCGATAATATTTATTCTGGTGTCATCCCAAAAACAAGTGGTAGCCGCGGACGTGATAGTGATGCCTCTTTCGCGCTCCTGAGCCATCCAGTCCATCTGGGCAGCACCCTCGTGAACCTCACCGATTTTATGAGATTTTCCGGTGTAATAAAGTATACGTTCGGAAGTGGTAGTTTTTCCCGCGTCAATATGAGCAATGATGCCTATATTGCGAATTTTTTCTAAAGGGTATTGCTTGTTGGATGTTTCGGCCATATTTATAGAAACCTTCGTTAATAGAAATTAGTAATTATCTCCTAGCAAAATGTGCAAATGCCCTATTGGCGTCAGCCATTCTATGAGTGTCGTCACGTTTCTTAATAGCATCGCCCATACTTTGATAGGCATTGTTAAGTTCTTCGTAGAGCTTTTCTTCCATCGGTTTACCCTTTTTGTTTCTCGCGGCTGTGATAAGCCATCTTAATGCCAAAGCTTCCGATCTTTCGTGTTTTAACGGCATAGGCACCTGGTATGTGGCGCCTCCCACTCTTTTAGATCTGACTTCCTGTTGAGGCATTACATTTTTAACAGCTGTTTCAAACATTCTGAGGCCTTCTTTTCTATCTTCGTTAAGACGGTCAATGGCACCGTAAACAACAGATTCGGCGATGGATTTCTTTCCGCTCTGCATGACTATGTTTATCATCCTGTTAACAATTTTTGACTTGAAAACCGGATCTCCTAACAACATTCTTTTCTTTGCGGGCTTGCCTCTCATTTTTTAGCCTCCTTAGGTTTCTTAGTACCGTAGATCGAGCGTGAAGTTTTTCTTGACTGAACACCGGCAAGATCCAAGGTTCCTCTGACGATGGTGTATTTGACACCTGGAAGATCCTGAACTTTTCCGCCTTTTACCAAAACAACTGAGTGTTCCTGAAGGTTGTGACCTTCGCCCGGAATATAAACAGTTACTTCTTTCTTATTTGACAACCTTACTCTCGCAGTCTTTCGAAGTGCTGAGTTAGGTTTCTTCGGAGTTTGAGTTCGCACCAAAAGTACAACACCCCTCTTGAAAGGACCCTGTCTCTTAATCGGGCGTCTTTTCAAGGTATTGAATGCTTCCTTCAAAGCCCTTGTCGAAGACTTTTTAGATTTGGTTTTTCTGCTTTTTCTAAGTAACTGGTTTATCGTAGGCATAATTACTCCAATCGCGCACGGTCACCTGTCGGGATTAATCTACCAATTATCACGTTTTCTTTCAATCCCAAAAGATAATCAACCTTACCAGACGACGCTGCGTCGGTCAACACGTTACTGGTCTGAATAAATGAAGCTGCGGACAAGAAACTATCAGTATTTAACGAAGCTCTGGTGATACCGAGCATTGTCAGTTTACCTGTTGCAGGAGCTCCGCCGCTGGCAATAACTTCTTCGTTAACTTCCATAAATCTTGCTTTGGTGCTTAGTTCACCCTCCATAAATTCCGTGTCTCCTACCTCATCGATTTTAACGTGATTGAACATTTGTTTTACGATAATTTCTATATGCTTATCATTAAGAGCAACACCTTGAGATGCATAAACTTTCTGGATTTCTTCGATGATGTATCTCTTGGTCTCGTCGACTCCTACAGTTCTGAATAAGTCAGTAAGATCCAGATTCCCTGCAGTCAGTTTTTCGCCTTTCGCAACTATTTCCCCTTCTTTGACTATGATTTCTTCAACCGGGTCCACCAAGTATTCGGCGGCATCCTCATCACGGTCTGAAGGAATGATTATAATTTTTCTCTCATCGCCGCTTTTAACTATGCTTACGGTACCGGTAACATCCGACATCAGCGAAAGGAATTTAGGGGCTCTTGCCTCAACCAACTCTTCAACTCTGGGCAAACCTTGAGTGATATCTTTTCCTGCAATGCCGCCGGTGTGGAATGTTCTCATTGAAAGCTGAGTTCCGGGTTCTCCGATTGACTGGGCTGCCGCAACACCTACTGCTGTTCCCATGTTCACAAGTTTTCCTGTCATTAGATCGTTACCGTAGCACTTACCGCAAAGGCCTCTTCTGGTCTCGCAGTGCATCGGGGATCTAATAACAATGTTCTCAATTCCTTCGGCTTCTACTTTGGCTACGTCTTCGCGGGTAAGTAGTGTCCCTCTTTTTACCAAGGTTTTTCCTTTAACTTTTACATCGGTAGCAAGGTATCTTCCGATAACTCTGTCTGCAAAAGTTTGAAGAAGGGTTCCTTCTCCTACCTTCATTGTTCTACCGTGTTCGGTTCCGCAGTCTTCAATACGGACTATAACATCCTGCGAAACGTCAACGAGTCTTCTTGTTAGGTAACCTGCGTCTGCTGTCTTCAATCCTTTGTCTACCAATCCCTTTCTTGCACCTTTTGCACCGATGAAGTACTCCAGTGCCGACAATCCGTATTTGTAATTACCAAGAATTGGAACTTCAACTGTCTTTCCTGATGTGTCGACAATTAAACCCTTCATACCGGCAACCTGCTTAACCTGGTCTCTTGAAGCTCGGGTTGAGCCTGATTTAACCAAAACTTTAACAGGGTTGTCATCGGCCATTCCATCCCAGATGGCTGCATCAAGATCGGAAATGACTTTATTCCATGTATCCTCTTTAAGCCTTGAGGCTTCGGCTCTGGTTATCAAACCTCTTTTGTAGTTAGACTCAATCTCAGCTACCGTTGATTTTCCGCCGGTTATAATCGAAGTTCTGGCCTGAGGAACCTGTATATCGGACAAAGAAACCGACTGACCGCTGATAGTACCGAATTTCAATCCGATGTCTTTAAGGTCATCAATAAATTTAACAACAACTTCGTTCGGTTCAGTCTCAAATGTTTTCTGCAAAATAGCATTGATTTGTTTCTTATCCATTGTCTGATTAACATATCCGAATCTCGCCGGTACGACTCTGTTGAAAATAAGCCTTCCGTATGTAGTTTCCAAGATTTCTCCGTTAACACCTATTTTTATTTTTTGTCTCAGGTTCACCTCTTTATTAACATCCACCGCGTGCATAAGTTCGTATTCGTCCGAGAATACTCTTTCGAACAGGGGTAACTTCTCTTCAATAGATGTAATGTAGTAAACACCGAACAACATAATTTTAGTAGGTATTGAGATAGGAGATCCGTTCGAAGGATTCAACAGATTGTTGGTAGATATCATTACTGTTTTGGCTTCTTCTATGGCCTTTTCTCCCAAAGGAACGTGGACGGCCATCTGGTCTCCGTCGAAGTCGGCATTGTAGCCAGAGCATACACAGAGATGCAACTTGATAGAATTCCCTTCCACAAGTTTCGGGTAGAATGCCTGGATGCCCAATCTCCAAAGAGTAGGTGCACGGTTCAAAAGCACGGGGTGTCCCTGAACAACTTCTTCAAGAATATCCCAAACTTCAGGCACACGTGATTCCAGATAATACTTCGCGCTCTTTACGTTGGGAGCATACCCTCTTCCGAGGATTTCTCTTAAAACCATAGGCTTGAATAACTCAAGAGCCATGTCTTTGGGAAGTCCGCATTCGTTTAATTTCAAATTGGGTCCGTTTATGATAACGCCTCTACCTGAGTAATCGACTCTTTTTCCCAATAGGTTCAATCGGAATATTCCCTGTTTACCCTTGATCATGTCGGCAAGTGATCTTAATTCTTTTTTGCCTCTGGTCACTCTGGTCTTTTGTCTCTGCTTCGATGCGTCGAAAAGTGCGTCAACAGATTCCTGCAACATTCTCTTTTCGTTTCTGACAATAATTTCGGGGGCACCTAAGTCTAGCAATCTTCCCAATCGGTTATTTCTATTGATAAGTCTTCTATATAAATCGTTCAGGTCGGAACTTGCGAAACGTCCGCCTTCCAACTGAACCATAGGTCTCAAATCCGGCGGAATTACAGGAATAATCTCCATGATCATTCTGTCGGGAGATATGCTTGCTTTTCTGAATTGTTCCACGACCTTTAATCTTTTGTTTATTCTTTGAGCCTTCTGTCCCTTGGAAGTAGTCAGGTCTACTCTAAGTTTCTCTGACAGATTATTAAGGTCCATGCTCTTTAATATGTTCTGCAAAGCCTCCGCGCCAATCTCGAGTTGGGCGAATACCTCCAGGTAGTTTACCAGCTGGACGTACTCATTCTCTGAAATGACCGAGTACTGCTCGACACTCTCAATCTTTTTCTGAACTATCTTGAAATGTTTTTCCTGTTCTTCAATCTTTTTTTCGTACTGAGTTCTTACCTGTTGAGTTTTTTCTCTGATTTTTCTTTCTTCTTCGGCACGTTTTATTTCTTCCGGAATTTTTGCGATGGTTTTTAAAGCAACTTCTATTTCCTGTACTTTGCCGTCAGCTTCTTTATTTATTGTGGCTTTAACTTTTTCGAAGTCTTTTGTAATCATGTCTATGGCTTCTGCCTTCTTTTTCCCGTCCATCACGGTAACGATGAATGACGCGAAATAGACAACCGATTCTACATTTCTCGGTGTTAAATCAAGCAATAACGCCATTTTTGAAGGAATGCCTTTGAAGAACCAAACGTGAGCTACGGGAGAAGCGAGCTTTATGTGTCCCATTCTTTCTCTTCTCACTCTTGAGTGTGTTACTTCAACACCGCACTTATCGCACAAGACACCTTTGTATCTAATGCCCTTATATTTTCCGCAGTAACACTCGTAATTCTTGGAAGGACCGAAAATACGTTCGTCAAACAATCCCTCCCTTTCGGGTTTGAATGTTCTGTAATTAATGGTTTCCGGCTTTGTAACTTCACCGAATGACCAGCTCAGTAATTCCTGGCTTGAAGCTAAGTAAATTTTTATGGCGTCGAAATCTTTTAGTTGACTAATGTCTTTCATATATATTTGCGGAATTATTCTTCCGACTCCGCCTCCTGCTCGGAAATTTCTTCACTGGCTGTTTCTACAATTAATTCAGCAGACGGATCTGCTACTTCCGGTATAGCTTCCTCAGCCACTTCGGCCGGGCTTGAATTTTCCTCTGAGGAATAAGCCTCAAGTCCCAAACCTAATCCGTTAAGTTTTCTGACTAGTAATTTAAATGTTTCAGGAACCGAGGATTCCGGAATTTCTTTTCCCTGCACCATCGCGCTGTAGGCCTGAGTTCTTCCCAGCATGTCGTCTGATTTGATGGTCAGTATTTCCTTAAGAATATTCGCGGCACCGTATGCTTCGAGAGCCCAAACTTCCATTTCCCCGAATCTTTGTCCGCCGAATTGAGCTTTACCTCCGAGAGGTTGCTGTGTAATCAAAGAGTAAGGACCTGTGGATCTGGCGTGCATCTTTTCTTCAGACATATGTATTAGTTTTAGAATGTAGGTATCTCCGACAACGATCTCGTTGTGGAAATATTCACCGTTTCTTCCGTCAATAAGTTTCATCTTTCCTGTTACGGGAAGACCTGCTTTTCGAAGTTCTGCCTCAATAAGCTCTTCGGGAATTTCCTGCAAAGAAGGGACTTCGTAAGTCTTACCTAATGTTTTTCCTGCCATTCCCAACGAAGCTTCCAATATTTGTCCGACATTCATACGTTTCAGAACTGCTTCTGAAGAAAATATAATGTCAACCGTAGAACCGTCATCAAGCATAGGCATGTCTATTGAAGGAACGATTGCTGAAATAACACCTTTATTACCGTGTCTCCCCGCCAGTTTGTCCCCGACGTCAATTTTCTTTTGTTGGGCTACGTAAACCGTGATTCTCTCTATAGTTCCCGCGGGTAATGACTCATTGTCTTTTTTAGTAACTCTTTTTATTCCTATGACAACACCGTGCTCACCGTGTGGCATATATAAAGATGTATCACGTACATCTTTTGCCTTCTCACCGAAGATAGCTCTTAGAAGTCTTTCTTCAGATGTAAGATCCATTTCACCTTTAGGGGCAACTTTACCGACTAGAATATCGCTGGATTTAACTTTGGAACCGATGGCAACTATCCCGTCCTCATCAAGATTTCTCAATGATTCTTCGGAAACGTTGGGTATGTCCCTTGTTATTTCTTCCGGTCCTAATTTAGTTTCCTGTACGGAAGTCTGGTAGTCGGATACGTGAATTGAAGTTAAAACATCTTCTTTCACAAGTCTGTCCGAAATAACAATTCCGTCTTCAAACTCCAAACCTTCATAAATCATGTAGGCTACTTTCATATTGGTTCCGATGGAAAGTTCGCCATTATTTACTGCGGGTCCTTCGACAAGAACGTCTCCTGCTTTTACTTTTTGTCCTGTTTCAACGACTACATACTGGTTAAAACAAGTATCGCTGTTGGTCTGCTCAAATTTAGCGGCTGTGTATTCTACCTTGGAACCTTTTCCTCCGCGGCCGTATTTAACTACAACTCTTCTGGCATCGGCAAACTCAACAACCCCATCGTCATCTGCAAGAATAAGTGCGTTTGTATTACGTGCAATCTCACCTTCAATTCCTGTACCTATAATAGGCGTTTCAGGTCTGACCAAAGGAACAGCCTGTGACATTTGCTGGGTTCCCATGAGTGCTCTTGCAATATCGTTATTTTGTAAGAAAGGAATAAGTCCTGCAGCTACGCCCACAACCTGTCGGGGAACAACTTCGATGTATTCAGCTAAAGCGGCATCGCCTAAGAAAAAGTTTCCACCTTTTCTCAGAGGAACTTGTTTATCAGTAATAAAACCTTTTTCATCCACCGCTACCGACTGGTCTGTAATGTGAGCGTTTTCTTCGTCGTAAGCAGCCAAATATACTATTTCGTCCGTTAATCTGACATCGCCTGACGGCTTTTTCTCGAGTTTAATGTAAGGAGTTTCCAAAAATCCGTATTCGTTTACCTTGGCGTAAGAAGCTAGGTAGTTGATCAAACCAATATTCGGACCTTCCGGGGTTCTGACGGGGCATACTCTTCCGAATGAGGAGTAATGAACGTCTCGTACTGAGAAACTCGCCCTTTCCTTTGTTAAACCCCCGGGTCCCAAAACTGAGAGTCTCCTTAAATGGTCGAGGGCGGTTAATGGATTTTGCTGATCATGAAGTTGTGACAGCTGACCGGTCGCAAAAAAACTGTGAACCGCTGCGGCTATAGCTCTGGGTGATATAAGAACACCAGGTTCGGGAAGAGTTTCCCGGGGTGACAAAGACATTCTCTCTTTGATATTCTTTTCCATTCTCAAAAAACCGATTCTCATCTGCCACTGTAATAGCTCTCCCACGCTCTTTACACGTCTGTTTCCTAAAAAGTCGACGTCGTCGGGAACTCCTACTCCGTTATTTAGTTCTATTATTCTTGAAACTATTTTTAATAAATCCTCTAAGGTAAGCAATCTGTGGTCAGGATCATTTGGTATGTTTAAACCCAAGGATTTGTTTAATTTAAATCTTCCTACGTGGCCCATACTAAACCTTCTTTTATTAAAGAACATGGCTGCCACAAGAGCTTTAGCGTTTTCCAACACCAGGGGCTCTCCGGGTCTCATTTTTCTGTATATTTCGATGCAAGACTCCTCAAAACTGGATGCAGGATCCTTTGCCAAAGTCTCGTTTATGTAGTTTATCTCGGGATTAGATTCGACCCCTTCGAAAGCTTTTCTTATGTCTTCATCTTCCTCAAGTCCGAAAACCCTCAATAAGGTAGTTACGGATATCTTTCTCTTTCTGTCTATCCTTACACTTAAAACACCGTTCCTTGAAGTTTCGAATTCCAACCAGACACCGCTCTTTGGCAGTATTTTTGCCCCGGCAAGAAACTGTCCCGTAACGGGAGACGGTTCTCCCGTAAAGAGAACTCCTTCTGCACGAATTAATTGGTTAACGATAGTTCTTTCAACGCCGCTAATAACAAAAGTGCCTCTTTCGGTCATTAAAGGCAAATCGCCCATATATATATTGGATACTTTCTTCTTTTTTGTAAGTGGGTCTTCAATTGTGGCCTTGACGTACCAAGGCGCGTCGTAAGTTCTGCCGGTTCTCTTGGCTTCGGGTATGGATATATTTGCCTTCTCAATAGAAGGATCGGAAAGGGTAACTACCCATCCTCTGCCTGAGCTGTCCTCAACTGTACCCAACTCCTCAAGAATCTCTTTTAGACCCTCGGTCATGAGCCAGTTGTATGAATTTAATTGTATGTCTGCTAAGTTCGGAAGATTTAAAGCTATTTTTCTTTTAGAAAAGGTTTCTCTCATTAAGTTTTCCTCTAAATTTGGCCGTAAAAAAAATTTTACTACAAAAATGCGCTTTTATTAAGTTTTTCCGTAATTTCAATATGAAAAGTGGACCTTCTCAATATGAAAATGAAGCTTTTTCCAATAGAAAATCGACCCCAAAGGTCTTATTTCACAAAAATATTGGAAATGCTTTAGAACAGTGCGAAAACTACCACATCCCGAAAAGGTTGTCAACATCTAATTTACGAACCCTGCCTTCCCTATCGGCCAAAACCGGAAAACCACCCTTCCGACGATATCCGAAGCTTCAACCATGCCGAAAACCCGAGAATCCAGAGAATTGCGCCTATTATCCCCCATTACTACGTAGTGACCCGCTTCGACTTCCACAGACCTACCCTCCAGCAAAAACTGACTTCCACCTACAGTACAACCGTTAGAACCCAGGTATTCCTCGTCCAGAGTAAACTGCTTACCATCACGGTAAATGTAAATTTTACACTCAAACACCTTAATGATGTCACCGGGTAACCCGATGACCCTTTTTATAAAATGCTTAGAATCTTCGGTAGGGGGTACGAGCACAACCACCTCTCCTCTTTCATAATCTCTAAAATTTTTGGATATTTTATCTACCAGTATCCTTTCGCCTGTTTCGAAATTCGGTTCCATACTCGCCCCCCAAACTACCTCAACAGAACCTATCGTTATGTATAATATAAGAACTACGACAAGCGAAGTTAAAAATGATTCTGTTATTTCATAAAAATGTCTCTTTATATTCATGCAGGTTTTATGGTATTTATATAATATATAAATATGCAAAACAATGCTCAGAAAGAAATTACATCACTTAAGGATTTTTTTCAAATCGCAAAAGAAAACTGGGTTACATTCTTTTTACTTCTCTTACTAGTCTTAATAGCTTACGGAAATATGGCCAGAGGTGGGTTCCTGAATATGGACGACGAAAAAGGTATTTTGTACAACCCGGATATCGGGAATGTAGGGAAAAACTTTAGTTCCGGAATGCTTTACAGCATGGAGTGGTCTTTGGTACATTCCGTTTTCGGATTAAAACCGGGGGCATTTCATATGTTTTCGGTGTTTACCCACTACATTAATGTGGTGATTCTGTTTCTCTTTGCCTATGCGGTCTTTGACAAACAAAAAGCTTTCATAGCCAGCCTTCTATTCGCAGTACACCCTGTGGCAAGCGAAGCCGTGGGGTGGCTATCGGCAATCCACTATCTGCATGTTGTTTTCTTTACCCTGATTACGATGATTTTTCACTATCTTTTCTGGAAATCAAGACAAAAAAAATACTACGTCGCAGAAATTGGCATCTTCATCCTAGCTTTGGTAGTACTTAGAAACGCGTGGGTACTCACGTTACCTTTCTCTATGCTTGTTTTTGACCAGCTTATACTAAGAAAAAAGATTAATCTTAAATCGGCTCTTTGGATACTTCCCTATTTCATTTTGGCGGGCCTTCACGCCTACATAAATTTATTCGGAGGTTTTACCGCCAGGGTTACAGATCTAAAACAAGACTACTATTACAACCCGTACACAGCTACCCCCTTGTTAAATAGGACACCCTACATAGTCTTCACTGTAGCAAAGCTATTGATATCACCCCTGCCGTTAACGGTCTACCACGAAGGAATATACATAAGTATTGTTTCTTATATGGCAATGATTGCGATCACACTCGCCGTAATAATAGGAATATTCAAACTATATAAGAAGGCTCCCCCAGTAGCAGGACTCGTCCTGATTATCCTCATCTCAACTCTGCCTTCATTCAGTCCGGTAGCAATTGCCTGGTTTATTGCTGAGAGATATTTGTACCTTTCGACAATGGCATTCTGTTTAATACTGGCTTTTTTCATCCCCTACTTAGAAAAATATACGGGAATAAAGAAATTCACCTTTTATACTGTTGCACTGTTGTTAGCTTTCTACACAATAAGAACGGCAATCAGAACCCAGGATTTATTAAGCACGAGTAACCTATGGCACGCAACTCAAAAAGTATCACCTTTCAGTTTTAGAGTTTACAACAATCTCGGAGATGTTTACGCGAAAGAGGGAAGATTTGATCTTGCCATAGCAAACTTCCAAAAATCAATTCAGCTGGACCCCACTTTCGCGGACGCCGTTCACAACCTAGGCTATGTATATTTACAAATGAAAGATTACGATAACGCCTGGAAGTATCTTGAACAATCTTACAAAATGAATCCCAGAATGTTTGGGGCAACTTACAAAATGGGAGTGATAGCTTATTATAAAGGTGATTATGACACAGCCAGAGCGATGTGGAATAAAACTCTCGAACTCAACCCCGGAGATGCAAATGCTATTTACGCGCTGGATATGCTGGAGAAAGCTGTTTCCGAAGTAGCGCAATAAAGAATCCGTCGAAATACTTATCCGGTAAAATCCTCGAAGCGCGTGAAATCCGCTCATCTAATTTATCTCCTTTGTGCAAAGTAAGACCCTGCACAAGCGTAAATTTTTTTATTCCGGTTTTTATCTCTACCATATCCAAGTCCGAAAATTTTTTAAGTGCCCAATTCACAACTGCTTCGTTTTCTTCGAAAGAATAGGTACACGTAGAATAAACCATAAGTCCGCCCGGCTTGAGCATGTTGTATCCGGAAGCAAGAATTTTCTTTTGTAGCATCGATATTTTTTTAGGAAGCTTAGGATTCCAAAATTTAAAAGAACCTTCATCCGAAAACCTAACATTACCTTCATTTGAACACGGAACATCGACTAAAACTTTATCGAACGTTCCACAAATCTGTGGGTATCTGGTACTCAAACCGACTGCGTTGGATTTGATAGTTATCACGTGGGAGTATCCCTGTGAAAGTAAATTCTTTTTCATTGAATAGAAACGGGTAGAATTATTTTCAACAGCGTATATATTTTCCGGCTCATCTGTAAGTGACGCTATATAAGAAGTTTTACTCCCGGGACTCGCGCACAAATCCAGTATCTTTTCTCCGGGTTTAGGATCCAGTACGTTCACACCCAGCATACTGCTCAGTCCCTGAACATAAACAACTCCGTTTTTAAAAAGGTTGGTTTGTGAAATTTTTAATCCGTGAAGTGAAGATAAATTTACGAAAGAACCCGCTAACGGGCCTTCGGTAATTTCAAACTCGGTCTCCCGCAACTTCTCCAACACTTTATCAACACCCGACTTCTTTGAATTTATCCTGAAAGTTTCGTACCTCGGACCGGAAATTGCATTCAAAACGTATTCTGCTTTATCGCCGAAAATCTCATTTAACTTATTAACGAACAACTCACGTTTCGTTAAGTTATTTTCCATGACAGTGCTTTAATTTACTAACGCAAGTTTTGCCCATGACAAAACTTATACTTCTTCCCGCTCCCGCATGGGCACGGATCATTTCTTCCGACTTTAACTTTACCTGACAATACCTGCTCTACTTTCAGAGTCCTCCCCATCTGATCTACCACCCTCGGACTGGAATTTCCCGATGCTTCTTCAGCCACACCGGTTTCCAGCTCGCCGTGCTGATAGCTTAATCCGGACAAAAGATTATTTTCCGCCGAAGACGCCCTTACTACGGTGCCTTTACTTGCCTTACTCAACCTCTCCCCCACAAAAGCGTAAATACGCCCCAGTAAAATCTCAAACCTTTCGTGTCCCTCTTTTTTATATTCCACCATCGGATCTCTTTGGGCGTAGCCTCTTAATCCTATGCCGTCACGCACCTGATCCATATCAACAAGGTGATCCATCCAAAAATTGTCTATAACCGGCAAACTCCAGTCGGATAAAATATCGAGCCAGGTATCTTCTCCAAATTCTTTTTCTTTTTCGGTCCAAAGTTCTTCTGTCAGAACGGACGAGGATGCAAGTTTCTGCATTAACCAATCTTTATGTTCGGTAGTACCTGATTCAAGTTCTAATATTCTTCTTCTCAAAGAATAAATAACTTCACGGTGTACATTTATAACGTCGTCCATTTCAACAACTTGTTTTCTGCGGTCGAAGTTAAATCCCTCTACTCTTTTTTGAGCATTCTCTATAGACCTGGTGACCAGTCCTGCTTCCAATGGAACTGTTTCGTCGATACCAAACCTGTCCATCATTCTGCTGACCTGCTCGCCGCCGAAAATTCTCATGAGGTCATCCTGAAGTGACACAAAGAATCTGGTTTCTCCCGGATCTCCCTGCCTACCCGAACGTCCTCTTAACTGATTATCGATTCTTCTCGAGTCGTGTCTTTCAGTTCCTATAACATACAAACCGCCTGCTTCTACAACTTCCCTTTGTTCATCCCCGACTGCAGGATCTCCTCCCAAAATAATATCGACTCCTCTTCCCGCCATGTTAGTTGAAATAGTCACCCCGCCTCTTCTTCCTGCCTGGGCAATTATCAATGCCTCCCGTTCGTGGTTCTTAGCATTTAATATTTCGTGCGGAACTTTTCGTCTCGACAAAAGTTCGTGAAGTTGTTCGCTTTTTTCAACAGAAGTTGTTCCCACCAAAACCGGCTGTCCTTTAGCATGTCTTTCTACTATATCATCAGCTACGGCTTTGAATTTTGCGCTCTCCGTTTTATAAACAACATCGTTCTGATCTTTTCTTGTATTTGGTTTGTTGGTAGGAATTACTACAACATCGAGTTTGTAAATTTTGTAAAATTCTTCGGCCTCGGTAGCAGCGGTACCTGTCATACCGGCGAGTTTCTTATACATTCTAAAATAGTTTTGATAAGAAATTTCCGCTAAGGTTTTTGATTCCTGCTGTATTTCCACTCCTTCTTTTGCTTCAATGGCCTGGTGAAGCCCGTGAGAAAACCTGTTGCTGGGTAATAATCTTCCGGTGAATTGATCGACAATAACAACCTTCCCGTCCTTAACAACATAATCCCGGTCTTTTTCATAAAGAGCGTGAGCGGTCAGAGCTTCCTCCATTAAATGGACCATTTCGAAATCCTGCTCATACAAATTGTTTACTCCCAGCAATCTTTCAACACGTCTAATACCGAGATCGGTTAATGTTACGTTTTTATATTTTTCTTCAACTTCGTAATCAGAATTTTTCGCCAAAGTTTTAACAATACGGTCGGCGTCGAAATATCTTGAAGATGGTTTGGCATCAGCCGCTGAAATTATTAAAGGCGTCCTTGCTACGTCTATTAATATGGAGTCGACCTCGTCAACAATGGCAAAGTTGTGAACACCGAACTCTCCGTTAGGATTTGTCTGCACCATGGAACCCAGCGAACGAACCATGTTGTCCCTAAGGTAATCGAAGCCGAACTCGTGATTTGTTCCGTAAACAATTCCGCATTTGTAAGCGTCCTGTCTGGAAACTTCCCGTAAATGCACTGCATAGATGTCGTCGAATTCAGTTCCTTCAAAACTTTTGTCGTAAACAAAAGCCCTCTCCTGCATGATTACCCCGACACCAATTCCGAGATAGTCATAAATGTCGCCCATCCAACCTGCGCCGTGCCTGGAGAGATAATCGTTGGGGGTAACCAAATGAGCTCCCCGCCCCGTCAAAGAATTTAAAAACAATGGTAAGGTCGCCGTAAGAGTTTTTCCTTCTCCTGTCTTTTGTTCGGAAATCTTGCCTTCGTGTAAAACCACACCCGCCATCAACTGAACGTCGAAATGGCGTTTTTCCAAAGTCCTGACCGATGCCTCGCGTACAAATGCAAAAGCTTCGGGAAGGATTTTTTCCATAACTTTTTTCTGAGCCTCGGCGTCTAAACCCGACAACTCTTTCTTCCATTCCTCTATTTTCAAAAGCATTTCTTCCCGGCTCATGTTTTTAACAGATGGTTCGAAGGAGTTTATTGCAGCTACAAAGGGTTCTATCTTTTTCAGCTGTTTTTCGTTTGAATCAACAAATAACTTAAACATATCGAAAATGATTATATCACCGCTAGGTTAAGCAGGTACTAATAGAGATATAAAAATATAAGTAATAACGAGAGCGCCAAACGGTAAACTACGAAAACTTTGAGCCCGTGGGAGTTCAAATATTTCATAAGACCTGAAACTGCAAGATACCCGGAAACAGCGCTTGAAAGAAATCCGGATATTAAAATTCCCATACCTGCGCCTGAGTAATCTCCTAAAGCATCGGGGAGTTGAAAGATACCCGCGGCGGCAATTATCGGTATAGACAGTAGAAATGAAACCTTTGCTGCCTGTAATCTGTTCAACCCCGACAAGAGACCTCCCGATATAGTTGCCCCCGATCTTGAAAATCCGGGAAATAAGGCGAGACATTGAAATAAACCTGAAGTTAAGATTTTCTTAAAACTCAGCGCAGGTGCGGGTAATGCTTTATCTACAAGCTTCGTTTTTTTCTCGGCTACGAGCATAAGAATTGAACCCAGTATTAAAAAAATGGCCACGCTTAACATACTTCTAAAAGTCGCTTCGAGAAAGTCACCGAGGAAATATCCTCCTAACCCTGCGGGTATGGTCGCGATAAGTAGCCACATGACCAACTTACTTTCAGGAGAAAATTGTGAAAAAAATCGGCCGTATTTCTTAAAATCCAAGAGCAGCGAGTTAAACATCCCACGGAGGTCTTTGTAAAAATAAACAAGAAGAGCTGTTAACGTACCTAAATGGAGCGTGGTATCAAAAGCCAAACCACCTTGTTCCCACCCCAGTAACTCGGGAAATATAATAAGATGCCCGGAAGATGACACGGGAATAAACTCGGTTAAACCCTGAACTATACCCAAAACAACTGATTGAAAAAAAGTCATTTATAAAGGTCAGACTTTTCCGTAGATTAATACGTTGTCTGAATTTGTGTAACCTGCAACTACTAAACAAGTAACGTTTTGCAAAAAATCACCAAGATATTCGATGAAGATATTTACATCGTCCTGATGGTGGTCAAGGTATATCCTGTTAAAAATTAAAAGACCGCCGGGTCTGACCATTTTCTTTACCGAAGTAATAAAATTCCCGGATTTTCCAAGATCCGGATACTTCTCGCCCTGAAAGATGTCGACAATACACACATTAAAAAACTCCGGCTTAAGGTCAAATTCCTCCGGTTCAATAACAACCCTCAGTGCGTCATCTATTATTACTCTATGGTTCGGGATTGAATCCAGATCGAAATAGTTTTTCGCGATATCCACCATAACAGGATCGATTTCGACGCTAACCATATTAGGAGCGTTGAATTTTTCGGAAATTAAGTGGGCCATTGTACCGCCGCCCAAGCCCAAAAGGAGTATATTTTTAAAATCCGGGGCGTTTTCTTCAAGGACTTCAATGACCTTTCCCCAAACAAGACGGTTAGCTGAGGGAGATGTATGTGATATCGATTGATCTATCTTGTCGACTTTGATTTTACGGGTCTTACCGACTTCCCAAACCTGCACCTTCCCGTTAAATTTCGACTCTGTTTCGTATATGATCTTCGGCAACTGAATCCCGTCAAAAATGTTCATATTGACCCATACTATCAAATAATTTTCTGTTTGGGCAGAATTTTGTCGAAATTTACATATTTTCTTAGAACTTCGGGAACAGTTATGCTGCCGTCCACGTTCTGGTAGTTTTCGATAACGGCAGCTAAAAGCCTTGGTGTGGCTGCAACGGTGTTGTTTAGGGTGTATACGTATTTCAGTTCGCCTGCTGAATCTCTATACTTTATGTTTAATCTCCTGGACTGGAAATCTCTAAAATAAGAGTCTGAGTGAGTCTCCCGGTAATTACTCTGGGATGGAAACCAAGTCTCCAAATCGTACTTTTTCACCTGCCCGGCACCCATGTCTCCGGTGCACATTAAAAGTACCCTATAGGGAAGGTTTAGTCCTTTTAGGACATTTTCGGCGTGATTTAACATTTTGTCATGCCATTCTCTGGTTAACTCTTCGTTAGCAGTTGTCAACACTACCTGCTCAACTTTGTTAAATTGGTGAAGTCTGAAAATTCCTTTCGTGTCTTTGCCATAAGCACCGACTTCTTTTCTAAAGCACGGACTCAACCCAAACAGCTTCACGGGAAGATCGGATTCGTTCAGGACTTCGCCGGCATAGTAAGAGGTGAGAGATACTTCAGCTGTTCCGATTAAAGCTTTGTCATCTTCCAACCTGTAGTGGTCATCTTCTCCCCACGGGAAATAGCCTGTTCCGGTGAAAAATTCCGGTTTTACTATCCACGGAACACTGAGCATTGTGTAACCCTCTCCGAGCATGAGGTCACATGCGTATCTCAGGATGGCCTGCTCAAGCTGGGCGCCCTCATTTTTTAGAAAGTATCCTCTGAATCCGCCGATTTTTGTTCCTCTCTCAAGATCCATAATGTCCAGGGACAGCCCAAGGTCTACGTGATCCTTAGGTTTAAACGAAGGCTCTTTAATACTTCCTTCTTCCCTAACGACCTTGTTTCCGCTCTCGTCCTGCCCCACGGGTACGTCATCGGCAGGAACGCTGGGTACCCAAAGCATCATTTGATCAAAAATCGACTTAATTTCGGTTAAGTCCTTTTCGAATTTAATAAGCTCCTCCTTAACCGCCGTAGCCTCTGTAATAAGCTTGGGCCTGTCTTCAGCAGCAACTTTTGAAATACCCTCGGAAAGCTTGTTTCTAAGGGCTCTGTGCAATTCCACCTTCTTCAGAAGGCTCAAATACAGGTCGTGGGTTTCTATTAACTTGTCTATAGAGATGGTTTTACTGAGCTGCTTGTCCTCAACGGCCTTTTTGACTAAATCTTTGTTGTTTTTAATAAAATTTATGTCCAGCATAGGAAATCCCTTTTTGATTGATTTTTACATATACAATGGTAATATAGATTTCGTCGCTGGAAAAGTCAATGAAACCTCAATATCTCAATATTGGGACCGACAAAAACACCCCGGGAAATCCCGGAGAGAGTTTGTTGACCTATGGTAACGCTTCTGTTACAATCAAGCGCGTTCGTTGAGTCAGAAAGCTAAATGAGCACAAAAGAAGTAATAACAAAAGATGGAAAAATAACAGAAACCCACATGGGAGGGATGTTTAAGATAGAACTTGAAGATGAAACCAAGGCTTTGGCTGTCGTTTCGGGTAAAATGAGGAAGGCCCACATTAGGGTTTTACCGGGAGATAAAGTTAGAATCGAGTTCTCCCCACACGATCTGACAAGAGGCAGAATCATTTATAGGCTGAAATAACTCAATAAAGAAAGAATTTTTGAAACATGAAAGTAAGATCATCTGTAAAGCCAATCTGTAAAGATTGCAAAATTATTATAAGAAGCGGGGTAGTTAGGGTTATTTGTAAAAGAAACCCTAAACATAAGCAGAGACAAGGTTAATTATGCCAAGAATTAAAGGTGTAGACATACCGGGAGAAAAAAGAATAGAAGCATCCTTGAGATATATCTACGGTATCGGACCGACAATATCTAAGAAAGTACTCGAAAAATCAGGCATTAACCCCGACACCAGAGCCAAAAACCTTACCGACGAAGACGTAGCAAAGATAAACGCAGCTATAGCCGCCATGGAACTTCATGTCGAGGGAGAACTAAAAAGGCTGGTTAATCAAAACATCAGACGTCTGCAGGAAGTAAAATCCTACAGGGGACTTAGACATCTGGCAGGACTTCCCGTAAGGGGACAACGCACAAGAACTAATTCCCGAACGAGAAAAGGTAAGAGAAAGACCGTAGGCGGACAGAAAAAGAAATTAGCGAAGAAATAGGATGCATTTCGGGGATTACCCCAAAAAGTAGGATGCATTTCGGGGATTACCCCAAAAAGTAATATGGCTCAAACAACAAAGAAAACAAAAAAGAAAGAAAAAATAATAACTCCGAGCGGGAGAGTCTATATCACCGCGGGTATGAATAACACCATTATTACGGTAACCGATTCTGAAGGTAACACACTATTTACAGCCAGCTCAGGAAGCGCGGGGTTTAAAGGATCAAGAAAATCAACTCCTTACGCTTCAACAAAAGCAGCTGAAATTGCAGGTTCCGCAGCTTCAAAAGCAGGCGTCAGAGACGTCTCAGTCTATTTAAAAGGAGCAGGACTGGGCAGAATTTCTTCCATCAAGGCTCTGAAAACAGCAGGTCTTAATGTCGTGTCAATTTCCGATCTTACCCCCATCCCTCATAACGGATGCAGACCGGAGAAAAAGAGAAGGGTCTAATAATATGGCAAGGTATACCGAAGCAAAATGCAGATTATGCAGAAGAGAAGGCGTAAAACTGTACTTAAAAGGTTCAAGGTGCGAATCAGATAAGTGTGCTATATCAAAAAAAGCGCAAGCTCCCGGACAACACGGAACAAGAAGAAAGTCAGTTTCAGAATACGGAAAACAGTTAAGAGAAAAACAAAAAGCAAAAAGAATCTACGGAATTTTAGAAAAACAATTCAAGAACTACGTTAACAAAGCCTTGAACTCAAAAGGTGTCTCAGGTGATATCTTAATGCAGCTGTTGGAATCAAGACTGGATAATATGGTCTACAGAAGCGGCTTTGCAGCTTCCAGAGCACAGGCCAGACAATTTATAAGAAGAGGTTTATTTAACGTCAACGGTAAGGAAGTAAACATTCCTTCAATGGCACTTAAAATCGATGACGTGGTAAAACCGGTAAGCTTTGAAAAAATACAATTAAGAGAGGGCATTGTACTTCCTGAATGGCTTGAGGCGAATATTAAAGAAAGGTATGTAAAATATTCGAGACTTCCTATGCCGGAAGACACTCAGGAAAAAGTAGATGTGCAGGCAATTATAGAATTGATGATAGTCACTAAAGAAAATTTAAAAATAAATCCGATAAAGGAAAGCAACGAGATAAGCACTTATTCCGTTGAACCTCTCCCTACAGGGTTCGGACACACGCTCGGGAATGCCTTAAGACGCGTGCTGTTAACAGAAATTGAAGGCGCCGCAGTAACACAAGTAAAGATTTCGGGTGCTTCGCACCAATTTACTACCATCCCCGGTGTAAAAGAGGACGTAGTTCAGCTTACTTTGAACATAAAAAAGCTGAGATTCAAGATACACACGGACAATCCTGTTGTAGCTACTATCAGAAAAAAGGGTGCAGGAGTAATAACAGCTAAGGATTTAGAGTTACCCTCAGATCTGGAAGTAATGAATAAAGACCTTCACATCGCTACTCTCGCCGATTCAAAAAGCGAGCTTAATGTCGAACTTATTGTTGAACCGGGCGTCGGATACTCACCCATGGAGGAAAGACAGACCTCAAAGGTCGGAGTAATTGTGCTGGATGCACTTTTCTCTCCCGTATTAAACGTAACTTACGAAGTTGAACCTACCAGGTTCGGCGACAAAACAGATTTGGATAAACTTCTGATAACTGTTGAAACAGACGGAAGCGTACTTCCAAAACAAGCACTTGTTAAAGCTTCCGCTATTCTTAAAGGCTACTATGAATCCTTTGAGAAGTGGGAACTTGAAACAGATAAGAGTGTTGAACCCGAGGAAGAAGATGCAGCAGTAGTCGATATAGAAGATGTTGCCGTAGACGAACTTCCTCTTCAGACAAGAACTATCAATGCCCTTAAGAAACACGGCATCGATACTCTTAAACAACTCGCAAAGAAATCAGATGACGAAATCGCCGACATTAAAAATCTCGGAGAAAAGTCACTTGAAGAAATAAAAAAACTTCTAAAGAAGGAAGGTCTTAGATAATCAGGAGATTATAAGATATGAGACACAGAGTAGAAAAGAAAAAAATGGGAAGACCCGAAGGACACAGAGGATCACTCGAGAAGAATCTTGCTGTCAGTCTCATAATGCACGAGAAGATTGAAACAACCTTGGAAAAAGCCAAGTTCGTGAAGCCTTTCGTAGAAAGACTTATTACGAAGGCAAAAAAAGGCTTTGCTTCGTCCGACAAAATAGTGGTATTCAACACTGTAAAAGACCTGAGAAAGAATCTTACAAACGAAGAAGCAATCAAAAAACTGATGGATAACATCGCAGGACGCTTTGAGAATAGACCCGGCGGTTACACAAGGATAATAAAGACAGGAAACAGAGACGGAGACAACGCTAATACTGCCAGGATTGAACTATTACCTGCGGAAAGAAAAGAAGAAGCTCCTAAAGAATCAAAGAAAGCCGAAAAGAAGGTTGAAGCAAAAAAGACAGAAAAGAAGGTAAAGAAAAATGATAAATAAAACAACAGCAGCTAAAAAAGAACAGAACAGAAAGTGGTATTTTTACGATGCCTCAAATAAGGTATTGGGAATGCTTGCTGCAGATATTGCGAAAATTCTTATCGGTAAAAATAATCCTGAATACTCCCCTAATCAGAATACAGGCGGAGTGGTTGTAGTTACCAATGCAGAAAAGATTGCACTAACAGGTAACAAGATGAAAAAGAAAGTCTACATTCACCACACCGGTTTCCCAAAAGGACTCAGGGAAGTGAAGATTGAAAAGATACTGGAAAACGATCCGGCACAAATATTAGTCCGAGCCGTAACAGGAATGCTTCCTAAAAATAAACTACGAAGTGAAAGATTAACAAATTTGCATGTATATGCAGGCCCCGAGCACCCTCATAAAGCTCAGGAAACAGCGAAGTAAATATGGTAAAAGAAAAAGTACAAGAAAGAGCAAAAATAGAACCTAATTTCTTCTCAGGCACCGGAAGAAGAAAAACAGCAGTAGCAAGAGTATTTATGTGGGACGACAAAGGCGAAATTACGGTCAACGGAATGGATATTAATGAGTACTTCCCGTCAGAAAAAGAACAGATAGCCTGGACAAGACCTTTCCATATTCTCGGAATTTCACACCCAAAAGCAAAATTCAAAGCAAGCATTAAAGTAGCAGGCTCGGGTAAATCAGCTCAGCTGGGAGCCGTAGCACATGGTATTTCCGTAGCTCTTTCACGCATGAACGAAGAATACTCCGTAATGCTGCATAAACAGGGACTTATGACCAGGGATTCAAGAATGGTCGAAAGAAAGAAACCCAACTTACACAAAGCCAGAAAAGCTTCGCAGTATTCAAAGCGTTAATTTTCAGCTAAAACTTTTTCAAGGTTTTCGACAAAATTCTTAACTGAGATTATTTGATCTCTTAGCTTACACTTCTCAACCTTGTTCATATATAAAATGGGAACAGAGAAAATTTCCGATATCTCAGTAATAATTTTTTCCGGCGGGACTGCACGTCCGGTCTCATAAGCGGAAACCGTCTTTCCTGAAACACCTATCTTTTTTCCAAACCTGTATTGGGATAATTTAAAAGAGTTTCTTATATCTCTGATCTTTCCGCCGATTTCTGACATATATAGTCTGGGTAGAATTTAACATATTGTAATGAACATTGCAATAACCTAGATTATGTATTATGAATATTCTGGAACTTCCCGAAGAAGACAGACCCCGTGAAAAACTTTTAAATTTAGGAGCAAACACAATGTCTGACGCCGAGCTTATTGCCTTAATACTCTCCAGCGGCGGAAAAGGACAATCTGCTCTTGAACTCTCCCAAAGTCTTATAAAGGAAGCGGGAACGCTTGCCGAACTCTTAAATTTTCCTATTCAAAAATTAGTGAGTCACAAAAACCTTGGAGAGGCCAAGGCAGTAAAAATATCCGCCGTTAGGGAACTGGCGACACGTTATAACAATAAAAATAAAAGCATTGTCAGGATTTCGGCGCCGGGAGATGCGTACGAATACATTAAATCCAGCCTATCGGGAAAAGAAACCGAGCACCTCTATTTAATTGCTCTTAACGCAAGAAACACAATCATCAATAAAAGCCTGATTTCAGTAGGAACCGTAAACGAAACACTAATTCACCCGCGCGAAATTATAAAGGTCGCAGTAATGAATAACGCCGTCTCAATAATATTAGTTCACAACCACCCGTCAGGAGAACCCTATCCAAGCACAGAAGATATAAAAGTAACTCACAGACTGGAAAACGCATGCAAACTAGTCGGAATAGGTTTTACCGACCACATCATTGTGTGTGACAGTTCTTACTCCAGCATGAGGGCACAAAATTTATTGGGAGGGGGTGAAAATAATTGAAAAATAATAACAAACTAGGATTGTACTTAGCAGGACTGGCAGTAGTGTTAAGTATGGTTGCAGGAGTGACGTTCGCAGCTTTCACGGATAAAGCGAAGGTGTTGGGCTCTAACTTCTCTATCGGAAGTGCGGACATTAGATTTTTGAACGATCTTCCTCTTGGCACCGACCCCACAAACCTTGTTGATGAGCTTCCCGGGCCGACGTTCGGCAATATCGGACAAACATGGTCAGCCGACTACCCTATTAAAGTAATCAACAACGGAACCTCCGGCGTCAACCTGGCGTCCCACGCTTACTACGAAACCGCAAACGATCCGGCTGACTTAAGATCTGATATTAACGTGGAAATATTTGAGTGGAACGACGCTAACGGCAACGGAGTTCTGGACACAGGGGAGGTAGGAATGAGTATGGGCAAGAAAACAATAGTTAAGTGGAAAACCGAGGGGATGGGATTGGGACAATTTAATCCCGGGCAGTTAAAAGCTCTGGTGCTTAGGTTCTCCACGGAAAACCTAAGCAGTACAAAACAGGGTAAAACTGCTCTGTTTGATTTTGAGTTCGAATCCGCGCAACTGTAAAAGTACGCGGCTTAGGATAAATTGTGGACAGGTACTACCCGATTATTTTAATAGTCTTACTTTCGATAGCGGCAAAGCTGTGCGGTGTTTCATTGTTTTACGTTTTAACCGAATCTATGAAACCTGCAGCCGGGAAGGGAGACGCAGTCATAACAGTGCCTGTCCGCAAAGTAAAAATAGGAGATATTATCTCTTTCGAGCAAACTCAAAGCGTAATAACGCACCGCGTGATAAGCATACATAACGAAACAGGCGGTACGTATTTCATAACAAAGGGAGATAATAATACATACGATGACCCCTTTCCTGTTTCCGGAAAGGAGATTTTGGGAAAAGTCATTTTTGTAATTCCTTCCGGAAAGATAATTAATATCCACTACGTACCCGTACTTTACTGGCTTTTGGGTTTTACGTTCGGCATTCTCATATACACACTCCGTGTACAAAAAGCCCCTCAACTCTGATATTCTTATGTTATGAAGTCTCTGCCCAGACTGCCTCACGAATTTTTAATATGGTGGCTTTTAAAAGCTCCCCGAAGAATACTTAAAATATCTTCGCGTCTTATAGCGCTGACCAACAATCAGATCTCCTTTACTACGAACTTCAGATTATTATTTGTGCCGCTTTTCGGCGACTACACGTTGGTTGGAAGATTTATAGGTTTTACTATTAGAATTGTCTGGATAGTATTCGGCTTTGTTTTTTTCCTACTGCTATTGCCGGTGTGCGCCCTTTTTCCCGTCGCGTGGTATTTAACCCCAGCTTTCGTTTTTAAGTACGGCGGTCCTCAGTATGCCCTAGCTTACGTTGTGGCACTGTACCTTCTCTACCTACTAAGAAACCGCGATACTCCCAGAATCAGAGTTCGGGAAAATACAAAAGAAAACTTTCAGGCGTCCTCCAGAAAAAACGTGCTGGTAGCTTTAGAAAAACTGGACTCGGAGCAAAGTTCGGGAATGAAATGGCTATTTGATCTCGATTCCTCGGAAATAATATTCAAACGCTCGGAAATAAATAAGGATCTTCTCTTTGAAAAACTTAGATCCGCCCCTTCCATACAAATATCTGCTCTCGGTCAAGCTGCTTTCGCGGACGCGCTTAGATTTAAATCTAAATACATAGAAACCGATTATCTTTTGCTTGCACTTCTAAATAACGTTCCGAAAATCGACATTATCTTGTCCTCACTTAATACTTCTATTAAAAATGTAGCGGGAAGCATTGAATGGGAAAGTGATAAAAGAAATGAGAAAGATAAAATCTTTATTTGGCAGGACGACTACGAGCTTTTATTTACAGGGGGTTTCGGAAAGGGAATGCTCGGAAGGGTTACACCGACACTGGACGCCGTTTCCCGTGACTACACAAGAGAAATAGCGCTGGGAAGATATAAGAGAATCCTGGGCCGTGAAACCGATATAAAAAACATTGCTCAAATTCTTAGCGGGTCAAAAGAAAACGTGCTCATTGTAGGTGAACCCGGAAGCGGAAAAACTACGCTTGTGAAGGGAATCGCACAGAGAATTATGGAAAGCAACGAATACAAAGCCGTCAGTAATCACAGACTGGTTAGCCTTGATATCGGAGGTCTCATTTCCGGAACTACTTCTCCCGGCAAAATAGCTGAAAACCTTAATAACATCATGGGTGAAGTAAAAAGCTCTGGTGACATCATTCTATTTATCGACGAGATACACAACCTTGTGGCCGGTGCGGGAGATGCCGACGCGGAAACTTCCAAGATTTATACGATGCTGGAACCCCATCTTGCGAATGACAAAATAAAATTTATTGGGGCAACAACCGTCTCCAACTATCGAAAATACATAGAACCTAACGGAGCTTTCGCCCGTTTATTCCATTTAGTACAAATCGACGAGCTTCCTAAAGATGTTACCGTAAAAATACTTGAAGCCAAGGCCGACAAACTTGAAAGTAAAGAAAATATATTTGTAACGTATCCTGCACTGGTAAAAACCGTAGATTTGTCAGAAAAACTTATGCACGAACGTGTTCTTCCCGACAAAGCCGTCGATATTCTAAACAGAACTTCTACAAGGGTGTTGGGCGGTTCAAGGTTACTCTCATCTTCCGAAGTTGCTACCGAGATAGCGGAGATTACAAAAATTCCCGTCGAGACCGTAACTCAGGATGAAGCCCAGAAACTCCTCTCTATTGAAGACACTATGAAAAAGATGGTAATCGGACAGGATGAGGCGGTACGGCAAATATCTACAGCCCTCAGACGTGCCCGCGCAGGCATAAGAGATGAGAATAAACCTATTGCCAGCTTTTTGTTCGTAGGAACAACGGGTATAGGAAAAACTCAAACGGCAAAAGCGTTGGCTAAACATTATTTCGGTCACGATACTAACATGATTAGACTTGATATGAGCGAGTATCAACAAATCGACAGCATGAACAGACTATTGGGAGATACTGCCGGAAATAAAGGGTTACTCACTGAGATGGTACGCACAAAACCTTTTGCACTTATATTATTGGACGAAGTTGAAAAAGCTCATCCCAATATTCTTCTTACATTTTTACAGGTTCTCGATGAAGGAAAGCTTACGGATAACTCCGGAATGGAAATTGATTTTACGAACACAATAATAATCGCGACGAGTAACGTCGGAACAAAATCAATTCAACAGGTATTTTCCGAACACGGAACTTTAGAAAAAATGCGGGAACGGGCACTGGCAGATGTGCGGGAAAAGTTTGCTCCCGAATTTTTAAACAGGTTTTCGGGAATAATAGTTTTCAATCCTCTCACAGAACAAAACGTCAGAGAAATAACCCTTCTTATGCTGGATAAAGTAAGGGAACTCTCAGAGGAAAAGGGTATAAACGTGAGATTTAAACAGGATTTGATCGACGTTCTTTCAAAAAAAGGGTATTCTCCCGAATGGGGAGCAAGACCTCTGGCACGGGTTATTGAAGACACGGTAGAAACGTATATAGCAACTAAAATGCTCAAAAAGGAAATAAACGCCGGAGACCAGGTATTGCTCGGTACTGAAGCAATGGATTGAACAACGCCGGTGGTATAATCTCATAGTTATGCAGGAAATACTTCGTGAAAGACTTGAACAACTTAAAAAAGGCCTATTTATCGAAGAAAAAAGAGCCAAAATCAAAACCCTCGAAGAAAGGGTAGCTGAAGAAGATACCTGGAAAAACTGGGAGGAAGGCAACGCAATTACACGGGATCTCTCCTCATTAAAAAAAGACATCGAAGACTACGAGATGCTCGAACTTATGGCCGAGGAAGGTGACAACGAAAACTTTGAACGCGAACTTCACCGTCTGGAACTTAACACTTTCTTTAAAGAAAAACACGACCAAAACGATGCAATCATTACCGTACATTCAGGACAGGGCGGAACCGAAGCAATGGATTGGGCAGCTACACTATTTAGAATGTACAAACGTTACGCAGAAAAAAACAAATGGGAATGGCACGAAGTTCATGCTGTTCAGGGAGACGAAGCGGGTATCAAAACAGGCACCGTCGAAATAGCAGGCAGATACGCATACGGATTTCTTAAAAATGAGTCCGGGGTCCACAGACTGGTCAGACAATCCCCTTTTAACGCCGATAATTTGAGACAGACCTCGTTCGCCCTCGTAGAAGTAATTCCTTTAATAAACGAAGATGTGGAAGATATTGAATTAAAAGACGAAGACGTTGAGTGGGATTTTTTCAGGTCAGGCGGTAGCGGTGGGCAGAACGTAAATAAAGTATCCACCGCAGTACGGTTAAAACACAAACCTTCCGGAATAATCGTTGAATGCCAGGAAGAAAGATTTCAAGGAAAGAATAGAGAGAAAGCTATAAAAATTCTTAAGTCAAAACTTTACAAACTGGAATTGGAAAAAATAGAAGCAGAAAAAAAGAAAGCGAAGGGTGATTACAAAATGCCCGGGTGGGGAAACCAAATCCGCAACTATGTTTTACATCCCTACAAACTTGTGAAAGATCTTAGAACTGATATAGAATCAACTAATCCGGAATATGTGCTCGACGGAGGACTTGAAGAATTTATTGACGCAGAAATCAGGCTCTAACTACAAACTCCAACCTGAAATTTTTATTCCTGCGATCACCGCTATCGCAAACAATAGAAACGCAAAGTTTTTTATCATGTCTTTTTTAATCTCGGCTGTAGGAAGTTCGTGGTACCCGACTTTCGCAGTATTTTTTTCTGCGGTCTCCACGGATACTTTTGACGGTACAATTCCCTGACGGGCAGATTGTGCACGTGCTATCTCTGCCAAACGTCTCTCTTGTCTTCTTAATTTTGATGCTTTTTTATTTCCCATAATGGACTATTCTACCAGATTTTTAAGATACCAGATCATCCATTTCGTCCGAGTACGAAGACATCCCACCGGTCAATAATTCTCTTGCTCTGCTGCCGCCTGCCGCAGGTCCTACAATTCCTTTACTTTCCATATCATCTATAATCCTTGCTGCGCGTGAAAACCCTATTGATAATTTTCTTTGTAAAAGAGATGCAGAAGCTTTACCCATAGAACTTACAATATCTACCGCCTCGTCGAACAACGGATCTACGTCATCCCCCCAGGAACTGGAACCGGTCTTACCGTCTTTTTCCATTGCCGCGCTAAGTACTTCTTCCAAATAATCGGGCTCAACTCCCTGAGTTCTCAGGTAGTTAACGAGCCTCTCTATTTCTTTCGCGTCGATATAGGCACCCTGCAAACGGATAGGCTTTTGGGCGTCGGGAGGTACGAAAAGCATATCTCCTCTAGTCAAAAGCTTCTCTGCCCCCGGCTGATCGATAATAACTCTCGAATCCACCTGACTTGAAACGCTGAAAGCTACACGCGTAGGAATGTTTGCCTTTATTATTCCGGTGATAATGTTTATAGAAGGTCGCTGAACAGCTAATATAAGGTGGATACCAGTGGATCTGGCCATTTGCGCGAGTCTCACAACCGCTTTTTCTACCGAATTTGTATCCTGCATCATAACTTCAGCAAACTCGTCTACTACGATTACAATGTAAGGCAGCGCCTGGAATCCTGAACTTTCGTTGTAAGAATCAAGATTACGCACCCTCGCCTGTTCAAACAATTTCAAACGTCTCTCCATTTCCTGAACTGCCCACTTAAATACTGCAGGAGTCTTTTCCATATCAACAACTACAGGAGTTATTAAGTGAGGAATATCCTGATAGTGAATTAATTCGTTTCTCTTGGGGTCGACTAAAATTAACTTCACTTCCTGCGGAGAAGCGCGGAATAGAATTGAAAAAAGAATATTGTGAATGAAGATAGATTTTCCTGAATTTGTAGCACCGGCAATTAGCATATGGGGCATCTTTGCGATATCGTAAACATAAGTTTTTCCTGCGACATCCTTACCCAATCCGATAGCAAGTTTCGTCTTCATATTTTTCATAGCATCGGAGGTTATTATTGATTTAAAATTGACCACGGATCTTACGGTATTAGGAACTTCTATTCCTATCTCGGACGTTCCCGGAATAGGAGCTTCGATTCTCACCAAACCGTTAGGAGAAGCAAGCGCCAGAGCGAGGTTTTCATGCAACGAAGCTATCTTAGACACTCTTATTCCCGATTTGGTTTTCAACGCATATCTTGTAACGGACGGACCGACTTTTGTATTTGCTACCTCAACGTCTATTCCGAAAGATTTTAATGTTTCTACTATCTTTTTTTCGTTAACCTTAGTTTCAGAAGTATCCCTGGTTTCAGCAACCGGTTCTATTAGTAAATCTAACGGAGGTTCCTTCCATATTTTATTTGAAGGAGTTGTTAAAAATCCCCCCGGAGATATGGTAGCAATTGTCGACGTAGCACCCTCGGGAATGATCACGGGAACTTTTATAGGTTCGTAGTGAGAAGGTATTACCTCAAACTCCGGCGTTTCCTCAGCTTCCTCCATCTCTGACAACACAAGCGCGGGAGCGACTTCAACATTCTCTCCGTTTATATTAAATTCATCCTCTCCAACTTCTTCAAAATCCCCGGCTTCTTCTTTTTTAAACGGCCACATACCGCCGAACGGCAATTTGAACGAACCTTTCTTCTCTGAAACAAAACCCAGCACCTGGTCCAAAGAAACATCAAATATTAAAATGGCCGATATCAAAACTGCCAAAATAAGAAGAACCGCAGCTCCGTATATACTCACACCACTTGCCAAAAAAGAACTGATTTTGTATCCGACCATTCCTCCGCCTAATCCGCTTTCAGCAGCCTCTAAAGCATCATTTTTTTTAATAAAAACGTGGAAAAGGCCGGACAAACTCAAAAGAGCTAAAACCAGTCCGGTAACTATTCTTGGCTCTTTTAGCTTTACTTTCAACCTTTGAATAAATAAGGATCCGGAGATTACGAGCAAAAAAGGAAGGATTATCGACGGTTTCCCGAATAAACCTGTCATAAAACCCACTATTTTTGCGTTTATCGAGTAGGAAGGGGCAAAAAAGGCTATGATACCGAGCAATCCCGCGGTTACGAGCACCAGTGCCAATACCGACCTTATAGTCTCGGGTTTTACACTGAAGCCAAGCTTAAATTTCCTTTTTCTACCTCTCTTTGGCATTGGGTCAATTATATCATTACGACAACCAAAGTTACGCAACCAAATAATGCATAAGAAGGTGATTTACGTCACTTTAATCTATGCTAAACACTCAGTGCGTGGACAATAACTAACGGAGAACTTCTTGTTTCCTTAAAGAGAAAGTCCTGAATTTCACTTTCAAGCCTCTTTTTCTTTGCAGGCCACTCTAAGGGTTTCTCAGCTAGTTTCTCAATTGTCTTGGTTACAAACTTTCTCGATTTATCCATAAGTTCCTGAGATGCTTTTACGTAAATAAACCCGCGTGTTACTACTTCCACATTGTCTTTTAAGAGATTCCCATCTTTGGATGGGATTACCACCACGAAAACTCCGTCGGAAGATAACTGATCCCTGTCTTTTATAACAACAGGATTGATGGTGCTACCCGATCCCGCAGTGTCTATGTAAACCGGAACGGTTGCGAGTCGTCCTGACTTTCTGGCTCTGCCTGAGGAAAACTCTACGGTATCTCCTTCAAGACACTCGAACACGCGGTCCTTTGAAACTCCTAATTCTCCCAGCATGTTTGTGTAAGCGCGCATTCTGGTAATTGTTCCGCCGATTGGGATAAAGAATTTTGGTTTTACGACAGATGCAATTGTCATCAAGTCGCCTTTTGTTCCGTGACCGGATACGTGGAGGTTATCCTGAATTCTACTGTAAACTACTTCCGCGCCGAACAATGTAAACGCCGACATTACTCTTTCCACAGCCACATCAACTCCCGGAGGATTCGGGTCGGCTGAAAAGATTACAATCGGATCTTTTTCCAAAACTATTTCTTTGTGTTCTCCCCTGCTTAATCTTCCGAGTGATGAACCGGGCTGTCCATAACAACCGGCGATAATGTAAACAACATCGCCCTGAGGAAGTCTTCCCGCTTCTTTTTCTTCAACAAAAAGATCGTCGTGGAATTTGATTACTCCCAGCCCCCTGGCAACTTTTACACTTTGCTCGATAGAACGTCCGCTTAATACAACTTTTCTTCCGTGCTTTAGTGCCGCCGTCATTATCTGACTCATCCTCGAGATATTTGAGGAAATGGTTGTGATAAACATCTGTCTTTCCGGGTTACTTTCAAAAAGATCGGTGAATGTGTTTGACAAAGAACTTTCACTTTTTGAGTATCCTTCTGTTAAAACGTTTAGACAGTCCGATAATAAACACAAAACTCCCTGCTGTCCGTATTTACCGATAGTGTTCAAATCTATAGGCTTATCCAAAACCGGCGTCCAGTCTATCTTGTAGTCAGCCATGTGCAAAACAACACCTTCCGGGGTGTCGATTGCCAAGCCCATTGTAGAAGGCACTGAGTGATTAACACCGAATGCCGTAACTTTAAACGCGCCTGCCGTTACAGTTCCCGTACCGGGCTCCAATAAAGTGAAACGGGTTCTTTCCGCCAGATGCTTAAATCCTTTGTCATTAAGCCTTTCTTTCAGGAAACCCTGTACCAGCTTACTGGTAAATATAGGTACATCGAGTTGATTCAGCAAAAACGGTACTGCCCCGAAATGGTCTTCATGACCATGCGTGACAAATAATCCCCGTATTTTGTGAGAATTTTCCAGTATGTAAGTAAAATCCGGTATAACTACGTCAACCCCATAAAGGTCGCTGTCGGGAAACCCGACTCCGCAGTCCACCAAAATTATATCGTCGCCATACTCATAAACCGTTAGGTTTTTCGTGACCGACTCAGTTCCGCTTAAAGTTATTATTTTAAGCCTGTTCTTTGCCGCTCCCTTTTCTTCTTGTGAAATTGAATTTACGTATTGTTGATCCATATGATAAGTTTACAAACCCAGAACAAGTTGTCCATCATCTATTTGTTGGTCCGTTTGCACAGGTATGTTTTTATCTCCTTTTTTAATTAAATCTAATATTTGCGGAATCCTCTTAAAATCTTCTACAAATCCGCGCATCATCTCAGGATTCCTTAGAGCTGCTGCGGGATGGTAAACCGGATAAACATTAAAGTTTTTAGTACGCAATAATGTACCTCTGTCGTGGGTTATTCTTCCTTCCGGATAAAAGTAATTCATTGCAAATCTTCCGAGCGTCACAACCAGCACCGGTGAAATTATCCTCAATTGGTAAGCCAGGAATTTTTCACACGCGGTTATTTCATCGGGTAGTGGATCGCGGTTTTCGGGAGGACGGTGTTTTACTATATTTCCGATCCACACATCTTTCCTCGACAGTCCTATATCGGACAGTGATTGCTCCAATAGCTTTCCTGCCCTTCCTACAAACGGTCTGCCTGTCTCATCTTCGGTACGCCCCGGGGCTTCTCCGATAAAAACTATTTCACTACTTGTATTTCCTTCTCCGGGTACGGCGTTCAGCGCACCGGAATGAAGGCGGCATTTTTTACAGACTTTTACAGCCAAATTGACATTTTCCATCATTTCTTCTTTGTTCATATTATTTGGGGAGATAGTATTTTAAATTGTCTGCGTTTATAAAAACCTTTTCCGCTTTGCCCTCAACAATTTCCTTAGCAACTTTCCTGCACATAGATTCCAACGTTCTGGTAAGACTTCTGATTCCGGAATCGTAACCGAACGGTCTTATTATTCCCGGCCAAAGATTGGGGTCTATAACTATTTCTTCCGGTTTCAATCCGGAATTCTCGATAACCTTTGGAAATACATAATCTCTTGCTATAATCATTTTTTCGGTATCAGAATATGAAGGCATTTTAATAATTTCCATTCTGTCCAACAGAGCTGTTGAAAGAGGACCGAGATTGTTTGCCGAACAAATGAACATTACATCCGACAAATCTACGGGGAAATCGATGTAGTGATCCCTGAACGCTACGTTTTGCGCAGGATCCAAAATCTCGAGCAAAACTGCCATTATGTCGGACTGTAATCCTTTTTCACCGCTGGCTTTCTCTATTTCGTCAAGTAAAATAACGGGGTTTTTAACTCCCGAACTAATCAAAGCTTTTATCACCAATCCGGGCTCTGACTCAGGAAATGCCTTACTCCTACCTCTTATCTCAAGGGTGGAGCCGATGCCTCCCATAGCGATTCTTACAAACTTCCTTTGCATAGCCTCGGCTATAGAAATAGCAAGTGTGGTCTTACCTACACCTTGCAGACCGACCATTAATAGAATAGGTGCCCTTCCCAATGCGTCTTTTTGGCGTTGTTTCAAAAGAATAAGCGAAGACATATATTCCAGGATTCTTTCCTTTACATACTCCAGACCGTAGTGATGCTGATCCAAAACCTGCTTTGTAACAGCAAGGTTAAGTCTGTCCTCAGTCTTAGCTGCCCATGGAATAGAGGTCACAATGCCAATATACCTCGCTAAAGTGTCGTATTCGGTCGCGTAGTGCCCCAGATTGGCCATTCTATCCAATCTTTGAATCATTTGGCGCAAACGGTCGGCAAGATCCTCAGGAATACCCTTTGTTTCGTCTACCTTTGCGGTTAACGTTTTTAACTCTTCAAATAAAAAGTCTTTTTTTCCTTCTTTTTCACTCATATTGTACAAATCCGTAGTAACTTCCGGATTTCATGTAACTAAGCACCAGTGCTTTAAAAGACTCCGGCATGGCACCCGTATCAAATTTATTAACATATCCTACACCAATGTCGGTAAAGACAAAAATCTTAGATCTTACGGTTTCCGGGATTTTATTCCTTATGTTCACGAAGTACGAATTTAAATCTAAACCTTTCTTCAAACCTTTTGCAACCTGCATGATCTCATCACCCATCTTAGTGCTGCTTGTAACAATCACAAGATTATCCGAAATTATTTCAGAAAATTCTCCCGATATGTATTTCTTATATGAACCGGGTTGAACTTTGCTTTGCGGGAAAAATAAAATACTAATTCCGTTTGTACTATCAGGCTCCTCTGCAGGATTAACTACAATTACAAATGGGGAGAGGTTTGCGGTTTTTAGAAAATCCTGATCAAAAGAATTTTCAACTCCGAAAAATTTTAAAGCGTCGGTAAAATCCGAAGGAGAGTAGAACACTACGGCAAAATTTGTGTCAAAAGGAAGAAAACTTTCAACTTCTATGCCTTTGTCACCGCTTGTTACTTCTTTTTCCGCCACAGTAGTTACAACGGGCGCGTTATTCTGTGAACTTACTGCTTTGGGAAATACTGTTTCTACCATAGTTTTACCGTTGGCAACTGCCTTATTTGTAAGATAAGTGGATATGATTATCGAAGCTACCAACAATAAGAATACCCCGGCGCCCGCGAGTAATCCCCAAACGGAAAAGCTCGGACCGGCGGTTTGTTTCCTTTTTTCTCCACCAGAGAGTTGGTAGTAGCGTTTGTCCGTCATACCTGCGGAATTACCAACTACGGCACCGCAGGAGGAACAAAAAAACACATCTACCTTTGACAAATTTCTTCCACACTGGGGGCAGTTTCTCGACATCAAATAAATTATAACAGCTTACAGCGTAAAGGTTATCAATTCTCTAAATCGTCAGATTTAGGTTCGAGTGCTTTATGCGACAAACTGATCTTTCCTTCAGGACCGAGTCCTATTACTTTAACTTTTACTTTATCTCCGGGTTTGTACCAATCTTCTACTTTTTTAACGTAGGAGTTGGTTATTTCGCTGACGTGCATTAACCCTACTCTGCCCGGTAATATCTCAACAAGTGCTCCGAAGTCTAAAAGGTCTTTGACTGTTCCTTCAAATATTTCTCCGGTTCTTAATTCTCTTGTAAGTCCGTCGACTATCTTCGCTGCTTTTTGAACATTTTCCATATCAACAGCGGATATTATTACCGTTCCGTCTTCTTCGATGAAGATTTCGGATTGTGTAGTTTCCTGTATTTCCTTAATGACCTTCCCACCGCTTCCGATTACCATTCCGATCTTTTCGGGGTTAATCTTGAGCATGGTGGTCTTAGGTGCGTACTTGGAAACTGTATCCTTGGGAGTACTGATTGTTTTTTCCATTTCATCCAAAACTTTCATTCTGGCCTCTTTGGATTGAGCAATAATGTCCTTAAGGATTTCAACCGGTATCCCTTTTACTTTCATGTCTGCCTGTATTGCGGTAACACCGTTTCTTGATCCGGTCATCTTGAAGTCTAAGAAACCATACGCATCTTCAAGATAAGCTAAATCGGTCATAATCTTGTAGTTGCTAAAATCGTCAGTCGTTATAATCCCGACTCCGACACCTGCAACCATTTCCTTTATCGGAACCCCCGCGTCCATTAACGCTAAGGTTGAACCGCAGGTGGCAGCCATCGAAGATGAACCGCTGGATGAAAGCACCTCGGAAACAAGTAGAACGGTATAAGGAAATTCTGTTTGACTGGGTATTACAGCTCTCAAAGCTTTTTCGGCCAACATTCCGTGACCTACTTCTCTGGATTTAGGAGCTCCCATTCTACCCGTTTCTCCTGTCGAAAAAGGAGGGAAATTGTAATAGTGAATGAATCTCTTGTTAAATTCTCCGTACATATTCTGTACCAGCAGCTCCATAGAAGGAGAACCAAGTGTACAGACAGTTAAAGCCTGAGTTACGCCTCTTGTGAAAAGAGCGGAACCGTGAGTTCTCGGCAAGAGACTAACTCTGGAACTGATATCCCGTATGTCTTTCACGCCTCTTCCGTCAGGTCTTTTTCCTTCATCAAGAATCAAGTGCTGGATCGATTTCTTTTCCAGCTCTTCCAGAGCCATAACCATATCAACCTTCTTGTACTTTCCTTCAAGGCCGGTCAGAACCTTTTCTTTCATTTCTTCCCTTTTCTCTTTTAGTTCGGTTTTGTCGAACTCCATTCTTATAATCTTATCTAAGGTTTCTTTTGCAATTGCAGATACGTCTGCAATTATTTCCGCGCTTAATGCTTTAGGTTCGTATTTATAAACCGTGTGCTCGGGATTTACTTCCATCGCAAACTCTTTAATAAGTTCAAACACCGGGTCGGCACCGTCACGTGCAAAATTAATAGCGCCGAAGATATCGTCTTCGGGCAAAATATCTGCTTCAGCCTCTACGGCTAAGAATTTTTTCTGATCACCTACGAAGGAGATCATCATATTCAACTTAGAACCGTCCTCTAAAACAGTGCTGCTCGGATTTATAATATAGTTTCCGTCAACTTTTCCGATTCTTAAACTAACCATAGGTCCGTCCCACGGAAGTTCACTCGCAGATAGGGCTGCAGAAACAGCCGTCATCGCGGTAAATTCAGGATCAGCGTCAACATCAAGTGACAGTATGGTAGCAACTACCTGTACTTCATCCATGTATTCTTTGGGAAACAACGGTCTGACAGCGTGATCAATCAATCTTTTGCTGATTATTGCTTCATCGGTTGCCCTTCCGTCTCTCTTAACAAAGCGGGACGATTTTATAGTTCCGCTCGCGTACAACTTTTCCTCATAATTTACTGTTAACGGGAAAAAGTCTATGTCGGGCATAGGCGCGCTATGCACAACGGTAGCCAAAATAACGGTATCCCCGTACGAAGCCTTAACAGCCATATCGGCCTGTATTGCAAGCTCACCTGTCTCCAGAACTAGGTTTCGCCCTGCGAAATTTATTTCTTTTCTTACGATTTTATTCATTTTTGTGTAAGCCGGGTGATAAATGTGGGGATTAAGACTTAAAATATTACGCACATACTGTGTGTGCCCAATACATTAACTCCTAATCCTGATCTAACGTCCGGACTTAAAACTTAATTACTAATGTCTGACTCTAAATTACTTAGAAAGCTCCAACTTTTCAGAAACTGAAGTAAATCTTTCCTCGTCCTTCTTTTTAAGATAGGAAAGAAGTCTTCTTCTCTTGTTAACCATCTGGAGCAACCCTCTTCTTGAGTGGTTGTCCTTCTTGTGGGCTTTCAGATGCGTAGACAACTTCGTGATCTTCTCGTTCAAAAGCGCAATTTGAACTTCCGGAGATCCGGTGTCGGCATCGTGTAGCCTGTTGGTCTTTATTATTGAAGATTTTTTATCTTTATTTAAAGCCATAACCAAGATGAAATCCTATCAAAAAAGAGCGTAAAAATCAAGGTTTTTCTTGTAATTTAGCGGGAAATGCCCATTGTTAAGGCCTTTGCCGAACGCTGGTCAATAGTAAGACCCCATTTCGGAGCTTTATTTAGTATGAGCAGGGATAAGGTCTCCATAGAGGCATCGACGGTATATATTGTCCCAAATCTGGTGTTCAGGGAGTTATTGTCTATGTTTAAAACCTTAGACTTTGAAATCTCGGCCTGAAGTTGGTCTTTTAAAGCACCCGTGTCTTCGGGACTTTGGACGCCTATAGTAATGTAAAGGTCAAAATCCGGCCCTGTAATCTCAGCTTTTACCTTACTAAGATCGAACCCATGATCTACGGGAGTCAGGTAGAAAGATAAAACGTCATTTTCGGTTGTGTAATTTACTTTAGAAGCTGTGGTCCCTGAGTAATCTATTGAGACAACCAGGCTTCTGTTACCCATTGAGGTACTGATGTTTATGCCTTCTGTTATGCCCTCAAGCCCCGCGGGTACGGTACCGGGATATAAGATGGCAGCGTCTTTACCGGCGCCTGATAACATCCTATACAACCCTACGGCTGAAGCAAAAGAGTCCGCTCCGTCAACGACGGAAGGTACAATAGCCACTTTATGGGCGGTTCCGAGTAGTTCTTTAATTTTAGTTTCTAAATCAAGTTCAGGCATATATATGAAGCGAATTTTGAGGTACTCCCCAAAAGAAGTGCACTTTTTCTTCGCGACAGGAGATTGTACATCAGATAACCTATATAGTCAAAGCGTGGAAATTAGCTGAAACGGGGCTTAACGGACTTCTATCCACATTCCTACTGCAACATTTTCGAAGTGGGGCTTAAGCATAACGCCGCACTCCACATCCTTACCTATAATTTTTACCTCTTCCTGGCCTTTGTGCAGGGATTTTATAGTACCTGTGTAAAGAGGAATGTCGTCAGAGGTAAGATCAGAAGGATCTTTATCATAAAAGGACACCCTTACTCCTGATTTCAAAGCTCCGGCTAAAACCTTTGTGCCCACAATTACATCACCGGACGGGAGTTTGAAAAGTTTGATAACCTGCCCTCTACCTTTTATTTTTGATTCCGCATCAACAGCCGTACCTTCAAGTATATTTTTGGCGTCGTCGATAAGGTCGTATATTGTTAAGTAAGTTTTAACCAAAACCTTATTGCTTTCGGCTACATTCGCTGCCGCAGAAGGAAGTCTGATGTTAAAACCCAGCACTATTCCTCCTTTTGCACTTTGAGCCAATATAACGTCTGATTCGGATATATCACCGGTACCACAGTATAAAAATTTCAAAGCGTAGGTTGCCCCTACCGAAGAAGAAATAAGATCGGCCAAGCTACTTTTAACAGCTTCTAGTGTTCCCTGAGTGTCGGCTTTAAGAACAACCGCGACGGTTTTCTTAGCATCCTTACCGATTATCTCTGTCTGGTCTTCCTGCACGGCAAGTTCTGCCAACTCACTGCCTTCATAAACAATTAGGTCTCCTACACGGGGAACCTTACTGAAACCCAGTATTTCAACAGGGGTTGAAGGACCTGCAGTTTGAATAGTGGCTCCTTTATCGTCAGTCATTGCCTTTACTTTGCAGGAATAACCTCCGGACACTATTTTATCTCCGAAGTGCAAAGTTCCGTTTCGGACAATGCAGGATACTACCGCACCTTTTTTCCTGTCCAAACGTGATTCTATTATTATCGCTTCCAATTCTCCCGCAGGATCGGCTTTTAACTCGTGCATTTCTGCTACCGTAAGTATTGCGTCTAATAACTTGTCTATGTTCTGACCGTTTTTAGCGGACACCTCAACGCTGATACACTCTCCGCCCCAGTCTTCGACCAGGATGTTTTCAGACGCAAGTTCCTGCTTTACTTTTTGGGAATTGGCTCCGGCTTTATCTATTTTATTTATCGCAACTATTATGGGAACGTGAGCGGCAAGCGCGTGGGAAATGGCTTCCTTAGTCTGAGGTTTGACACCCTCGTCTGCTGCTACAACTAAAACTACGATATCGGCTGCCTTGCCTCCTCTTGCTCGCATTTGGGTAAAAGCCGCATGGCCCGGAGTATCTATAAAAGTGATTTTTTTATTTTTATGTTGGATTTGGTAAGCACCGATGTGCTGGGTTATTCCGCCGTATTCTTTTTCCTGTATATTGCTGTGTCTGATAAAGTCAAGAATGCTGGTTTTGCCATGATCGACGTGACCCATAACAGTGACGATGGGCGCCCGTAAATTCTTTTCAGTTGTAGTTTTAGTTTTATCGTTAGACATTTCAAAACCTTTATATTAATTTTGCTTTTGGCAAAAAACAGCATCATTATTCGACAGGTGTATTCTCTTCAGATTGTACATCCTGAGGTTCTTCGTTTCCAGATTCGACGCCTTCTTCCGAAGCTTTTTCAATTTCTGCCGCAGCTTCTTCTTCTTTACGAACTCTGTCTTTTTCTATTTTCTCATCTTCAGTTTTCTTTATTGCCTCATCCCATACTCCTACGACTTTTTTGTCTTCCTTGGCTCCTATTTTTATCGCTTCTCCTGACTCGGCTGAGAATATTCCGGCAGCTCCCTTAATATCGATTTTCCACTTTGTAAGTTTGTTCGCGAGACGGGCGTTCTGGCCTTCTTTTCCGATTGCCAGACTTTGCTGCTCTTCAGGGACAGTAACTACCGCGCGTTTGTTTTCTTTATCCAAAACCACTTCTGCTACTTTAGCAGGAGACAAGCTCGCGGCGATAAATTTTTCAGTTATGTTATAAAAAGGAATGATGTCGATTTTCTCACCGAAAAGTTCCGCGATTATTGCCTGAACCCTTACACCTTTTTGTCCGACGCAGCTACCCACAGGATCTACTTTGTCGTCTTTTGAGGAAACGGCCATCTTAGTACGTGAGCCGGCTTCTCTTGCGATTGCTTCGACAACAACAACTCCGGATGCTATTTCCGGTACTTCCTGTTCGAAAAGTTTTACAACAAATTGCGGGTCGGATCTGCTGACAACAACTTCGGTGCCACGTGTACTTTCCTTGATGTCTTTAACCAAAACTTTTAGTCTTTGATTGATTCTGTAATTTTCAAAAGGAACCTGTTCGCCTGAGGGCATGACTCCCTGCGCGCGCGTCTTTCCCAAATCAAGAGTGACCATACCATTATCAATTCTGAAAACGGTACCCAACATAATTTGTCCTATTTTTGCTCTGAATTCGCTGGTAATAACTTCTTTTTCGGTCTCTCTTATCTTTTGCAAAATGACTTGTTTGGCTGTCTGAGCTGCGATTCTTCCAAAACCCGAAGGTGTAACGTCTTTTTTGTCTTTTATAATCTTCACTTCTCCGGTATCCGTGTCCAGGTCTACCTCTATCTCCTCAAGTTCGACTTCTTCCCCAGCTTCTTTTCTGTCTTTTTTGTACGCGGTAGCCAGAGCCGTTTTAACCGACTCGATAACACTTTCCACGGTAATGCCTCTTTCGGCAGCTACCTGGTTCAACGCAGCATTAAATTCCGATATTGCCATATATTTCCTCTTAGTAATAAAAAAGTGGGTGACACCCACTTATCAACCAAATATTACGCTTATACCGGTTGATGATACATCAGCGTCGGCGGGCGGTCAACTTGTTCGGCAGGCTACTTACAGAGTTCCCAGCTCTTCCAGCAAACTCCTCTGCTTCTTGTTCAAGGTCTTCGGAACGACCACCGCAATCTGCACCATCACATCTCCCTGCCCGCGCCCGTGCAGCCGGGGCATTCCTTTGCCTCTGATAAGGAGTCTCGCGCCGTACTGGGTACCTGCAGATATTTTAAGTTTGGCTTTACCTAGGGCATCGGAGCTGGCCAGGTCCACTACCGGAACTTCGACGGTCCCACCTATGGCCGCTGTCACAATGTCTATCTCAGCTACAACATATAAATCGTCACCGGCCACCTTAAACCCCTTCGGAGAGGGAACTTTCAGCGTTATAAACAGGTCGCCGGCAGGTGTTCCCGAAGGCCCCGGCATGCCTTTTCCCGTAAATTTGAGCTCTAATCCATCCCGGGCACCTGAGGGTATTTTTATTTTCACCTTCCCGCTTTCAATGGATACTTCTTTTTCAACGCCGAAAACCGCCTCTCTGAACTCTATGTTTAATTGGTAATAGAGACTTTTTCCACGTCGGGGAGCACGCTGTCCGCCGAATCCCCTGAAACCGAACATGCTCTCAAAAATATCGAAGGGATCAAAATCACCGTATTCCGGGTTCCCTCCGGCGTTCGGACCATTAGAAGTATAAGTATAGGTAAACGGTCCCCACTGTCCGCCTCTACCTGCGCCACCTGAAAAGCCTCCGAATCCTTGATTAGGATCCGCAGTGCCGTAAGTATCGTACATCTTACGTTTTTCCGCGTCGCTCAAAACTCTGTAAGCTTCATTTATTTCTTTAAACCGCTTCTCGGCTGCTTCCTTGTCTTTTTCCGAAACAACGTCGGGATGATGTTCTCTTGCCAGCTTCCTATACGCCTTTTTTACGTCCTCTTCCGAGGCGTTTTTATCTATTCCTAATACTTTGTAGTAGTCTTTTCCGTTTGCCATACTGGGATATTTTAGCACTTACAACACTTAATTGTTAAGAAAAAAGAAACAGCCCCTTATTACGGAGGCTGTCTCGAAGCGTAACTAAAGTTTACTCAAAAGAGTTACTTTACCGCGTCCTTCAAACCTTTACCGGCTTTGAAAGCGGGAGTTTTGCTTGCTGGGATGTGAAGAGGAGCTCCAGTCTGGGGATTTCTTCCCATTCTCTGTCTTCTGGGTCTAACTTCGAAGGTTCCGAAGCCAGTCCAGGTTACCTTTTCACCTTTCTTCAATGCTGCGGTGATAGATTCGGCGACTGCGTCAACTGCTTTTAGCTTGTAATTCCTGTTTTGTCATTTACTAAGACACCCCCTTTCAGGTTGTCTGCCCTTTTATAGGCTAACTAAATTAACTTATCTATTCTTATTGTTTCTTTTTTATCTGTGTCGAACAGCACACTTCTGAAAGCTTTTCTGCCATGCTCTTCCCAATCGAACCGCTGATTTCTCGCTGTCTTAAACATGTTGATTATTATGTCAGTTTGAACTCCAAGTACGGAATCTATAGATCCGGACATTCCCACATCAGTTACATACAAAGAACCTTTTGGAAGGACCATGTTGTCGCAGGTAGGAACGTGAGTGTGTGAACCCACAAAAATATCTACCCTTCCGTCGAGGTAGTGTGCTAATGCATATTTTTCACTTGTTGCTTCGGCGTGGAAATCTATAATAATTGCCGCCAGATCTTTTTCCTTATATAAATCCAAAATTTTATCGGCTGTTGAAAAAGGATCTTCTAAATAAGCGTGTAATGTTGAAAAGGAAGTTCTACCCATGAGATTTATTATTAAAACTTCGCCCTTGCCACCGAGATCTACAATTTTGTGGCCGACGCCGGGCGTCCCTTCAGGATAATTTGCAGGTCTTATTATCGGGAGTGAATCGATTACATCCTCTGATTCTTTTTGCCAGAAAATATGATCACCTCCGGTAAAAAAATCTACACCGGCTTTTTGCATATCCTGAATTTTTTCTTCAGTGAATCCTCTTCCGGAAACTAAATTTTCACAATTGGAGAAAACGAAATCTACAGAGTGTTCTTTGATAATTTCGGGTAGCGCGGCTTGCACCGCTTTACGACCGGGGCTGGCAACTATTTCGCCTACGCAAAGAATTTTCATAATTTTTTTAAAGTTTGGTAATTTGAAAGTTATATATTCTATATTTACCAAACACGTTGATCGGCTCTACTGTTGATTTATACAACAAAAATATTGTAATGACAATAAGAAGTAGTGATACAGCCACAAAGCAACCTTTGACTAAAGAGCTTAAAATCCTTGCAGCTACAATAAAAACGACCACTATTAGTAATGCCATTAATACGTAGTACATTTGTTAACACCGCACCAAATCAGGCTTAGTTACTAGTTTGGTAGACTAAAAAAGCAAAATAAACTGCAAAATTATTTTGCAGTTTCCGACACTCTTGTCTCTCTTATCACCGTTACTTTTACAACTCCGGGATAAGATTGCTCGAGTTCAATTTTCTTTGCAATTTCGCGTGCAAGAAATGCTGTTGAGTAATCGTCAACTTTTTCAGGTGACACAAATACCCTGACTTCACGTCCTGCTGAAATTGCATATGCTTTTTCTACTCCGTCGAACGACATGGAAGCGTTCTCAAGTTCTTTAAGTCTTGTTGCGTAGGATTGATAATCTTCACTTCGCGCTCCCGGTCTGGCACCGCTTACATGATCTGCCAGATTTACAACCGCAGATTCAATAGAGCTAAACGGTCTGTCTTCATGGTGTTCGGCAACACAGTTTATAACATCTTCGGATATTTTGTATTTTCTTAGAAGATCAACGCCCAGCTGAATATGAGTTCCCTCATCCTCGGTGACAACCTTTCCGATATCGTGAAATAAACAGCCGAGACGGACAACATCGACTTTGATGCCCAATTCGTGCGCAAGGGCTATTCCTATTTTGCTTTCCTCCATCGTGTGCTCAATCATATTCTGACCATAAGAAAATCTATATTTAAATCTCCCTAATATTTGAATGAGTTCTTTGGGAATATTGTAAGCTCCGATTTTGTGACATAAATCATCTCCTGCTTTATACATAAGATGTTCCGTGTCCTGTTGTGTTTTCTGAACTATCTCTTCAATTTTCGCGGGTTGAATTCTTCCGTCGGCTAAAAGTTTTTCCAGCGCAATTTTTGCAATCTCACGTCTTACCGGATCAAAACAGGAAATTAATATCTCTCCGGGAGACGAATCCAAATCAAGGTCTACTCCGGTCAGCTCTTCAAACGTTCTGATGTTTCTTCCTTCTTTTCCGATTATTCTTCCTTTTACATCTTCGTCCGGTAGTTTAACTTTAGAAGTTGTGTGTTCCACAACGGTATCTGTAGCTCCGAAGCGCATAGCACTTACGAGCATTTCCTGTGAAACCTTATCGGAATTGTGTTTGATTTCTTCTTCAACTTCTCTTATTCTCTTGCCTTTTTCCTGAGCAAGTTCTTTGTCCAATGACTGGAGCAAAAGATTTTTAGCTTCGTCCTTGCTCATAGCGGAAACGTGTTCTAATTCATCCTGAGCCTTTTTGTGAAGCTCCTCTATTTCTTCCTGCTTTTTCTCGATTTTCTCTTTTACCTCTTTGAGGGTCTTAACTTTTTGCTCAATATCACGTTCTTTTGTCTCAACTTCAGTCTTTCTTATTGCCAGAGCCTTCTCAATCTCCAGCGAACCTTCTCTGATTCTTCTGGACTCTTCCAGGGAACTTTCCTTGGTCTTTCTGGCCTCGTCATCGGCCTGGGACCTGATTTTCAAAGCCTCGTCTTTGGCTTCTATTACAATCTCTTTTGCCTGGGACCTTGCTTCTATAACAACAGCCTCATTTTCCAGGTCTCTGTCCTGGATAGTAAGAGGGGCTTTTTCCTCTTGTTTCGGCTTATTTGAATTAGTTACTACGCGTGAAACGACTACACCGGTCACCCCGGCTACTAATACTAAGAGTACTGTTACTGGATCCATATTTAATTACCTCCATAATTTGTTTAACCATATGTTTTAAATTCGGTGGAATCGCCTCTATTAAAGAGCGTCGGTACAACTTAAGATCGTGGAAAAGGGGGTATAAAAAAGCCCGATTTCAGCGTGTTTTTAAGCAATATGCCGGCGAATTCCATGCCTTGATGTTATTTTAATGACGCGATTTTGTCAACCTCCGCCCTCACGCGGTCGGGATTGAACCCTTTTGATATAAGATACCTAATCAGCTTATTACGGGTAGCAGGGTCCCTTAGACTCTTTAGCGACCGAGCCTTTTTTTCAACCAATATGCCAAGAGATTTCTCTTCTAATTCTCCGCCCAGTTGACTAAGGTACTTACCGGAAATGCTCTCCGGTATTCCCTTTTTATAAAGAAACATCGCGGCTTCCCTGGAACTTTTCGATTTGGGTGAGAGAATCAAACCCTCGATGTATCGTCGCGTGTACTCGTCGTCATCAATGTCCCTGGAAGTTTTAAATCTCAATATTATCTCATCGACAACCGTAGCAGGATCAACGCCGGGCGGAAAAGATATTTTACGAAGATAGTACGCCGCCCTATCCCTCACTTCCTTTTCAGTGCGGAAAGAATAAGAAACAAAATCCAATATTTTTGAATATAACTTATCTACGGATTCTCTAATATCAGACATTTGTTATTATTCAATTTCTTCGGACATGGGAACTGAAGAATCTTCGGCACTAACCATTCCCAACTCAAGAGGTATTTCGTTACTTTGTTTTACAGTCTCTTTTATTTTCTTTGCCAGGTCATCACGCAGTTTTGGATTGCTTTTCAGGTAAACTCTTGAAGCCTCTTTACCCTGCCCGAGCTTTTCTCCGTTGTATTCATACCAGGCTCCCGATTTTTTAATTACGTTCAAATCCGTACCGACATCCAGTATGTTAGCCTCTTTACTTATTCCTTCGTTAAACATTATGTCGAACTCGGCTTTTCTGAAAGGAGGTGCTACTTTGTTTTTTACTACTTTGGCTACAACGCGTATTCCGTTGATATCCTGTCCGACTTTAATTGATTCAATTTTTCTTACTTCTATTCTTACAGAAGCATAGTACTTTAAAGCTTTTCCTCCGGGGGTAGTTTCGGGATTTCCGAACATAACACCAATCTTCATTCTCAATTGGTTAGTAAAAATAAGGGTGCACTTGGATCTGCTTATTGTTCCCGTCAATCTTCTTAAAGCCTGGCTCATTAGACGTGCCTGTATAGCAACAAAGCTGTCGCCTATGTCACCTTCGATTTCTGCCCTGGGAACTAAAGCGGCAACAGAGTCTATTGCCACAACATCCACAGCGTTAGATCTAATCAAGGTTTCTGCAATTTCCAAAGCCTGTTCGCCGGTATCAGGTTGAGAAACGAGAAGATTTTCAACATCAACACCGGTCTTTTCCGCGTAACTTGGGTCAAAAGCGTGCTCCGCGTCGATTAAGGCGGCTGTTCCGCCGTTTCTCTGAGCCTCTGCGATTATGTGCTGGACCAAGGTTGTTTTTCCTGACGCCTCGGGTCCGTAAATCTCAACTATTCTTCCGCGGGGAACTCCCCCGACACCCAAGGCAATATCCAAAGCAATCGAACCGGTAGGAATTACTTCAATGATACGTTCGCCACTGTTGCCGCCGAGCCTCATGATTGACCCCTTTCCGTAATTTTTTTCAATTTGATCCAGGGCAGTTTGAAGGGCAATGCCTTTGTTCTTCTTAGCTATATCTACCTGTTTACTATCTTTAGTTTCTTTTTCTTTCACAGTAATAACCTCCAAAAAAAATGTGTACGGGTACCCCCTTTTTCTCTCTGTACTCTAGGTTCATTTTAACAATGAACTAAACTAATACAAGAAAGCCGTTCTATGTTAATTAGATTTTTAGGGCAGAATCAAGCCTTTTCAACACGGACTCTTTGCCGAGAATCCCCAGGATATCAAAAATCTGGGGAGTAGCGGTCTCTCCTGTCAGCACAATCCTTAATGTCATAAATGCTTCTTTGGGTTTATATTCTTTGGACGCGATAAATTCGTGAGCGATAGCATCCAATTTCGAAACGTCCCATTCCTTAACTTCTAAAAATAAACTTTTGAAACCTTCGAGAATTTCTTTTCCTCTCGATACATCGGAAACATAAGAAAACAATTCTTCTTTTTCAATTGCCGGGTCTTCGAAAAAGTAATGAACAAGACTGTTGTACTCACTTAACAATTTCATTCTATCTTTCACAAGATCCAATATGGAGTAAACAACTTTTTCGCCGGCGTCCTTACCGTGTAAAAATACATCGAATCTTTTTGCCCAAATCTGAAGTTCTTTCCACAATTCCTCGGCAGGCATATTTCTGATATACATGCCGTTAATCCATAATAATTTCTGCCTGTCGAATGCGACAAGATCGGTTTTTTGTATGTGGTCAACTGAAAAGTCTTTTATAAATTCTTCCATCGAGTAAATCTCTTTTTCTGTTCCGGGGTTCCAACCGAGAAACATCAGAAAGTTATTCAAAGCTACAGGTAAATATCCTTCGGTTAAAAACTCTATGACGGACACCGAACCGTATCTCTTAGACAGCTTGCGTGTTCCTTCCACTTCTTTTAAGTTGGGCAAATGTACAAATGCAGGAGGTTCCCAGCCGAAAAATCTGTATAGAAGAACGTGTTTAGGTGTGGAGGGTACCCAATCATTCCCGCGCATAATGTGAGTTATTTTCATGAGGTGGTCGTCCACAACAACGGCCATGTGATACGTCGGAAATCCGTCTGTCTTTAATAAAACCTGATCATCTACGGAGCTTGTATTTATAGTTATCTTTCCTAATATCAAATCGTCAAAAGAAATATCTTCGTTATCCGGTACTTTCATTCTGATCACGTGAGGAACACCTGTTTTCAATTTCTCTTCGATTTCTTCTTTTTTTAAATTCAGGCAAAGTCTGTCGTATTTGGTAAATTCGGAACCCGAAGCTTTTTGCTCTTCCCGGAGCTTACTTAAACGCTCTTCAGTACAGAAACAATAATAAGCGTGACCTTTCTCTACTAGTTCAAGAGCGTACTTTTTGTAAAGGTCTAATCTTTCGGATTGAGTGTACGGAGCATGGGGTCCTCCGGCGCCCGGACCTTCATCCCATTCAAACCCCATCATTTTTATAACATCCTGAATTCTTTCGACGGCCCCCGGAACATACCTCTCACGGTCGGTGTCCTCTATTCTTAAAATGAATTTTCCCTTGTTCTGACGGGCAAAAGCGTAGTTGTACATTAAGGTTCTGATGTGACCTACGTGGTATTCCCCCGTGGGACTCGGAGCCATTCTGGTTCTTACTTCCATGATTGGGATTTTATCACACAAAATATTGTTATAATATATTAGAGATGAACTTAACAAATACTGCCGTCATGTTTAAGCGTTGGACAAAGATCGTTATTTTGATTCTTGGTGTTTATTACGGCTGGATGTTTTTCGGCGGTCCGGGCTTAAGATCCCTTGTCAAACTGTTTTATGTCACCAAGGAACCTGCAAATCCGATATACGGCAACCTCGATGCTCTTGAATTCACGAACAAAGAAGTATCGGGAGATCAGGTTTATAAGCTGAACACAGCTAATGGCAGGTTGCCCGGAAAATTCCCTTTCAAAATGAATGTTTATAAATTTAAACCCAAAACATTCTCTTATCTGGCCGGAGATACCGCACTAAAAGATGGTAAATATATGGGCTACGCGGACACAGACCTCATTACCGACCTTAAAGGTACAGTTTACAGATGGAGAAAAGCTGACACTAACAGCTTCCTGGAAATAGACATAAACAGCAGGCGTCTGCACGCTGACTCGGATATGGTAAGAAATTCGGCCAGAATGCAAAAAGGCAGATTAGACGAAAAATACGCCATAGAAAGTGCTTTAAATTTTTTTAAGGGTGTAGAGCGTACGGACACTATATATCAAACCGGTGTCCAGAAAGTCACTTTCGGATACATCGGAGGTACCAGGCTTTTTCAAACGACAGCACAGCGCGATATTTTATTCGCGCGCGTCGACCTCTACAGAAAAATGGATGACTACATGATACTTGGTCCTGATCCCAAAGTCGGATTACTAAATATATTCGTGGCAGTACCCAAAAACGAAAGAAGCTTTATTATAGAACACCCTAAAGTATCGGCTTACTACAGAGAACTTGAAACAAAAACCCAAGCTTCCTACCCGATTATCGACATATCGACCGCGTGGGATGCTGTAATGAACGGCAAGGGGGTTATAACGAGTGTGGTACCCGCAAATACATCCATTTTCGACAAACAAGCCGTTCCTGTTGTAAGTGAAATACTGGTGGACAACATTTACCTCGCGTACTACGAAAACACCAAGGATCAAACATATCTTCAACCCATATATGTGTTCGGGGCAAAATATAAAAGTCTCGGATCTCAGGGCGGTGATATGGTGATTTATCTGCCGGCTGTAAGCGGGGAATACGTTAAACCAATCCCGCAGGCTGCACCGGCTCCTGCGGTCACGCAATAGGGTGCTTTGTACCAAAGGGTGCTTTGTACCAAAGTAATCCTAATCGTTTTTCCAGGCATAATTATCAAGTGTCCAGTTCAACAGATTTCTTGTATCGCTAAATCTGTCCTGGCTACCCATTACAATTATCACCAATTCCCGCTTTTTATCCTGCCAACCGTAGATTAGAACCTCTCCCGCCCCTACAGTCGTGCCTGTCTTTATCCCTATAGTACCGGGAATCTCCGACAGAAATCTGTTAGTGTTGGTCACTGTATAAGTAAAATCGGAAGTAAGAGATTTTACCGTAAATTCCTGCGTTTTTACTGCATCCTGTACCGTTTCATTTGATAAGGACGCCAACGCGAGTAGATAAAGATCCGAAACCGTGGAATAGTGAACACCGTTGAAGCCGTCGAGACCTATCGGATTAACAAAATTTGTGTTTTTCATGCCTAACACAGCAGCTTTTTGCCGCATCTTATCTACAAATTCCGAGTAGGAAACCTTGGATGTTGCTAAAGAACACGCAGCATCACCGGCAGAACCTATCAGCATTGTGTAAATAAGTTCCCGTGCTAAAAATTGCTCATCCGCGGGTAAGTATGCCTTTGTGGAATCGATGTTTGTACAAAAGTAAGGAACTATTACCTTTTCCTCCGGAGAATAAAGTTCCAGAGCTACTAAAGCCGTCATAAGTTTTGTTGTGGATGCGGGGGCCAGTTTTTCATCCGGCATTTGAATAAAAAGAACTTTTCCCGATCTTCTTTCGAAAACCCCGGCAGAAATTGCAGATATCACGGGAGGTGGTTGAGTTCCGAATTTTAAAGGATAAATTTTCTCAAAAGAAATTACGTCGGGCTTGGTGTATCTCATCGACACGAGTACGCCGTTCAAAACACTTCCAAGATTTGCACTGCTTATGCCGATTAAAAAAGCGGAATAAATTACAATCAAAAAATAAACAACCGGCCTTAAACCGGTACCAATATCTGCCGCCCACAGAACGTACGTAATAGATCTGATAAAGTGGACTAAAAATCTGCGCGGTATGGAAATGGTCATCTCGTTTTTAGGGGGTTAATCTTTTTACATCCCTGGGAAGGAACGTAGCCTCTTTAACCGTCGGCAGTTCAAGTAATCTCATAATTATTCTTGCCGGTCCTATTCCTGCGCCACCGTGAGGAGGACATCCGTATCTGAAAAAGTTCATGTATCCTTCTAGTGAAGCGATATCCATTCCTTTTTCAACCGCTTGTTTTTTAAGAACTTCAAACCTGTGTTCTCTCTGTGCTCCGGTCGTGACCTCGACTCCTTTATAAAGAAGGTCGAAACTTTTCGTTAATGTAGGATCATCTTCGTGGTGCATGTGGTAAAAAGGTCTGGCCGCAACCGGGTAGTCGGTAACGAACACAAAATCCGAATTGTTCTTTTCTTTTATAATTTCACATAAAGTTCTTTCTTCTTCGGGTGACAAGTCATGTACTTTTTCATTCTTTAGGCCTTTTTCAGCCAACAGCTTTTTTACTTCTTTCAAAGTAATCTTCGGAAAGGGTTTGGAAGGAACTTCGATGTCCGACCCAAGCTTCTCCTTAACATTTTTAAATCCTGAAATGAGCATATCCTCTTCCATGGACATGATTTCGGAATGATCGCTAATGTAGGAAGCTTCAAAATCCCAACCCGTGAACTCGGTTAAGTGGCGGGTGGTAAAGGAAGGCTCTGCTCTGAATACGGGACCGACCATAAATACTCTTTCTATGCCCGCTGCCATTGCCATCTGTTTATAAAATTGGGGTGACTGAGCAAGATAAGCTTTTCTGTCGAAATATTTTACTTCAAACACGTCGGAACCTGTTTCACTCGCTGTGTTCATTAAAGACGGCGAGTAGATTTGTGTAAATCCGGATTTCAGAAAATATTCGCGGAAACCTTCTTCGAGAGCTGTCCAAGCGGCAAAAATATTTGACTTGGACTGTTTACGTAAATCAAGCCATCTCCAGTCCAGACGTTTCGTCATTTCGGTTTCTTCCCCGCCCTTTTCTTCAACAACAGGAATGGGCAACTCAGGCTCGGCGGCTGATAACACGAACATTTCCATAGCCTGAACTTCAAATCCTCCCGGAGCTTGTTTTTCTTCTTTAACTAAACCGTGAATTTCCAAAACCGATTCCAAAGACAAATCTTTTACGGCGTCAAAAACTTCTTTTTCTGATTTTAAAATAACAATCTGCACAATTCCCGAAATATCCCTTAACTGTAAAAATTTAATTCCTCCCTGGTCACGGATTGCGTGTATAAAACCACTGATTTTAACCTGACTTCCGATGCTACTTTTTAAATCTTTGATTAATGTTCTGTCCATATTAATTCCTTTTTATATCCTTAATAAATAAATCCACGAAAGTATTTCCATTGTACTCATTCTTCTTCAGAGTATAAACAATGTCGACCTTATCTCCAAATTTGAGCTCTGCTGCTTCTTTGTCCGAAGCGTTGAAGAAAATCCCCTTGTGATACTTGCCCGATTCATAAAATTTGAAAAGAAGGTGCTGGGAATCGCGGCCTACTCTACCCACATCGGTAATCCCCACCTTTTCGGACATAAAAACAGGTTCCTCATTGCCCAACCCGAAAGGTTTTAATGTATCAAGACGGTTTAAGAGCTCAAGAGAAACCATATCAATCGGTATTTTTATATCAACATTTATCGAAGGCACCAAAAGCTCGTCTGGAATGGATTTGTCCGCTAATTTTTCGGCTTTTTCTTTAAGTTCGGGGATCAGTTCTTTTTTAATCGTAAAACCCGCCGCCATCGGGTGTCCCCCCAAGCTTTCGAACATGTCACCAAAGTTTCTTAAAAATGAAATTATGTCCACACCGGGAACCGATCTTACCGAACCTTTTCCGTACCCGTCGGACAAACTTATTACAATTGCCGGTCTGAAATATTTTTGGGTAAGCCTCGCTGCGACCAATCCTATTATTCCTTCGTGATAATCGGCGTGGGACGACAAAATTATTTTCGGCAGATTATTTTCATCAATTCCCGCGGCGAGGTCATACATTTCAACCGTCCTGTCCTGTCTTTGAACATTTATTGTATTAAGCTCAATGGCTAATTTTTCTGCAATATTTTCGTCTTCTTCGATGAGTAAATTCAACGAACTTGAGGCGTCCGTAATTCTTCCAGAGGAATTCAAACGGGGACCTATGATCCATCCGAGTTCGTAAGTTGTTATTTCGGTTGCTATCTTTCCTGCTACCTGTAATAACTTTTTAATTCCCACCGGAGGATCGGTGTTTAGTATTTCAAGACCGCGTTTTACTAAAGACCTGTTGAACCCTAACAAAGGTTGAAGGTCGGTGACCGTAGCGAGAGCGGCTAAAGCGATCATGTGAGGATCCTTCGAGCCTAAAGACTTCGCCAACAGTAACGAAAGTGTTGCCCCTACAATCTTGTCGTACCAGACAATAACGTCCGCGGGGGGAAGTATTTCTGATTTTTGGTGATGATCTGTAATTATTACCGAATGTCCGTGATCCTTTAAAGTTTTTATTTCTTCGTTGGCTGTTATTCCGCAATCTACCGTAATAACTAAAATCTTTTCAGCGCTGTTAAGAGACAGACCGGCTTTTTCAAAAAAAGATAAGATGGATTTTTCAGATAGCCCGTAACCGTGATCAAATCTGTTTGGAATAAAGTGAAACGTATTTTCATATTTTTTTTCTTTAAATAAAGCGTTGTATAAAATTGAAGTCGCACAAATTCCGTCCGAATCGTAATCGCCGTGAATAAGTATTTTTCTTTTTTCTTTTATGCATAGCTCTACAAGATCAACCGCCTTACGCAGGTTATCTTTTAATTCCTGCGGTAACAGTTTAAAAGCTTCGGATAAATGAGGAGGATTCAAAAAATCACCTTCCGCAGATATTCCGCGGATTTTGATTATAGAAGCAATTACATCATCACCTTCGGTGAATTCGGAACGTATATTCCATTTCATTTCTTTTTCTTGGCTGCGTGGTTCTCCCAAAGCACAAGTATGGGAGCGGCATTAAAGATCGACGAATAAGTTCCGGAAATTATTCCGACCAGCATTGCCAGTACGAACATTTTTATTGTATCCCCGCCTAACACGAACAAAGCACTTAGCGTAAATATAACGGTAAGTGAGGTGGCAACGGACCTGCTTAAAGTTTCGGCCACCGAGTAGTTAGTAACATCTTCAAAGTTCATTGTCTTAGGCAGTTTACCCAGGTTCTCTCTTATCCTGTCGAAAACAACAATAGTATCGTGAACCGAAAATCCTAACACCGTAAGTACGGCGGTAATAAACAGACCGTCGACCTCAACATTTTTAAAATGACCGAGTATTGCGAACAAGCCGATAAGAAGGAGTGCATCGTGGAGCATTGCTATGACGGCGCTAACTCCAAAACGGAAGCTCGAGTAAGGTTTTGGTATATTTCTAAATGCGAAAGCTATATAAGCCATAATGCCCACAACCGCCCAGCTTAATGCCACAAACGCGCTTCTTGTTGTTTCCGCCCCGATTGAAGGACCTACCGTTTCAAAAGAAAGCTGTTCGGCATTGGGAAAAACCACCGACACCGCGTCTTTGATTTCGTTATTTCTCTGAGGGTCCACCGGTTTTGTACGGACACTATATTTGTTACCGCTTTCCGGGACAACAGCCTCCACCTCGATGTTTTTTTCCGAATAAACTTTTCTTAAATCTTCCGTGTTAATGGTGGATTCAAATTCGTATCTGAAAACCGAGCCCCCCGTGAAATCCACAGCCATATTCAACCCCCAAATAATAAGAGCTATAACGCCCGGAATAATAGTAAGTGCCGAAAACGCCAGGTACCAGATTTTGTATTTCATTAAATTACGCATTTTTCTTTCCTCCCCATATGCTTGAAAACTCTATGAAAGTTCTGACCACAAATATTGAGCTGAACAAAGATACTGCAATACCTATGGCTAAAGTCAAAGCAAAACCCTTAACCGGACCGGATCCGAATTGAAACAAGATAAAAGAAGTTATCAAAGATGAAATATTGGAATCCTTAATAGAATTCCAGGCACGGTCAAACCCCAGGTGTATGGCAAGATTTTTAGGCTTACCCCAAAATATTTCTTCCTTAACTCTCTCAAAAACCAGTACATTCGCGTCTGTTGCCATTCCTATAGACAGAATAAAACCTGCTATACCGGGAAGCGTTAAAACAACGGGAACAAGCTTAAATATTGCCAATGTCAAAACCGAATAGATAAAAAGTGCAACTCCCGCAAGTACACCCAATCTTCCGTATCTGAAAATTAAAAACAAGACGACGAGCAGTAGTCCTACTCCGGCAGCAAAAAAACTTTTCTGAACTGACTCAGCACCGAGTGTGGCACCGATTGTTTCCTGCTCCAAAACTTTTACCGGAACCGGTAAAGCACCGGCTCGAATTTGAATACTCAAACTCTTAGCACTTTCAAAATCGAAATCTCCACTAATAACAGGATCATCGGTTAAACCCTGTGCGAGGTCGGGACTGACAATAGGCATTGATAAAGGAACACCTGTCTCGTCCAAAAAAAGCCCGATAGGTTTGTTTACATTTTTCTTCGCCAGTTCAGAAAACTTTTCACGTCCTTCATTGGAAAATATTAACTTAATTTGAGGTCTACCCTGATTTTGAATATCCGTCTGACTTGCGACAATAACTTCTGCACCTTTAAGATCAGCTCCCGTGATACCGGTCGGTTCCCATAAATCCGGATTCGTGTAAAATTCCGGTATCCTATCTTCACTCCACCCGCTATCAGGTTTTATTTGTTTAAAAGTAAGCTGGGCAGTTCGACCGATTAAGTTTACTGCGTCCGTTACGTTATCGAGACCGGGAATTTCTACTAAAATCCTGTACTGATCCCCACTTTTTGTGGTAGCTACGTAAGGTTCGGTTACACCAAGCAAATCTACCCTTCGTGCAATTACATTTTTAGCAGACTCCAAAGCGTTTTCTCTTTCTCCCAATTCTATGTTAGAAACGTCGGCTTCCAGAACTATTCTGATTCCGCCTTTTAAATCCAGACCCTTTTTAAAATCGCGGAGATCTTTTTTAAATTTGCCACCGAAAAGTTCGAGATTATAACCGCCGATGGTCGTCTCCAAACCTATCAGACTGTTGTTCATTTTTATCGGAGTCCTGGGGAGAACAATAAGTAGTGCCATAGTGGTAAGGGCAGATATTAATCCTAATCGTACATATATATTTTTAAGCATACTCAGAGATTATATATTTTATGACTGGTGGGTGGCAATCACTGAAACAAATTCTTCTTCGTCCCCGATAAGCATCGCTCTACTTTGAGACAGTATCTTCATGATGAACTGATCATAAGTCCTTTTTCTGTAGTTAAATTGCTCTTCATCCATCACTGAGTAATTGATTTCTCTGCCTGTGACAGTTTCGTTTTCCTTAATAACCTTGTCAAGTTCAGGTTGATCAACCGTCCCTACAATAAAAAGATCCACGTCTAAGGCCGTAGACTGGCGGCCCCGTAAATAAGAACGGGAGAGAATCGCATAAGTAATGTTTCCAAGTTTTTTCTGTTTCTTAATTATTTCTGCGCCTACTCCATCGTCTTTGGCTAAAATAGAAACAAGATCGGGAAATAAAGGATGCATTACATCGACTGTGTAAAAAATTTTGTTCGAGCTTTGTCTTTTTGTAAAAAGACCGATTGAAATTAAATTATCCAGCTCTCTTCTGACGGCATTTATTTCCGCCTTTACTGCACGGACAATAGCACGCACGTGGTAGGACTTAGTGGGATTAAGCAACAACAATTTCAGGATCTTGACCCTGACTTCGGAAACAAATAAATTTTTTAACATATTTCGACCTTTTTCCGGGCAGCAGTTCTCCGGGCTTTCATCCCCGGAAATAAATTACCCTTCATGCGCGGACGTCACGGGCCTTACGTCAGGAACAATGCCTATCCAGAAATTTCCACGGTTGAATTCCATTTCGTTACCGGCAGTATCGTAGAATATTGTTCTTTCATCACGTCCGATTTTCGACCATGTTGCGTCAATTACTTTTCCGTCGATAAATACCAATGATTTTCCACTGCCGAGAAGTTCGTATTCTAGCCTACTCTTGTCGTCTCCGACGATTCCAGTTTCAACGGCAAATTGTATTATCAGGTTTTTAGCTGCTACCTGCTCTTTAGTTTCCTGGTCCAACTGAGGGATAGGTTGATCACTAGCATCAACACCCGTGTATCTTAAATATGTGTTGGTCGTGGGGTCGAACTTGAAAGCTCCGGTGTAATCGCCGTGATACCAATAGTCTATTGTTATATCGGTAGCCGAAGAGGACGCGGAGTATTTGTTAGGGTCATCCTTGAAAAGCCACGGTCTTACAGTTGTCTGGCCTTCCCATCCAAGCGAGTCTCCCAATTCTCTGAGTTTCACTCCATTGGTGTACTCGGTGTGCTCGTAAGCTACATCTCTCGGGTTATCTCTCCAAACGCAACCGTCACAAATAGAAGTTATAGTTGCCCCTCCTCTAAAAAGACTCCTTACCGGCCAGTTTTCGATTGCGTATAAAGCCTGAGGCGAATATCCATCGTGCATTATCATGGCGTCGCCCAGCTCTTTGACCAGAACGAGATAGTATTCGCGGGTACTTCGTACCGGACCTATTTTTTCCGGGGTGTTCGAATAGTAGAAAGTTAAAAATCTGGTGATTCCGCCCTCGGCAACTACTTCATAAACGATGTCGGCGTAAATTAAACCTGATTGGGGACGGGCATCGAGATGATTATTCATCATTATACCGAACGGTCTGTCCTCAAACCAGCTAGCTGCGGTCTCGGGAAACATTTTTCCCGTTAAGGGATTCATGATTTCCGTAACTTTAACGGCGGGTTCGTTGGAATTTGAATTGGGTACCACAGAGGTTTTCTCACCTTCCTGAGTCTTTATATACCAATAACCTCCCCCGAGAACTCCGGCTAATATAAAGCCAAGTATTACGGAGATAACAAATCCTGTTTTTCTCTTTTTTGTGGGTTTCATAGAATTTTTTAAACCTTCAGGAGGCATATTATTATTGCTCAAACCGGTGTCTTGTATTGGTTGGGGCGCCTTAGCCATTCTCATGGGGCGACCCTGAACCTGCGTAGGTTCCACAGGACCTTGACCGTTTTGAGATAGGGGTGTCTCAAAGTCAGATAATTGCATGCTTAGATTATATATTGAGTACATTTTTTGTCTAGATGGTTATGGGTTAGGGTTTAGAAAAAAAGAAGGAGTAACTTTGCGTTTGGATTTTATTCCGCAGCATTGTTACTCCTTGTAAAGCTAGTACTCGTCTACCGACACAACGACCTCTGCACCGCAACCGCATTGTTCTTCGTGGGATTGGATGAAACGTTTTTTTGTTTCTTCAACCTCAGATTCTAAAACACGCGGATCGTACTCGTACCAATTCGGGTTGTTGGGGCAGCCGGTGGAAATACTGAAAGACTTGACCGGGGGCTCTTCATCGTCAGGGCAATTGCAGTAATTCTTGTCAAATCCACAAACAGGGCAGGTCTCACCATAAAGATCGGGTTCCTCTTCGTAGAAACTTTCCTCATCGAAGGAGGACTCCGAGTAAAATCCTTCGCTGCTTGTCCCGAGCTCCGCGGCCTGAAGGTCAATTTGCAACAAACGCCGTTCTTCGGCAGACATTCTTTTTTGATTAATAACTGAAGCGGTCATAAAATCTGACGCTTCGGGTGCTCTGCCTTCGCTGGCTGCAATATCAACCGCATCTTCCAAAATCTGGTCGTGAACATTTTTATTGACCACAGCTAACCTCCTTAGGATTTGTAGGGGTCGTGGATTACAATGGCGCCATTATAGCAACTTTTGGATATTTAGTCAAACACTATGGGTTGTAATTATTCCGTTGGGGCGATTTCAGCTACAACCACCAAGCGTCTTAGTGTTGTACCTGCGGGCCAGCAGGTCATTAGCGTAACTTTTGCGGTTTCTGATTCAGGGTCCATGTAAGAAATCTCTTCCGCAGAAACTATTTTGGTTTCCGTTACGGAGTAAACAAATTTGCGGCGATTAAAAATGAGGTAGATTTTGTCGCCTTTCTCCATTTTATTTAAAAGATAAAAGACAGAATTATATCTGTTCGCGTTTATAAAATTATCGGAAGAGTGGGCGAATAGGAAAACATTTCCAACCTGACCTGGTAATGCGGTACCTCTCGCGTGAGCCACACCTTGTGTTAGTGCTTTCTGGTAAGACTTGCTGTCTAAGGGGTTTACATCCTGTATTATCCTGGCATTTGCACCGATTTTAGGAACAACAATACTTAAATAGGGGTCGGCCGCAACTATGTAATCATTACCATTATTTTGGGGATCGGATGGGGTCAATTTTACCTCAGCGTCGGCTTTAGGAGGGCTAAGGCGATACTTTAACTCGTTAACTATATTTGGATAGAAGATAGCTAATAAAAGTACCAGAGACAGCCCTACAAAGCCGATGCCCAGCCTAAAAAAGGCTGGGCGCGGTTGGGCTTGGGTTATCCTCGTAATTAAATTATGCGTTCCTTTTTCTAAGTCCATTTATCGTTAATCCGCCTAGGAGCACTATAAGTGCTACCCATGTCCACGGGCTGGCAATTAGTTTTCCGAAGAATCCTTTTTCCTGTGTTTCCTCTTCCTGAACTTGTTCTCCCAAAACGCTTCCTTCTTCACCGTTACCTTCACCGATCTCTTCTTCAGAGGTTACAACTTCGGCGCCTTCGTTACCTTCTCCACCGATACCTATCGTCGAAGCTCCTCCGGTTGTGGATACGCCGGCTTCGTAAATTATTTCCTCTTTGTTTATTGTAATGGTCTTTGTGTCCACCAATTCTTCAGCTTCCACATCCGAGCCGTTGCCCGCAGAATCGAAAGCTCTTACTGCAAAGTATTGTCGGTGTGCGCACTGGGCGCCGGCGACCTCTTCAGTAAATGTTTTCTTTTCATCGGGACCCATATCAAAGGTTCTTATTCTAGAGTTGTTGTTAGCTGTGAATTCTTTGTCATCGGACATGTAGACTTCGACGTAATAGGTCTGGTCATCATTGGCTGTTTTGATTGTTATTTCGTATTTGCAGTCGGATTTTCTGTCTACTTCTATGTATTTGGGTTTGTCAGGGCCGTCGTTGTCGTAGGTGGTTGTAACTTCCTCTGAAGTAACAGGTCCCGTACCTTCCTCAGCCGATAGAGTAACCCAGAACTTGTAAGCCCCGGCATCTCCAAGGGCACCGTCGGTCACATCACAAACCTTCGTGTCTCCACCGGGATTTATCGAAATTGTGGAAAACTCGTGAGCCGATGAGTCAGGACCGTCCAAATAGCACTTAGCCGTCAAAGCTCTACCACCAAGTGTATCCATAGCCACAAATGTTAGCTGGAAAGGTTCGTTGTAATTACTTGCAGGATTTTCCAATCTTACAAGTAGGTAAGGATCGGGTGTTTCAGCGTATACCTTTCCCGAGAATGCGAACACACCAAGTAAGAAAATCGGAAGCGCCAATATAGCCTTTTTTCTTCGTGACAACGCGATAAGTGAAATTCCTAATAACATAGTGGTTAGAACAGAAATTAATACTACGGTAGAAGCTCCGGTTGCAGGAAGACGCACCGTCGAAGTACCCAGCACTTCCTCAGTAATCTCCTTTTCATCTACTTCAGCATCCGCTGACGGGTCAGGAGTAGGAGTAACTATCTCTACGTCAGTTCCGACGAATCTGTCCGCAATATCGGCTAAATCGCCCGGATCTTCTGCGGTAGCAAAGACACTTCCCTCACTCTCGCTTGTATCCCAAATGTCTTTTCCTCTTGCCCATGCAATATCCTTATAAATACCAGCTGTTACGCCCGACCCTATGACCGCGTCGTAAACTAAAGTGATAGTTTCACCGGCGACCATGTCACCAATTTCCCACATTCCGGGAGAAAGATAACCGGTTATTGTCACATCACCACTGATATTTCCCTGAGTGGATGAGTTAGCATCCCAGGTATCCGTATCAAAGTGGTTGAATTCGAAACCCTCTGAAAGTAAATCTCTCACAACAACATCATTTACCGGAGAGTTTTCTGCTCTGACGGTAATCGTGAATCTAACAGTGTCCCCCGGGCTTTCCGGTGCGACACTATCATTATCTTTGGTTATGAAAAGTTCGGGCATTTGCTGAACATTGTGGAAGTCGCAGATATTGTTACTCCCGCTTGTTAAGTTACTGAAATCACAGCTTGTGGGTCCGTTGGGTGTCCAGAAATCTCTTGATTCCTCAGTAACTGAAAATCCTGTGTTAGGACCGAGTCCTTCCCATGTATAACATCCGTTCTCACCGGTAGTCTGAGGATCTGTTAGCTCCCTATCCGTGGTTAAAGTCACTCCCCAACCTTGGGTGTATAAGGTACTTTGAATCCCGTTCTCCTCTGTATCTTGGAGAACCCCACTATCTACATACTTACACGCAGTTATTGAGGCTAGCTTGAAGTTGCCGAAATTGTTATCTGATGAAGAGTATGCATCGTGCAAATCAACATCTATATAACCTACAACAGGAGCAGTTCGTGTCCATCCACTTTCTTGCACCTCTCTAATGCGGTATGTGTCAGAAACAAGGTTTGTGAGTAGATAGTTGCCATCTGCATCCGTGGTTACAGAAGTTTCTCCGGCATCCAAAATTCCATTGCCGTTTGTCTCTATGAAGATTGTCCAATCAGGCAATCCGGGTTCACCTGAATCTTTCTGTCCGTTTCCGTTTAGATCCTCATACTTCTGCCCTGAAATAGTACGGAATTGTGCATTTAAGAAATTTGCAGTCACGTCAGAACCCGATGTGATTGAAAAGTCTTGTTGGGTGACACTATTAGAAGAGTAGTACCCCGCGAGATCGGGATCGGTATAATCTTCTGCTACTCTATACTGCCCTACCGTCAATCCTGTGAATACAGTACAACCATTTTCTCCGGTTTCTTGAGTAGGCTGAGGTATCCAAGACGAATCTACTTGCTTAGACAAAATCATGGAAATATTATCTAATGCAAAATCCCCGTCTTCTTTTTGCCCGTTTCCGTTTAGATCTTCATACTTGCACGCGGTGATTTTACCTAGCTTGAAGTTTCCGAAGTCTTTATCCTCAACATCTCTGCCAAGATCTAATGAAACGTCGTGACATGCGCCATTGGGATAAGTTGCGACCCACGAAGTATCAGCTGTAGATTCACAAACTTGATAGTCTCCTATGTAATAACCGCTAAACTCGTACTCGCCTTCAGAGTCAGTTGTTATAGAAGCAACTGCTACTCCACCAAGATTTTTAAGATCAATTGTCCAACCTGGAATTACCTGCTCACCTGCATCTTTAATACCGTCAGCGTTTGTGTCGTCCCATTTAATACCTGAGACGCTTCCCTGGTTCGGGGTGTTAGTAATAGTGCAGATTTCTCTGTCACCATTTGTAACAGCGATGTTTTCGCAATTATCATAGGTAGTAGAGTATCTACTGTCTTCATTCTCAAGTACTGTGTATGTTCCCGGGGCAACCATTACTTCGTTACTCCCGTCAGATTCGAATTGATGATTTCCTGCACCTGATAAATCAAATTTAAACGAGAAGTCTGTCACACCCTTGTCGCCTAGTTGACCGTCAACAATAATTTTATTGACTACTATTACTGCTGGCTGGTCGTTGTTGTTTATAGTACACGTTGCTGATCCTCCGTTTGGAATCACTACATCAGTGCAGTTATCATAAGTGGCTGTGTAGCCGGGCACAGAAGGTTCTACAACACTGTAGGTACCAGCATCAACGGTAAGGTTATTCTGTCCGTCGAACTCAAAGGGAACTGCAGTGCCACTATTTACTGAGAAGGTGAAATCGTGTGCTGCCTTGGTCCCGCCATTGTTGTTGGTCATAGTCTTTTTTACTATCAGGGTGCCAGGTAAGTCATCGTTTGTAATGGTACAGGTTTCGGTTTCACCGATTGAGACACCTACAGAGGTGCAGTTATCGTACGTTGTTGAGTAACCGGATACTGCAGGTTCT
>LCBB01000003.1 GCA_000996895.1 candidate division WWE3 bacterium GW2011_GWC2_41_23
AAAGGCGGTGATTAACCTGAAAAACATACTTTCAATTGCTGTAGCTACGGTTGTTCTTACTTCGGCTGTATTTGCAGCCAAACCGGAAAACCCGGGTTCCAACGGTAAAGCTTACGGACATCTGAGTAAAGAAGATAGGATGGCAGCTATTATTGCGGCTAAAAACGCAAAAGTAAGGCCGGTGACCAAGGCATATATGTATCCCTCCGACACTTCTAGCGCATCTGATGCACGCTATGACTACGACGAAGACGCATGGGGAATGTTGTTAGTAAAACACAAAAAGGACGTTGTTAAATTTCACGGACATAATCTGGCGGCAAATAAGGAATACACCTTGAAGTACGACGGTACTGAGATTGGTAAAGCGACATCGAATGACAAGGGAAACCTGAAAATTAGCGGTTCGTTTACTGTTTCTTGGGAGGACTACGACGTTAAAGAGTTTACACTCAGCGCCGGTGGCGAAACGGAATTACAGTCGAGGCTTATAAGGCTTCGTAGCGCGGAGAACGAAGACTGAGGGTTTGACTTAAATACCCGCCCGGATGGTTGCCCCGGACTGTCCGGGTATTTGTTTGAGTGCGAGATTTGGCAGGCCCGCCAGGGCTCGAACCCGGAATGTCTCTTTTGGAGAGAGATGTGATGCCAATTTCACTACGGGCCTAGAAGAATATACTTGGTCAAGGCTGCATCGTAATAAGCTATTCTAACACACCCCTTATAGCCAACTCGCTTGTTTATCCCGGTGTGTGGTTTTACATACGTTTTATTAAATCTGTTCTTAGGCACATTTGTAACTTTCGACCAAAAATTTAAAGTTCGTGCTTCGCTATGGTGCTCATGCAGATGCATAATAACCCTTAATTTAGTTTCATCTATTGGGTAGACACTTCGCAACAGCGACATAAACACCTTCACCATCTGTGGGTCGGAGTTGGTGAAATGAAGAACACTTAATGATTTGGCGCCTTCTGCCCAGAAAAGAAAGGCACAGAGACATTTCAGAAAATGTTTATCTTGCGCTTCTCGGCTGACATATGTTTTTAAATATTTTCTTAAAAGTCGATATCTATTAGAACGTAACATTTTTCTGGTAGTGCGATATCTATCCAAATTTCTGTACCCCATCTCACACCTTTGCTTGAGGCGTCTTTGCGCCGCTGTGTCCAGAACCGCACTCCTTACCCAGACCGAAGCAGTACCCTTTGCAATGCCAAGTTTTTGGACAATTTCATTAATGGAATAACCTTGTTTCCTTAGTTCCAGCGCCTTTTCTTTGTGGTCCTTGGAATACATATCCGCATTATATTTTGGCGCGCACCGGAGTCAACGAAAAATATTCTAACGAGCATGTGTGGCGTGGGGTATTTAATGGAGCCTGGGGAGAGAGTCGAACTCTCGACTTCTTCCTTACCATGGAAGCGTTCTACCACTGAACTACCCAGGCATATTATCTTGGTCATTTTAGCTTATTAGAACTGTGTAGACAATCATTCTTTTTCGAATCAAAGGGGGCTTTATTACGCTAAAATTTTTACCATTGACACACTCCTTCGACAGAGAATAGACTTAAATCCCAGAGGATGAAAAAACGCTGGGACATAAATTCTAATACAGGAAACTTTGGAGCCGAAAGGCTCCTTCCCATTTTTAAGGGGGAAAATTGAGATGAACTATCGGGAAACATCGAAGTTTTTTGAGATCGCGGAAGAGATGGTGACCCCCAAAGAAGATTTGTTGCCGGGTTTAGTAAAAAGCACGTTAAAAGAAGAGACGTTCGAGCAGATAAATTTGTTAAAGTCGCCGGACCACACCTCGGCCCGAAGTAAGAGCAAGGTTTTAACAGGCGAAATGAATCTCCGCAAACTTTATAAGGATTGGCCTGAAAACGTGCCTAACCCTAAAATTGTGTCCCTGGCAACTGAAGAAGGTTTGTCCCTTTCCGTCGGAAGATGGACGGTAAAGCCCGACGGTATAAGCTTTTTGCCTTCAAGATTAGATCTCGGAATTCCGGCTCAAATAGACCTGGCTACGCTCACCGAATATCTTGTTCAGACGAAAGAATTCAGGGAAATATTGATTGAGGCTGACGGACACTTGGAAAAGCATCTGGCCGTGACCAACTTAATAAGCGATCCGAAAGTAAACCTCCAGGATGCGATATATTTCTTAACAGGTAAGACTGTTGTCTCTACTCAGTTACACATACGTCATCAAAAGGACGATAACCCGGAAAATCCTTACGGTAGGGTAGCAGTGGCATGCAATTTAAGGGACGAAGGAATAGACGCAAAATGTGAATATGTTTGTCTGTGTGACGCGGTAGCAGGAGGTTTGCAAATAGTTATGGCCATGGAGGCCTATGAGAAAAGTTTTAAAATTAAAAACGACGGGTCTCATTGTCTAAAACATTTTGTGGTTTTTGCACCCATCTGCAGTCTTTCTGGAGCTGCCGTAATTTCAATAAGGGCGGCGATGATGGGAATAAAAACCACGTTTTTCGGTTCTGCGGGCTCCATGCTTCACGCTATGCCGCCGGACAGGTATATGTGCCCTTTTTACTACGGCGATGGCGCAGAACACCTTACCCCCGAACCTGCTGTTATGAAAATACAGGAGTATATTTTTGGGGACGCCAAGGATAAAGTATGCCTTTGGTGCAACTGGGGTGCCAAGAGGTTTGCCCCCTGGCAGGCTTTGAAAGACTCTCAGGAGGAATTAAAATCCTACGGCCTAAGTAATGAATCAGTTTTAAACAAAGCAAAAACACTGACGCCGGGACAGGTCAAAAAATTCGGACTTGACCCCTCAAAATTGGTATCCACAGCAACAATTTACGAAGCGGTAAAGTACGGAAAATTAGAGGAACTTCGCAAATTTTTAAAAGTCTAAATGGTGCCGAGAGAGGGATTCGAACCCCCGTAGGCATAAGCCAGCTGATTTACAGTCAGCTCCAGTTGGCCACTTTGGTATCTCGGCGCAGTTGAAATAGAAGGGGGAGCCTCGCATATAAAATGTAAAGTTCCCCATTGTACGACGCGTGCCGTATGAATAATAAAAAGCTGCGAAGAAACAATGCGGATCAAATGGAACCTTAACCTTTCAGAAACTTGACAGCTTTCTTAATATCGGAAGTGTACGACAGCACATAAGTGCCTTTCATCAGGACAAAATTTGTTGAGTAGCCTTGATTTTTAAACCCCGTTTGAAACTTTTCCAGCTCGTAAACATTGTTCGCCAGTTTCACAGTGACCAACCCAAACTCTTCGGAGTTTCTTTGTAGCATTTTCGAGGTTTGTGGTACTGCGATATTCGCCGCTCCGGCATTTTGCGCGGTTTTAAACACTCGTATTTCCACTCCAAGATTGTCGTAACCGAAAGTTCTCTGTTCGCGCGGTTTATGCAACGTACTGCCTCTTTTGGATTTCATTTCTGTCTCCTTTTTTGTGCGGTTTCCAGGTTGTGCTTATGAAAATCCGGAGGGGACAATTTGCGTTTACACGTAGAAACTGTCCCCATTGCGGATTACTTCATTATCTGCGGTACCCTAAATGTTTTTTGACCTTTTCCTGCTCCCGTGTGAATTCCATCTGACCGTTCTGGTACACAAGTACGTAATTGTAGAAGATGTCCGCGTTCTTGAATTCCTCGATGATCTTTTCAAACTCATCGAAATTGGCGGCTATTCTGTGGGTTATGAAACCAAAAGTCTCGCCGTTTTTTACCAGTCTGTACGATTGAACGTAGGTGGCTGTTATTGCCTGCTGGAGGGTGTGAAATACCCTAACATCCACGGCTTTTTGAACACCTTGAGCTTTCGGGCTTGGGTCCATATACATTTCTCTCCTTTTCTAAGATTTACGGGGATTTTAGCACAATTTAGGGGAAATACTAAATGGAGCCAAAGGTGGGGATCGAACGGGGGTTAGATTTAATCCGGTACTTTCATATTTTCAAATTGCTCGTTTGCCCATTTTATGTGTTCTTCCAAGCTTTGGGAAAGGCCGAAATCAGCCCTGATTTTATTCACATTCTTTGGATTTTGAAGGGGAAGTGGTTCGGATACGCTCTTACCATCCATGTTCTTGTGAATCTGCATAATTTCACCGAAGCGCTGTTTTTTTCCGCTACGTACGAGAGCATTATCAATTAATATGGCAACTTTTTCTCTGTCAGATGTACATTTTAGTATTTCGTCGGATTCGCAAATGCTTTCGATGAATTTTAGGTCTCTTGAGTGGCAGGATAGTGTTATGAACCGGTTAACACCCGATTCACCTAATTTACAAACAAAATCTGTCCCGAGAGTGCCGATTAAAAACTTCAGAATGTTTGTGGTAATGGTATCTGTAATTTTGACAGGTAACACACCGTATTTTCCTTGGTATCTGACTTTTTGATCTACTTTAAATAGTATTGAAAGGAAGAAATTAACTATTTTGATTTTCATATAAGTTTATTTAAAAAAGGCCTGCAGGTGGTGCAAATTTCATGCATTGTGCAGGCCTTGCTGTTAATTCAGAAGCTTAGCAATCTCTTGGGCTATAGGGTGTCTGCCTCCATTTTGAACAAAAATCCACGAACCTGTCGGATTGTTCTCTAGGAAGTAGTATATACCGTCTGTGCCTAAGATAAAATCCATTGCGCTAAACTTCAACCCGAAGTTTCGGACAAATGCGACACACCTGCTTTCTAGTTCTGCTGGAAGTTCTATGCGGCTATAGATTAGTTCGCCTTTTCTCCCATCTCTATAGTCCACGTCGTTTGTTTTCCGACCGACTTGTGTAATGGAGATGGAAAACACTCTATCGCCAACCACGATTGTTCTAATGTCAAACACCCTTTCTATTTCCTCCTGAAATATTGCCGGGGAAATAGGTAGCAGGCTGAAATCAACGGGGTCCTCCAGACCTATCCTGTTGGTAAAGATTGCCAAGAGTTTTCCCTCGCTGTTTATAAGCATCTGTTTAGCTACGGGTTTAACTACAATTTTACCAACATCTGATCTGAACCTAATTGCCTCTTCGGGGCTGCTGGTTACTAGGGTTCTGGGTATGGTCATGCCTAAACACTTGGCGGTTTCAAGCTGTAGCTGTTTGTTATCCGCGCGTTTTATGCGGTAAGGGTTTGACACCCACCGGGCTTTTTCCAGGAGTCCGTACAACTGGAAAACCATTTCTTCTCTGCACGCCCTGTTAAGCATCTCGTACGATCCGGCTTTTTCTTTTGTGTAAAAAAGGTTGGCGATGCGAAACCATACGGAGGTAACGCTGTCAAGATCGAGGTTGTCCAAAGAGTGTCTGAATTTGTTTCCATTCCACTCATAGGACAGTTTTGGGAAGGGTATGTCATCAATGTTCAGGCGTACAATTGGTTTGTCAATGTACTTTGTGACTTCCTGGAGCGTACGGTCGTTTGTGAGAGTGATTACTAACAGGCACACGGCATTACTCTCCTTGTCGGACGTACAAAAAAAGATGGGGAAGGTCTGTGGTGGTAAGCACTTCCCCAAGGTAGCGACGCTCAGCAGGATTCGTAGTCGGTCTGTGTCCCGCTGGTATCGGCGTCATAAGTACACTTGCCATCGCATGTGGACTCGTCCGTTCTTTCAAGAACAACAACAAATTGCTCGTAGAAAGACATTGTAACCTCCTTTCTTATATATTCGATATGTACCAATTCTGAGTGTATTGTATCCCAAGCTTTTGTCCTGTCAAATGTTGTGGTGGCAAGGTTTTCTCCTAATGAGGTTGCTGACCTTGGGGGTAGCCTTCGCTGTAGTGGAATCCGCGCACAGGCTTGTGTAATTTGAGTTTTTAAATGGAGCCAAAGGTGGGGATCGAACCCACAACCTGCTGTTTACAAAACAGCTGCTCTACCATTGAGCTACTTTGGCGAGTGTAACGAGCCAATGAGCGATGAAGTCGCACCTTTGGCGAGGCGAAGCGGGCCAAAGACTAATGACTTTGGCGAGTGTAACGAGCCAATGAGCGATGAAGTCGCACCTTTGGCGAGGCGAGGATAGCATAAACCAATAGATTTTAGCACGAAATTTTTTGCAATAGAAAGAGTTGTTGTCCGCGTATGCGGAGCGATCCTGTTTACGTAATCTTTATATTTGTTGTAGAATCGGGTAAATACTTTTTTCTATTCATGTAAGTCCAAAAGGAGAGCGCTAAATGAATACGAAAGATGGTGACCCACTTAGGAAGAGTGCTGTTAATTATAATACCGGTGTTTCTAATACCGGTAATAATTGGGGCGTTTCTACACCGATGCTATGGCATGAATCTTCAAGCATCAGCATTGCGGTCGACCACTGCTTGGGTTGTCAATGCCTGGATTCAGCCTGTCTTCACTGCCGCCACAAGCAGAACAGAAACCATAACGGACACTGACCTTAATCAGAAAAGGAGCTAACCATTCAGGTACCTGAAAAGTATTTGCCTTATTAAAGCCGGAGGAACTGTGAAAATTTTTTATAAATTCACAACCTCCGGCGTAGTTTTTCCGTCAAAAAACCCTATATTTCTCAATCGTTGACACAGCAACGGCATGTATGGTTTAATTCACTACGTTATGTCAAGAATATGCGACTTTTGCGGTAAAACTTATCAGCAAGGAAACTTGGTCCCGAGAGGGGTCGGTAACCGTGTTACCAGAAGAACCACTAACAAGAGAAAAGCTAATTTAAGAAGTAAAAGGCTTGAGATTAACGGCCGAATGGTCAGAGTCACTATCTGTGCCTCCTGTCTGAAAAGACTTAAAAAAGACATTAAAGAGGCAAATTTGGCTTTAGTACAGGCGCAAGCACAGGTAGCCGCCTAAACGAGATATCCGTTTTCAAACTCTTTCCACGACATCATTTTTTTCCCTTCAATTTGTAAATTATCAATCGAAATTTTATCTTTTTCCGGATGCGCGGAGTATATTTTGACCGCAAGCCCGCCGTCTACGTGATCCCTGAACTTAATTTTTCCCTGTGAAAGACACCCGGCTTCCTGAATATCTTTCAGGTAAGTCCACGCAATAGGCCAGGGGTTAAACGCCCTAATTTTTTGGTCGATGTTTTTTGTATCATTTTTCCAGTTAATAAGCCCGTCCTCTTTAAAAACGAAGGTATTGTGAGGATGAGTTCTGGAGAAGGTGTAAGTAGCGTTGTCTTCATCCTGGGGCATGGGCTTAATACTTCCTGAGCAGTACCCAAGAATAACATCAGGAAGTTTGTCGGCGGCAACGTGGAACAAAGTTTCGTAAAGTTCTCCCGACGTTTCGGTTTGGTTCATCTTATAACCTATCTGGCTAAGGATATCACCCGCATCCATACGTTTGCTAATAAGTTGATATGTAATTCCTGTTGTTTCGTCCCCGTTTAATATCGCGAATTGTACAGGGCTTGCTCCCCGGTATTTGGGTAGAAGAGAGAAGTGTATATTAGTCAATTTTCCGTCAAAAAATTTAATGATGTCTTCCGGAATCATGTAGCTGAAATCCGCGACTACTCCGTAGTCGGGCTTGTATTTGTGAAGGTCTTCTATCACCATTCGCAGGTCATAATCTTTCAAGGACCTTATTTCCACATACCTGACACCCTGTTCCCGCGCCCACTTTTTAACCGCGGTTTCTCTTGTTTCGTGGTTTCTCCCCACTTTGGTATCGCTTTTAGTAACACACAAAACCAGGCTAAACTCTTTGTGAAGACTCTCAAGTATGGGGAGCGACCTGTCCGAAGTTCCGAAAAACGCGACTTTTAATTTTTTCACTGCCCCTCCTGTGAAAATAAGGCGTCCATTTCCTGCTCGGTTATTACGCCCCCAACCACTCTGTCCGTAAACAAAACGCCCTCCAAGTGGTCTATTTCATGCTGAACTGTCCTTGCAAAAAAATCCTGAGCCTTAATTTTTATGCGTTCTCCCGAAATGTCCAGAGCATCTACTTTTATTTTTTTGTAGCGTTCTACCTTTCCGTAAACATTTGGGACGCTTAGGCACCCCTCGTAATCAATTTCGGTTTCTTTGGAGGTACTCACTATTTTAGGATTTATAAGTACGTAATCTTCGTGTGTGTACTCGCCGTTTTTGGCGGGGTCGGGAAAAAAATTCCTTACAACACACATCTTTTTTGAAACCCCGATTTGTGTAGCGGCGATGCCGGCTCCCTCAGGGTCTTTTGCCACTTCTAAGGTATCCAGCAGGTCCCGAGCAAGCTTTTTTTCTTCTTCTCCGACCTTGCTTACCTTTTGAGCCTTGTTCCGTAACACGGGGTCAGGTATTGTAACTATTTGTCTGATTGCCATGCCTCATATTTTACCACTATTAAGGGATTTCTATGTGAGTGGGGCAGTTGAGCGTACGTGTTGTGTTATACTCGAAAATGTTACTCTAAGGTAAATATGAAACTTGTAATTGTTGAGTCGCCTACAAAAGCAAAGACGCTGTCCAAGATTTTACCTCAGTCTTACAGCATAAAGTGGTTTAGGTGTGGATGTTGAAAAAGATTTTACCCTCACATACGAAGTCCCTTCCAAAGCAAAAAAAGTTTTGACAGATTTGAAAAAAACTGCGAAAGAGGCGGAGGAAATTGTTTTAGCAACTGATCCTGATAGGGAAGGGGAGGCGATTGCATGGCACCTGGAGGAGCTGTTGCGCGGAAAAAAAGACACAAGAGTTTTTTCACGCGTTGTTTTTCACGAACTAACTAAAGAAGCAATTAACGAAGCGTTTAAAAATCCCGGAAAAATAGATTTGGATTTGGTCGACGCCCAACAAGCACGCAGGGTGCTGGACAGATTAGTGGGCTACAAACTGTCCCCATTACTTTGGAAGAAAGTTATGTACGGGCTGTCGGCAGGCCGCGTTCAGAGCGTTGCTGTGCGGTTAGTTGTTGAACGTGAAAGGGAGCGGCAGGCATTTAACCCCGAGGAATACTGGGGGGTTTTGGGGGAATTTCAAAACGGCAGCAAAAAAAAGATTCGGGCCGAGCTTTCGGAGATAAACGGCAAGAAAGTTGAGATAAAAAACGGAGGACAGGCGGAAGAAATTAAAGCCGGGGCGTTAAAAGGAACTTATTCAGTCATCTCATTAAAAAAATCAGAGCGAAAAAAGAACCCATATCCCCCTTTCAAGACATCCACTCTCCAACAGGCAATGGCCAATATATATGGGTTTAACGCCAAAAAAACGATGCGGGCAGCACAGGGGTTGTTTGAGAAGGGGTACATCACCTACCACAGAACGGACTCACTGAGCCTTTCCCCGCACTTTATCAATACGGCGCGCGAACTGATAAAAAAACGCTTCGGAGAGACCTATTTGCCTGCTACCCCTAACCTATATAAGACAAAGTCAGCTAATGCTCAGGAGGCACACGAAGCAATTCGTCCTACTTCGGCACATGCAGTGCCATCAAAAAGTATAGGGTTGTCAGGAGATGAGTTTAAAACATACTCGATAATTTGGTTAAGGAGTTTAGAATGCCAGATGAATCCCTCCATATATGAACAGACATCTTTATCTATAGGTTCGGATGAGGGGTATATTTTTAAGGCTTCGGGATCCACAGTGTTGTTCGAGGGGTGGTTGGCCGTCTCAAAAATGGTCGGAGTAAAAGAGGACGAAGAGGAAACCTCTAGTATTCTTCCGGAATTAGTCGAAGGAACCAAAATGAAGCTTCTGGAGATAAAAAATGAACAACATTTTACCCAACCTCCGGCGAGATACAACGACGCTTCTTTGATAAAAAAGATGGAGGAAATGGGAGTCGGACGACCTTCGACTTACGCGCCCACACTTTCCACCATTCAGGACCGCAAATATGTGTTACGTGACGGTAGATATTTTTACCCCAACGATGTTGCTTATGTGGTCGTTGACCTTTTAGTAGAGCACTTTCCGGAAATTGTCGATTATAACTTTACAGCCCTGATGGAGGAGAGTTTGGATAAGGTTGCGGAAGGAAAAGTACAGTGGGTTCCGGTAATACGCGAATTTTATAAACCTTTCGAAAAGAAAATACTCGCGAAAGACAAAGAACTAAATAAAAGGGATGTGACAAATCTGGGTGACAGTGAAGAAAAATGTCCGGAATGCGGCCGTGTTCTGGTTTTTAAACTAGGCAAATTCGGCAAGTTTTTAAGCTGCTCGGGATACCCGGATTGCAAGTACGCCAAGCCTTTAGAACCACTAAACGGTGTCGGCGGGGAAGATGAAGATTTTGGAAAATGCGATAAATGCGAAGATGGAATAATGGTTTTGAAGCAGGGAAGATTCGGAAAGTTTTTAGCCTGCAGCAATTATCCGAAATGCAAGAATACTAAGCCGTTTTTGGATAAAATAGGAATGAAATGCCCGCAATGCGGGGAAGGCGAGGTAGTAAAGAAAAAGTCTAAGTGGAAAGAGTTTTACGGATGCAGCAGATACCCCGATTGCGACTGGAAGAGTTGGAAGAATCCGATGGTTGTGGCAAGTGGGAATGGGGAAGATAGCGAGAAAGAGAGTGGCGATTCAATTGACAGTTTAGTTTAAAGTTTTAAGAATTTTTCAGTAGCTTATAGCAATTGTCATATTGCATTGTTTGTGCTAATATCCAGCCACGCGAATGCGTTAGTCAATCAGACAAAATACTCTTAGAAAGAGGAGGAGAGAAAATGAACGCCAGAAACTTAAAAGGACTTTTGGTCCTGGTCTTGGTGGTTTCTTTAGTTGGTGGTTGTAGAGGATGCGATGTTATAAAGCCTACTGCTGTGTCAGTAGTGCCGTCGTCTACTCCAAAGCCTGTAGTACCCGCTGCAACCCAAACACCAACTGCAACCCAAACACCAACGGTCAAACCGACTGAAACCAACACACCGACGGTTACGCAAACACTTGAACCGACGGTTGTTCCTACCGCGCTTTCGGCGGAGGGATACACATTCTTTGGAACCCAGCTTAAGTATTTGATTGATACTTCCGGTTGGGACTACAAGCCTTTGAATTGTGGGGCTGATGTATTTATAGGCGAAAGGAATGTGCTAATCGCAGAGTCGGGCGTCTGTCCCAGAATAATCGTTCCTGTTGCGGATAGAGCGGACGGGAGCTACCTAATTGAGGCAGAATATTGGTGGTTACCGTCGGATGGTACCAACAGCACGGCAGTACCTTTTGACCACAGATTCTATGTATACAAAGGAGACATGATAGACTCTGGGATATCCTGGCTGGATTTGGATGAATCCTCTACTATAGAGGCAATTGCAGGAGGGTATAATTTCGTTTGGGAAAAATCATTGGAAATCAGTGCTTCTATTGGAACGGAGGTGTTTCTTCCAAGCCCTGTGAAAATTTTCCCGCTCACTTCTGCAGAGTACCTATCGGTGATTTCTCGCCCGGATCTTTTTCCTCAGTATTTGGAATCTGCGGTTCAACCGAGAAAATAAAACGGCCTTTTTGGGGACAAGTTAGTGCTTAACAACACTGAACGGTTCCCATTTTTTTTTGCTCTTGATATTTGGTGGCACCTCCGTACATAATTAATCTATGAAGAAATTTTTGATAGTATCTCTAGCGTTGTTTTTTACTGTGGCAATCTTTCTGTTTGTTGGTTGGTTTCTTCTACAAAAATACCCCGGACTGACAAGAAAAGACGCCGGTAAATTTGATAATGCTTCAAGCGGGAGTACTTTTTCTAAATTTATTGCAGAACAGCCTTACGTATTTGATATCGACGTTGGTTCCTACCCCGGGGATAAAATACTTAACATTGGGGCAGAAGAGTTCTATGAAATTCAAAGTTCTAGAGAAACTTCTGCACTTCTTGATAAAACATACAAGTTTTATTTAGTGGCTGCGATTGAAGATAGAAATAACGGATTAGTGACTCTTTATGAAGAAGGCACAGATTCGAAGAGGCGTGTCTTTAAATGTTCGGGCGACAGGGTTTTTGCAATGAAGAATAGGAATTTTTCCTTCATTTCTTCAGGATTTGATTTTATGGAGACATTGAGTGTAGGTGACCGTGTTTATACCAAGTGTTTAAATAGTGACTGTACAACGCTGGGTCCGGATTGTATTATTGTAAAGGAGATAGAGTAACGGGTGTTTTTATGAAAGTATATTTAAAATTACTACTTTTTTATGTTGTCTTCACGATACCATTTGCTGGGGGGTTTCCCGCTGTTTCAGCTGCTACGTGCAGTTCAACCGAATGTTCGGGAGTTAAAGTTGAGAACGGTCTTACTTACTATGAATATGCGTGTGCTGGAAACACATATTGTTGCTACGCTGAGGGGTGCCCTAGCTGGGATTGCGTTGCTAGAGGTTGTTGCTGGTACTCAACAAGCGACGGCGCCGGTATGTGTAACACGAGAGCTACTTCCGGTTGTCCCGGATCATATTATGGTATATCGTGTACCATCAATGCTGCGGATGAATGCAGACCGTGCGGGGGTACTACCGGTGGCGGTGGCACAACATACGGTAAAATCATCGGCCGCATATGGAATGATGTAGATAAAAATGGCACGTATGGCGGCGTATCGGAACTATGGTCCAATACCGCTACAACGTGTTCTACATACAAAAACGATTCTTTCAATATCCAGGAAGCGGGAACCAATAGGTTAGCTAGCTGGGCCTGCAATACCGAATGGGGTGTTCAGGCAGCATACTACACCTCGTCTGATATAGTTATCGGCTCAAAAACAATCACCCTAACAGGACTTCCTTCCGGTTATGCGTGCGGTAGCTGGTCATTTTCCAAGACCGGCGACACCAGCACCACTGATGGCACAGGATGTGTCACAACAGCAGTTCCGATTATTGAGGGGACGAACAACCATCTATGGTGGAGAATTGTGAAAACTAATATCGCCCCTACGCTTAGTATTGTGCCCTCCAGCGTTTCTTACTCAGGATACGCTTTGCATCCGCTTAAGATCGTTGCGGCAGATGGGGAGCCGTACGGCAGTTTAAAAATATCTACGTCACTATCACCACCCAACAACGGGTGGCTTCCTGAGGTTCCGGCGATAAGTTTCCGTGCTTACGGTTCGACCGGCGACGGTATTTGGCCAATTGCCAAGATTTATGGTTGGAACAAGAGTACGGGCAGCCGCGTCGAGCTTAAAACTTTTAATATCAATACCGCAACTCCCACTGACTACTGGTTTGACGTTCCTTCTCCCGGTTTATACTCTTTTTTTGATTTGGAATTTACAAATGACTACAACGGGGGTGTGGGAAAGGACGTAAATCTTTACGTTGATAATCTTACCTACATTGCGGATAACATGTTTTATCAGACCCTTTACAAATTTGAAGCCGAGGATGCAAATCTTGTCCAGTACGATCGGTACCATCCTGACGACGGATACGGGCTGGTAAGCCCAAGTACAGCTACATCATCCGTGCCCGGCGCAACGTATGCGGTGATGGCCTGGAACGGCGCATTAAGATTTCCTGTTGTCTGGCAGTCTCCCACAACGGCGATAAACGGAAAGATTAATTTCACTGTTACGGATGATATCGGTGCTTCACTTTCCAAGTCGGTTCCAACAACGCCTATCACAGGTACTGTTACCGGAAAGGTTTGGATAACTGCAAATCCTGCAGTATGTACGGCCTCTCATACGCCAGTTCTAACTACAGGTATAGTTACGGCAACTGCAGGCGGCACAAATCTATCGGCACCTTTAAATTCTTTCGGTCAATACACTGTAGCCGGTTTGTTTGGCAGCATAAGCCAGTTGTGTCTTAGCGGACTGCCGGCAACCCCCGCATACCGAATTGCGTGTAGAAACGGAGTACCCGTTTCTGCCACAACGGGTTCGTGCGACTATATCTCTCCTTCACTTTCCGGAACCGGTACCACAACAATTGATATCGGCATCCGTCCTATAACGGCAAAGGGTTGGCTGGCCGCTATGGGAAGCGATCTTTACGCAAAGGATGTTGTAGAAAGTCTTCCGCCTTACACGGGATGTCCGTTTTTGGGTAACTACTATGGTATGTGTCCGACATTCACGGAGACGCATCCTACAAGGATACCGGATCACTACGTGCTTAACTACAATCCTTGGGTAGCAACTCCCGCGTCCTCAACCGTATTTACGGAAGATGATGTGGTATCTCTTGGTCCTTCTTTGGACGAGCTGTCGGAGTCAGGGGTTTCTGCGACCCGGGTCGGTTCAAAGTTTAGAGAGAAAAACAAACAGTATTTTTCCTCTTTTCATAGTCTGATCGACACACTAAAAAATGCTCCTACCGGTACTTACAGTGCCACATCCAGTTTAAGTAACCGAACTTTTACAAAAAATTCAATAACAATCTGGAATGCCGGTACGTCGACCATTCCTGCTCCGGCCATCGGAAACTATAGTTATACCGTTTCGGACGGTTTGGCCTTTTTAGTCATTCCAAGAAACGGTCCTTCCACTAACGCGATTAACATAAACAAAATCACAACCTCAGGTGCGGGGCGTCTCGTGATTCTTGCCGATAGGGACATAAATATCGGCAGTTCTGCTGTAGGATCTTCCAACAACCTTAAAAACGATACCGCGGATATTCAGGCATCCATTATTACAACGGGTAACGTCACCGTAAACAACTATCTGTCAGCGTCATCTTCCGCAGGGACCGTTATCATAGAGGGCCCTCTTATTATCGGGGGAGGAACGGGAATGACGATAAACAGATCCCTTGGAACAGACAATGAATTTAGGCCTGCGGTCTTTGTCAGATTCAACCCGCTTTATATTACAAAACTAAACGATTTAGCTATGAAAAATACAATTCCTGCCCTAAATCCGCTTTTTACATTTGATTTTACAAGTGAGACGGAATAGGCAAGTTACTATGAGCGGACAAAAAACTTACTCAAAAACCAATATTTTAAAAAACAACGAAGGGCAGGCTCTGCTTTTTGTGGTAGTAGCCCTAACTATCTCAACGGTTATTGGAGTTTCGGTAGCAACGCGTACGCTTTCCGTGACAAAAAGGGTAGCCCAAACGGATACCCAGACAAAAGTTTACTACGCGGCAGAAGCGGGGATTGAGAGATTTGTTAATCTTTCCACCCCCGATCTTAAAGCTTTGGCAGCGGTGGGGGGTAACACGGCCGATAACTGCGCAAAGGCTAAAGCTGTTACTGCACCTAATAATTTTTGCTCGTTTACTCTTGGGAGTACTACCACGGTTGAAACCTCAACCCTTGTTAAAGTTCAGGAGATAACCTACAACGAAACCAGTCCCTCGCCGCACTACTCGGTAAAATCCAAAAACGGAATCTTTTCCTCAGTGTCGCTTTCCGGATACACCGGAAACCAGGTGACTATATGCTGGAAAGACAAGGCAGTCGAGCACACAGCCGTTTATTACACATTATGGGGTCCTACTAATTTTATTAGCAAGGCAGTGATAAATCCTACTTCCATCGCCGGCGGCGATCCACTTTCATTTACCACTACCAATGCCCTTGATGCGGTAACTTCAGGAAACAGTATCTACAGCTCATGCCACACTGTTCTTACCCCCATTGCCTCCAACCCCTACTTTTTAAATGTCATGCCTCTGGGGGGAGACGCCACAATCGGAATCTTTCCCGGAACACAGCCCATACCTCCGCAGGGGTTTCTCATAACATCAAAAGCTTCCCTTAACACCACAAGTACACTTCAGCAGCAGGTGGTCAAAGTCATAGAAGCAACCCGCACATACAATCACGTACCCGGATTCTACGATGCCGCCCTATATGTTCAGGACGATATCATTGCGCCCTAGCTTATATTGTGCTAACTTATCAATTGCCTATATCTCCCTCCCGAAAGGGCATAGGTGAGGAGCTGCGCAAAGGCAGCGCCAAAAGTAAAAGGGAACCCGCTATTAAACTCTACGCAGTTACTGTGCGGTTTCCCAACAAATATAAATTTAAATAAGAAAGTCGTACTTAACAGAAGATACTATGTCTAAATACAAAGTGCCTAAAATAGAAGATTTAATTGAAGCAGGTGTCCATTTTGGCCACCAAATTAGAAGGTGGCATCCGAAAATGGAGCCCTACATCTACACTGTCAGCAAGAATATTCATATTATTGATTTAGAGGACACCGAGCGTTTGTTGAAAGAAGCGTGCGAATTCTTAAACAAAATGGCCTCTGAAGGCAAGAAAATAGTGTTTGTCGGAACTAAAAAGCAATCCAAGGACATTATCAAGTCCGAGGCGACAAGAAGCGGGGCCATGTTTGTAAATGAAAGATGGATAGGCGGAACTATTACCAATTTTCCTACTATAAAAAAGAACCTCGATAAATTAATCAAGTACATCCGCGGCAAAGAAACGGGGGAATTTGATAAATACACCAAGAAAGAAAGACTCCTCATTGATAGGGAAACCGACAAAATGAACCTGGTTTACGGCGGTATTTTAAGTCTCGCCGAAACCCCCGATGTCTTGTTTGTCATAGATCCTAAAAGAGAGAGAACTGCAGTAAAAGAGTCCCAGAACGCAGGAATACCTGTAGTTGCTATCGTTGATACTAATGCAGATCCTACAGGCATAGACTATATTATTCCGGGCAACGACGACGCAATTAAGTCAGTTGCATTGTTAGTCCGTGCTATAGCCGATGCCGTCGAAGAAGGCTACAAGGACTTCGATAAAAAAGGTGCCGACCAAAGCAAGAAAGATGCAAAGAAGGCTGAGCCCGTTTCCGAAGATAAAGACGATATGGTAGTTACAACCACTGAAAGTCCTGTTGTCACTGCCGAGGTTGAAGAGATAGAAGAAAAGCTCGTTGTCGAAGTGGTCGAACCTAAAAAGATAGAGAAGATAGAAGAAAAAGTCGAAGAAAAAAAAGAAGAAACAAAAACGCCTAAAAAGGCTAAATCAAAAAAGGCCTAAGCATTGAGAGTACCGTAGTTACTAAACTAAATTTATATAAGGAGAAAAAATGGAACTAAACATAAAAGACATTAAAAACTTGAGAGAAGAAACCGGAGCGGGGGTTTTAGAAGTAAAACAAGCTCTGGAGAATTTTGCCGGGGATTACACCAAGGCAAAAGAAGAGTTAATGAAAAAGGTTGGCGCGAAGGCGGCTAAAAAATCTGAAAGAGTCACGAAAGACGGGTTGATTTTTTCGTATTTACACGCAGGGGGAAGAGTAGGGACTATGATATACATGGCCTGTGAGACCGATTTTGTAGCCAAAACAGAGGATTTTCAGAAGTTGTGCAAGGAAGTGGCTATGCAGGCCGCAACGGGTGATTACAGCTCTGTCGAAGACCTCTTGAATGACGAGTACATAAGGGAACCTTCAAAAAAGATATCAGACCTGTTGAACGAGGTCACCGCCAAGGTCGGAGAAAAAATTGAACTTAAAAAGTTCATTAAATACTCGGTCGGCGAAGACTGAAAACGTTTAGTTGGTAAGCCCGCGTTTTCCTGATATTATTCATCATATGAATACTTCGGAATTAAAATCAAAACTTTCCAAAGTCCATGAGTTTCTGCAGGGAGAGTTGGGGCAGATTAGAACCGGAAGAGCATCCCCGGCTCTTATTGAGAATATTGCCGTGGAAGCTTACGGAGCCAAAATGATGGTAATAGAGCTGGGTTCCATTACGGTTTCGGACTCCCAAAATCTTGTGGTAGTGCCTTGGGACAAAGGTCTTATTAAATCCATAACAAAAGCTATAAGAGAAAGTCAGGCAAGTCTTAATCCTATTGAAGAAAGTGACAGGATTAGAATACCCGTGCCCTCACTAACGGAAGAAAGGCGAAAGGAATTGGCAAAAATCGTCGGTGTAAAAGCAGAAGAAGCCAAGAACTCCGTAAGAAATATAAGACAGGACGCTATGAAGGACATTGAAAAAATGTTCTCCGATAAAAGCATCGGTGAAGATGAAAAATTCCGTCTCAAGGAAGAAGTTGAAAAGACAGCCAAAGAGTTCACTGACGGGGTAGAAGAAATAAGCGAGACAAAACGATCCGAAATTTTATCAATCTAAAGTTCCGGTTTTAAATAATGACAACTCTAATAATCTTTATATTAATACTCTCGGTTTTGGTTCTAATCCACGAGTTCGGGCATTTTATGGCCGCAAAAGCCAATGGGGTTAGAGTAGAGGAGTTCGGATGGGGGCTTCCCCCCAGGGTATTCGGGAAGAAGTTCGGAGAGACCATCTACTCGATTAATCTGTTGCCTTTCGGGGGTTTTGTAAAACTTACAGGCGAAGATTCAGAAGAGGCTACCTCCGCCAAGGACCCCAAAAGCTTTACATCGAAAACACCGTTACAGAGGGCAATAATACTAATCGCGGGTGTTTTTATGAACGTAGTCTTAGCCGTTACAATTTTCTATGTTTTTATGTTCGTGAACGGTTTCAAAACTTTCCAGATGCCACTTATATTCGATTATGATTTTAAGTTCGGAGAGACCACAAAAATCGGAACGGTGATCTCAGGCATTCAGCCGGGTTCTCCTGCTGAAAAAGCCGGATTGACCTTAGGCGAGGCGGTAACTGCTGTAAACGGCAGGAAGGTTACCGATATCACACAGTTTAAAAATACTCTGGCTGAATACAAGGGAGAGCCTGTAAAACTCACGTTAAATGACTTAAAAGACACTACTTACACAAAGATACGGGACGTTCAGGTTTCTCCTACAAAAGATGAAGCCGGAAAACCCATCATAGGTGTCTACCTCGGTGAGTCGGTGTCTATTTCATACGAGAAGCCCCTTGATAGGGTTCTTGTGGGTTTTTATCACTCCTATAATGTGATGGGTTACTCGTTGAATACCTTAAGTCAGATGGTTGCCCTTTCGTTTAAAACAAAAGACATCTCCCCGGTTTCAGAAAGTGTCTCGGGGCCGGTTGGAATTTATAATCTTGTTGATATGGTTTTGAAATACGGAGGACCTAACGCTTGGCTTACGTTGTTTGATTACACCGCGCTTATGTCTTTAAGTTTGGCGCTTGTTAACATAATGCCTTTTCCGGCGCTGGACGGCGGCAGAGTAGCCTTTGTATTGTTTGAGGGGGTAACACGTAAGAAACCCAACCCTAAAACGGAGGCTGCTTTTCACAGGCTGGGAATGTTTTTCTTGCTGGGCTTTTTAATACTCATAACAATCAAAGATGTGGTCAGGTAAGATTTGTCATTGTAGCTGCAAGAATTAGAAGCCGGTCTTTTTAGGTTATATCCCGAGCATTTTACCCGTGTGTTCTAATAGTAAAAATTTGACATAGGTAATATACTAGAAATTGACGTAATGTTCTGGTAGAATCGTTCGGCTCTCTGTTAGTTACTGGTTAAACTGTTAACATACGAAGAAGCCAAGTGCCAGAATTGTGCATAAGTACGGAAGCGCGTTTTTATTTAATACAAAGCGTTTGGAGGTGCCTACTGAATAGCAGTCTATATTAATTAGCACTAATTGATAATAGCTGCTCATCATAATGACAAAAATTAAAATAAGGAACGGTGAATCTTTGGAACAGGCCTTGAGAAGGTTCAATAGAGAAGTACAAAGATCCGGTATCCTTGACGAAGTAAAAGACAGATCTCACTATAGAAAACCCAGTGAATTAAAAAGACAGAAATCCAAGGAACTTGAAAGAAAGTTTAAATTTGAGAAACTTAGAGGATGATCTACGATAATTTAAAGGCTATGGTTTTCACACTGCAGAAGTCCGGCGACACTTTTAAGCTCGGCGTGTTGAGGTATTTCATTTCCCAGGTTCAGAACAAAGAAATAGAACTTAGAGCGCAACAGAAACCTTTGACCGACGAGGACGTATTCAAAGTAATAAGAAAGCAGATAAAGAATAGAAAAGAAGCTGCCGAACTCTTTGAAAAGGGCGGAAGGGCAGAGTTAGTCGAGAAAGAACAAAAAGAACTCGCAGTCTACGAGGAATTTGCAAAAATGTTTCCCTTCGAACTTGAACAACCGGTTAAATTTCCTCCTCATCAGCAGAAGTAAATGAAAAAAGGTCTACCCGAGAAACTCAACAAGGATGACATCGTCATTTCCGTTACCATTACCGGTGATGAGGCAGTTCAGGAGCTCAATAAAAAGTATCTCGGTAGAGATAGCACTACAGATGTCCTGTCCTTTCCAATAAATGAAAAACAAGAAGATGGGACGTACTACTTAGGCGATGTGGTAGTCAACAAAGAGCAGGCTTTACGACAGGCGGATAAGTATGGAAATGACGTTGAAACCGAGGTGTCGGAGCTTGTAGCCCACGGAGTACTGCACTTGCTGGGGGTGCACCATCACGACGATGACGAGCACACCGTTCACGGAAAGCCTGTTAATAAGGACACCGGACAATGAAAATGATTGTGGGACTGGGAAATCCCGATAAAAAATATTCAAAGACCCGCCACAACACCGGATTTATTATTCTGGACGAAATGGTTAAAGAATTATCCTGGGAAGCATCTCCGAAATTAAAATCGGAAATTTGTAAGACAGGCGAACTTTTATTCGTTAAACCCACAACTTTTATGAACAAGTCCGGAGAAGCAGTCAGCCTGGTGAAGGAGTATTACGGCATTGATTTAGTCGACATTTGCGTAGTCCACGACGATGTTGATTTGCTGTTCGGACAAAGAAAAGAGCAGGTAGGTGCGGGGCACGCCGGGCATAAGGGTGTTATGAGCATAATGGATTCATTGGGAACAAAAGATTTTAAGAGAATCAGAATCGGAATAGGAAGACCTCCCGCCGGTTCGGAACTACCCGTAGACGATTTTGTTCTTAACGATTTTTCTCCTGAAGAGCTGGAAGAGGTTAAAAAAATTGGGCCAACGCTTAGGGAAAATTCAAATTTTCTTTGATACGTAAGCTTTTTCGAGAATTTCTACGGATAAGTATAAATAGCGTCATATCAGCAAAAAGTCATATTTAAAATAGTAATGTTACGGCACGTATGGGTAAGTTGTGGGTTGTACTAACACAGGTTGGTTGTATCTGACGGGGGTGTTGTAATACAGTTATTATGTTTATGTTTTACACCAAGTACCGCCCTCAAAAATTCAGCGACGTTTGCAGACCGAATGATGCTGCTGATGCTTTGTCCAAGCAGGTGGTAAGCGGTAAAACATCCCACGCCTATCTTTTTGTGGGACCCCGTGGAACAGGTAAAACAACTTTAGCCAGGGTTTTAGCTAAAGCATTAAATTGCTCGGATGTTTCGGCTAAAGGCGACCCCTGCTGCAAGTGCTCTTCCTGCGTGGCCATAAAAGAAGGCTCTTTCGTGGATATGATAGAGATTGACGCTGCCAGCAACAGGGGAATTGACGATATAAGAGAGATCAAAGATAAGATAAAACTTGCACCGACGATGGGTAAGAACAAGGTTTACATAATAGACGAAGTCCACATGTTGACTAACGAAGCCTTTAACGCGCTTTTGAAAACTCTGGAAGAACCTCCGAAAAAAACCACATTTATACTTTGTACCACCGAGCTTCATAAAGTTCCCGATACTATAAAATCCAGGTGCCAGGTTTACAGATTTAAAAGGGCTACGATGCCCCAGCTAATAGAAAAGTTAAAAGAGATTACAAAGAGCGAAAAAATAAAAATTTCTGAAAGGGATTTGGAGAAAATTGCTCTCGCTTCCATGGGCGGCTTCAGGGATGCCGAGACTTTATTACAGCAGGTTTCGGACGGGGAAATCAGTGTCGACTCTTTAGTGGGAATGGGTTCAAAAGAAATATATGTAGAGCTGACAGACCATCTTTTGAACGGAGATTCCGGATCGGCAATAAGGATCGTGTCAAAGGTCTACGAAGAAGGATTGGATTTGTATGTTTGGACAGGCGAATATCTCAGATATTTGAGAGAGCTACTATTTATAAAATCAGGAGTAAAAGAAGAAGTGTCGGGAGCGACCTCTGAGCTTTTAGTAGAAATGGAAAAACAGGCGTCGCGTTTGTCAGTGGGTTGGATACTTAACGCCATGAATTCAATACTAGAAGAACACAAAAATATTAAGACGTCTTTTATTCCTCAGCTTCCGGTTGAGATGGCCCTGGTAAAAATCGGCGGGGGCGAGGAGTTGCGTTTAAGTTGGTGCGGTTCAGGTACAATTGAGACTCCGAACCAACCCAAACCTTCTCTCGGCACAGGTAAAACAGCGACAAAAGATGCTAAAGATGAAGAAGATGGGGATGAAGAGGGTTCTGAAGAAGATGCCGGAGAAGTTAAGGCGAAAAAGAATGCAGTCGAGGACAAGGAAGTTTCACCCATAACTTTAGAGGCTCTTGAAGAGAAGTGGAGGGAATTTATAAAAAGAAGCCGGGAACTAAATCATTCTTTGACAGCACTTTTGAAATCAGGAACACCCGTGAATGTTGAGGGTAGATTTGTCATACTAGAAGTGTTTTACCCGTTTCACAAAGAAAGACTGGAGTCACCTCAGAACAGAAAGTTAGTAGAAAAACTTATGTCCGAGATATTTGGCACACGCTTATCCCTAAAATGTATTTTAAGCAAGGAGAAACCAAAAAAACTTAAAAGCGGAGAATCAGGAAATTTGACAGACCTTAACATAGCTCCGGCGCAGGTGGTGTTTAATAAAGACTCGGTGATTGAAGCATTTGATGGCGGGCTCCCCTTAATTTGATAGAATACTCAAGTGAAACTACCCCAATCTTTAACAAGGCTAATAGAATCTTTCGAAAGACTTCCGGGCGTTGGTCCTAAAACTGCACAAAGGCTGACATTTTACCTGTTACATTTTCCCCAGGAAGAATTAGAGGCTTTTGCCGAAGCCTTAGAGGGTTTAAAGAAAAATACTAAACTGTGTTCTATATGTAAAAACGTGTCGGAAACTGATGTTTGTTCGGTTTGCGGAGACCCGGCGAGAGATAAAAAAACAATTGTGGTAGTGTCAAACCCCCTGGACTCTTTTGCGTTAGAAAGAACAGGATTTATGGGAACTTACCATGTACTACACGGCATCATAGATCCTCTCAACAATATCGGACCCGAGGAGATTTTTATTAAGGAGCTCATCGATAGGGTGGGAGCATTGGCCGGTGAGGTGTCTTTTGAAAATGTAGACAGCCCTGAAATTGTCGAAATTATCATTGCGACAAACATGAGCATGGAAGGGGAGTCGACGGCTATGTACATTTCCAAAATGCTAAAGGAACGTGGCCTGGACGGAGGAAAGGTGAAAGTAAGCCGTATCGCCAGAGGACTTCCGGTCGGGGGCGACGTAGAGTACGCCGATGACATAACGTTGGGCCGTGCGCTTGAAGGCCGTTTTGAGATTAAATAAAACTTCCTTGTTTATTATTAACGTATTCCTTCTTGCACTGTTGTGCTAAAATCGAAGTAATGAAGTTATACAACTCACTCACGCGAAAAGTTGAAGATTTCAGTCCCCTTAACACCGAGATGGTCACAATGTACACCTGCGGTCCTACCGTTTATGACTATGCCCACATAGGTAATTTTAGGACATATTCCCTATCAGATTTTATAAATAGAGTTTTATTGTTCAACGGAAACCGTGTGAAATTTATTATGAACCTGACGGATGTGGGTCACATGACAGGTGACAATTTAGGAGACGCGGATACCGGTGAGGACCGTATGGAAAAATCAGTTGCCAAAGAAGGTCGCACCGCAATAGAAATTGCTAATTATTATATTCAGAAATTTACGCAAGATTATGACAAAATGAATTTTATACGCCCCGAAAAGTTTACCCGGGCTACCGAATATATTGATGAACAAATCCGTTTGGTTAAGCTTTTAGAAGAAAAGGGTTTTACTTATACGACGTCAGACGGAGTATATTTTGATACTTCTAAATTTGAAAGTTACGGTCAGCTCTCGGGGTATACAACGGACAACGTGATGGAGGGTGCCCGTGTGGAAGTTAATCCCGAGAAAAAGCATCCTACCGATTTCGCGCTTTGGAAATTTTCGCCAATCAATGTCAAACGTTCACAGGAGTGGGCGTCGCCTTGGGGCACGGGATTTCCCGGGTGGCACCTCGAGTGCTCGGCTATGTCTTTAGCCGAGCTGGGAAATACTCTGGACATTCACGTCGGGGGAGAAGACCTGAGGATGACACACCACCAAAATGAAATTGCTCAAAGCGAGTGTGCGACGGGAAAGAAATTTGTCAGATACTGGGTTCACGGAGCCCATATGATGGTGGACGGCGGAAGAATGGGGAAGAGCTTGGGGAATGCTTATACCTTGGCTGATATTGAGAAGAAGGGTTTCGATCCCATGGTTTTAAGATACTTTTTTATGTCGTCTCACTACAGAAGCAAGCTGAATTTTACATGGGAGGCTCTACAGAGTGCCCAAAACGCCTTAAGAAGACTATACGAACTTGCCAGGGGTTACAAAAAAGAAGAAACAGCTAAACCGTCCAAAGATTACATCAAGAAATTCGGTGAAAAAATAAATGATGACCTGAATATGCCGGAAGCCCTTGCGGTAGTTTGGGAAATGATAAAGTCCGAACTGGAGGAGCCTGAAAAGCTTGCTACCCTCATAAAAATGGATTCGGTGTTAGGTTTGAGAATTGAAGAACATCTGGCGTACGATACCCCTCAAAAAGTGTTGGACGTTGCTAAAATGAGGTCTGAATACAGGAAGGCAGGAATTTGGGACAAGGCCGATCTGGCAAGAAAGCAGATTTTAGAGATGGGGTACGAGGTAGAGGATCTTCCGGACGGAAAGTTCAAGATTAAAAGAAAGATGTGAGCAGCGCGTTCCTTATTCTGTCAGCAACCATCTCACGGCGTTTATTCCTATATATTCCCTTAGTAGATTGCCGTATCTTGGCTCATAAGTAAAATCTTCAGACGGATCTTCAACATTGTCGGTTCCCTGTAGTGTTCTCTGGAATATAAATTTGTTTGCCACGAAGACCCCCCTTAATTTTAGAGTGCCTGTTTGGTCGCCTTCATCAGTATCGTAAGCTGTATAAAACGTACCATCCGTGTGGATAGCACAATTTATTTCACTTACCGTTTTCCTTATTTCCACGTCCCCCGAGACTATGAACAATACGGCAGAGGAAGGAGCCAATGTGATTTCTTTATCAAATCTTAGGTTGCCGTTTATGAATACCACTTGCTTAAAGGTGCTGGTGCCGTAACCGTTGGGTAGACTTGTGGCGCTGATTGTGAAATCACCGTTTTTAATGTAAACGCCATCTGTAGTTGGCAGGGTGTTGAAGATTTCTATGGGTGTTCTTGTGGATTCGAGTAATTCAAGATATGTATAATCCTTTATACCGGTGTTGTTTTTGACCACCCACCCCTTGGTGCTTGTAAAAAAGTTTACCTCGGAGTTACCCGCTTCAATCACACTGTCTGTATTATTATCACTTGACTCAGAAAGCATATCTATTCCCAATCTGCTTCCTACTAAGCCGCCTCCCCGTAATTTGATCCACGGACCGTTAATACACAGGTCTTTGGTGGACGAATTACCGGCCAAATCCTCGGCGTAAAACCTTACCGTTTTACAAATTTTCCAGTTACTATCGCAAAAATCTGTTTTGGGGCTAAGGAGAGTTGCGGTTACTACCCCGGGTAAAAACGGAGGCGATATCAGAGGTGCCCACGTATTCGGTTGCCACGCACTGGCGCATGACATTAAATCGGCAAAACTACCGAATTCCGGGTTTCTGTCCGTGTGGTATTGAAATTTGTCGGTAAGAGTAGATATTCCGGACGTAGTGTCGTCAACCATGGTTGTCACGTAAAGGTGATGGTCGCTTGGCCCGAACACACCTCTGTAAGCATTGGAATTACGCCAATTGGTCGGAGGAGTTTGGTCTATTTTAAATGAAGCAGTCTGAACCGGCTCAATATTTCCCGAACGGTCGACCGAGTAATAAGAAATTATGTGATTCCCGTCTGTTGATACCGTAAAAGTTGTATCCGCGGATTTCAGAGAGTTGTTTATGGTAGCACCGTCCATATATACAATACCCGCGCCCTCAAGACCGACCTCAATATATACACCGATTGCGTCCGCCACACTGACGACAAAGGGCTCTGAAATTTTTGCCCACGCGGTGGTGCCGTTAACGGTGGGGCTTTGCCCAAGTTCGGTGTATACAAAGTTATCATTTATATCTTTAGACACGGCAAATATTTTAAAATAAGCGTTTCCGAGAACGGATTCGGTTTTAAGCCATACTTCAGCCAGCATATTACTAAGAGGGTTGGCCGCCGAGTAGCTAACAGCATGATTGATAGAGTGCCAACCAGCCCCCGCAGAGTTGATCTTTATTGATGTGCTGTCGAACACGTAATTTAGAGTATTCCTACCGTATGTTGCCAGTCCGTCCTGCAAACCGGCTTCCCAATATAGTGTGTTTATAGATGAACCTGAGCTGGCGATTTCGAACGAAGGATTAGGCGCAAGATTAAGAGTGTCGGATTTTGTTACCGTTATCCAACTGCCGGAGTCTATCTTGTAATTTATTGAACCCACGCCACTGTCAAGGTCGGTTGCTGCGAGGACGATATTGACGGGGGTTATATACCAGTCGGCCAGCCCGTTCGGAATTGCGGGTGTTTTAGTTAAGGTTGTGTAAGGCGGCACTTTGCTGGCAAACACAGGCTGCTGAGATACCAGGATAAAAAGCAAAGGTAACACTATTACAGCTAGGGCAGTCTTCCTTAAATTCATCTACGTATATGATAGTTTAGGGCGGTTTATGGTGCAATGATTTATCAGATATGGTTGTGTATTACCGCCGATTCGTTTAATCTTTTTATATGGAAATGACACGCGAATCTGACAGCACATTTTCAGATCAGGAAACCTCTAATTCTACTACCGGGTTCGGAGGGGGTGAAGAGGGCGTCTCTGAAAAGGTAACTTCTATTGTTCCTGTCAGCCCCGTACAAAAACCTGATTCGTTTCAGCTTATGCAATCTGTGCTTGCTGATCAGGAAGCACGAAGGAAGCAGTCAGCGAAAAAAGCTGAGGACAGAAAAATGAAGCTGGAGTCGGAGAAGCGGGAAGAGGCAAGAATAAGAAAAGAAATAAGGGAAGGTACGGGACCGTCCGAAAAAAAACTAGACGAGTGGCGTACGGAGATCGGTCATGAGGCAGAAGAGAAGTTGCTTGAGTACTTTATGAAAATTCCCGTTGTTACGGTTGTTGATTGGGAAAACCACGAAAAAGAGGTACAAATGCCGGGAAAAGTTTACGTAGCCCGTGTCAACGCTATGCAGGACTGGAGCGGTAAAGGAGATTTTGCTCTTTCATGGGGTAAAGAGTGGATTTTGGTGGACTTAACCATCTCTAACGATTCCAGGGTATTGGCGGAGAAGTTTGAAAAAGAACGTAACGGGGGACCCAGAGTCCTGAAAATAAGCCGGACCACGCTGAATAATGCTGCTTTGGGCGGGGAATATTACCAAGATAAGGTTGTAAGTGCCCTAAGGGAAATGGTAGTTGCGTACAAAGAAGACCGTTTGCGTAAGCCCCAAAATAGGGTATAATCCATAATCACTATAGGGTAAAGGAGAGGATATGATGCTGCGCAAAGGGTATTTGATGGCCTACCTTGTACAAATTTCTGAGGAAAATCTCAAGGTAGTGATTTTAGCAGTTACCACGCACAATCCTCCTTTTGTCAAAATTTTTGATAATTTGGAGGAGGCAAGGACAGCTGTCTTTGGCATTACCGGGGCGCATCTTCCGGAATTGACTCCGATAACCAAAGACGTTTTTTGGAGCAATATCAAAGATCTAAAAAAATCCGATGAACGGTTAGCCCCTATAAATTTTGGCTCTGTCCTTAAAAGGCTTGTGTAAAAACAATAACCTTTTTGACAGATCCCTTTACCCATACCCCCGCAATGAACTTAATTATTAGGTTTTTGACGGGGGATTTTTTTGGTTTCAAGTTTGTTTCCAAACTTACACTATCCCTATATAATCACCCCATATGTCTTTATCAATAGGAATAGTCGGTCTCCCCAACGTCGGAAAATCAACATTATTTAACGCCCTTCTTAAACGCCAGGCCGCACTCGCGGCTAACTATCCCTTTGCCACCATTGAGCCCAACACCGGTATCGTGGATGTTCCGGACCCGCGCCTGAACATTCTTGCCCAGTTTGTTAGAAACGATTACGGCAATAAGGCAGGTGACAGGCAAATACCTGAAAAAATAATTCCTGCGGTAGTTCAGTTTTATGACATAGCAGGCCTCGTCAAAGGAGCTTCTCAGGGAGAAGGACTCGGCAACGAATTCCTCGGTCACATACGCGGGGTAGATGCCATCGTTCAGGTTGTCCGCGACTTTACCGACGAAAACGTAATAAGAGCAGGGGCGACCAATCCCGAAGAAGATGTTCAGACAATAAACACAGAACTAATTCTTGCAGACCTCCAGTCCTTAGAAAAAAAGATTCCAATCCTCGAAAAAGAACTAAAAACGGCAAAAGACCCTGATTCGCAGCGTAAGCTACAGGTTATAACAAAGGTGCGCGAGACCCTTAATAGGGGAGAGCTTGCCTTGTCTTTAAACCTCGAAAAAGAGGATGAAATCCTCATAAAAGACCTTAATCTTCTCACTCTTAAACCAATGATTATTGTACTAAACACGGATGAGTCAAAATTGAGCACCCAGGATACTCAGAATATAACAATATTAGGTAAGGGCGGTTTAAGGATTTGTGCCAAAATCGAGTCGGAACTTGCGGAATTTGACGAAAACGAGAGGCAATCCTACATGAAAGAAATCGGAATTACCGAACCCGGTCTCGACCGCCTGATACGCAAGGGGTACGAGCTTCTTAACCTCGAATCTTTTCTCACTATGGGACCTAAAGAAGTGCGGGCGTGGACTTACACAAAAGGAGACAAGGCACCCCAGGCGGCCGGAAAAATTCACACGGATTTTGAACGTGGTTTTATATCTGCCGAAATAGTTAATTATGCTGATCTAAAGCCATTGGAGAGCCTAAAAAAGGCCAGGGAAAAGGGTTTGGTTAGACTGGAGGGCAAGAACTACACGATGCGGGACGGAGACGTGGTTGAGTTTAATTTTAGCGTTTGAGCCGACCCCCTTGCGCAAAAGTCACTTTTTTTGTACTATTCATAAGCTCAAATGATTCTAGTTACATTAGACGTCTTTGGTAGACACCTAAACCATAATGTATATAATAGACTCGTTGACGAAGGAATTTATCTAAACATATGAAGCAATACGAAATAATGAATATTTATAAATTGGAACTCGGAGAAGAGGGGGCTAAAGAGCTTTCTTCCAAGGTCCAGGAAAATATTGATTCTAACGGAGGCAAAGTAACTGCCTCTAATTTTTGGGGAAAGAGGAAGTTTGCTTATGAAATGAATAAGCAGAGAGAAGGCTTTTACGAGGTAATAAACTTCGAAATCGATCCCTCTAAACTCAAAAAATTTGAAAGTAAACTTAAGTTAATGAACGGTGTATTTAGGTATTTAATTACAGCTCAGAGCTGACATTTGGAGGTATATGGCATCAAGAAACCTGAACAAGGTAATACTCATAGGTAACCTCACGAGAGATCCAGTGGCCACCAACAGGGAATGGGTCACACAGGGTGAAAAGAAACAGTCCGTTGATTTTCACAATATCGTAGCCTGGAATAAATTGGCCGAAATCTGCGGACAGCTCCTTAAAAAGGGCACCAAAGTTTACGTTGAAGGCAGACTTCAGACCAGGGATTGGACCGGCGACGATGGCAAAAAGAGATACAAGACCGAAGTAATAATTGACGACATGATTATACTTTCTCCTAAGAAAGACGGGGTGGAAGGCGAGGAAGAAACTTCGGAAGAAGACTTCGTAACAGGCAGCACCACCGGAGAAGAGATCAACCTTGACGATATAGATTTAGGAGACCTTGATTCCTCCAATTAATTAAGAAAATAAGGCCCCTGCCCGGCAGGGGCTTGGTTAACAAAGATATGCCGATTAAGAAAAAAACAAATACAAAATCATCAATAAGAAAGCCAAAAAGAAACACCGAGTGTTACTTTACACAAACGGGAACTAAGCCTGACTACAAAGAGGCTTTGGTTCTGAGAAGATTTATAAGTGATAGAGGTAAGATTATTCCCCAAAAGTATTCCGGACTGATGTCCAGGCACCAAAGAAAGCTTGCCCAGGAAGTCAAAAAAGCCAGATATATGGGTCTTATCCAGTATACAGACAGACACGCCATCTGATACTATATATTCATGCCCGTTTTAGCTGCCTATATTGGATATTCAGGTGTGAGTGTTGCTATTGAAAAGCAGGACGGGACTTTCGATTTTCAGAGATTTCCATATTCTTACTCCCGCGAACTTTTTTCGAGTGTTTGCGACGAGAACTATTTTTACGCCGAGGTGCTGGAAGGTATTGCCAAAGAAAATAAGGTAAAACTAGCTGATTTCGACTTGCTCATGACCGGTTTTATAAGTTTTCCCCTGCCCGACCTGAATATAAAACTAATGGCTGACGTACGGGATCTTCTGTCCAAACAAGAAGAGAATTTTCCTGTGTTGATAGATGAGGTTACGGTGCTTACGAAGGATACCATGCTTTCCCAGGTTCCCATCGACTTTTTAACAAATAATGAGTATTTTGCGAATATTTCTATCTACCCCCAGCTTATAACCAGAGACTACAACGACCAGGTAAGCCTTGACGGCTTGATAATAGATAAGGTTAAAAAAGCCGGAATCAAGCTCACCTCAAATAAGCCCGTATTATTTACGGGGGATCGTTTTGCCCGCCGTGATTTTGAACCTGTGTTTAAATACTCTTTGGCTTTGGATCTTTTCGACAGCCCGGGTTACTACTACGTAAAAATCGATAGAAACAACGCAACTCTCCTGTCTCAGCTAATAAAAGAGTACAACCCTAACATAAACGTGGATACCTCGCAGGTAATCGAAGAAGTTGGTACTTTTGCTATAGTTCCCGGTGACACTGAAGTTCTACTTTCAACAGCCTTGGATACCGGGCAGTTTTTTGAAATCGAAAAAAACTCAGTTTTTTCCGTTCCCCTGGATAATTCTATAACTACTAAACTTAGTGTAAAAAATAAATCGATAGGTAACCTCGTAGGTGGGGTAGTGGGAGGAACCCTGGGTCTTCTTTTTGACACAAGGCTGGAACGTAACCAACTTATCTCAGACATAAAGATAATGAACACATTTATGAGGGAAATTGAGGAGGCCGTGAAGGGAATTTAACAATGCTGGCTCCGATTATAAGAAAAATAATACAAAATAAAACAGTTATGGTGGAGAGGTATTTACCTAGTAAGGGTAATTTATTTGTTCAAAAGGGAGACAGGTTAGAACCTTTTCAAAAACTGGGGGATTGTATGCACTCTCCGAGTAGTGTTTACTTCCCGAAAGAATTCGAACCGGTAAAATTTTTACGCGAAAAAGTTTACTTTCAAAAAGGTAACCTACTTGGAAAGCTGGGGGCAAAAAAAATCACGGCAGAAGAAAACGGTTATATGAGTTTCGACGATGCCTCCGGAGAATACTTTTTCGAAGACATGCCCGTAAAATTTACTCTGCTTTCAGGTCTCTGGGGAGAAGTTAGTGACATCGTTCCCGAGAGCTCTGTTTTGATTAAAACCACTGTAGCCGAGGTTGATCTCGTGGCGTGTACACCTAATTTCTCATTCGGGGAACTGGTAGTTTTTCCAAATCCTACTGAGATACTGGAGAAGTTTTACCTGGAAAGTTTTGTAAAGTCCACCGAAGGTAAAATTGTATACGTCGGCCATTACGCCGATTTGGACACGATAAAGAAAGCACATGACCTCAAAATATCAGCCATAGTTGCCGGAAGTGCGGACCCGGTAGGATTTTCTTACGCAAAATCGGCTAATATCGGGCTTGGCGTGCTTTCGGGCTTCGGTAAACTGGAAACTCCCGATTTTGTTTATAAGTTGTTTAATTCCGTGGCTTACAGGCACGTGTTTTTCCATGGGGATTTGGGCGTTTTGCGTATTCCGATGTCCGGCACTGAAGAAGAAACTGCCCCCTCAAAAAAGAAAAAAACCGCGCTTAAGGTTATGCGCAAGGTTATAAAGAAAGTGATGAGGGGACAAAAAGTACAGGTATTGCAGAAACCGCATTTCGGTAAAATCGGGATAATTGACAGAGTTTCAGTATCTAGTATATTTGTAAGGTTCGATAATGAGCTAGGTCCCGTAGAAATTGACCTACCGAATTTTTTCATCATCGAATAGAAAAAAATTAATGAGTACTTTCGAGAAATTTCAGCGATTTTTAATTACTGTCCTTATAGCCGTGGGTTTTTTTTACGGAGGTTACTATTTTGGTAAGAGCGGTTATATATTCGAAGTACGTAAGAATCCACCGAAAATCGAAATCAAAAATCAATATCCCGGAAATAAAGAGGTGGATTTTTCTCTTTTTTGGGAAGTATGGGATATCGTAAGCAAAGATTACCTTGAGAGGCCGGTTGATGCCCAGAAAATGCTTTACGGTGCTATTCAAGGGATGGTCTCATCTTTGGATGACCCCTACACTTCATTCCTTCCTCCCGCAATTAATAAAAACCTTAATGAACAATTGGACGGAAAGTACCAGGGCATTGGAGCGGAATTGGGGCAGAAAGACAACCAGCTGATAATTGTCTCTCCTTTGGACGGATCTCCTGCTAAAGCGGCAGGTTTATTGCCCGGAGATAAAATATTACTTATTGAAGACGAATCCACGATGGGAATGAGTATCACGGAAGCAGTCGCAAAGATCAGAGGAGACGCCGGAACAGAAGTGAAATTAACAATTCAGACGGAGAACAACGAACCTCGGGAAATTGCACTTCGTAGGGATGTTATTAAAATCTCAAGTGTGAGCTGGAAGGACATGGGCGAAGGAACAGCTTATATCAGAATCAGCAGATTCGGTGGAGAAACCAACAAGGAATGGGACACCGCGGTCAATGAAATTGCCATGGGTATGAGGGAACTGGATTCTATAATAATCGACGTGAGAGGCAATCCCGGAGGCTACTTGCTGTCTGCTTCCCATATTTCCAGTGAATTCTTCGGAGGAAAGCCTGTGTTGTATCAAGAGGATGCTACCGGAAATCAAACCCCGTTGAACTCTGATGCTGCCGGAAGTTTCAAAGATGTGCCCAGGGTTTATGTACTAATCGACGGAGGCAGTGCTTCAGCTTCGGAGATTTTGGCGGCAGCTTTGAAATCTCAGATAAACGCAAAACTCATCGGAACAAAGTCTTTCGGAAAAGGTACCATTCAGGACGCTAGGGATTTCAAGGACGGCTCGGGTGTGCATATAACAATCGCCAAATGGCTCACTCCCGACAAGGTGTGGGTTCACAAGGTCGGTATAGAGCCTGACGTGGTCGTGGAAGTGACAGAACAGGACATTAAGGACTTAAAAGACCCTCAGCTAGACGCCGCTGTTGAGTTGGCTAAAGAGCTGTAGTAAAATTCTGAACCAGCAGGAGGAATTGTTATGAAAAAAACTTCAAGAACAATAACCGGAATTGCCTGGCTTATTTTTTTCGTTTCCATACTTTTAGTGCTCGACATCAGATTTAACGGGGAAAACTCGTTGGTAAGTAGGGCAGGGACATCTGATTCCGGTTGGTTTTCAGGATTTGCCGAAAAAATATCCAGTATATTTAAAAAAGACAGTTCTCAGTACTCTTCTTCCAAAGTTGTTACACGCCAGCAGGTAGTGAACGAGGAATCCACTGTAATTGACGCTGTAGATAAGGTGTCGCCTGCTGTTGTTTCCATAGTCGTTAAAACAGTAAACTTTGACTATTTCAGCGGACCTACCACAAGTGATCAGGGCATAGGAACCGGCTTTATTGTAGACAAAAACGGATTGATTATTACCAACAGTCACGTAGTCGATGACCCCGTCGGTGAGTACACGGTTGTGACCAAAGATGGTAAGACTTACGAAGTAAACAAAATATATTTGGACGAAAGTTCGGATCTTGCAATCATCGAAATTACGGCGCGCGATTTACCTGTCGTGGAGTTTGCAGATTCGGACAACACTAAGGTAGGACAAATGGCAATTGCCATAGGAAATGCACTCGGCAGGTTCCAAAACACGGTTACCGTGGGTGTCGTTTCAGGTATTTCAAGACAGCTCCAGGCTACCGGAGGGTTCGGCGGGGTTAAAACCTATGAGAACGTTATCCAAACAGATGCGGCTTTAAACCCGGGAAATTCAGGGGGTCCTTTGGTAAACTCTTCCGGCCAGGTCATCGGGATAAATGTCGCTACCTCGATCGGAGCTGACAATATAAGTTTTGCTATTCCTGTTAACACTTTAATTCCTATTCTTGACGGATTTCTTAAGGAGGGCCGTATCATTAGACCCTATCTTGGAGTTACTTACACCATGGTCACCCCCGAGATATCGGAATTACGAGATATGCCGGTCGGCGCGTTCATTTCAAGAGTTAGCCCGGAATCTCCTGCCAGTAAAGCAGGGTTACTAAGGGGCGATATTATTACAAAAATAAATGAGACTACTATGGACGGAGAAAATTCTTTATCCCAGGTTATTGCCAAGGCAAAAGTTGGGGATAAGTTAAAACTGTACGTCGATAGGGAAGGGAAGGAAGAAATATTTACGGCGGAAGTAGAAGCAGCTCCGGAAAATTTGAAGTAAGAAATTACTTAAGTTCGCTGGGCACTGTAATCAGGTCCGCAGGTTCTCTTTTTCCAGATAGCTTAGAATATCCTCTATATCCCCGTCCATTATCATGCCGATGTTGTGCCATGACTTATTAGCGCGGTGATCTGTAACTCTGCTTTGCGGATAGTTGTATGTACGGATTTTTTCATTTCTCATGCCTGCCCCCACCTGACCTGCCCTTAGGTCCGAGATGCTTTTAACCTGTTGTTCCTGCATTTCGGTGTAGATTCTGGAGTACAGAATATCGAGTGCTTTTGACCTGTTTTTACCTTGTGAGCGCTCTTCCTGACATTCGACAATTATGCCGGTGGGTTTGTGAATAAGACGCACGGCTGTGGAGACTTTATTTACATTCTGGCCGCCGCTTCCCCCGGAGCGGAAAAACTCCCATACAAGATCGTCGGGGTGTATTTCAATTTCTACTTTTTGGAGTTTAGGTAATACGGCAACGGTAGCAGTTGAGGTGTGAATACGTCCTCCCGATTCGGTGGAAGGAACTCTTTGTACCCGGTGAACCCCCGACTCATTTTTTAGCAGTCCGTAGGCGTTAGTGCCTTTGACCTCTACGGAGATTGTCTTTATGCCCCCGATTTCATTTTCCGAACGGAATACCTCGGTAATTTTCCAGTTCTTTTTTTCGGCAAAGCGCTCGTACATTCTAAAAAGGTCGTATGCAAATAACCCCGCCTCGTTCCCTCCCGTACCCGATCTTATCTCCAGTGTGGCGACGTTTGGGTTTATATTACCGGTAGTTTCTTCCTGCGCATCTTCTGCCACCTCTTTAGGAGATTCGAGCTGACTTTTTTGTTCTTTAAGTTTAGAAATCTCTTCTTCTATGAGCTGCAGCATTCCTTCGTCGGCGCCTTCTCTCATATCTTCATGTTCCTTTATGAGGCTGTTTATCTTTTCGGCTTCTTTTTTTACGTAGTCGTTGTAGTAATCCATATCACCTTTATTATTCCAGAGAATGGGCGATTGTTGAAGAGCCGCGGTGTCCGGAATCAATTACACTTACAGAAGTATTATGGTCGTTGTCGTTGGAAATTGTGCTATTTTTGGTAATCTACTGACCTTCTTTTTTGATGTGCTCAAGCATTTCTTTTACACTCATATCTTTTGAACCGGAGAATTTCTTCTGTACCTTTTTGGAGGTCTTTATTTTATCGGCAGCTTTCTTTTTTTCATCCGCCAAAATCATTTTTCTGTTGAATTTGTCAATTCTCTTCTCGGTGTCTACAAATCTTCTCTGACCTGTGTAAAAAGGGTGGCAGGCGCCACAAATCTCCACGGAGATGGAAGGTAGGGTAGAAATGGTCGTAAAAGTGTTACCGCAGGCGCAGGTTACGAGACACTCTTTATTAACTTTTGGGTGTATTCCCTTTTTCATAGCGGTAACGAGTATATCAATATTTTTAAACGAGTACAAGCCCGGGCGCTTTCTAGAGCCCGGAACTATTATTTTTTTCGGCAATTACAACCCCGGCGGCTATAAAAGCTGTCCCTATAAGCATTAAGGTGTTGGGCAGCTCACCTAAAATAAGATATGCGAAGGGTAGGGTAAAAACCGGCGCCAGATAGCCGAAAATGGCAAAATCGGAGACTTTTGCATTCTCCAAGCCCCATTCATTAAGCCAGTACGCCACTATGGATGAAAACAGGGCCATATAAAGGAGACCGAGCACGCCTTTTATGTCGATACTGAGAATGTCAAAGTTACTCTCGCCGGCTAAGCCTAGATTTTCAAATACTGCGAGCGGAATCAATGTTATTAAGCCCACATAAAAAGAAGTAAGCACGATGGTTCCTGCCGAGTATTTTCTGGTCATAGGTTTTATTTTGATAAAACTTAAGGTTTTTTTCAGGCTGTGTGACTTTCCGCCCATGCTGAATTTTGCCCATATTACATAAACTACCCACGTCATTGCGTAAAAAAGACCCAAAACGTTACCCAGAATTCTTTCAGCTGCCCGGCCGCCCCCGTCATTTCCCCAAAGAATAGGTTCAAGAACAATCAAAATAGTCCCCAGACTGGCGAGGACAACCCCGGCGGTTATACCCTTATTAATTTTGTCGTGATAAAAGTAATGACCAGCATACACGGTCAAAACGGAAGCCATGACTCCGATAATCGTGTAGTCCAAAGCTGAGGTAAACTTTAACGCTACGAACGGAAGTATAAGGGATGTTTGTGAAAAAAGCCCCAGCAGAAAAAAATTTAGATAATCGGACTTGTGAATAGGCTCCTTTTTAAGTTGAAGTGCTACCAAAGGTAGAACTACCAGGCACACTATCATAAATCTTAAGTACAGAAACGTAAAAGGAGGGATATAGCCAAGCGTGTATTTAATAACGGCAGTAGCGGCGCCCCAAATAATATTTGCCCCAAGAAAGGCAACTTGCACAGCCATAAAGTTATCGGGTATTGATTTGGGCAGAGGTCTATTGGGCATATACATAAAAGATTATATGATACTTTCCCGTATAACAGAACACCCGTATTTTGGGGAATTTGCCGCAGTAAAAGGAAAGTCTGTGCCTTTTCTTAAAATGATTTAATTGATATGATGTGAACTATGGAAATTACGTATATCGGACACTCATGTTTCAAAATTAAGGGAAAAGATTTAACAATTGTTATAGATCCGTATGACCCGAAAATCGGATACAAATTACCTAAGATGGAAGCCGACCTTTTACTTACCACACACGATCATTTCGATCACCACAACATTGCCGGGGTTTCCGGATACAAGTTATTGATAGATGGCCCGGGGGAGTATGAGGTTAACGGGGCATTCGTATACGGAATTCCGACTTTTCACGACGATAAAAAGGGTGAAGAGAGGGGTACTCAAACTATGTATGTGATAGATATAGACGGTTTTACGCTAATGCACCTGGGAGATTTAGGACACGAACTCAACACCGATCTTCTGGAAAAAATCTCAAAGGTTGACGTGCTGATGATACCTATCGGGGGAGGCTTTACCATAAACGCAGAGAAGGCTTCGGAAGTCATTTCATCAATAGAACCGGGAATTGTTTTACCCATGCACTACAAGACCGATGATCTCGTCGGATTTGATGATTTGCAGGGGATAGACAAGTTCATGGACGAGATGGGAGTAGAGAATAATATTAAAAAAGAAGAAAAGCTGAAAATTGCTTCTGCAAGTGATATACCTGAAGATACCGAAGTGGTTATACTTAAACCTGCCCACTAAATAAAATGTCCGCCAAAAGAACGAATGAACATAGAGATAGAGCGCACACGGCGCAGCAGAGCGTGCACGTACCTCCGCACGACGAACAGGCCGAGAAATCGGTACTTGGGGCTCTTTTATTGGATAAGGACGCCATAGTTAAGGTAGTTGAATTTTTAAGACCCCATCATTTTTACCGTGAAAATCACCAAAATGTTTATGAAGCTATACTTACGCTTTTTGAAAAAAGAGAACCCGCAGACCTGATCACAGTGCCCAGCGAACTTAAGAGGAAAAATCTTCTTACACAAGTGGGAGGAGTCTCCTATTTAACAGAGCTTGTAAACTCAGTTCCCACCGCTGCCAACATCGAGGCATACGCAAAACTTATAAAAAATGACTATATCAAGAGAGCGTTGATTTCAGCGTCCGCTGAAATCGGAGAATTAGCTTTTGACGAAGGCGAGGTAGCGGAGGTTTTAGACAGAGCTGAGCAATTGGTTTACTCAGTTTCCCAAGACGCGATGTATCAAGACTTTGTACCTCTTAAAGATACCCTGGAGATTACATTTGAAAGACTTGATGAGCTGAGCAAAAATAGGGGAGCACTCAGAGGTGTGCCTACCGGGCTTAAGAGTTTGGATAGATTGTTGTCAGGTCTGCAAAAAGAAAACTTGATAATTTTGGCCGCAAGGCCTTCGGTCGGTAAAACATCACTCGCCTTGAATATCGCACAATACGCCGCAGTAGAAAAAAAGGCCGGGATTGGAATTTTTTCTTTGGAAATGGGCAGGGAAATGCTTGTGGACAGGATGATATCAGCCCAGGCAGGCATAGATAACTGGAAAATCGCGACGGGTAATCTTGACGACGAGGATTTTGAAAAATATGGTGTAGCGGCAGGAGAACTAGCCGAGGCCAGCATATTTGTCGACGACACGGCAGGAATAGGACTACTCGAAATGCGCACGAAGGCCAGAAGACTTATGCTGGAGCAGAAAATTGATTTGATAATAGTTGACTACCTGCAACTTATTAGAGCGCCTAAGGCAGAAAGTAGAGTGCAGGAAGTATCCGAGATTTCACAGGGTTTAAAGAATCTTGCACGTGAGCTGAAAGTTCCCGTACTGGCACTTTCCCAGCTATCGAGAGCAGTGGAGCAGAGAGGTGGAGATAAAAAACCACAGCTATCCGACCTCCGCGATTCAGGTTCCATTGAGCAGGACGCCGACGTTGTCATGTTTTTATACAGGCCGAACGAGGAAGACAGAACGAATTTGAAACTAAATGTGGCTAAGCACAGAAATGGTGCCACCGGAGAGTACGATATGTTCTTTAAATCTGAATTTACGAAGTTCTTCGAGGTCGAATCTCACACTCAGGATTAACTTCCATTTTTGTCTTCAAATTGTTAGAATTGAGCGGTTCAAGCGCCTTTGTTGTGGCGCGGAATAAGGGCTTACCTGCGGGAAGGTACACCTTTTGATGTTAGCCGATGTCTCTTGCCTCTAAGCCGTGGTGGCGGAATAAGAGCTTGCTCGACGCAGTAGCGTCTGCGCTTCCTCATATTCCACTTGTCCGGCGCGATTGGTGAAACCCGGGCCGTGGTGGCGGAATGGTATACGCGGTGGTCTCAAAAACCACTGGGATCTGATCCCGTGAGAGTTCGACTCTCTCCCACGGCACCAAAAATTATGAAACGGACAGCCTCTGCAGGTGATTAAATACGAGCACATAAAGGTCAGCCGGGGTAGTGCAAACGTCAAAGTCAGGGTCAAAAACCTTATCACCGGACAGGTTCTGGACAAAGGTTACATTGCTACGGCAAAAGTCGAGGATGCGGACGTTCAGACCAAAACTACCCAATATTTGTATAACGACGGGAGTTACATTTTTATGGATCCGGTAACTTTCGAGCAATTTAGTATCTCCGAAGATATTCTGGGTAAAGCCACAGATTTTTTAATAGAGGGCGAGAAGGCAATTGTTCAGTATTTCGACGGCCGACCAATCTCTGTAGATCTTCCGGCATCTCTCGTTTTCGAAGTTCAATATACAGAGCCCGGTTATAAGGGGAACACTGTGACTAATGTTCAAAAAGAGGCGACTCTTACAAACGGAACGGTGGTTAAAGTTCCCATATTTATAAAAATCGGGGATAAAATAAAGGTTGATACGCGTTCCGGAGAGTATATTTCTAAAGCCTAATATGCTGTTATCAGAAAATATTAATTTCGGCCTTGTGCGGGTTCCCACAATGTACCTTGTTCTGTCGATAGGTTTTGTATTTTGGATTTTTGTGATGTGGTACGAAGCCCGTAAAGACGGTTTTGACGACGAAAGATTTCTCGACCTTGTTGTTGTTTCCACACTGACCGCGGCTTTGTTTTATTATCTTTTCAGGCTGCTTTACACGTATATAAGTCTTTACAGGCCTAACAACCCGCTTTTATTAGTTAATTACGAGGTTATGGTAAGTTTTATTGCGCTCTTAGGTGCTTTCTTACCGCCGTTCTATTTTTCAAATAAAAGGCGCTGGTCTCTGTTTAGAATATTCGACATTTATTCCCTTGCTTTCGGATTTTTTCTTGTTTTTGTAAGCCTTGGAGGATATTTGATAACCGGTGAAATGAATCATTTATGGGTTGCTGCTTTGACGCTGGTCTTTTATCTGGGGGTGCTGAGATTTAGAGGATACAGATTTGTATCGGGGCTCGTTTTTTCCTTGTTTTCCTTTTACCTGGGTGTTGTAGTATTTGTATTTTTTAAATCCCCGGCTTATTTGCTCTTTTCGGGAGCATTGTTTATTATTGGTCTATCCAATTTGTATTACAGGAGTAAAAAATATATGAACACAAGAAATTTACCAAAAGAATTTATAGAATTAATTAAGAAACAACTTGTCAGAAAAGAAAAAGAACTTCAGAAAGAGCAGGCAAGCCTTATCAAAGAAGATCCCTACCTCCAATCCGGAAGGACTGAATCAAATTCCGAGTATATGGACGAAGCTATCCTGGAGGATACTAGAAAATCCGTTGCCGACGCTCAGGCGAGTATCGTACAGACGATGCTGATAGAGGTAAAAAGAGCTTTGGCAGCAATAAAAATAGGCAAATACGGCATATGCCAGGTATGCGGCGAACCAATAGACAAGGCCCGTCTCAGAGCATATCCGCAAGCTACCACTTGTCTAAAGCACGCCGACGGGGAGTAACTTTCCGTGGGTTTTTTATCTGCACCGGTTAGCAATTGTGAAATTTTTTATCCCCTTCAACTAAGTTTTGTGGTACTTGTGGGTGTTTTTTATTTGATTCGAAAAAAATACTTTGTTTCCCGTTTGTCCCGCCTGGGCATTATTTTTATATTATTAGGAGGAATTGGGAATACGTTGGAGCGCGTTTTCACAGGTTGTGTACGTGATTATGTGGACTTTTTCGGCCAATTCCGTTTTAACTTTTTTGACCTGTTAGTGACTTCGGGAGTCTTTCTGTTAATATACGAACTGTGGAAGAACAAAAAATAAGCATAATTCATGAAACCGACGATTACCTGGTAATAGACAAACCGGCCGGATTGGTAGTTAACCGCTCAAATACAGCCAAAGGGATTACTTTACAGGACATGATAGAGGAGAGAAGTCCTGTAGTCGGTGAGTGGGATCCGGAAGAGGTAGCACCTAGTGACTTTACTGCGCGCTCCGGTATAGCACACAGGTTGGATAAGGACACCTCAGGTATTTTACTGGTTGCAAAAAACGAGGAGTTTTTTGAAAATGTTTTAGATCAATTTAAAGAGCGGAAGATAGAGAAGGAATACGCCGCCGTTGTTCACGGGACCCCGGAAGAAGATACATTGGAAATTGATGCTCCGATTAAAAGAAGCCCCAAAGACCCGATGAAGATGGCGATTGTGGCAGGGGGGAAGGAAGCTCATACGTTTGTAAGAAAACTAAATGAACTGGAAATAGACGGAAATCTTTTTTCTTATCTTCAAATCCTTCCGTCAACAGGACGGACTCATCAGATTAGAGTACATTTGGCAGCAGCTTTACTGTATATTGCGGGAGACCCGATTTATTGTCCAAAAAATTTACTCACAATTGGCAGAGAAGCGTTCGGTAGAATGATGTTACACGCGACCAAAATAAGATTCTTTGACCCTCATTTACATGAATTTGTACAATTTGAGTCCCCTTTGCCAACGGAATATCTTCCATTCACTTCAAAAATATAGTAATGTATGAACATATATGAGATCTGTACCTGCCCAAAGGAAGGCTCCCATTCGTAATAGGAGTTCCTCCCGGACAACTAAAAATAAAGTTAATTCCGGAGCGGGTAAGAAAAAACTGATTAACAGAGGCACCCAGAAGTATTTTTCACAAATGGCATTAGGCGGGCTGATTTTTTTCTCCGCCTTTATTTTTTTGGCGGGGTATTCCATCTATAAATATTTAAACCAGGCGTTTGCTTCGGCATCCTCAGCAGATTCCTATGCCATCTCTGACAGCAGTATAGTTACTCTGTCTTTTATTGAAGTCGAAAATGTAAACGCCGACCCTGTCATCCTAAAAGGTTTAAAGTATATTGTTTTTGACAAAAATGATGAAAAGGTAAGTGTTTTTGACATCCCGCTCGACATCAAGGTAGACATGACCGGAAAGTTCGGAGAAGAGGAGATTTCAAAGGTTTTTGCTCTCGGGGCACTAAATTCCACTAACGTGACGGTAGACGGTATAAAATCGGTAAATAATACGATAATGAGGATTTTTGGGTTTTCCATAGACAGGTACATTTTGGTCAACGAGGACTTAGCCGAAACGTTGCTGAATTCTTTCAGCGGGAAAGGACTATCGGAAATATTAAATCTTCAGGTAGCTTCGGATTTAAAAAAATTCACAATAAGCAATTTAACAATCAGCGAATATTACTCCTTGGTTAATTTTTCGGGCGGTTTAGCAAAAGATAAGATAGCTATGTATTCAATCACACAAGAGGATATAAACGACAGCGGGAACCTGGACAGCCAGATTGCTGATATGAATTTTGACGGGGATATATCGCGCGAAGAATTGAGTGTCGCAATTCTTAACGGCACAGATTATCCCGGGGTGGCTATGTTTGGGTCGAGATTGGTAACTAACTCCGGTGGTAGGGTAGTGGCGGTTTCAAACGCAGCGTCGAGATACGAGACAAGTTATATCGCTACGGATATCCGCGATTCTGCCACGTTGAGCTATTTAAGCCGGGTTTTAGGTATCCGAAACATTATTTCCAAACAAGAAGCCCAAAAATTCAATGAAAACGAGGTTGATAGGTCCGAAATCACTGTAATAGTGGGATTTGACACTGCCGACTCTTTGTACTAACATAACCCTAGTACTCTCTCCTTTCTACCCCCGTCCCAAATAAGGGCGGGGGATTATATATTTTAGGACATGTTTCTTACATACATTCTAATAACAGCAGGCTGCTTTCTAATAGTAGTGTTCTTAATTTTCTTAAAAAGCCGTTCAGGTGGTGAAAGTGTTGATTCCACGCTCGTAAAGGACAGTTTGTTGGATGAGAGTAGTTTCGCGGTTTTTGAGGTTCAGCTGAGTAAAAATGAAGAAATTGCCGACATATCGCCAACAAGGGCATCTTTGGCAGCCGAAAGTATGTTCGCTGCTTTACACGGGTTACTCCGTGAAAAACCGGTAAATCAGGAATACTTGTCATTCGAGATTGTTTCCTCAACTTCCGACGGTATACGTTTCTATTACACATGCCCCCGTGAAATCATCAAATTCGTAGAAAGTCAGGTTTACGCTCAGTTCCCCGGTGCCCACGTTAAGGCTGTTCCCGACCACGCGATGAGATTCAAAAATACATCTAAGCAGTATGAAATCGCTACAATTGACTTCGCCAGACCTTATTTTTTCCCCATAAAAAGTTTCCGTGATTTCGAAATAGACACGATGAGCGCCCTTACTTCGGCGATTTCTTCAGTTGGTGACAATGAGGAGATTTGGTATCAGTTTGTTATCAGACCCGTTGCAGATACCTGGCAGAAAGAAGGATATGATTACGTTCAAAAAGTTAGAGAGACCGGAGTTTCCTCGTCCGGAGGAAACGGATTTTTTTCAGGTTTTTTGAAAATTGCAGCGAAGGAATTTAATGAGTTTGCGTCGGGTACTGCTACCGGGATGTTTCAATATAAGGAAAGAGTCGACGATTCCAGATTATCGGCAAAGCCACAAATAAAACTCCAACTTTCCACCGAAATGGAACTCAGGGCTATCGAAAATAAACTATCGCACATGGGTTTTGAGACTAATGTCCGTGTTATGGCGACAGGAAATGATCACGACAGGGTTGATAACAACCTTAGGTCGTCCTTAGCTGTTCTCAAGCAGTATTCATCCACAGCCAATAACTCCTTTGTAGCCGACAAGGCGTCGAACAAGCCGCATTTTTTGGGCATGATGTGTAACAGGACAATGGACGAGGACAAAATATTACTTCTAAATGCCGAAGAGCTTGCAACCTTTTTCCACTTTCCTTCGGCGGCTATCGACACGCCGAACATACCGTGGATCTATTCAAGAAAGTCGGAACCTCCGGCGGATCTTCCTACCGAAGATTGTGTTTATATAGGAGAAACCACATTTAGGGACAAGAAGGTACGGTTCGGTCTAAAGAACAACGATGACCGTTTGAGACATTTATATGTGATAGGGAAGTCGGGTACAGGAAAATCTTCACTCTTTGAATCTATGATTGCGCAGGACATTGCGGCCGGGGCAGGAGTAGGTGTTTTGGACCCGCACGGTGAAACAATAGAAAGAATTCTGGACAGGATACCTGACAACAGGATTGAGGACGTCGTTTATTTTGATCCGTCAGACACCGAGCTTCCGGTGGGTCTTAACTTGCTGGAGATAGATGATCCTTCTAACAAAAATCTTATGGCATCGGGGCTTGTAGACGCTATTAAGCAGCATTTTGACTACTCCTGGGGTCCGAGATTGGAGTATCTTTTGAATTACGCGATCCTTACTCTTTTGGAAGTTCCCGGCACCAACATGCTCGGTATCACCCGTTTACTGGAAGACAAAAATTACCAAAATTACATCCTTCATTTTGTAAAAGACCCCGTGGTCGTTAAGTTCTGGGAAACCGAATTTAAAGAGATGAAAGGAAATCAGAAGCTCGTAACCGAAGCTATATCTCCTATTCAAAACAAGGTTAATAGGTTCTTAGCTTCTACTACAATCAGAAATATTTTGGGCCAGAAGAAATCCACGCTGGATATATGGGATGCAATGAATTCCGGAAAAATACTTCTCATGAATCTCTCTAAAGGTAAGATCGGAAGCGACAACGCTAACCTTTTAGGTGCACTTTTGGTGTCACGTATTCAGTTTTACGCTTTGCAGAGAGCTAAAATACCTTACGACGACCGCCGCCCCTTCTATCTTTACGTTGATGAGTTCCAGAATTTTGCCACCGGAAGTTTTGAAGAGGTGTTGTCTGAATCCAGAAAATACAAACTCGGTTTATACCTTACCCATCAGTTTACCGCCCAGCTACCTGAAGAACTGCTAAAGTCCGTTTTTGGTAATGTGGGGACAATTATGGCATTTTCTTTGGGAGCGCCGGACGCAAAAGAACTTGCCAATGAGTTTGCACCGTATTTCAATGCTGAGGACATCATCTCTCTTGAGCGTTTCCAGGTTTACATGAAGCTGATGAAAGACGGAATGACCTCCCATCCGTTTTCAGCCAGAATATTGGTGCCTTTTGAAAAGGACTTTTTGCTTGCCAAGACGGGTAATAGGGACAGGGTAATCCAAAGAAGCCGCGAGAAGTACGGAGTGCCCCGTGAGTACGTGGAGAGCAAGATTAATAAGTGGGTAGAGGCAAAATTTGACAAAGGTACCGCAATTGCTCAAGAATATAAAGACAAGGAAGGAAAGACCCTGGGTACAACCGAAATTCCTTTGGATAAGGGCACTTCGGAAGGGCAATTAATTTAAGGAAGGGAAGAAAATGGCCGAAAACGAATTAGACGCAATATCTGAAAGAGGTGTAGAAGATTTAAGAAAATTAGTTGCGTTAACACACAGCAACTTAGAAAAGATTTCCCGTATTCTGGACAACATAGATAAAGAGAAACGTAAAGAAATGTATAAAGAGATGCCCGGAGTATCCGGATATTTTGACGGAACCTATTTGATAGGGGAGGACGGTTCAAAGTATGAGGTTCCCGCTAATTACGCAGCCAAATCAAGAATAGTGTTCGGTGATACCCTGAAAATGATAGAAGAGGACGGCAAAAAGCTGTTCAAGCAAATCGATAAGGTTCCCAGGAAACGACTGGAGGGAATTTTGTCCAAAAAAGAAGGCAAATGGTACTTTCTCTCCGACGGAGGGACTTATAAAGTATCGGATATAGCCGCAGAATTCCACAAGGCAGAGTTAAATGATAAAGCCGTAGCGTATGTACCCGAGAATGCGCTGAACGCAACGTACGCAGCTCTAGACTATCTTGAGAAAGAAAAGTTACCCGAAGTTACGCAGGATCAGAAGAAAAAAGAAGTTCCGGTTACTGCGACCTTGAAAAAAGCTGACAGTGAGATTAAGGTAAAAATCGCGGAAACTAAAAAATCTGAAGCTAGAAGTGTGCAAAAACCGGTAGAGAGAAAAATAGTAAGTCCTGTGAAACCTAAACCCACCGTCAAGCCGGAAGTCAAACCCGAGTCAAAATCGGCTCCCGAGCCGCCAAAAACACAAAAAGAATTCGTCGCTAATATAATGGATGACGATGATTTGAGGTAAATTATTCCTCGACTATCTCTTCTTCTTCCTCGGCTTCTTCATCCTCGAGGTCTATGTCGTCCAACCCCTTCTTAATGTAAGGTCTTATGTCTTGTTTTTCACCGCGGAAAATTGGAACGGATGATTTAATTATCATAGTCAGAGACTTGTCGGCTGCCCTGACAACATAGCCGCTCACTTCTGCATGTATATCCGCCGCTTTATTCAATCTGGAAACAATTTCTTTTTCTTCAAGGACTGAGACCAAAATTTCCTTGTCTTTTCTGCACTTATAAACATCGATGTTTTTCTTTTTTATCTTGAATTTAAGGCATTCTCCGATGGTAAAATCCCTTCCGGTAATACCTTTGCAGTTTATATTTGCAACTATTTCAACGGTTGTGCCGGGTTCTTTGAGAAGGTGGTTTGAATTTATGCCGTTTTCGTGTTTAACGTCGATTTTTTTGGCTTTGGCAACTTCGTAATTTTTCAGTGCGACCGCGTTTATGGGGTCTACAGCTAGTACCTCTTTAAATATTTTTTTGGCTTTATCGAATTGCTTTAGCTGTATCATCGCTCTTCCCAACCTGATTTTTGTTTCCAGGTTGTTAGGATATTTTTCTAGAATTTGGGAGTTTAATTCTATTGCTTTTTCCCAGTTGTGGCCGAGTGCGGCCTCTATTGCCTTCTTGCTCAGTATAGCGAGGCTTAATTGCATGCCTACAAGGATAATAAATATAAAGTTTTTGTCAATCACAAAAAATGCTAATATAGCATGTATGTCGGGGCACTCTAAATGGGCAAATATCAAAAGAAAAAAGGAAGTTACGGACGCTAAAAAAGGCAAAATTTTCTCAAAGATGAGCCGTCTCATCAGTGTTGCAGCCCGTAACGGCGCGGATCCCGATTCTAATGCTCCGTTAAGAATAGCGGTCGAAAAGGCTAAAGAAGCCAGAATGCCGAAGGAAAATATAGATAAGGCTATCGCTAAAGGCTCGGGACAGGGCGGGGGAGACAGCTATTCGGAGGTCACTTATGAAGGTTTTGGACCCGGGGGTGAAGCTTTTTATATTTTAGCTTTAACAGACAACAAAAACAGGACGGTTTCAGAAATCAGAAACATTTTTAGTAAAGCCGGTGGATCTTTAGGTGGGGCGGGTAGTACCGCGTACATTTTTAATCCTGATCCTGAGAACCCTTCTTATTCAATGGAAATCGATGATCCTAAATATGCTTCAAGACTGGAATCTCTTTTGGAAGAACTGGACGACCATGACGATGTTCAGGATGTATATGTAAATTTCGTCCTGCCGGAAGAATAACGACATGGTAATTTTAGGTATTGATCCGGGAACGGCGAGACTCGGGTATGGAATAATCAAAGAAAAAACTAAAGACAGGTTGTCGTTAGTTAAATCGGGCGTTTTTGTTACAGCAAAAGAATCACAATTACAGGACAGACTCCTTTATTTATACGAAAATCTTCTTGAGCTTATTGAAAAATATTCCCCTGACGTAATAGTCGTGGAACGTATATTTTTTAACACGAACGCTAAGACAGCTATTGCAGTGGGACAGGCTAGGGGAGTAATACTTTTGTCAGCGGCCCGTACAAAAACCCGTATACACGAGTACACGGCTCTTGAAGCTAAACTGGTGTTGACGGGGTACGGCAGATCGGACAAAAAAGTTATGCAGGAAGCTGTAAAGGATATTCTTCAGCTTGAGGCTATCGTCAAGTCCGACGACGCTAACGATGCCGTTGCTATGGCTTTATGTTACATAAAAAAAGGAGAGTCCAAAAAATGATTCGCACTATTACACAGACAATAACCCAAAAAGTAGAGAAGAAATACAGGTTTGCAATACACGCGCTATTTTATGCTGCATTTTTGTTCTTACACAGCAGCGGATTTATCCCTCTTGAGAGTTTCGGACTTTATTTCGCCATACTTTTAGTTACAAGCTTTTCAGTAATCCTCGTGCATTATCCGAACGTGACCTACAGGAACATTTTTATGGCTGTACTTTTACCTATGAACCTCGCCTTAGGAGGCACCCTGGCTTTATTGCTTTTTCCTAATATAAGTTTGGTATTTAAACTCTCAGCGATAATTGCCTTTTCATTTTTGGATTATATTATTTTGCTGATAAATAATGTTTTTTTGGTGATAGAAGACAGAGAAGAAGTGATCCCTCTTTATAGGGTTGCGGTTACGTGGAGTTTAATACTACAAATCATAGTTCTGATACCCCTTGTCGCCTCCATCTACAAATTTAATGTTAATAGCTTTTACCATGCCACAGCAGTAGCTGTTTTAGCATTTTTTTATTCTTTATATCAGATATGGGTTACCAGGTACGATAAAGATGCGAAGAACGCCGGGGTAGCAGAGAAGATTTTTTTATCGTTTATCGTATTTTTCCTGGTTTTTTCCGGTGTGATAGGTGTTTCTTTCATTCCGTCTGAACCGTTTCTAAGAGCTTTGTTTACATCGTCCGTTGCCATGTTCGGGCTTAGCTATGTAAGCGCCTATTTAAAAAACGAAATTAATAAGAAATTTATATTTCAGTACGCTTTTATTACGATAGTTTTCCTCGTGTTAATGTTGATATTCCGCCCTTAAGTACCCGGGTAGGTGAGTGAAGAAGGGGAGAACCAAGAGAAGAACTATAGGGTATAATTTGTCGTACTTCCTAGCAATAAATACTATAGGGTGCTAATGTCGAACATAATCCCGTACGTTTGACCTATATTTAAGGACGTTTGTCATATATCTGAGCAAATAAACTGTTCATTTTATGACAGTATTCGTTGTAACAGCAACGTTCTGCACGATTGTCATACTTTTCGGTGGGGTGGGGGTGTGGATAACTCAGGACGCCGGTTTCGGTAATTCAGTTTTAATAATTCAGATCATCCGGAGAGCAGGGAATTTTTATTCTTTTCTATTAATAAATTAGATTAATAAATATTCGTTAATTAAAAATCATAAATAAATCTTTTGCGTTTATTTTTAGTGCATTCATTCTCTCTCACTAATTTGTGTCGTATATTTGCTTTGGCCACGCCACAGGCTCAGCCTCCAACTCAACGTCGTTAAACATACATTATACGACGTGTGGCGTGTAGACAAAACCGGCATGCCCCACGTATAGGTATATCTTATTTTATTCACGCGAAATTATTTTTCTATTTTCTCTATTTATTACTGTAATAATATTTTCTGCTTCTCTTCCAAAAATATACTTTCCCCTATTATTCCCGTGTATCCTTATAAATTACATTTAACGCACGGTGCCCCTCCCAAAATTTTTCTGATTTCTCTACCCGCCTCCGGTTCGTTGGGATATTTCATCCTCTATGTACTATAATCTATATATCTTAATGAAATTCGGGCTCATTTCATGAGATGCTGTGCCATTATTTGTTGTTGTGATAAATTTTTTTAAAAAAGATGACTAAAGTATCGTTAGACTCAAATCTCTCCGACGTGATAACCCAGTACCTCGAGTATTGTGAGATAGAAAAGAACCTCTCGCAGAACACTCTCAAAATGTATCATTTTTATTTAACGGATTTTTTAGAATGGCTGGGTGCGTTTTTAAAAATAGACAAAATCACCCTGGCGGAAATTACCGACGACAATATTAAAAAATACAGACTTGATCTTAACCGCAGAATAAGTAGAAAATCCAACATGGAATTTAAACGTTCCACCCAAAAGACTTTTTTGGTTGCAATAAGGGCTTTATTGAAGTATTTGGTGGTTGAAACGGAGGTTGAGATTATGTCTCCGGAACAGATAATACTTGGAAAATCGGACGACCGTGTGCCCAAAGTCCTTAACGAAGAGCAGATGAAAAGGCTATTTGACGGCCAGGACCTGAGCAAAAGGTCCGGAATAAGGGACCGAGCCATTTTAGAAACTTTGTACAGTACGGGGCTTCGTGTTAGCGAACTCACCAAGTTAAACAGAGACGACGTTAATCTTATTTCCGGAGAGTTTACCGTTATAGGTAAGGGACGCAAAGCAAGAACTGTCTATTTATCCCCCGCAGCAAAAGACTGGATAAAAAGGTACCTGGGGATTCGGGGGGATTCTTTTAAACCTTTATTTCTAAGATATTCAGGTAAGCACATGGAGTCGGATGATTTTGACGGCGAGTCGTTGAGGCTTACAGTGCGCAGCGTTGAAAGAATGATTAAGAAATATGTTACGAACTCCGGCATTTCCGTTGATGCTACGCCCCATACTCTCAGGCACACTTACGCCACAGGGCTGCTTCAGGAGGGGGCGGATTTAAGAAGCGTTCAGGAATTGTTAGGCCACTCTAATGTTTCTACGACACAGATTTACACCCACATCACGAACAGGCAGCTTAAAAACATTCATAAGCTTTATCACAAGGATATTGACGGTAAGCCGGCTTCTTACGCAAAAGACAACGAAGAAGATGTTAGTGACGACGACGCAGGAATAACTTCTTTAAGCTAATTCAAAATCACATCATGCGCGTTGCTTTCACGTATGCCGGCCGGGGTTACACGAATAAATTCGGCGTTTTTCCAAAGTGCCTCTAAATTTATTGCACCGGAGTAACTAAAGCCCGATCTGATACCTGCTAACAGGCTTTCGATAACGTCCTGAAGCGGCCCTTTATAAGGTACTAATGCTTCTACACCCTCGGTATGATTGGTGTACGATTCGTTTTTATCCTGCGAATACTTCCCTATCTGTCGCACCTTTTCCTTTTTAGAGGTTGAACCGTTGTACTCTTTATATTCTTTACCGTTAATTTCAATTATTTCCCCGGGCGCCTCATCCGTTCCTGCCAATAAATTACCTAATGTTACCGCAGATGCTCCCGCGGCAAGTGCCTTAACTATGTCGCCTGAGTTTTTAGCGCCCCCATCAGCAATTATTGTTTTACCGTATTTTTCTGCTGCCTTTTTTGCCTCACATATCGCGGTTATCTGCGGGACACCGTGGCCGGTCATTATTCTTGTAGTGCAGATGGAACCCGGTCCTACCCCGACCCTGACGGCGTCGGCGCCGGATTCAAATAGGGCGCAGGCCCCTTCATACGTGGCAATCACTCCGGCAATTACCGTTAGATCTTTACCGTACTTCTCCGCTATATATTTAGTTGCGCTGACAAATCTATCCATATGTCCGTGGGCAACATCCATAAGAATTACTTTAGCTCCGGCCTTAGCCAGGATTTCCGCCACTAATTTGTAACCCTCTTTACAACCCAGCGAGGCTGCAGCAACAACTCCCGAACTTGCGATTTTGGAAATATTGTCGGCTTGAATTTCCGGAGCGTCGAATCTTGGTAAAATTCCCATTCCCCCTAGTTTTCCCAGTGCCACAGCCATTTCCACGCCTGTTACTGAATCCATATTTGTAGATATTAATGGAATGGACAGTTCAAGATTTTTAGATATACGGGTATTAAGGTTTATATCCCTTCTCGACCCTATTGAAGAGACTTTGGGTATTAATAAAACGTCGTCGTAGCTGAGAGCTGTTCTCAGGTCGTTTAAATACACAATCATTATGTTACGTCAGGAAAAAAAGTTCAGCAAGTATGGAGGAAAGACGCAATGGGTTCAAAACTTTTTCTGTGAATTTCGCACGGTCCGTGGATTTTCAAGGCTTCGATATGCCTGGTTGTTCCATACCCTTTGTGGGAAGAAAAGCCATAAAGAGGAAACTTTTTATCCATTTCTATCATGAAATTGTCTCTGTAAACTTTTGCGATTATTGAGGCCGCTCCCACGCTGATACTTTTTAGGTCCCCTGAGATTATGTTTAATTGGCGCGCTTCGTCGAAGTTTTTTATCTTGACCACATCCGTGATGACAAACTCAGGAGTCACTTTGAGACCTGCCACGGCATTTTCAAAAGCCCGGGATGTGCAAACAGCCATTCCTTCTCTGTCTATTGATTCATTGTCTATTTCGGTAATTGAGTAAGAAAGACATTCTTGCAACAGAAACTCATTCGCCTTTTGCCGTTTATTCGCCGATATTTTCTTGCTATCCGTGATGTTTTTGTATCCGGCTTTTCCTATATATTCGACGTCGTTATTTCTACTGAAACTCCTATTTCTACTGATGAGAAATGCCTCGATGTCCAGCATTTTCTCTATATCCAGAATAGCTGCTGCCACAACTAAAGGTCCCGCCAGCGGTCCCCTACCCACTTCATCCACACCGGCGATATATTTAAATCCCTGCGACATGTACAGTTCTTTTTCAATTTGGAAGTTTTCAGGAAATCTCACACGTACAGAATAAATTATTCGTCGGTTTCTTCAAGCGCTTCTTCGATAACTGCGGCTGAAGTTAGAGTGTCCCCCGAGTCCAGTTTAATGAGCCTGACGCCTTGTGTTGCCCTGCCAAGCACCGGAACGTTCTTTGCCCCTATCCTTAAGACTTTACCGCTTGATGTGGCCAGGAGTACGTCCGAGCCCTTGTCCGTGTTAACCGCTCTGGCGCTTACCAAGTGGCCTGTCTTGTCCGTTACTTTATAAGTAAGTATGCCCGACCCTGCCCTACTCTGAGTTTTATATTCACTTGTTTTTGTTCTTTTGCCGTAGCCTTTGTCTGACACGACAAGGAGATCTATATTTTTCGCGCTCTTGGGTACTATTACCGAGCCCACGACGCTGTCGTTACCTTTGCTGAGTTTTATTCCGGTAACACCTCCTGCGGCGCGTCCCATATCTCTGACATCTTTTTCGCTGAATCTTATGGACTGACCCATGGTTGTAGTGATAAGCACGTCGTCATCGCCGTAAGTAATTCCTGCAAAGGCAAGATTATCTCCGGCTCCGAGCTTTATAGCCAGTATCCCTGAGGATCTTATGTTTGAGAATTCAGGCATTCCTGTTCTTTTTACAACACCTTTTTCGGTGACGAAGAACACAAATCCTTTCTCTTCGGCCATATCAGACGTAGTTACAGTTAAAAAGGCCTCTATTCTTTCACTTTGTGTTGTGCTTAAAAAGTTGACTAAAGGAGTTCCTTTTGCTGTTCTTGATGATTCCGGTATGTCCCATACGCGCATTTTATATACGCGTCCGGTGTTTGTGAAAAATAGTGCCCAGTCGTGAGTCGAGCAAGTTCTGATAGTATCAACGCTATCCTCCTCTTTCAACCCCTGTCCTACAACGCCCTTTCCTCCCCTACCCTGTTTCTTGTAAGTGTCTTCTTTTAATCTTTTGATGTAGCCGCTTTCACTGATTGTTACTATGCAGGGCTCATCTATGATGAGGTCTTCGTCGGAAAGTTCGCCGACCTTACCTTTTACGACAATACTTTTTCTCTTGTCGCCATATCTTTCTTTCAGGTCTTCGAGCTCTTTTTTGACGGTCTCGATTATTCTCGTAGGCGAGGCTATCAGGTCCTCGAAATCGTCTATGATGGCCACTATCTCTCTTAACTCATCTTCTATCTTTTGTCTTTCAAGAGCGGCGAGCTTTCTTAACTGCATATCCAGTATTGCTTGCGACTGAATTTCCGAAAGTCCGAATTTCTTCATTAGCCCTAACTTTGCAACTTCGGCGTCTTTGCTTGCTCTGATGAGCGCTATGACGGCATCCAGGTTATCGAGAGCGATTTTTAAACCCTGTAGAACATGTTCTCTTTCCCGCGCTCTTCTGAGTAAGTAAATTGTTCTTTTTACCACTACTTGCTGTCTGTGTCGTACAAACTCTTCCAATATCATTTTTAGGGTCATGAGCTTGGGCTCGTTATCAAGCAAGGCAACGAAATTTGCATTGAAAGTGTTTTGAAGTTGGGTATATTTATACAGCTGATTCTGTATTTTCATTACTACTGCCTCTTTCTTGAGTTCTACGACAATTCTTAGTCCCTGTTTATTGGATTCGTCTCTCAGATCCGAGATGCCTTCGATTCTTTTGTCCTTTACCAAATCCGCGATTTTTGAAATAAGGGTGGATTTGTTGACCATGTAAGGAATTTCGGTGACGACGAGCTTCATCTTTTCACCTTTTCCTTCTTCTATTCCCATCTTCGCTCTGGTCACTACCCTACCCTTCCCTGTTGCGTACATCTGTATGATTTCTTTTTGATCGTAAATTGTCCCTCCTGTAGGAAAGTCGGGACCTTTGATTATTTTGACGAGGTCTTCGACGTTTGCCGAAGATTCAAAAGCAAGTTTGGCGACCTTGTCCTTATCTTCTTTTCCCGGTTTTTCGCCTATTTCTATGGCTTTTTCAATCAGGAGATTTATTCCGTCGACTACCTCGGAAAGGTTATGAGGGGGTACGTTTGTTGCCATACCTACGGCAATTCCTGCCGCACCATTTAGTAGTAAATTGGGTAAAAGACTCGGTAAGTAGGTAGGTTCGTAGTTTTGCAGGTCATTCATTACGAATGCTATGGTTTCTTTGTCTATATCGGAATAAAGTTCCTCGGAGATTTTATGAAGTTTACACTCTGTATACCTCATAGCTGCCGGCGGGTCTCCGTCTATACTTCCGAAGTTTCCTTGAGGGAAAACCAACGGGTATCTCAAGTTGAAGTCCTGTGCCATTCTGACAAGAGCTTCATAAACCGAAGTGTCGCCGTGGGGGTGATACTTCTTTAAAACTTCTCCTATAACAGCCGCGCATTTATGGAACTTGCCGGATGCTGACATGCCCTGATCCTGCATAGCGTAGATAACTCTTCTTTGTACCGGCTTTAATCCGTCTCTGACGTCAGGAAGGGCGCGCGAAACAATGACTGACATCGCATAGTCCAAATAAGAACTTTGCATCTCATCAGTGATTTCAGTTTGGAGTACTCTTTCATCCAGCTCCTCTTGAGTTAGTTGAGTTATTTCATCTGGTTTCTTAGCCATAACTAGATAATATTAACACTTTTTCGTCTGTCTTTCCACCCCTTTTTTAGTGCTATAAAGGGAAAAACGCCGTAAGTGAGTTTTTTTGCCGTGCTGTCTGAGTACAAAGAAAGACCGCGCCGGGCGCGGTCTTTCACGAATATTATTCTTAGCTAAATTGGTTACTCCTGTGCGAAAGCTTTTTTTCTAAAGTCGCCTTTCTGAAAGAAAAGTAACCAGGCAAGAGATCCAAGAATAACAGCGGCAATTCCGTATTTAACCACAGGATTAATATCCATGACTAAAAGAGGAGCTATGATAACCGAGATTAGGTTAATCACTTTGAGTAAAGGATTAAGGGCAGGACCTGCGGTGTCCTTCAACGGATCTCCTACAGTGTCTCCCACGATACTGGCTTTATGAGCTTCCGATCCTTTACCTCCGAAGTTACCTTCTTCAACGTATTTTTTAGCGTTATCCCAAGCACCTCCGGCGTTGGACATAAATACCGCTAATAACTGGCCCGATAAAATCAGTCCGGCGAGGAATCCTCCGAGAGGTTCGACCCCGAATAAAAGTCCTACCAACACCGAGCTTAATACTGCCAAGAGAGCTATAGGTAATAGTTCCTTTTGAGCCGATTTGGTACAGATAGCGACGGTTGTGGCATAGTCAGGTTTTACGGTACCTTCCAATATGCCGGGTATTCTAAACTGTCTCCTCACGTCGGCAATGATAGATGACGCTGCTCGTGAGACGGCATCAATCAGACGGGAACTAAATAGTAACGGTAAAGCACCTCCTATCAAAAGCCCCACGAAAACAAGAGGCTCGGATACTCTTATACCGCTCGCCAAAGTCCCGGGTCTTACTTTTTCCACGTCGGTAATAAAAGAACCGAACAAAGATACGGCCGCAATAACTGCGCTTCCTATGGCCACACCTTTAGTAATAGCTTTTGTGGTATTTCCTGCTGCGTCAAGACGCGCCAATATGGCCTGACCTTTAGAATCAATCTTTGCCATTTCTCCGATACCGCCCGCGTTGTCTGAGATAGGACCGAATGAGTCCATCGCAACATTGTTGCCGGTAAGGGTTAACATTCCGATACCGGTTAGCGACACCCCGTACAAAACGTATACAGGAGGGAACCCGGAATAAATTGCAATTGCCCCTACTATTGTCAGTGCGATGACGAGAGCTGACCAAACACTGGATTCCAAGCCTGTTGAAAGACCGGAAAGTATTGTTGTGGCTGCCCCGCTTTTGGTCTGTTCCGCGATTTTCTTAACAGGAGCATACGCGCCATCCGTGAAATAACCCGTTACGTGGTCAATAACGATGGCTAAGATAACACCGATAACGACTGATCCGAATGCTCTCCACTCATGCATATAGAACTGAGCGAGAACTGAAAATAAGACAACGGATATTGCAGCGGATGTATAGAACCCGCGGTTAATTGTGTGTAAAGGATTTTCGTTGTTTCGGCTCTTAACAAATGCGGTTCCTATAATAGAGCTCAACACACCGATTCCTCTTACTATTAACGGGAAGACGATCCACTTTACAGATCCTGTAAGGGAAGCAAGAGCTAGCCCCAGGATCAATGAGGAAACTATAGTAACTTCGTAGCTTTCGAAAATGTCGGCTGCCATTCCCGCACAGTCTCCCACGTTATCTCCGACAAGATCAGCGACAACTGCGGGATTTCTTGGGTCATCCTCAGGTATACCGGCCTCGATTTTTCCAACAAGATCAGCACCCACATCTGCAGCTTTGGTGTATATTCCGCCGCCGACTCTCATTAATAGAGCAAGCAAAGTACCTCCGAAGCCGAATCCCAGTAATGCATCTGGAGCCGCTTTTCCGAAGGATATGAAAATTAAAGTTCCGCCGAGCAAACCAAGTCCGTCGGTAAGCATTCCCGTTACGGTACCTGCACGGTACGCGGTTTTGAGAGCTTCCGGTGCCTTTTCTTTAGACGCGAGATCGGCGACTCTAATGGATGCATCTATTGCCATTCTCATGCCAAGGCGGCCAACCATCGCCGAGAATATTGCTCCGGCTAAGAACGCAAGTGCGCGTCCTACCGCGACGATAATTTTGGCATTGGCGCCAAATACTTCTGTAGCTTCGGCAGAGGGTTGAACAACCCAAACGCTGAGAAACAGCACAACTACAAGCACGCCAATCATATTACGGATAATGCGCCATTGTGACGCCAGGTATGCTTCGGCCCCTTCTTTGATGCCTCCCCACACTTCTCTCATTTTTCCCTCAGGTAAGGGAATACTTAAAATTTGACGTCTCAGATAGAATGCGTAGTAAAGCCCTAAAAGAGCTATACCCAAAACACCGAACAAACTTGCAACTTCAAACGTTGAGAATTCTTTTAATCCAATCATGAGGAGAATTTTAACTGCGCGTACATTTGTTTGTCAACCTTATTTTCCTTAATATTATAAGGTTCCCGGCATGTAGATCGTAGGAATTTTTATGAGAAAAAGAAAGGACCCAAAAAAATGTTCTTTTTTGGGTCCAAGCCGGGAGGACGCGGCTGATGTAGTCTCAATTGAGAAAGTTTCGTACCCTACATTTAAAGAGTTCGAAATTAAAATCTTCCGGTTCGAAACCCTCCTCCATTATTTGCTTTCTGATCTTTTCGAGCGTGGGACCATGCAGTTCCCATTTATTGCCGGTTCTGGACGCCTGTATGTAGAACAGAAATTCCTTGGTCTGTGCCTCTGAAATCAGGGTCACGGGAATTTTTACCAGGTGTTTGATGTTGTCAGGACATATTTTTTCGGTCGACGGGTTACCTATACAGCAACTTCTAATCGCCTGAAGATCGCTCATTTCTCTCTCCTTTAGTACATTATTTTTTTATATTTGTAAAAAGTATAAACCAAGTTTGGAGTTTATGTAATATCCAGATTTGCCTGTTTGGCGTGCGTTTGTATGAATCTCTTTCGTGGTGCCACTTCTTCACCCATAAGCATTGTGAAAACTTCATCAGCCCTGGAGGCATCCGCCACATTTATTTGTTTAAGACGTCTTGTTTCGGGGTTCATGGTCGTTTCCCAAAGCTCATCGGCGTTCATCTCGCCCAGCCCTTTAAACCTTTGGGTTACAGCCTTTTGACCCTCCGGAGTTTTCAGAAACTTTTCTCTGTCGCGGTCGTCGAATAAGTATCTCTTCTCTTTTCCCCAGACTGCTTTATATAAAGGAGGCACAGCAACGAAAATATGTCCTTCCTGAATAAGTTCGGGCATGTGTCTATAAAAGAAAGTTAGATAAAGAGAAACAATGTGCATTCCGTCGACGTCGGCATCTGCCATAAGTATTATTTTTCCGTATCTGACCTTTGCAGGATTGTACTGCTCCCCTATTCCTGCACCTATGGCAATAATTAGGGCTTTAAACTTGTCGCTGTCCACTATTTTATCTAAACGAGCTCTTTCTGTGTTCAGAATCTTCCCGAATATAGGTAGAATGGCCTGATACTCCCTGTTTCGTCCTTGTTTTGCAGAACCTCCCGCGGAGTCTCCCTCGACGATAAATATCTCAGTTTTTTCCGCATCTTTTTTAGAACAGTCAGCGAGTTTTCCGGGTAGGACACCGCTGCCCTCGAGAGCCGTTTTTCTTATAACGGTATCCCGCGCGGCTTTGGCTGCCATTCTGGCTTTAAGTGCAAGGATGTTTTTCTCTATTATTGCCTGCGCGTCTTTGGGGTTTTCGTTGAAGAAGGTTTCAAGCGACTCTTTTATTACGGATTCCACCGCTACTCTGACATTAGTATTACCTAATTTCGCTTTGGTCTGTCCTTCAAACTGCAAGGAGGCTGAATCAAGGGAAACTGAGATTACCGCTGTCAGTCCTTCTCTTAAGTCATCGCCGGATAAATTTGCATCTTTCTCTTTAAGATACCCTGCTTTTCTCGCGTAATCGTTAACACATTTAGTAAGAGCAGTTCTGAAGCCGGTAAGATGTGTTCCGCCTTCGGAATTTTTAAGGTGATTTGCGAATGTGAGAACATTTTCAGTAAAAGAATCGTTATACTGCAGAGCCGCCTCAACAGTTACGTCATCGTAGTCTTTTTTAACGTGGTACACCTTCGGGTTAAGAACTGTTTTGTTCCTGTTTAATGCCGTGAGATATGCTTTTACCCCACCTTCGAAATGATACGTATACTGCTGGCCGGTTCTGTGGTCCTCAAGTTCAAACTTAATGCCTGCAGTGAGGTATGCATATTCCCTTAATTGGTTCAAGAAATATTTAAAATCGAAGTTGGTAGTTTCAAAAATGGTATCGTCAGGCATGAATTCCACGACTGTACCCGTATCATAATTAAAAGTGGTCAGATCAATACCCCACGGTGCGGATTTTAGTTTTGAAATCGTTTTTGGTTTAGATGGATCTATTTTTTCTACCGGTCTTACGACATGACCGCCGTTTTCGTATTCTTGTATTACCGTGTTAGGTCCTCTTTTAACCACCACCCTACACCACTTTGAAAGTGCGTTAACGACTGAGGCTCCTACTCCGTGTAATCCGCTTGAAACTTTATATCCTCCGCCGCCGAATTTTCCGCCCGCGTGTAATTTTGTGTAAGCAAGTTCAAGTGCGCTGACACCGTAACCTTTTTTAATGTCGTAGGGAATACCGCGGCCGTTGTCGTAAACAATCGCAGATCCGTATTCGGTGAAAACGAGTTTGATGTGAGATGCAAAACCGCCGATTGCTTCATCCATTGAGTTGTTAACCACCTCGGTTATTAAATGATGCAACCCCTCCTGTCCGGTGGAGCCGATATACATTCCGGGTCTTTTTCTAACAGGATCCAGTCCCTCAAGAACCTGAATCTGATCTGAGCTGTAATTATCGTAGTTGTTAGTCATAACCCTAGTATTGTATATCAGTGGGAGAGTATATTCAACACCTTTTCGCCCATTTTTGCCTACAGATTAAGCAAAAGAGCCTCTACCGCGAGGCGTTGGTTTACGTTGGTCTCTTCGAGAGTTTTTTTGGTTTGGAGAATCTTTTTTATCCTCACAGCAGTGACTGTTCCCGGTGACGTAGCGTGTAATTCGCGTACCCACTTTTCCATGATTTCCACCGTTTCTTCTTTTTCTGTTTCGGATATTTCTTTTGCTTTGTCCAACCGTTGTCCTGGGTTCATATTCAGGATTTTTTTTATTCCCGAATCTTCTCTTTCAATTTCTTCTGAAGGGAAAGCGCGTTTTTTTACGCATCTGGAGATTACCGTCTCAAGAAGTGAGTTTTCGGTTTTCGAAAGTAAAAAAAGCTCGGCATATTTAGGAGGTTCTTCAAGAATTTTCAGCAAAGCGTTCTGGGCTTCCGTGGTCATAAGCTCGGAATTTGCTATTACTACTGTTTTCTTCTCTTTATTTAACGGTTTCTCCTGTAAAAATTTTTTAACTTTTCTCGAGGATGCAATTCCGATGCTTTTTTTATCTTCTTCTTTCTCCACTATCAAAAGATCGGGGTCACCTGAGTTTTCAATATGAAGGACGCCCTCCTTTCGGAGTGTTTCAACTCTGTCTTTAAATGTTCCTCCATATATAAGTACCGCTTTTCCCATAGGAAGATTATACTTTAAGAAGAACAACGTGCCTAACTTCCTTAAACGGCGCTGTGCTTGAAAGAAGTATTGCGGACATTGGGGCAAGTTGTTAACATATTTAAGTAGAAGTTAGTTGACTGCCCTATGCTAAAAACAGAAACAGTTAAAACAGTCGCAGACGTTTTGTACGAAAAAAAGCTGATAAACTCGGATCAGCTTGCTGCTATCAAATTTGAAAATGTTAACACCGGTAAAAGTGTTGAGCAGGTTGTAAAAGACCGCGGCTATGTTAAAGCCGAAGATTTCGCCGAGGCTTTAGGTGTGGTTTACAATGTTCCTTTTATTACCCTTACTGCTGAGCAGGTCGACCCGAGCTTAATGGATCTTGTCCCCTTGAATGTCGCCAAAAAATACAGATTTGTTCCTTTTGAGCTTAAGGAAAATAAACTTTCCCTGGCGATGATAGACCCTCTTGATCTTCAGACAATCGATTTTATCGAACGTAAAACCGGGTACAAGGTTGTCCCTTACATAACTATTGAAAAGACAATTGAAAAAGTTTTGGAAGAACAAAAAGGTAAAGAGCTCGGTGAAGAAATTACGGCTGCCTTACAGGAAATTACCGAGACCACTTTAAAAATTGAGGAAAGCGGTGGTGAAATTACGGATGCTACCCTGCGCGACGCGCCTATCGCAAGAATAGTTTCGATGATACTGGAAACTGCTGTTAAAATCGGAGCATCGGACATACACATAGAGCCGGGTGAAGACGGTTCCCGCTTAAGGTACAGGGTCGACGGTATTTTGGAAGAGAAAAGAAAACTTCCTAAGGAAATGCATGACTCGGTTATAGCGAGAATAAAAATTCTTGCCTCAATGAAGATAGACGAAAAAAGGGTTCCGCAGGACGGACGTTTTAAGGTACAGGTCGGAAAAAGCGAAACCGACTTGAGAATTTCTACCCTACCCACTATTTACGGCGAGAAAGTCGTTATCAGGTTATTAAAAGAAGAAGGTACCGTTTTCTCATTCCGCGATCTTGGTATGCGCGGTTCTACTTTAAAAAGATTTGAAGAAGCCTCTTTGAAACCTAACGGAATGCTTTTGGTCACAGGTCCTACCGGTTCGGGTAAGACTGTTACTTTGGCTTCCGCTTTAAGTAAATTAAATACTGTCCGCGTTAATATTGTGACACTCGAAGACCCGGTAGAAATACGGGTGCCCGGTGTTAATCAGGTGCAGGTCAATCCTCAAGCAGGTTTGGATTTTGCCGACGGGCTGAGATCTTTCTTAAGACAGGACCCGAACATCATCATGGTTGGTGAAATTCGAGACGGAGACACTGCAGAACTGGCAGTTCACGCTGCTCTCACAGGACACTTGGTCTTGTCTACTCTGCACACAAATTCAGCGGCAGGCGCATTGCCCAGGTTATTGGATATGGGAGTTGAAAACTTTTTATTAGCTTCAACTGTTAACGCGATATTGGCACAAAGACTCGTCAGAAAGATTTGTGTGGATTGCAAGGAAGAATATGAACCTCCCGAGGAAGTTCAGGAGAGTGTTAAGAAAATTGTAGCGGAGATTTCTGAAAATAAAGCGCTGCTAGCCAGAGACCCCGAAATAACAAAAATTCTAAAAAGCGTATCCGGAAAAGATAAACTTACTCTTTGGCACGGAAAAGGTTGCCCAAAGTGCGGAAATACCGGATATAGGGGAAGGATTGGTATCTACGAACTTCTTTACATGACTGAAGAAATTTCTCATCTGATTCTTGAAAATGCTCCGTCGAGCAAAATTCACGAAACGGCTGTAAAACTTGGAATGCTCACTCTTCTCCAGGATGGTTACCTCAGAATTGTCGAAGGCATAACAACTCTTGAAGAAGTATTGAGAGTTGCCAAGTAATAAAAGTATGTTCGTATTTGTAGGTATAAAAATAAGGATTTTATTAAAAAAAGGAGAGAATAATTAAAGTATGAAACTTAACGCAACACAATTATTAGAAAGAGTCGTATCTTTGAATGCTTCGGATTTACACGTGTCGGTGGGGAGTAAACCTTACGTTAGGGTCAAAACTGTTCTTTCGTTGCTTGAGGATTTTGATGTACTTACCGTTGATGATGTTGAGTACTTTCTTTCACAAATATTAGATACCCAGCAACGGGAAGTTTTGGAAGTAAATAAAGAACTGGATTTTTCTGTTGCTCTTGGAACAAAAGCCAGGTTTAGGGTAAATGCTTTTTTCCAAAAAGGATATCCTTCGGCTGCTCTGCGACACATACCTATGTCGGTTCCTTCACTCGAGGAATTAAATCTACCTCCGTACTTAATGAATTTGTGTCAGCTGAAATCGGGATTGATATTAGTTGTGGGACCTACCGGACACGGTAAATCTACCACTATCGCTTCAATGATAGACAAAATAAATGAAGGCCGGGCCGAACACATACTGACGGTTGAAGATCCTATCGAATACATTTTTGCAAATAAAAAATCCTTAGTTGAGCAGAGAGAAATGTTTTTGGATACTCACGATTGGACAGTCGCTCTTAAATCTATGTTACGACAAGATCCTAACGTCATTCTAATCGGTGAAATGAGAGATTCGGAAACAATTTCTTCCGCGCTGGAGATTGCGGAAACAGGCCACTTGGTTTTTGCAACTTTACACACGAACTCCGCTTCTCAAACTGTTGAAAGAATCGTTTCTTCGTTTGCATCTGAAAAACAGAATGAAGTAAGAGTCCAACTTTCGCAGGTGCTTGAAGTGGTCGTCTCTCAGAGACTAATACCCTCCCCCACTAAAGGTGTAGTTCCCGCCGTGGAAATAATGTTGGGTAGTGACGCAGTGCGAAATTTAATCCGTGAAGGTAAAGCTCACATGATAGATAATATTATCAACACAAGCTCCCAAGTAGGAATGGTCAGTTTAGACAGATCAATTGCATATTTGGTTAACAACGGACTTGTGGACTTCCAGGAAGGTATTAAGTACACCCTGAGACCTGAAGACTTCAGACGTTTGATAGACTCCAAGATGGTGAAGTAAGCATGGCAATTTATACATACACAGCTAAAAACATGGCGGGAAAAACAGTCGGCGGAACTGTTGACGCACGAACCAAAGATCTCGCTGTGTCTCTTCTAAAGGGACAGGGAATGTACGTTATATCCATTCAGGAAAAGAAAGAAACTATTTTTGACACCTTTTTGAATTTCCGCGGGGTTTCCCAGACCGATGTCGTGACTTTTACGCGTCAGTTTTCTACTATGATTTCGGCAGGGCTTCCTATTTCACGCGCCCTGGAAGTGTTGGCTGCTCAAACGCAGAGTCAGAATTTTAAAAAAGTTATTTACGATATTTTAAGAAATGTTGAAGGGGGCGCCTCTCTTTCTACAGCACTCGGGAGATATCCGGAGGTGTTTTCTATTACCTACCAGGCATTGGTTAAAGCAGGAGAATCTTCAGGAAAAATGGACATCATTTTAAAAAGACTGGCCGATAATATGGAGGCTCAACGGGATCTGAACTCCAGATTTAAAGGCGCAATGATATATCCGATGGTTGTTATGATAGCTATGGTAGGTGTGTTCGTAGTCCTCATGGTTTTTGTTGTCCCGCAACTTGCCGAAATGTACAAGAGTATGGATGTTGAACTTCCTCCGGTGACGCAACTAATGATTTCAACATCGGACTTTATGGTTAAAAATATCATATTGTTAGCTATCGCTACAGCAGCTGCTGTTCTTGTGATTAGATACTACGCAAAAAGTGAAAAAGGAAAGTATTATATGGCGGAGTTGGTGATGAGACTTCCTGTTTTCGGGAAAATTAATAAGGACAAGGATTTTGCGCAGTTTAGCAAAACATTGGCTTTGCTAATTAATTCTGCAGTACCCATTGTCGAGGCGTTAGGTATAGTGTCAACTGTTATGTCCAGCCCTACCTTTAGACTAGAAGTATTAAACGCTGCGAGACAAGTCGAAAAAGGAACGTCACTTTCCAGTTTTTTTAAATCTTCTGAACACTTCCCTCCTCTTTTATCGCAAATGGCAAACGTTGGAGAAGAGACCGGTAAGATGGATGAGGTCTTAGACCGTGTCGCTACTTATTACGAGGGTGAAGTGGACAATAAAGTAAAAGGATTGTCAGCGGCACTTGAGCCTATCATACTTGTTATATTGGGTGTGATGGTGGGGTTTTTGATTATCTCGATAATCACACCTATCTATAAGATTACACAGTCTATTTAAGCAGTTGGTATTTTATTGAGTGAGGAGGTGAAAAGATAAAAACTAATATGAGAAAACAAAAAGGTTTTACACTAGTTGAACTTTTGGTTGTTATCGCAATCATCGGTATCTTAGCAGGTGCTTTGTTGGTTGCTATTAATCCTCAGTCGATGATCATGAAATCAAACGATGCAAAAAGACTGTCTGATATCGACTCTTTGACTAAAGCAATTAACCTGGCACTAACAGAACAGGAGATTACATTAGGTGTGACCGGAACTTGTGCGGATTGTACAAGTAATACCGGCGACAGAGATCTCGACGGTTTGGGTTGGGTGAAATACACTATCCCGACAGGAAAGGTCGGACTTTCAAGGTTTGTTGCCGTGTTACCAATCGATCCGGTTAATGACACAGTTAACGCAGTCGCGCACGTTTACACTTTCGGGTCCTCAGCAACGGATTTTGAAGTTAACGTCGTATTGCAGCACGCAGATAATCTGTTGAAGATGAGTACGGACGGAGGAAATAACGCCAATGCTTACGAATCCGGTACGAGTTTATTGATACTTCCTTAGTTGGTTGCCGGCAATCAGCGAGAAAGGCTCTCTTATGGGAGCCTTTTTTGTTGTGGAATCGTAAAAAAAGTGCGAGAATTTCCTAATGGTGCTGACGTTTCTCAACCTCGGAATTATTTTTATTTTCGGAGCAGTTCTCGGTTCTTTTTTGAATCTTGTTTCAGACCGTGTTGTTAAAGGTGAAAAAATAGTTGCTAGTCACTCAAGATGCGACAAGTGTGGTAAGGAATTAAAAGCTTTAAATCTGATTCCGGTAATTTCATTTTTGGTGCAGAGGGGAAAGTGTTCGTTTTGTAAAACAGGGCTTTCCTGGTACTACCCTTTTTCCGAGATATTGGCCGGATTTTTATTGGTTTTGGCAGCAATACTATCCAAATTTTCCGTGGTTGATTCTTTTTCAATCGATTCGTTAATAGGTTTTCTTTTCTTAGTTATTGTGTTTTCATTTTTTGAAATTCTTTTACTCGCGGATCTTAAGTACTTATTAATTCCCGATAAAATAGTAGTGCCTGCAATAATTTTTGTTGCGTTTTTTCACATATCAACGACGGTGGCTAATTTATATGATTACCGCAATAGATTACAGAACGATGATTTCGGAAGGTACCTTCTTAAAGCAGGTTTTTTTGAAAACCAGGTTGGGACAGCTTTACGGGCGCTGGGTTTTAATTTTGGATCTGCTATAGCTATAGCTCTATTTTTTCTATTTATAGTTTGGGTAACACGCGGCAGGGGTATGGGCGGCGGGGACATCAGGCTTGGTCTATTGGTAGGACTTGTAAACGGATTTCCTTACAATCTACTGGCAGTGTTTTTGGGATTTTTTATAGGCGCGGTTGTCAGTATAGGTTTAGTAATAACACATAAAAAGACGCTAAAAAGTGTGGTACCATTCGGGCCATTTCTTATTTTGGGAAGCTTAATATGTTTTGTCTGGGGGGCTGAAATCTTAAACTGGTATTTCAACTTGTTTTAGACTGACCCCGAGCTTTTTAATTTTATTTTTCGGAAGTGTGATCCAAAAAGTGCTTCCCATTCCCATGCCTTCAGAGTCGGCTCCTACCATTCCCCCCATTCCGTGTATGTAAAGTTTTACTATGTACAGGCCTAATCCGGTACCGCCGGAGTCTGTTGCAATAGTATAGCTGTTATCGATTCTTCCGAATTTATGGAACAGTTTGGGAAGGTCTTTTTTGTCTATGCCGGATCCCGTGTCTTTAATAGAAATTCTGTAAAATTCTTCATACTCATCTATGGATATTGTTATAATTCCGTCTTTCGTAAATTTCACCGCATTTTCAACCAGGTTTGTGAAGACATCCCGGAGCTTTTCAGAATCGGCGTCCACAAGAATTTCAGTGGAAGGAGGATTAAATTCTATTTTTAAATTCTTCTCACCCACTCTGATATCGAAGTTGGATACAACATCTTTTATGGTGTTAATCAAATTGAGCTGGGTAATGGAGAAAGAAACTTTTTTTCTCTCAAATTTCGAAATATCCAACATGTCGTTTATTAATGAAATCATTCTCTGGGTGCCCACAAGAGCTTTGTTAAGGTACTCAAGTTGCTTTTGATTAAGCTTTCCGGCTTTTTGTTTTTCTAACATCCACAGGTAGCTTTTTACTATTGTCATTGGAGTTCTAAGCTCATGAGAGGCGACCGAAAGAAATTCGTCCTTTAGTGTATTTAGCACTTTCATATTTTCGTAAGCTTTGTGTAAGTCTTCTTTTGCCCTTTTTAAATTCGTGTATAACTTTGAGTTTTCGACGGCAACCCCCGCACTCTCGGAAAATTTCTTGAGCATTTCTTTTTCAAAATCCGACACCTTGTCGACTTCTTTAGCCAGGCTGACTATTATGGCGCCGATAACTCTGTCGTGTGAGAACAACGGAGTTACGATGTGTGATTTGGTTCCTGTTATTTCCTGAATAGTCTCGGCCTGCTGTCTTGTCATCGTTGGTTTGAATACATCCCACATATATGGGCTGACTATTTGTTTTTTTGTTTCTACCGCCTGAACACACACGTTGTCCGTGTATCCGAACGGGATAGTTAAGTCGCCAAAAAATTCTTCAAGCTGCACTTGTTTATCGATATCCCCCATTCCTTTAGAAAGAGAGATTTTTTTTAGGACATTACTCTTATGATCTATTAACGCCAAGATTCCCAGCTCGTACCCGAGGGCGTTAGGAATTATGTCGGCTATTTTTTGTGTGAGTTCGTCGAATTCGGTAGTCTCTAAAATTGTTTCAACTAGTTTATAGGTAGCATCAAGCGCTCGGTTTTTATCGATAAGCTTGAATATTTCACTTTCCTTTATTTCAACGACTCTATCGGGCATTAAGTATATTAAACTAGAAAATTCGTTTGTTGACTATAGCAGGGTATGTTATAAATAACCTATGCCAGATAAAACAAAAAACAAAGTTCTGATAATTGAAGATGAGCAGGATATAAGGACTATCTACGCCGAAGTCCTGCAGAACGCGGGTTACGTGGTTGACCAGGCCCCCAACGGGGAGGTCGGTGGAGACAAGATTAAAAACTCCGAATGGAGCATCTTGCTTCTCGACATAATGCTTCCCGGTAAAGACGGTCTAAAAATATTGAAAGACCTGAAGGAAACGCCCGAGTTGAAGAAAGGACCTGTTATAGTGCTTACAAATTTGAACAGTGAGCACATTATTCAAGAAGCCTTTAAATTAGGCGCTGACGGTTACTTAATAAAATCCGAAGTAAATCCTGATAAAGTCGTTGAGGAAGTCGGAAGATTTTCAGGCGTCCAAGCTTAAAACCGGTAACTGACCACAAAACATTTCCCCAATTTTTGTTGTGCTATAACCCTTTTTGCTATCTTTGTACTCCTTTTTAACAGGCTGTAATCTCAGAAAAAGGGGTTGTCGCACAGCAGCGGAATCGTATTGACACCCATTGTGCGTGAAGTCATAATTTAAAAAGAAAATGTTAATACTGCCTATATTAATTTTAAGATCTAGCATTGGATTAGATAGAAGGAGGGGGGTGAGAAGCAAATGAGACGTTTATTAAAGAAGAATCCTCAACTCATTGATGCTTCTGGTTTTACACTTATTGAACTTTTGCTCGTCATCGTGATCATCGGTATTTTATCAGGTATCGTTATCGCAGTTATAAACCCAGCTCAGGTTAGAAGAAGGACAGCTGAAACGGTTATGCGCGCAAATACGGATAAGGTTTGTTACGCAATGCAAAGCTGTGCTGCCACCAGACTAATTCCGGAGACGAATTGTATTGATTTTGCCGGAATTGGTGCTACGCAGCCCAACGGCAACCCCACTGGATCGGTATATACGATTAGTTACGCAGCCCCAACTACAACTATTACTGTACTTGGTACAGGGGCAGGGACAAATCCATGCGTATTTAGCTGTTCTTATAACACAACTTCGGGTACTGCAGTGGCCACTAGTGGTAATGCTAACTGTTTGGCTTTATAAGGATTCTGCCCCGCTCCGGCGGGGCTTTGTTAATTGTTGATATATGACTAATTTATTTCTGAATGGACGTAAAACAAAGGGTTTCACACTCGTAGAAATTATGATAGTGATGGCAGTTGTAGGCATCCTTAGCGGTCTTGTCATAACCGTTATAAACCCCGCTCAATTGAGAGCCCGTTCAAGGGATGCTACCAGAATTGCGGATTTGAAGAAGATTCAAACAACACTGGAGCTTAGATTTGCAGATCTCCGTAACTACCCCAGCAGTCCGAGTTGGCAGGCTGTTTCGGTTGTGCTCGCCTCCCCTTTGGCTAGCTACTATAGCGGTGCGTTACCCGTAGACCCGCTCTCTACCAATAACCTGACTTTTTCTTCTTGTGGGACCAATTTTCGATACAGTTACAGAAGCGCAAGCGGTAGCAACTACGTGCTTGTGGCCAAAATGGAAACGACGGCGGTCGACTACGCTGCCTGTAGTAGCGTAAGCAATTGCATTACTACCTACGGTTGTAACTGTGCGTCTTATTGTCACGCCGTCCAAAACCCCTTTTAAAAATGAAAAGGAACCCCGAGTCCAACGCATTTACCCTTTTGGAAATCACTATTGTTATGGCGGTTTTACTAATACTCATAGGTGTAACCATCTCCCTAATTTCGCCCGTTTCTTCTAAAGGCAAGGCGCGTGATAATAAAAGATTATCCGATATCTCTACTTTAGACAGGGTGATAAACGAATATAGGCTAGATTACGGCCAGTACCCGGGGTTAGAAAATTTTTTGTACACGAGTAATTACCTTCCTGCAGGCTCACCTGACTTATATTCAGCCAGGTCAGGTTGGATTCCTGTTGATATTTCCGATTACACAACAAGGTACTCCGTCGATCCCGTCAACGATGCTATATACCACTACGAATATTTCCACAATAGCGCAGATTATGAAGTAAGTACCCGCCTCGAACAGCTTATGGATAAAGCCTCGGAGGATGGTGGGAACGATCCTCTAAAATACGAGTTGGGTACAAACTTATTGCTGATTACTCCATAATTTTTGTGTTAGTATTTACATATGAAACTGCCCCGCCCCATTAATAAGGGATTCACATTAGTTGAGCTAATGATCGTGGTTTCAATACTGGCAATAGTTTCAGGGATAATGATTCCGTCTTTTTCATCTTACACAAGAAATCAAACTTTAAAGCAAGCTCAGGAAAACTTGAAAAGTGACTTAAGAAGTTTACAAAATAGAGCACTCACAGGAACCGGTTCTGACATGTTATTAAACGGACTTCCCGCTAAGTACTGGGCGGTCTCGTACTCGTCAACGCCTGGTTATAACACAACTTATAGTTTTTATCTGACTTCGACCGGTGTTTGTTCGACTACCGACCCCGCGTCGTCAATCCAGCAAACTGTTACGCTTCCGGCTAACGTTACCATCTCTTCATCAAGTGCTCACTGTCTTTTATTTAGTATGGAGGATGGGTCAGTATTGGAAAAAAACATTGCCGGTGTAATCGCCCCCATAACCGATACTACAATTAAGCTTTTTCACACTTCCAGTACAACCTCGAAAGATATTTTAATCAACCGCGCGGGTATGATTAAAAACGCAAATTAAGAAATATGAAAAAATTTATTAAACAACAAGACGGTTTGGGATTGGTTGAGGTCATAGCTGCGCTGGGAATTTCCGTCGTGGTTATCACTTCCCTACTTTCCCTGACTCTATTTTCACTAAGGACATCTTTGCAAAGTACGTTATTAATGGAAGGTACAAAAGCAGCCAACACACAAATGGAGTTGCTCCGTTCTTATAGGGACGCAAGCGCTTGGCCAGACTTTGTTCTTGCGGTGACGGGGTGTACCCCCATACCTACCCCAACCGATCCTGAAGCAGGGTGTCGCGTAACCATGCCTGTGCTGGGTGTTGCAAAGAATGCCCAATTAACGACAATGGCCGGAGCCACTGAAATTAAGACCCGTTTTTTTACCACTTTCGAGGCCGGTAACTCAATCGTTCACGTGATCGTGCAGTCTGACTGGGATATAGGAGGCCCAAACAAAAAAACATACGTGTACTCTGACTTTACGAACTGGCAACAAAAATGAAAAGAAAAACAAATCTCGAAATAAAAGAAAAAGGGTTTACTTTGGTGGAGCTTTTGGTAGTTATCGCTCTACTTGGAATATCAATTGGGGTAACAAGCGACATATTAGTTTCACTTGTCCGTAGTTACAATAAGACACAAATTAAAAATGAAGTTGAACAGCAGGCGAATTTTGTAGGTTTAAAGCTCGAACGTGAAATCAGAGGTTCTGAGGGGGTCAGTCCCGTCGGTTACACGAATTCTCTTGTAATTCAAAAGGAAGATGGTGTTTTTGTTACATACCGAGTTAGAGGAAATATTCTGGAAGTAGTATACTCCCCCACCGCCACCGTCCCTCTAACCAGCACCGACGGTATCAGCGGCATAATAGTTTCATGTCCGTCGCCGTTATACGAGGGCAATTGTTTCTCTGTGGTAGGATCTGTAGCTCCGCAGACCGTAATGATGCATATAAGATTCAAATCTTCTTTGGGAAATAGCCGTGAATATTCGGACATTATAAATGTGGTCTCTCCCAGAAACTATTAAACCCTACCGATATGAAAGTCTCTTCAATTTTAAAAAACAATTCAGGACAGACACTTGTGATAATGGTCTTTTTAATGATTGTTTCAACAACAATCGGTATAACCATTTCGAACCGCTTTATGAGCGCGCTAAAAGGGTTAGTGCGAACGGACGATAGTGTAAAAGCACTCAAAGCTGCTGAGGCCATAATAGAACGCCTGCTTATAGTTCCCAACGAAACGCTTGAGGGGTACATCATGTTTGGAAACTGCGGAAGTGCCTGCGCCTACAGCATAACTGAACCGAACGGAAACATTGTCAGTGCTACCGTTTCGCTGGAATACTCGGGGAACTCCACGGATCCTTTTTCGTTGAATCTAGAGCCCGGTGAGGCGGGACAAATTAATCTTTTAGGATATGCTTCGGGGTCTCCTCTCGACATTTGTTGGTACGGGGCTTCCTCAGCACACGCTGCCTACATATACGAAGAGGCCGGAGTTACCAAGATTAATTCATTTGCTGTAAATTCGGTGTCCTCACCTCATAGTGAAAATGGGTTTGATACTGCGGCCGCCAATCACGGTTTCCCAAACTGCTTTACTATTACCACCTCAGCTACTCCGAAATATGTCCGAATTAAGCCATATTACGAACAGGCTGTTTTTTACGCAGTACCCGCTATCGGACAAACTATACCCAGGCAGGGAATAATATTGGACGCCCGCGGTTATTCCGGGGAGTCGGCGAAGCATATTATAGTTCTTAAAACCGACCCAATGGCCCCCGCTTTTTTTGATTATGCCCTACTCCAAACTACCGGAACATCGAATCTCACTAATAGTTACGGACAATAATACAAACGGTCAAAAATATAGTGATAATCGGTCTTGTATGAGCAATGAAAGGATAGTAAAATCTTAATATGCCCATTGTAGGTTTAAATTTTGGACGAAGCACATTCAGAGCTGTCGAGCTCGATAAGCGCAAAGAGGGACTTATAGTTTCTAATATCGGTACGTACGAAAACCCCAAAGTAAACTTTTTATCAGATAAAAAAGAAGATATGGACTCGATAGCTGAGCATATTGCGGAGTTTTTTAAAGAGATGGGTTTTGGAACTTCTCACGTTGTTATGGGTTTAGATGAGAGCCAGGTTTTCATGCGGGTTATAAAAGTGCCTGTAATGAGCGACAAGGAACTTAAAAGTGCCGTTAGATACGAAGCAGAACAATACATTCCCCTACCCCTTGATCAAATCAATCTTTCATATCAAAGGCTAGACCCCGATCTTACGGAAAAAGATAAAATAAATGTTCAAGTTGTTGCCGCCAAAAAAGACGTTTTGGAAAGATACGTAGCTATAGCTAAAAAAGCCAAGCTGGTACCTTACGCAATAGAACCTGAAACCCTGGCCTTGGGAAGAATTTTAGGAGATTCCGCGGCAGCTCCTTTGGGTACTATTGTTATAGATATGGGATTTTCCGGGTCGATTATTGTTGTGACATACGGGGGCGCAGTACGTTTTACCAGAAGTATCCCGGTAGGTGGGGATATAATTACAAAGGCGATTCAACAAGAGCTAAATTTGGATATCCAGCAGGCCGAAGAATATAAGAAAGTCTACGGAATGGATCCGATGCAGGCGGAAGGTAAAATATACAACGTTATCAGGCCGGTTATGGATAATTTAATTCTTGAAATCAAAAGAGCTACTGTTTTCTTCACAAAACATAACAGCTCTGCTACGATTAAGAGGTTAATATTAACCGGAGGAACTGCCCTAATGCCCGAGCTTTTAACTTATATTGCAAAAAATGTTGATTATGAAGTGCAACTAGCCAATCCGTTGGCGAATTTTCAATTCTCTCCGAAATTAGAACCCAAGAGAAAGGAACTTAGTCAGGACGGCCCCATGTATTCTACTGCCGTGGGTCTTGCCTTGAGGGAGATTTAAATGGAAAATATTAACCTTATTCCTCAGGAAGAAATACAATACCAGGCCAAGGGTAAGGCAGTTAAAGGTACCACGGTTTTTTTTATACTGCTGACTGTTGTTGGCTTGGGTATTTCCGGATATCTTTACTACACTCATTCTGAGCTCTCTGCAAAGGTTGCGGATATAAACTCCCAGATTGATAATCAGCGCAACAAAATAAAATCACTATCATCTACAGAGGTCATAGTAAGAAATCTCGACAAAAAATATAATTCAATTTCCAAGTTTATAGCAGACAGACCGCACTATTCACGTTTGCTGTCCGAGCTGAAATTAAGACAGCCGGAAGGTGTAAGAATTGAGGCTATGGATGTAAAGGACGGTATTATTAATTACACGGGTGACGCCGATAACTACATCTTAATCCACAATTTTATTAATAGTTTGTTAAATAAGGATTTTCCCGGCGGGGATGCAGAATTGAAAGAATTATTTACCGAAGTAAAACTTAATTCCGTGACTCTTGACCAAAATAAAAGTACGGTCAGATTTTTTATCGTGATTAACTACGACACGTCGAAAATAAGACTATGAACGAAGAAAATATAGAAAATAAAATAAAAGATATAAACATAAGTGCTTTTAAAGAAATCATTTTAGATTTTGTCTTTCCTATCATTGGTTTAGCCATAACGGTCTTACTGTTTTTTGTATACGTCAAACCTACCTACACTAAAGTCAACGAGCTCAAGGAGGAATTGGTTACGCAAACCGCGGTTTTAGATGTATTGAATAAGAAGTCGGCGGCATTGTCCAAGATGAAAGATTTTAATGCCGTTTTGCAGGAAGACGCCGATCTTGTAGAAAAACTTTACGTGTCAGAGTCCAACGTACCAAAGCTTCTGGATCAGGTACACCAGATAGCAACAAACGCGGGAATGTCCGTCGACCGCTTGAATTATTCTTACGCGGGGGCAGCGGGTACCAACCCCGATGCCACTTCCGACCAACGTAAGGACGATGTAAGTGGGGTTGTTAATATTGCCGCTACAGTAACCGGTTCTCACGAGCAAATGGTTGTTTTTATGCAGGAACTCGAGAAAGCTGCAAGGATTGCCTACGCGACAACATTCCGATTTGGCCAGTCAAGTGCCGCGGAACAGTCAGGTTTGTTAAATGTCAACGTGAACATAGACTCACCTTACATGTACGTTCAGTCAATAGCTGTGACAGACGATCCCATAACTTTGGATATAACATCTCCGGCTTTTGTTGCGTTCATGAACAGCATTAAGGATTATAAGTATTATGAATTTTTAAATCCCGACATAGTCAATACTGAGCAGGTTACAGAAGTTGAATCAGCTGCTCCCGCCGAAGTTGTAACCGAACAAACATCGGTAGCACCGACAGAGCCGGTAGAAGAAGAACCGGAAACGCCGTTTGATTTATAAAGATACCGTTCTATTATTACGCCAGCGGGGAATTTTCCTTTTTCCACTTCTCTATTTCTTTGTGATTTCCTGAAAGTAAAACGTCGGGTACTTTTTTTCCTTTAAATGTTTCAGGTCTCGTATATTGCGGGTGTTCGATGTTACCTTCTGAAAACGATTCTTTGGTTATGGCGTCTTCCTTTTCAATAACCTGGGGTAGCAGTCTTGTAATACTTTCAAGAATTATTAAAGCCGGAACTTCCCCTCCTGAAATAACATAATCTCCGATGCTTATAACGTCGGTAACATAATTTTCTTCGATTCTGGCGTCAACTCCTTCGTATCTTCCGCAGATTAATGTAATTTCCGAAGCTTTCGATAATTCTTCGGCGTATTTTTGATCATATCTTTTTCCTCGGGGCGACAAGAGAACCACCCTGACGCCATCTCTTTTAATAACGTTCTCCGGTGGTTCACCGTGTATATCACTGAGGGCGTCGTAAATTGGCTCGGGCATCAAAAGCATTCCGGTACCCCCTCCGTAAGGTTTATCATCGATGGTGCCTCTTTTGTCGCGGGCGTAGCTTCTGAGATTCCACAGTTTGTACCCGGCGGCATTTTTTTCAACTGCCCTTTTGAAGGGTAAAAATTCTAAATGAGGTTGTATCAGTTCGGGAAATAAAGTGAGAACGTTAAATCTTATCATCTTCTTTTATGTTAACACTTATTCTTATGTCGTCTTTTATAGCTTTTGCTTTGGCCATATTTCTGATGCTTTTGATGTTTCTGCCTTCTTTACCGATTAGCGTGCCCATATCTTCTTTGGCTGCTGAAATGGTGTAAATAAAAACCCCTTCTTCGGAGACTTCTTCAACCTCTATAGCTTCGGGTTGAGATACGATTTGTCGGACAATGTAGGTTATAAACTCTTTCATATTAAGCCTGTTCAGGGGTTTCTTCAGCTGCGGGAGTTACTTCTTCTGTTACCGTTTTCTCTTCTTTTGTTTCTTTCTCAGCCGTTTCCTCTTTACCGGGTCTGTACTTGGTGTATTCGTATTTGCCTTCTATTATCTTTTTTACGGCATCTGAAACCATGGCCCCTTTTGATATCCAGTCCTGGTATTTTTTCTTGTCGTAATCAAATGATGCGGGGGTTGTGGACGGGTTATAGAAACCAATTATGTCCAAAAATTTACCGTCTCTTTTGGTTCTGGTCTGCGTAGCCACCACCCTGTAGGATGGTAAGTTTTTTCTGCCTGTTCTTGTTAATCTGATTGTTACCGACATAACTGGTTGATTTTAGCAGATGAGGTTGGGGTTGTCCATATACCCACAATACGCCTTAATCGCTTTTTTCCATTCTTTTTAACCCGCTCTCTGCGGCCGCTTGTTCGGCTCTTTGTTTACTTTTGCCTTCTCCGATTCCCCAATTCTCCTTGCCTATGAAAACGCCCATTTTAAAGGTTTTTTCGTGGTCAGGACCCCATGAGTCTATAACCTGGTATACCGGGGTCGCACCGAATTTATCCTGTGCCATTTCCTGAAATTGAGATTTTGAGTCCTTAAAAATGTTGCTGTCGACGATGTCGCTTACTTTAGGAAAAAGTTCTTTTTCCAGGAATTGGCGGCATTTTTCAAGGTCTTTGTCGAGGTAGAGGGCACCCAGCACGGCCTCAAAAGTGTTAGCGAGTATGTACTCCCTTTCTCTTCCACCTGTAGCCTCTTCACCGTTGGAAAGGAGGAGAAGGCTTCCGTAATCCATTCTTTTTGCTTCCTCCGCAAGAGAAGACGTGCAAACTATAGATGAACGGTAGTTAGTCAGTTCGCCTTCAGGCGCTTCGGGGTAAGCATTATATAGAAATTCGCTGGAAAGTAGTTGAAGTACGGCATCCCCGAGAAATTCCAGTCTCTCGTTAGAAGGATTAGTGTACTCATGGTGTTCGTTCAGGTAAGAACGGTGGGTAAAGGCTGTTTTAAACAGGTTCTCATCAGACAAGTCTTTACCAAGTATTTGTTTAGTTTTGGCGAAATCAAATCCCATACTGACTTTTCCGTGCCCGTTCCGAACTTTCTCCGCGACTAAGGTCACGGGTAAAATACGGCCGGATACTAATCAATTTTTTCACTAAGTAGGTCGATTATGTCCTGAACGGTTGCGATGTTTTCCTGTTCAGACACAAGATCCACCCGATACATTTCTTCAAGCTCGGACAGTATCTCAAGAAGCTCCATCTCTCCGATATTAAGGTCGTCCTCAAAAAAAGAACCCTCATGGATATCGCCGGGAGAAACACCCGTTTTTTCTTCTATTACCTTTTTAGTTTTTGCAAAGTATTCGCTACTCATCTTTTTTCTCCAAATAATTTCCTATTACTGTGCCAAGAACCCCGTTCACAAATTTATGTGAAGTGTCATTCCCGAACTCTTTAGCCAACTCCACGGCTTCATCCACGACCACCTTTACGGGAGCCTTTTTGCCGAATAACAACTCAAAGATTGCAATTCTGAGTACTACTAAATCAATTTTGGCTATTTTGTCAATAGGCCATTCTGGCGCGCTCTCCTCGATTACCTTGTCAATCTCATTAATATGGGTTTTGACGCCTTCGAAAATGTACTCCGTAAGCTCGGTGTCTTGCTCTCCCGGCTGTTCCTCCAACAGGTCTTTTGAAAGTAAAATCGCGTCCGTTTTATCGGTTTCGGTAAAAAGCCAACAAAATATAGATGTTAACGCGAGTTTTCTGGAAGTGTGCCTCGGATCAGCGAAAGATTTCATTATGTAATTATATCCGAATTATTAAAGCTCGATATACTCTTCGACGTGGGGTCTTTTGTAAGCTTTGTTGTCCGAAGTTTTTACAGCATGAACGCGCACCCTTTTATAGTGCGCGCCTCTTTTTTGTCTCGTTCTTGATAGAGAATGTTTTCTTTTAGGTACTGCCATACAGTGTGAAATATAAAGGTTTGAGGCTCTGCTGTCAAATAGAATCCGTGTTTAGGTAAAAAGAAAAGCCGCTCATTAACCTTGGGGGGTCAAAGATACGGCTTTTTGGTGCAGGCTCTAGCGGTTAGAAGGATGCAAAATGTTCCTTTTTACCGTTTCTGCCTCAATTACTGGTAAAACTTCATTCGTGTACCACTTAACCAGTTCTGTAGTCCAGTGTTTTCCGCGGGGAGTATATTTTTCAATCCACCACTTGACGGGGAAATTGCTCCGTGACGGTTCTTCTTTCCCCATATAGGTGTCCACTAGTTTTCCGTTTACCCTTGCTTCCATTCTAACTGTAACTTCCTGGAAGGGGGTTATCGATATTTGGATTTCATGGTTCCCGGATGACAGGGTTTTGGGTATAGTCAAAGCTTTGTTGTATGTCCTCGGGTTATCGTAGTACATTTTCACTCTCCTTTTTAGATCGTTGATTTTACGAACTATAGGATTATACTATCAGGATTAATTTTTGGCAAGTGCCGATATAATGGCAAAAATGCTTGCTCCGAACTCCCTGGAGTCATTTATGACGAGACCGGAGCCTTCCACCATAGTCTTGATCTCAGGGGCATGCTCGGAGGCGTGAAAGTAGAATAATTGTCCGTTTTCTTTCAAACGGTCTTTAAGTAAATTAAGTAGGTGTTTTTGGCTCAAATCGGTATAGAAAGGATCCATAAATATAAAGTCGTATTTCTTGTCGGTTGCTGCCACGTATTTAACGGCATTTTTCAAAGTAACCGAGGACTTATCGTAGAACCTGCAGTTTTCAACATTTTTCCTTATCGCTTCCACGCTCCCGCTAGTTCCGTCCACGAAGTCGCACCAGGCCGCTCCCCTGCTCAAAGCCTCGATACCTAAGTTTCCGCTACCTGCAAATAAATCCAGGCACACCGCCCTCTCAATTTTTCCTCCGATAATAGAAAACATCGAGGATTTGGCAATTTCCTGAACTGCCCTAAAACCCGGTATTTCCGGTGCAATAAGCTTTTTATTTTTTGCGGAGCCTGTTGTTACTCTTAATTCCATATATCAGTTGTTAGGTATATATTCTCCCGCCTCCTGTGTCAACCTTTCCTTTAATAGCGGATAATAGTCCAAAAATGGGTAAATTTCTTTGGCCTCTTCTTTTGCTTTTTCCAGCATTTTTACGTTAAACATATCGGCTATTTTGAATTTTTTGAACCCGTGCTGTATTGCCCCGAAAATATCTCCCTGCCCTCTCGCCCTCATATCTATCTCGGCAAGTTCCATACCGTTGTCTACTGTTTCAAGATTTTTAAGCCTCGCGTAAGCATTCTTAGATTGGGTGCTTAAAAAAGTCAGACAAAACCCCTCTTTTGAGCCTCTCCCCACCCTTCCCCGCAATTGGTGTAAACTAGCCAGTCCGTACCTTTCGGCGCTCTCTATGACCATTACAGTGGCTTCAGGCACGTCAATTCCCACCTCTATGACCGGGGTGGACACCAGCACTTTTATCTTTCCCTTTCTGAACTTCTCAATAACCTCTTCTTTTTCCTTGGGCTTCATTCTCCCGTGGAGTAATCCCATTTCTACGTCTTTGAAATAAGTTTTCTTAAGCGCCGCGTATTCCGCTTCGGCGGCTTTTACGTTTTCCAGCATCAACGCGTCGCTTTCCTCAATTAAAGGGCAAACGATAAAAGTCGGTTCGTTTTTCTGTTTGATCCATTGGTAAGCCCTGTCCCGCGCGTTTTCCGGAATAACTTTGGTCGAAACTTTTCTTTCTTTATTGGGGTGGGTGTCTAAAACCGATATTGAAAGGTCGCCGTAAATAGTTAGGGCAAGTGTTCTTGGTATCGGTGTTGCGGTCATGGCGAGTAAATGAGGTACTGTTCCGTCATTTGCCATTTCAAGGATTTTTCCCCTCTGCTCGACGCCGAACCTATGTTGTTCGTCTATTACAACCAGCTCAACACCCTTAAATTTTTCTTTGGAATAAATGAGGGCGTGAGTTCCTATTAATATGTCGAAGTCGTCTTTTTCCGGCTTTGTGGAACCTGTAATCAGGGAGATTTTTACTCCCAGCGGCGATAAAAAACGGTTAAAGGTTTCGTAGTGCTGAGCTGCGAGTATTTCGGTAGGAGCCATATACAAGGTTTTAAACCCGTTTAGATGCGTGTTGTAGGCGGCTATCAGCGCTACTAGTGTTTTTCCCGTGCCGACGTCGCCTTCGAGTAAACGGTTCATCGGGTGTTTTTGTGCCAGATCTTTCATAATTTCCCCAACCGATTTTTCCTGGGAATCTGTGAGTTTAAACGGCAGTGACGCTATAAAATGAGCAATTTGGGTATCTTTTATAGTCATTCCGGTACTTTTTAGCTTAGAATCCCATTGAACGCGCCTTTTTTCCACCTTTAAGAGTTCGAGAAACAACTCTTCAAATTGGAACCTGATCTTAGCTTTTTCGGCGTTAATTTCTGTGTCCGGAAAATGGATTTGTTTAAGGGACCAGTTGAATGTACTCAAACCGTGTTTTTTAATTGTATTTTCGGGTAAAAATTCTCCAAGTTCTATTTCCCCCAATACGACGTCGTTAATTCTAGCCCTCAGCCACCTCGAAGTTACTCCATATGTTTCCGGGTAAACCGGCACCAGACGCCCGGTGTTAATATTTACTTCTCTACTCTCCTCAAGCTCGGGGCTGATAAAAGAAATTTTTCTGTCAAAAGTTCCGACTTTACCGCTAACCGTGTACTCTTTACCGGTTTTGATTGTTGTCTTTAAATAGTGTTGATTAAAGAACATTAAGCCGATCTTTTCGGTACCGTCGTTTACGACTATTTTTGTAAGTCTCTTACCGTTCCGCGTGAAAATATTGGTTACCGACTCGACCATACCTTTAACCGTGGCAACCTCATTTTCCAGCAAGTCCCCGATATTTTTAACATTAGAGTAGTCATCGTACCTAAAAGGAAAGTGATACAACAAGTCCTGAACTGTCCCAATTTCTAAGTTTTCTAAAAGTTTTTTATACTTAGGTCCGATTTTTGGTACCACACCAACGGGTGACGACAATTTCATGTGAATACATTTTACTTGTTTTTAAAATTAACGTAACATTTATCGGTTAACCACATGAGAGGAGAGTAAAAATGAGCGTATTCGATGAAAAAGTTTTTCCATTCGGGTTTTGTGATTTCGACATTGCCACGGCGGTTGTAAAGGAATATACGGATTTATTTCCGGACGACGGCTACATTCCCGAGATTGAAAAGTGTCGTGACGGGAGTGGTTTTTCCGTGATTGTGAACGTACCTATGAGTAAGTACGAAAATTTTGAGTTTGCTTTTTCGGTAGTTGCCGGTGGTTAATTATAAAAAGGCCGGGTTCATGTTTCCTTAACAGGATCAGACACCCGGCATTTCTTACAGGACGTAAGGTAGAACGGAAGTTGCGATAAGCGCTAATGTACTTATAACTATAACAGCCTTGTAGATATTATTTTTCCTGAACACTCTTTTTATTTTTTTCTTTATTTCTTTGCCCGTCATTTTTTATCCACGACTTTAAAATATTTTCTCTTACCGAATTTTACTACTGTTCCCGGTGTGAACTCAATTCCGGCTTGTACGGATACCACTTTTTTTCCGTTAATTTCTACCCCGCCCTGCTCTACGATTCTTTTTATATGACTGGCGGACTCAGAGTTTTTGAGGGCTTTTTTCAAAAATTCCGTAACGGGCACAGTACCCATGAATTCAACCATCTCGGTATCTTCATCGGAAATATCTTTTTTCTGAACCGTCCTCTCAAAATGTTTTTGAGCCATACCCGCTTTTTCAGCACCTTTAATGATTTTTACCACTTCAAACGCCATAAGTTTTTTAAAGGTCATCGGATTTTCTCCGTCCTGCATTTTTTGGTTTATTTCCCAAATTTCTTCCATCGGCATATCAGTCAAAAGCCTTAGACATTTGGTTACCAGTTCGTCGGGGTAAGACATGGCCTTTCCGTACATTTCTTCTGGTTTGTCGGCCAGGTTTATACCGTTACCCCCGGTCTTACTCATAGTTAAGGCATCAGGAGCTTCCATCATTTCGTTTGTTCTCACAAACTTGTCTTTACCGAGATATCTTTTCACCAGCTCACGTCCCATAAGCATGTTAAATGTTTGGTCGGTCCCTCCGATTTCGAGATCTACGCCCATAGCCACGCTGTCAAAGCCCTGCATAAGGGGGTAAATAAATTCCTGCAGCCCGATAGGATTATTTCGTTTTAGTCTTTTGGCAAAATAGTCGCGTTCAATCATTTGCTGAACTGTGGCGTTTGATAATAATTTAATAAGGTCGGCCAGGCTGATTTTTGAAAGCCACTCGTGATTTCTCATAAACTTAACCGGGTTATCGCCTTCAAAATCTATGAGTTGCGCAGCTTGTTCTTTCCACCCCGCCATGTTTTTTTGGATTTGTTCTTCGGTCATCAGAGGTCTTGCAGTGTCTTTATCGGGGTCACCGATTAAAGTTGTGAAGTCTCCGACCAAAAAAATGGCTTCGTGTCCCAATTGCTGGAGAATTCTTAAGGCTCTGATTCCCATAGCGTGACCCACGTGGAGGTAAGGGCCTGTCGGGTCAAAACCCTGGTAAGCTTTTATTCTTTCCCCCGACATAAGTTTCTTTTTCAATGCGTCTTTTGTTGGAAATATAGAATCCACACCCCTCTCAAGAAAAGTGTTGATTAATTTTTCATCTGTGCTGACTTTAGCCATACAGTCAGTATATTATAATTCGGATTTTAAAACTATATAAAGGGGGTGGTTTGAGAAAAAAAAGAACCGCCGATACCTCTTGAGTATGAGCGGTTCTGTGGCTCTAGATAAAACCGATTGGTTTTGCGGCATAACTGAAGGTATATCTTCCCGAGCATTCCTGTGCGCTTCCTGTTATTTTATACACCGCCCTTTCTCCTACAAGGATAAACACCCCTTTTGTATACTCGAGGTCAGAGAGAAGTTCACTCCTGCCCGCGGCTTCCCCGTTAAACTTAATTGGGTTTTCTCTGCTTCCCGGGGGATTCCTACCGTTCTTTTTGACGTGGTTGAACTTATTCCTATCCACTTCTCTACCCTCCTCTCAATATGATTTCGGTATAGAATAGCACCTTTAATTTAAGAATAAAAGGTAGGCAAAAAAATGCCGGGAGCATCGAAGTTTATTCGGTGTTGTCCCGGCGGAGTATAAAATTTTATTTTAATGTCAAAGCTGTTTTAACTAGTCACCAAAACTTTTGAGTCTCCGGCGGAGTTCTTTGAGTCGGTCAACCTCTTCCTTACAAAGTTTTACACCGGCCGCTTCTTTCTTTTCGAGGCAGACCAATTCCGCGCGTTCTTTTCCCTTCAGCTTTGTACACCCCATTTCCTTACTCCTTTCAAGAGATTGACAAGATTGGATAGGCCTTGACTACTTCGTGTGTGCAGAGGAATTCTTTTTCGCTGTAGTCGACCCGCTCAAATCTTACTTTCAGCATATGCTTTTTGTTGTTTTGATCTGTAATCATCACAACGTCGTCTCCGTTTAGCATATACCCGCATTTCAGGTAGTAGCGTTCGGTAAGCTTTAAGACCGTTTTTTCAAGCTTTCCGTTGCCCCACAAACGCGGTTTACCTTTATCCACAACTGCCAACCTAACGTTCATTTTCCTCTCCTGTCTCTGGAATCACGCTATATTACAGCAAAAAGGCAGAATAATCAAACCCCACCCGGAATGGTATAATTTTGTAATGCCGGTCAGGAAATCAGGAAAATATAGAACGTACCGACCTAAAAAGAACTTCTTTTCAAAATTTAAGCTCTCTGACGTTTTCGACTTCTCAGCGCTCAAAGGTTTCTACAAAAAAAACTATAAACCTGAAATGGTTTCTCTTGCCGGTTTAGGAGCAAAGAAACTTAAAACTTTAACTGTTCTCGCTACAGTTGTGTTAACCGTAATGGTCGTAGGTTTGTTTGGGACAGTTGTTATTTTCGCTTATTTTTCAAGGGAACTTCCCAACCCCTCTCAACTGCTTGAAAGAAGTTTTGAGCTTTCGACAAGATTTTATGACCGTAACGACAAGCTAATCTATGAGGTGTTCGGAGACAAAAACAGAACTCTCGTTAAGATGGAGGATGTAGTTCCATATGTAACTTATGCCACGCTTGCTACTGAAGATTCGGAGTTCTATCTGCATAAAGGTTATTCTATCCGGGGTATGGCAAGGGCACTTAGGAATACTTTCACGGGTGAAGGGCTTCAGGGGGGCTCCACATTAACCCAGCAGGTCATAAAGAACACTCTTCTGACTCAGGACAGGACTTTAGTGCGTAAAATCAAGGAATTAATCCTTTCTCTACAGCTTGAGAACAGATACAGCAAAGACGAGATAATCCAGATGTACTTAAACGAAACTCCCTACGGTGGACAGAATTACGGAATATACAGCGCCTCCAAAGCTTATTTCAACAAGCTTCCCAAGGATCTCACCATTGCCGAATCGGCCTATCTTGCAGGATTGCCTCAAAGCCCGAGCTATTATTCACAGTTCGGGGTTAGTCCTGAAGCCGGGATTGAGAGAAAAAACTACGTGCTATATCTAATGCGTGAGAGAGGTTGGGTCGCCGGAGACGGGAAAAGACACTACCTCAGCCAGCAGGACTACGACGCGGCCAGGGGCGAAGAACTTAAATTCGAAACCTCCCGTGTTCCTCTGGAAGCCCCTCATTTTGTCTTTTACGCCAAGCAGTTTTTGATAAATATTTTAGGTGAAGACGCCGTAGAAAAAGGCGGACTGAAGGTCAAAACAACGGTAGACCTCGACGTTCAGAAAATTGCTCAGGAAACCGTAACAAACGAATTGGATGAATCATCGGCCAGTCTCAACGTGTGGAACGGTGCGATGGTTGTATTAGACCCTAAAACCGGGCAAATTTTGGCTATGGTAGGCTCGAAAGGATACAACCTTGACTCACAGCCGGAGGGGTGTATTCCCGGCACTTCCGGAGAAAATTCCTGCAAGTTCGACCCCTATGTTAATGTTGCTATATCGGACAGACAGCCCGGTTCCGCTATTAAACCCATCACCTACGCAAACATGCTTGCCCAAGGATATTCTTTAGCTTATCCCTTTTTAGACATGCCCATATCATTTGAGGGTGCCGCACCGGACAAACCTTACGTTCCCGCTAATTATGACGGTATTTTCAGAGGAGTTGTTTCTTTAAGACGTTCGCTTGGTAACTCACTGAACATACCCGCGGTAGAAGCACTAAAGATCGGTGGAATAGATAATATGATAGATTTGGCTGAAAAGATGGGCATCACCACGTTTAAAGACAGACAACGATATGGTTTGGCTCTAACTTTAGGCGGAGGCGAAACCAAACTACTTGAGTTAACAGGAGCTTTTTCGGTGTTTGCCGCGGAGGGAATGTTTCACAGACCTGTGCCTATAATCGAAGTTCAGGATTCTAACGGAAGAGTTGTTTACAAACCCCAGGAACCGGCTCAGAGGGCTCTTGATGAGGGGCCGGCATTCCTGATCTCCGACATTTTGTCGGATAACGGAGCACGTTCTGATGTATTTGGTACAGCAAGTTTATTGAATATTCCCGGGCACACCGTAGCAGTAAAAACCGGTACTACCGACGACAAACGGGATAATTATGCCATAGGTTACACCCCTTTCGTGGTTGTCGGAGTGTGGGTCGGAAACAGTAACAACGAGAAAATGAATCCTTACATCGCTTCAGGTATTTCCGGTGCCTCTCCCATCTGGAATACTTTCATAAAAGAATATTTGAAAGATAAGGCGGACGAGAAATTTAAGGTTCCCCCGAACGTTGAAAAATTTGAGGTAGACAGACTCACGGGAGGATTGCCCTTCGAAAGTTTTGAAAAAAGAAGTGAGTGGTTTATAAAAGGCACCGAGCCGACGGCTAAAAGTGACTGGTTTCAACGGCTTGAGGTCTGCAAGATAGATGGGAGAGTTGCGAATGAAGGATGCAAAGACGCAGGAGAAACTGAGGAAATAAGTTTCGTGCGTATCACCGCGCCTTATAGTGAGTGGCAGCCCGCCGTCGATGCCTGGGTCAAAGAGAAATATGAGAAGGATGAAAGATTCTTCCCCCCTCTTATGCAATCTAAGCTGGAATTCGATGGCAACGAGGTTTCCAACAAAGATGACGTAAACGTTCAAATTGTGGGGGTAAAGGATGGCCAAAACGTTCCCTTGAATTTCAGGCTTAACGTAGAGATATCTGCTTACAACGACATTAAAATCGTACGCATTTATAAGGATGGGGATAAAGTAGCGGAAGATGACGCCAGTCCTTACGGTTATAACTTCGAACTAAAAGCTTCGGATATAGGAAGCCATGAATTCGAAGTTACGGTTACCGACGACGACGATAACAAGGGAAGTGACAAGATAAGACTGAATGTGGTCGGGTACGAGAGGCAATAGTTATAAAGGCACCGTTTCCCTTGACATTACTGCCCTGCCCTGCAATATTTGGTTAGATATATGAAATTAGACATAGAAGCTACTAAATCAGAAGCTAAAAAACTACTCGATAGTGCGGGAGATTCCGGAAGTTTGGCTGAATGGCACTCTAAATATTTAGGCAAAAAGGGTGTTTTGAGAACTCTGACCGCAGACGTGTCAGATCTGACTGTTGAAGAAAAAAAGGAACTGGGCCGAAACGTGAACGAACTTAAATCCTTTCTCGAGGAAGCTTACCGGGAAAGTCTTAACTCTGTAACCTCAATAAAAAAAGACAAACCTCTCGAAAATTTTTATAAAAGTCTACCCGGGAAAAAGCCTGAAATAGGGCATCTTCACTTAATAACCCAGGCTATACGCGAGATAAGCGATGTTTTCTCGGGATTGGGATTTGTCAGGGTCAGATACCCTGAGATTGAATGGGATTATTACGCTTTTGAGGCTTTAAATATGCCTAAAACCCACCCCGCCCGCGATGAATGGGAAACCTTTTTTGTGGATGTTCCTGAAGATCCTAAACTCGGGAAAGTTGTAATCACTCCTCACACATCAAACGGTCAGATACGCGAGATGCTCAAAGGCGAGTTGCCTATAAGAATGCTGAATATCTCCCGCTGCGGAAGAAGACAAAGCGATATTAACCACGTCCCGACCTTTTATCAATTCGAAGGCTTGGTGGTAGATAAAAATATAAGCATTACTCACCTGAAAGGTGTTTTAGAATATTTGATTTACAATTTTTTCGGTAAGGACACAAAGTTCCGTTTAAGGCCTTATGACTTTAGGTTTACAGAGCCTAGTTTTGAAGTCGATGTTACCTGCGGTATCTGTGGAGGGAAAGGATGCCGTTTTTGTAAAGAGGGCTGGGTCGAACTCGGGGGTGCGGGAATGGTGCACCCGGATGTTTTAAAAGCAGGCGGTGTAGACCCCGAAGTTTACTCCGGGTTTGCTTTCGGTTGGGGCGTTGAGAGGGTTCTTATGATGAGAACGAATTTGAAGATTGATGATATCCGATATCTCTTAGAAAATAATTTGAAATTTTTGGAGCAGTTTTAAAATGAACGTACTAATACCTTTTTCCTGGCTTAAAGATTATGTGAAAACAAACGCAGGTGTAAGAGATGCAGCTTCGGCTTTGTCTGAGCATTCATTTAGTGTCGAAAAAATTATTGATGACGACGTTCTGGAAATCGAAGTAACCCCCAACAGAGGAGACGGTTTATCTGTATTAGGGGTGGCGAGAGAACTGATGGCAGTACTTCCCGCGAAAGGTTTTTCTGCGGAATGGGTGAAAAAGCAAATTCCCGTAACGAAATATTCAGGAAAGGATAAGCCCAAGGTAACAATTTCCGACAATAGTTTAGTCCCGCGCTTTAGTGCAGTTGTTATAGACAGAGTTAAAGTGAAGGAATCTCCTGCAGAAATTAAAGAAAGGTTGTCAAAGGTTGGATTACGGGCAATTAACAATGTTGTGGACGTGACAAACTACTGCATGGTAGAGCTCGGTCAGCCCATGCATGCTTTTGACTACGACAAAATCGGCGGGCACGAGATGAACGTAAGAGAGTCCAAAAAGGGTGAGGAAATAACCACTTTGGACGGAGTAAGAAGAACGTTGCCGGAAGGAGTTATCGTAATTGAAGACGGGGACGGCCGGCTAATAGATCTTTGCGGTATTATGGGGGGTTTAAACAGCGAGTTAGACGGGAAAACTACTAAAGTTCTTCTTTTTGTACAAGTCTACGACCCCGTAAGAATTCGAAGGTCTTCAATGAGTTTGGGACACCGCACTGACGCAGCTCTCCGTTTCGAAAAAGGTGTGGATTTTGAAAACGTGGTTTCTTCCTTGCAGACTGCGGCAGGAATGCTGGCCAAACTTAGCGGCGGCGAAATATCGTCCGAGTTAATAGACATAACAGGAACCGTTTATACCGAGAAACATATTAAGATTGATTACGACAAAATTAACAAGATTGCAGGCATCGAAATAAAAAAGGATTTCGTGAATGCGACTCTTAGTTCTTTGGGTTTTGTAATAAAAGGCACCGATGTTTATGTTCCTTCATGGAGATACGACGATATAAATATTGTTGAAGATCTTGCGGAAGAAGTAGTAAGAATTTACGGGTATCAAAATTTACCGAACGAATTGCCGGGTGGTACTCTACCCCACCGTGCCAAGAATAATAATTTTGCTTTAGAAGATAAAGCAAAAGATTTTTTGAAATATCTGGGATTTTTTGAATGTTATAACTACTCCGCCGTGTCATCCGAATTATCGGGACACGGAGCGCTAAAAATTAAAAACCCGTTAAATGCAGATCTTGCGTATTTAAGAACATCTTTAACTCCGAAGCTTTTGGAGATTTTGCACAAGAACAGAGGTTATTCGGAAACCGTTAAAATTTTTGAACTTGCTCCGGTTTTTCTTTCTAAAAAAGGAGATTTACCGAACCCGCCTTTTATGCTGGGGCTGGCAGTTCGGGGCTTGGATTTCCTTGTATTTAAAGGAATAATCGAGGCCTTATTTGAAGAGCTCGGCGTCGTAGGAGAGGTTTCATTTGAAATAGTTGAACAACCCGGCGGAGCTCTAAGCTGTGAGATAAACTTTGACGAATTAGCAAATATTACCGGTGAGGCCAGAGTTTACTCGCCCTTAACAGGTTTTAACTCTATCAAAGAAGATATTACCGTTGTCGTAGGTGACTCCGTTACTTTTACCGACATAGTAGACGTGGTTACAAACACCGATACCCGAGTAGACAAAGTTAGCTTCAAAGATATCTACGGAGATGCTCTGACTCTCTCAATAGAATTTTTGGATCGCTCCAAACAAATAACTTCCGAAGAAACAAAAAGTATCAGAGAGTGGATAATAAAAAATCTGGATTCTAAATACGGAATTAAGTTAAAGTCCCAGTAAATTTTCTGTCAGCATCCGTAACTGTATATTTGTGGGCTAACCCTTCTTAACTGCGTTGACTACTTGTTCGAAGTCTTTGGGTTCATTGATTGCCATCTCTGACAAAGTTTTTCTGTTAAGAAGTATTCCTTCTCTTTTAAGAGCTGCGATGAATCTGGAATATTTCATGTCGTACTGTATTAAAGCGGCACTTAATCTGGTTATCCAAAGTCTTCTCATGTCTCTTTTTTTCTGTTTTCTTCCTTCAAACGCGTGCTCACCGGCTCTGATGACACCTTCCTGAGCTCTTCTGAAGAGTCTGCTTCTGGTGCCTCTGTAGCCTTTAGCCAGCTTTAATACTTTTTTATGTTTTGCGTGAGCTCTAGGCCCGCCTTTTACTCTAGCCATTATTTAATTCCTTTGCCTTTCTTAACTAACAAGCTTCTCATAATTTTAATATGTCCTCTGTCGAGCTGTTCACTCATTTGAGTTTTTCTGTGTTTTCTGCTTGAACTCCATTTTCTTTTCAAGTGTCCGATGCTCACGCTTTTTTTCATGAGCTTACCGTTTGTGGTAACTCTTATTCTTTTTAATAATGTTTTTTTCGATTTCATTTTTGGCATATATTATCTTTCCTCGGGAAGCAGATTATTTCGGAATAAATATTTCCCAAACCATCTGACCCATTCTTTTGGGCGGTGACTCGACTTTTCCGTCTTCAACCAACCCGACTTCTACTTTTTTTAATTTTTCAAACGCGACTTCAGGGAATATCCCCTCTCTACCCCGCATCTTTATTGTTATCTTAACTCTGTTGCCGTCCCCTAAAAATTCTTTTGCTCTTTCAATGTATCGGTTTATGTCTCCTTCATCAGTGTGCGGGCCGAACCTTAGTTCCTTTAGTTCGCTTTTTTTGCTTTTTACCCTTGCTGCACTCAGTTTCTTTCTCTCTTCGTATAGAAACTTAGAGTAATCTACTATTTTGGCTACAGGCACCTGTGCATTCGGTGCAACCAAAAGCAGATCAAGTTCCTTTTCTTTTGCAATATTTAAAGCTTTGAAAGTTTCCAAAACCCCTAAATTCTTGCCTTCCTCATCAATTACCACCAACTGTCGAACTCTTATCCGGTCGTTTAGTATGTGTTGATTCTGTATAGCCTATTTCCTCCCATAACTGCAATAAATTACCATAAAGATAGGTCTCTGGTCAAATATATCTCC
>LCBB01000004.1 GCA_000996895.1 candidate division WWE3 bacterium GW2011_GWC2_41_23
TGTTCTAAGTTTAGGCTGAAGTCTGCGGACAAGAATACATGTTTTGGTCGCAAGAAAATATTCAGCTACATGAAAAATAAACTGAAGAAACAAGGGTACGTCTAGAAAATGAGCTCCTTTTGATTGTGATAAACACAAAAGGAGCTCTTCTTTTTGGCGCGAAACTATTTCGGTGATTTTGCCCACTGTGTTTCTTTGTTTCCCCAAACATCCGGCCAATCGCGTTTGTAGTGGGCATAATTACCGCGTTTGTCCTTCCTTGTCTTTGCACGCTCAATCAACCCCTGCATAGCTTTCGCTCCTTTCATTATTGCACCCTCCTTTCTTGTGTACTCACCGTATTATAGGCTGACCATATTATAGTTATACAATTTTAATAGTCAACTTAGGAGGTTTTTATTGGTGGAGATACCAACTAGATTTGGCTGGCACTAGTTGACTATGTAGGGAACTTCTATTCACAATCTCGTACAGGACCCGGTAGTATAATGAACTTGTGAATCAAGAAACACTAAATCAGATAAATGAAAAAAAATTAAAATATCATCAAGTAATAGGGGAGATAGTCGTCGATTTCGGAATGCTTGAGTCATGGTTAAGTTTTCATATTTGGGAATTAATTGGTGCTTATGGAGATGCCAATACCTCACAGCTCATAGGAAAAAGGGTAACTAAGGATTTGCATTTTAAAGGAAAGGTTAGTTTATTTGAGTCGCTCTGTGTTGAGCGATATAAGAATAAATCCCCGGACGAGCTTAGAAATATAGTTAAAATTCTTTCAGATTGTGAGAAAGAAAGAAATGAAATAGTCCATTCAGATTGGTATATAGGGTACGGAAATATAGATGAAGGAATTCCACCAAGCACACACCGCATTCATGAAAAAAGAGCATTCGTTAAAAATAAACACTATGATTTTACGAAATCAATGAAGGATGTCGATTTAGAGGAACTTAAAGACATTGACGGAAAGATGAAGGAAGCTCTTAGGGCTATTACAATGTTTATGCTTTAACTTGTCCGCTAGATTCTTCTTTTAATCCAAATCGTTCTTTTCTTTTTTGACTTAAAAAAGTTTCTAAATTTAGTAGTATAAAACTTTGCGGAAAGTGCCTTCGTGTTCGTGATATGAAATCAGCAGTAAGTTTTCTATCGGAAATTATATAACTATTTGCCCTCCTAAGTACTCTGCTATTAACCTCATCTACAAAATTGTAATCAATCTCTTTGTAGCCATTTTCACCTATGTTATTAACTAATATAGCCATTTGAGGCGTAATTGGAATCACGGTTTCCGCAGTTATATCCATTGGTGTTGGAGGGTAGAAGTTATTGAGCATGGTAAAGGAAAGCATTGTTACAGGAAAATCCGATGTGATAAAAAACAGGTCTGCAAAAACCGGATTGATTGTTAATATTTGAAAATCACATATTTGATAACGATTAAAATCCATGGCTGAAGCCAAGGAAGTTGTAAACATAAAATTCTGTTTAAGTGCTGCTTCTAACTCTTTCCTAAGTTCAGAAGGTTCCTTCACATTATGTGCTTCTTCCAAAGCTATAGTATGTTCTAGTAATTGATTAATGAATTCGTCAGCATTCTGTTTATTTAGGGGTGTTCTCATTTCAAGAGCACTTAAATATCGTGCAACTACTTCTTTTTCCGTACTTGTTATTTCAAGCCCCTTCAAGAGTTTGTTATCTACAATAATTTTATATTTACCCTCTAATTCTGCTAGTGCGTTTTCGATTGCGTTTAGAGGAAATGCAGGACTTTCGTAAAGGTAGTTATCTTTACAAAACTTTTCGGGTGAGATATTTTTGGCCGTTACCCTATTAATATTTGTTAGAATTTGTTGTTTATTTTCATAAACCCACAGAGTAGATTTCTTGGGTGTTGTGTTGTCTGTAAAATAGTTAAGATAGCTTTTGTTTGGGATATAATGTTCCCCCTTAGTCCTTTGTTTATGCATTTGAATTATCCCCTCTCCATTTAAAAGCTCTCCTAAACCCGGCCTTTTCTGCTTCTTCTACTGCTTGGCAATACATTTCACCTTTCTTTATTTCTATGCGAGTGTTATCGTATTGTTGGTCAAAAGGTAAGTGATAAATTCTAGCCCCATCTACCATAGAAATATTACATTTTATACAGGGGTAACCCTTTACCATCTTGCACTTCTCCTGTAACTCAATGTTTAGCTCTTTAGCAAATCTCCTAGCTAGTTCTGATAACTCTGTTGTAGTATAGAAAATTGCTCTGACTTGTTTATTTGGGTTTTGGTCTCTGTATTGAAATACGGTACCGAAGAATTGAAAAATATGTTTTTCATAAATAGTTTTGAATTGTGACCAATTCTTACACTGAATTATTACGATTTCGTTACCTTTTGTGCAAACCAAGTCCCGACCTAAATCTTCGTAACCGTGAAATATTCCTGTGTATTCAACATCGTAACCTTTTTGCTCGTAAAGGTACCCAACATACCTCTCGTACATTCTTCCGATTAGCCATTTTGACATTGGTCTTTTCCAATAGCGGTCTAATGCCGTTTGATTTCTCTCTGTTGTGGAAAGTTTTCTATACTCTTCCTTAGCTAAAAAGTTTGTAACGGGGTCTTGCTGTTCTTCCTCATTGTATTCCCTAATAGAATCGTCATTCTCATCAATTATTTCCTCCTTAAAATCAAGGAGAAATGGAGCAATACTTTCGTAGTACTCAATCAGAGCTTTAGTGGTCCTTTGATTAAATTCAGCTTCTCTTCTTCTGCTAGCCTCAATCTTTACCATTTCTGACGCAGACACGGCAGGGTGTGATTTATGCCTCAGGTATCCGGAGAGTTCTTCATCAATCAATTCTTCGTAATAGGATATGTTGGTAAACAGGCTAGGAAATCCGGATGCCCGCTCTTTGAGTAGTTGTCTCCACATATTCTCCTCATGTGTAGCAACTTTGAGGTTTTGTTCTAAATCCTCAATTTTGTGAGAAGAGTCAACACTAATTCTCTGTAACTCAGCCTTATATTCCTTTTCACTACTTTCCACAAGCTCTTTATAAGTTCCGTAAGCTACTACAAATAGAAATAATCCAATAGCCCCTATACCCAAGAATAAATAGCTAGTCAGTAAATAATAGATTAAATAAGGAACAGCGAGAAATACTGAAACGAAACCGTATACAAAAATATTAGTTAAGAATTTACCAGCGAACTTTTCAAACATATAGACCCTGACTAATTATAGCTTTTTCTAGAGAGAATGGCTTATATCTTGTATTAAGTTTTGATATTGTTTAAGAAAATATTGTATTTTATCCTCGGTATAGATACTATTTACCTGGAATCCTCTCATTTCGTAAACACCATCGGTTGTTACATAGACCCAAACCCAAAAGACTTTATCAGGTTTATCGGGGAATATGATATTAATTTCTTTACCGCCTGCTAGGCCGTTTTTAATATCCATAACCACGAACCTACCTTTAAAATATTCACTAGAATAGCTATTTAACCCCGATTTACCATCCCCTAGACCCTCTAAAACGGTTTCAGACAGCATTTTTGGGTCTTTAAGGTAACTATTTAAAGTTGTTCTTATCTGTATTACGAAGGGGTCCTCGTAAGTATCGTAGTAGCTTTGGAGTCCGGGGTCTGTCTGAGAATTCTTTGGTTTTTCAATGTCGCTTACATAAATCTCTGATGTATTACCAACAAGTATTTTTCTAATCTCTGCTTGTAACTCTTTAATACTTTTATATGCTCTACCATAGTTACTGTTAGCCAGAGTGAGTTCACCTTCATTATTTGTTTCATAGTATCTAATTAGTGATGTATTAGCATAAGAAGCGTTCTTTATAGCTTTAGAGACATTATCAATGCTTGTCTTGAGAAGTGAATCATTTTCGTCAAAATAATAAAATGTTTTTGAATCTTTAGATAAACCAATTTTGCTGTTAAAAAGTGTAAGTGCATTATTATATGAATTTCTTGTACTATCTATGTTCCCTAAAATCTCAATTATTTTTAATTTATCTGTGTCGCTCACTTCTTTTTTCAAATAATATTCTGATTCTGAATCCATCAGTTTTGAAATACGAATTAACACATCGTAGCTGTCGGTTAATAGATTTTTATAATCCTCGTTTGTTAATCTACTCATGGTGGGGATAACGACAACTGCATTTTTCGAGACGCCTGCCTCGTAAGGGCTCGTATCACTCTTAAGAACTTTTAGGGTATTTACTAGGTAGATGGACGCAACAGCTATAACAAATAGAAGTATCAACTCCAGCAAGATTATTTTCTTACTCAATATTTTCTTTAGTTGTTCTTTTAACATAAAAAAGGGACTACCTTCTTCGTAGTCCTAGCTTGTCAGCATTGAACCCTCGGAAAGGTAGCCCCTTCTTAGGTTCAATGCCTTTTAAGTCGGCAAGACTGACAAGCTAGGTTTTCTGTATAGATTATACTTCCAATAGGCTATCTAGCATATATCGTGATAAAAGGCGTAAGGACAACATCCAACAGTTCCTATGTATCCTATTGAAAAAATCTCTTGAGATGTGAGGGTGACAAGACATTTCCTATGTTAACTTATCAATATTGAAACTACCCGTACCCCATCTCTAATCGTATTAAATAACCAATAATCGTTGTTATATATGATTAATATTCACCTTCTTCAATAGGCTATATAGGCTTTTACTACGCCATTAAACTATTGTCGTAGTTTTGACTTAAATCATAAATAATTGCAGTATAAATTTATGAATAAATTAACAATAGACACCAAGCTTATAAGAATAGATTCTGCATTGCATAAGTCTATTAAAAGGAAAGCAGCTGAAGAAACTGTGAGTATAAAAAGTCTGGTAGAAAAAAGTATAAAGGAATTTTTAGCAAATATGCATGAAGAGAAAAAGGAGGATTCCAGGAAATGTCCGGTGTTCCCATAACATGGTTAACAGAAGAGCTGATGAATAGGATTAGATGCCTATTCGAACCAAGGTATGGGAGAGCTCTTTCGGATGGGGAAGTTGTTCTCATTGCGGATAATCTAACCAGCCTTTTTGAAGTTATGTTGAAACCAGGTCAATACAAAAAAGGATTTATAAATGGCTAAAGCAAGGATGATACACAATAAAATATCGCTATCTTTACAGGTAAACGAGCTATCAGATAAAGCGGCACTACTTTTTACCTGGGCTATTAGCCACGCAGATGATGATGGAAGAATGATAGGTGATGCAAAAACTATGCATGCCAGAATTGTCCCATTGCGTAAGTGGTCAGTCAGTCTGCTTGAAAAACTGTTAGAAGAAATTACGAATAAGGGACTTTGGCAAAGATGGAAGCAGAATAATTTGTGGTATATCGAATTCCCAACATGGAAAAGGTATCAACAAATAAGAAATGATAGATATTCTTCTTCTCTACTACCTGCATTCTCAACGAAAAATGGGGATTTTGGTATCCAGAATGACAACCAACCGACAACACAATCTAATATAGTTAAATCTAATCCAATTGAATTTAGTAAAGGCGAAGATAGTGAAGTGGTAACTCCATCGCAAATATCTTATAAGGAGGGAGAAGAAGACTATGTAACGCAGGGAGTGGTGAATCCCAGGAATTTTAAGCCTGCTAATAAGAAAGAGGCTGCGGCTTTAATTGCTTGGAAAAAGCTCGAGTCTCGTAATCCAATGGCTTTTACAACCACTTATCTTAAAGCCTGTAGAAAAGGTTTACCGGAATGGAAATTCTACGACTTTTCTAGCGAGATTGACCAAGATAAAACAATAAATAATAAGGGAGCCGTTTTTAACGCAAAAGTTGATGAATACTTTAATAGCAAGCAAAATGCGGTATAATTAGCATGTAGCCAACTTAATAGGATTGTTCTTTTTAATGACCGTCTTAGGACAACTGAGAGCAATCTTTTGTTGGCTACACCTAGGGCGGTCATTTATTTTTCGAAAGTATTATGAACGATTTAAGATACATACAATATGCGAGAAAGTCGTCTGAGGCCAAAGAAAGGCAAGCTCTTTCCATTCCAGAACAAATAGAGGAGTGCAATAAATGCATTAAGGAAGAGGGCTTAAACATTGTTAGAAGTATTCAGGAAAGTAAGTCTGCGTATAAGCCAAATAATAGGCCAGAGTTTGACGAGATGCTAAGAATGATTAGAGCTGATGAAGCAGATGCCATATTAACCTGGAAGCCTGACAGACTTTGTAGAAACCCTGAAGAAGGTGGCAAAATTCTTCAGCTACTTCAAAACGGAATTATAAAAGAAATCAGAACACCCTTAGGAGACATCTATACCCCAGAATCTGACCAATTGATTCTCTTAATTCATTTCGGTATGGCTAATCAGTACTCAAAAAACATAAGCCAGAATGTAAAGAGAAGTTGGTCCGGCAAGCTAAATCGTGGCGAGTACTTTAGAGAAGCACCGTTAGGGTACGAAAACTACGGTGAAGTTAAAGGTAGAAGAAGCATAAGACCCCACAGTTTCGAAGCTCCTATTATGAAGGAAGCCTTCGAACTTGCATCGGTTGGTGCATTTTCGCTTAGTTATATAGCCAAAGAGTTATATGGAAAAGGATTAAAAACTAAAAAAGGAAAGGAAATTAGTAAAAGTCACTTATACCAACTACTAACTAACCCCGTCTATTACGGTTACTTTTACTTTAAGGGAGAGCTTTTCAAAGGGAGTTACACACCAATAATTACTAAAGATTTGTTTGAACAAGCTCAAATTGCATTAGGTAATCGAAGCAAGCCAAAGGTAAACTCTTGGAAAAGTCCATACAACTGCCTTATAACATGTGCTTACTGTGGCTGTAGTATTACCACAACTGTAAAAAAGAAATACTACAAAGGAACTAACCGAACTGCTATATATACTTATCATAACTGCACTAAAAGACATGGTGCATGCCCACAGAAGCCAATCATGACCACTAAATTAGAAGAGATGTTGTCAGGAGTAGTTGACGCTATTTGTATTGATACGGAGGTTTGGTCTCTTGGAATGGAATTATTAAAGGCAAAATATAGTAATCTTGCTAACCAACACAACTCACAACTTGAGCATTTCAGAGGCGAATACAACCGGTTAGAAGACCGTCTAAACAGACTTATCACAATGCGAGCTGATGAGGAGTTGTCAGCAGAAGAGTTCAAAGCCCAAAAGAATTTAATACTTGATGAGCGTTCAAAAGTAGAGAACCGGATAAATGACACTAAATTTTCCTCTGATAATTGGTTGGAACGCACCGAAGAGTTCTTAAACACGGCATTTCATGCCAAGGAAATCATCGAAGGTGATGATATTTTGAAAAAAAGAAAGTTGATAACTACTGTATGTTGCGACCTGAAGCTAAAGGATGGAGATGTTGATGTGGCATATAGAAAACCCTTTGATATACTCTTAAATCCGATGTACCGTACTGATTGGCTGCGAACGGTTGACAATGTTCGAAACTATTTCAAGGAACAGGATAACCTATTGGACATTCAAATTGCAGTATTAGAGCCCGCTCCGGCTTTTTCCTAATCGCTTGGGGTCGGTGGTGGAAGCTAAGTTGAACCAAATACTGAATACTTTAAAAATATTACTTAGTATCCATGATGTCATATCCGCTGTTCAATAAAACTAAGCAGCTGTTTGCTTAGAGCATCGTCTACTGCTAATATCTTGACATGTTTCAAGATAAACAACTATTTATCTATATCGTAATAGCGCTTACTTCTTATCTTTTTGGTTTAGGTCTTAAAAATAAATACTTCATAAAGTTACAGCATTCGTTCGTTAGGCATTCATTACCACTAACAGCAATATTGTTTATTATGGGGTTTTTTACAAAATACAATAATCTCCAACAAGCTATATTTACATTCGCGAGTGTTTATTTTGGTCTTTGGCTTCAAAGTCAATCACAAAAAATGCAGCAAAAAAGAGTAGAAAAGTACTATTCAGGTTTATTGTGGCACGAGCTTCGGTTTATTATTTTTAGGTTAGAAAATGTACAGAAAAACTTCACATTTTATTTAGAAAATCCGGATTTTTTAACACCTGCATACGGTAGGTATAGTAGCATTGTCGATATGATTGTGACAGTAAAATACTCTACTCATATGGCATTTCTCAACTCCAATGCAGTTTCAACACTAACAGAAGATGCTGTATATAATGCTATTGAGATAGCCTACGACAATCTTGAGCACTTAAAAGCACATGTCAGAATAATTGATTCCGATTTTAAAAATAAAACCCAACTGTATAACGAAATATTAAAAGGTAATCCTAACAAGCACTTAATAGAAGTTTTATTAAATGATATAAAAATGAAACTTAGAAGCGTAGCAGAGGAAGTTGCTATAACAAAAAGAAGTGCTGTTATGGCAAATGCTGTACTTAATGAGCACCTAAACAGCATGGGCGTGGTATCTGATACATCGGAGCTAAGGACAAGTATTCTGCTGCCCGAAGATATTACTTTTATTGAGCAATCGATTAGAGCTGTACCAATTAGTATAGAGGATGTGGAAAATCGTCTTAAGCAAGAACCTGAACAGCAGTAGCTGTATCAAAATCCTTAATGGTGAACCTAGCACTTGTAGAATGGAAGACTCTGATAGAGTCACTAGTTGCCGTTACTAACAAGGTTGAGAAGATTGTTCCGTTGCAGAACCAGCATCTCTATGCAACGCGCCATCTATATTTTTTAAAGCTTGTTCAAACATATTTATATACCTTTATGAGTCTATTTTAACTGATTTTTCGCGTTTTGGGGATAAACAAAGTGCGGAACACTTTAAAGATGCTCTGGCAGGGCGAAACATTATCATCAGTTACGATGAGGCGCCATTTCGCCCCACCAAAAATACTTTTTATGCTAAACTAAATTAGCATTCAGGTAGTTTGAGCAGGTTATCCGTATATGTATTGTCTGCTTTAGTCTGCAAGAATTTTGTATTGTGTACGCTGATCCGTACATAACAAAAAGCCTTATTTCCGTAAGAGTCCTTAACATATGCTGAATTGCCTTTTTCCATCCAACTAACCATTGTAGGTCGGTCGGTTTTTCCTGACTTATTATCGGCTTCATCAACCCAACAATAAGCTTTTATAGCTTCATGTGGATTTTCATGATTGCCGTTGTCTTTTTCTATTCCTTTAATTCTGACTGATCCCATAAATCTTTTCCGGTCACACCTCCTTAAACCTCACCGATCTGAGGTGTAACATCAACATGGCCATGTTAATATGTCACCGCATCTTGTGTAGGTACAAATTTAGACTATCCGATGTATCTTACAACTTAGGGACGGTTAAAGTCAATGGAAACTTGCCATTTTGACCTTAGTATTGTATGCTCTACCTACGGAGTTAATATGATTAAAAAAGAATTATTAGGAAGAAAAATCAAGGAATACCGCCTTAAAGCAGGAAAGTCACAGGATGAACTTGGCAGGTTTTTGGGTAAATCACATGCAGCTATTTCTGACCTTGAGAGAGGTGTGACAGAAGTCACTGTTAAAGATCTCTCAATTATTGCTGAATTCTTAGGGGTTGCTTTAGAGACCCTACTGGAAGATGTTAAAGAAGATCAAAAAGTACTATCTTTTAGTCCACTTGTTAATTACAGAGACAGCAAGGATATGACCTCAGAGGAAAAATCAAAGGCAGACAAAGTTTCAAACGAGTTTATAAAATTTATAAACGATAATAGAGATGACCTCAAATAATCGCGATAAAGCTCAAAACATATTAAAGTTAGCCGGAGTAACAGAATCTCCTGTTGATATTGTAATGGTAGCAAAAGCATTGAATATCAAAGTAGTACCCTATGATTTCCCAGATAAAAGACGCGGGATGGTATATCTTGATGAAACTATAAAGGTTATTGGTGTAAACAAAAACAATCCACAAAATCTTCAAAGATTTACAATTGCTCATGAACTTGGGCACTACCTCAATGGGCACGCCCATTACGATTCCGTTTATACGGAAAATGAGAAATTTAAATTTGCAGATGCACATTTTCAACAAGAAAAAGAGGCTGATTTGTTTGCAGCAGAACTTCTTATGCCAAAAGAATTTCTAATAAAAGATTTGGACACTATTGGTTTAGATATTAAAAAACTTACAGAAAAATATCAGGTGAGCGAACAGGCAATGCATATTAGGTTGTCGTCTTTGGGCTTAATAGACAAATACGCTCAAAGAAAAAACACTGACTAAATATAAAGTTTACTTGCTAATTCTTCTATATACACCGATCCTAACAAACAAGTAGCCCATTTTTTCTGGTTATTTTACTTTTGTCATAGAAAGAACCGGCGAGTGACCCCGCTATAGCTCCTTGCGTATCCGTATCTCCTCCAAGAAAGATAGCCTTAGCTATTCAATCCTCATAATTGTCCGTTTTTAAAAAACAATACAGGGAAATTATGAAAGTATTTAAGGAGTATCCAGTTGTGCTAAGTGAGTGCTCGCCCACAGCATTAAAATCTATTCTAAGGGCTTCCTGGAGCTTTGCAGGGCAATCCAGATAGGCAAATTGGAAAGTAATTTATATCGGACGCTTACTATGGCAAATAATCCATCCTTATCATAATACCCGGATATTCCTTAGAAACACTATCGATCACATTTACCATGTTTTTTCTATCTAAAGGAGGTTTAATAGCCCTTTTTAACAGGATCCCCCAGGACCTCAGATTATATATGGTTTTTTCCTCGTCCCATGATGGAAGCTCCGCAACGAGGGTACCCACACCGTATAGTTTAGCCAACGTAAGTGCCGCACGCATTGCTTGGTGGAACAGGGATCCATACATTCTGTCTTCAGGATTTTGTGAGTTAACAATAGGCACAAAAATAGTATGTGAAGTTTCTTGAGAGGTCCCACGAGTAATTATGGCATTTCCAAGTTGGCAGTAACCGATAGAAGACAACTCCTGCATTAATTCCGTCAAATCATTATCCATGATTCTACGTGTAGAATAGTTCGCGTTTTTATTTGTCAGATCTACGTCTGAAAATATTATTTTAGCTATTTTCATATAACTTATAGTCTCCTTTGATCGTATCCCAAAAAGTTGGCGCAAGAGCTATAGCCTCGAAAATAAAATCTTTAATTATTGGATCTATCACTAATACACCGGATCCAGATATAGGTTTAAACATTATTGTATCAGTATTTTTACCAAACCATTGATTTAATAAGATTGTGATAACATTATCAAAGCCATCCTTAGCATCTTTTCCTTCTGATAAAGCGGCTATATAGTCTACTACCTCGTTTGTTGAATACCCGGTTTTGTCAACCGCTAGTTCGTCAAATGTATATTGTGTTAATCTTTCTGCTTGTTCTTTTGGAAATAAATTTCCAATTTGGTTTATCCCTAAAGCGATTAATACCAGCCCCAAGTCTAGCGATGCCACCTCATCTGTTTCAGTAACTAATTTACCCCGAACGTAAGGAGCCATTCTTTTTGCTTTAATATCAGGCCACATATTAGATGCATTCTTCATAGTGATAGCAACAAAAGCTTTCGAAGCTGTACGTTCATCCAATAATTTACCCAAATCTACTTTTTTTTGTTCTTCTAGCGCTTCATTTAACAAATCCTTAAGCTTTTTAAGGTCAAAACGTTTATTAATCATATTAATATTGGGGAAATTTATGCGTAAACAACATAAGCTCCCCGCTAGCCGGTAACCATTGCAGATTACCCATATAAGTTTCCCCATATGACCGAGTAAGTTGCTAAACGGAGAGCTTCCGTTCACTTACTCGGACTTTTTCACCATGCCTTAGAGGTTTAGGTGACTATATTCAATTACAGTATTAATTTATCACGTTTTTATACATAATTTAATAGATATAAGTAGTTTTAGTGTTTTTGTAAAAAAATAGAATACTGTAATAGCAATGTATTTCGAATTTTCCGGTGCCTATAAAAAAAGAGTGGATCGATAAGAATTGATTGGAAAGAGAGTTTTGCGGTGCGTGGAGTGGGATTGATGAATGAGTTTTTCGGTGCTATAAAAAGGACTTTTATATTGAGTTATAATCGATTTGTCGACATGGAATTAAAACCTAACCGTGAGCTTAATAAGATTGGAGTTACAAATGCCTCATTTAATAGAATGTTGAGTTTGTTAGAAGATAGTTCGTTTAAGGATTTAATAGAGAGTTTGAGGTTATCATTGAAACCTACTCCTGGTAATGGCAAAAAAATGCTTGGGAACATCAAAGCAGTGAAAGATACTATTGCGGAATTTCTTCTTGCTAAAAAGTACCCTCTTAGCTGGTTAGATCCAGTATTTAATATGCTACGCGAAAAAAATAGTATCGATTTTCCACTGGATGACGGGATCAGTATAAGGGTTGCTGACGAAGCTATTACTGCAAATAACCCTCAGGACCTGGTTTTCGTCATTCATGAAGAAACTTCTGCGATAAAAAGAAAAATTAGTATTGAAATAACTGGGAATGTAAGCATAAACCGCATTGTTGAGTTTATTAAGAATAATGCTTATCTGATAAGCATTTACCAAAAAGGTTTAGAGTTACCGGATACCCTGGATAACAAAAAGTCTTCTGGAGACATTGCATACAAAATCTATGCTATGAAAAACAGGGGAATGTCATTCTCAGAGATTGCTGGTTCCTCTGAAATGGAAGATTTGGCCCTTATCGACGAGAACACTATCAGAACAATTTATTATAGATACTTAGATCTATTAAAGCCTTCAAAATAGTTTCACTTACGTATACATAACTGAAACTGACCAGACTTATTATTGTTGGTACCCTTTGGGTATGAATTCTCCGGAAGTAGAAACAGTCTTAAAACTGAATAAAGATAAAAAGGGTCTTGTAAGTAAACAAATCGACAAAAAAAGAACTAAACAGATACGAATTGATGTTGGGTACCATAAACTTATCAAAGTTTACGCCGCAAACGAAGGAAAGAGCATTAAGGGGCTTGTAGAGGGTATTTTAGCTGATAGTCTACCCTTCATAAATTATGGATCGGAGGAGGTAGAGTTATGAGTCCTGTTGATTATGTGAAAATTTACTTAGAATTAGATTGGTCCCTGATCCCCATCATCCCTAAAACAAAAAAACCTCCAATACCGTGGACAGAGTTTCAAACCAGAAGGGCTACTTTAGCAGAAGTTACGAATTGGATAAATAAAGGATGGTATTTGGCAGTTGTCACGGGGGACATTTCAGGTGTTTTGGTAGTAGATGATGACCGAGTTAAACACGGCCTAAAGGAGTGGGATCTGACGTCGCCTGTGATTGCTATATCTGAATCCAAAGGAAAGCACTACTACTTCCGTTATGATCGAGATATACACTCTCACTCTAATGCAACTTTACGTATAGACCTCAAAGGTTGGCATAGCTATGCGTTAGTACCGCCTTTTAATGGGCGACAGTGGATCTCTCAGGATTTTGATAACCTTACACCTCTTTCCGACGAAATAGTTCGTTTAATCCATTTCGATGATTGCAAGTTTGGAAAAAGCGGAATTCGTAAACCATTGAACATGGCAGACTTTGTAGACATAGAGGAAGGAGCTCGAAACGATAGTCTCTATAAACTTGCGTGTTCAGTATTCAACAAATTAGACAAAGATACAGGGACAAGAGTGTTAGTTGGAGTGAACCTGACATATAAACCACCACTTGGCGAAAGCGAATTTAATCACCAGGTATCACAGGCTTGGGAATTTATTCAATCTTCTATAGAAAAACAAGGATCGCCTAAGAGTGCTGATTTATCTGAACGCCGAACCGATACCTCAAACGCAGAGAAAATAAACGAGCTATTTGGAAGTAATGTTCGTTTTGATCATAGAAGAAAGAGGTGGTTGATATGGAAAGGACATAGATGGCAACCAGATATAGACGGTGATATTAGCCGAAAAGCAATGCAAGCAGCGAAAAAAAGATATCACGAAGTAGCTGAGATTGACGATTACGAAAAACGAAAAAAAGCAGTTGCGTGGGCTATGCAAAGCGAAAACAAAACACGTCTCGATGCGGCAATAGGTATTGCTAAGAGTCTTGTTCCAATTGCAGACTCTGGCGATAACTGGGATACCAACCCCATGCTACTTTCCTGCCCAAATGGCATTGTTGACCTAACAACAGCAACGCTGCGAGAAGGAAGGTCGGAAGATAGAATAACAATGGCTACAGCAGTTAATTTTGATCCTAACGCCGCATGCCCATTGTGGGAAAAGTTTATCAACGAAGTATTTGAGAATAACGAAGAACTTATCCGTTACGTTAACAAATCACTTGGATATAGTATTAGCGGAAATGTCCGGGAGCAGGTTGTCTTCTTCTGTTTTGGAGTTGGTGCGAATGGGAAATCTGTACTATTTTCGACCATTCGTGAGATATTGAAGGATTATGCCTACAGTGCACCTGCTTCCATGTTCCAACGTAACTCGATGGCAACTGCCACTAACGACGTAGCATCTATAGAGTTTAGAAGATTCCTGATGAGTAGCGAGATTCTCTCTTCTACAAAAATTAACGAATTGCGTTTAAAGAAGTGGTCCGGTGGTGATCAAGAAACAGCCCGATACCTCTACAGTGAGTTCTTTTCTTTTTACCCAGTCTGCAAGATATGGTTATTTGTGAACCATAAACCACAGGTTGAAGACGACTCTTTTGGGTTCTGGCGTCGAATGCGACTTATTCCATTTAACAGAGTATTCAAACTATCCGAGCAAGATAAAGACTTGCCACAAAAGCTGAAGGGCGAGTTTCCAGGGATTCTAAACTGGCTTGTAAAGGGGTGCCTACTCTGGCAAAAGGAAGGATTGTTGCCGTTACCGGAGATTATCAGCGAGGCAACAGGTGCCTATCAGCAGGAAAACGACGATCTCGCCGAGTTTGTATCAGATGCCTGTGTTGAGTCTGACGAAATAGTAACAAAGGCGTCAGTTCTATATACGGCCTACAAAAAATGGGCAGAGGAACAAAAATTGACCGGAAAAGATCTTTTCAGTAAAACCGCCTTTGGTCGCCGAATGGGAGATAGATTTCCCAAAAAACGGGAGAAAACAGGAATTTGCTATCGAGGTATAGGGATAAAAAACGATCTAATTAGTCAAAATAATGTAGGGTTGTATGCTGGTTTGACGCCAAAGTGTATGGTTGGTACTCAAAACACTAAAACCTCTTATATAAATCCTTGCAAAGGAAGTTTACTAAAAAACGCCACAAACCCTACATACCATACACCAGCGGAGGATGACACGGTTTTAGATCCCAGTTCTGTCTTTGATGGAAACCTGCCAGATTTGGACTCTGTGGAGGAACAGCAATGAAGATCATTAGATTAAAGCGACCTGAACTTAACTCGATTAGCTTGAATACATCCATTGAGAATATGTTAGGAGGTATACCCGGGTTTTATATAACCATGTCCATTGGGCAATGGGACAACTTCCTTGACGAGGGTTACTACCGCCAAGATGCAACGTTGATTGAATTGAATGACAACGAATATCCAGTTGCTGCTTATAGACTTGAAAAAGGAGCTAATACAAATGCTTAGTAAAGCTGCTTTAGAATCATTTAAGAAGATATACTTTGAAGAATTCAAAGTATTACTTTCTGATGAAACAGCAGACATGAAAGGTAAGGAACTGCTGCAGTTTATTAGCTTGATATATAAACCAACTACACAAAACAATTCGATCGCAGTGACCACAGCTGATACAAATACTTCAAATTCTAAAAATATGGTTGTACAATAAATCTGCGGTCAGATATAGGTAAAGTTTTTTAATGCCCTCATCGGACAGAACTTTACCGTTCTGATCGCACCGGTGGGGGCTTTAATTTATGTACGAAGAAAAAACAGAAAAACTAAAATACTTTATATACTGTAGAAAAAGTAGCGATTCTGAAGATAAACAAATACTTTCTCTTCCGGCACAAGTCCGCGAGTTAAAAGAATTAGCTGTCAAATTAGGTTTAACAGTTGTAGATGTATACGAAGAATCTATGTCTGCTTTTAAGCCTGGCAGACCTAAATATGCAGACATGCTAAGAAGAATTGAAGCAAAAGAGGCAGACGGAATCATAGTGTGGCAACCAAATCGTATTGCAAGAAACTCAAGAGATGGAGGTGAGTTTATCTATTTAATGGACTTAGGAAACATTAAAGAATTGAAGACGCCCTCAAAGTCATATTTTAATACTCCAGATGACAAATTCTTTTTAAACTTTGAATTTAGTATGGCTAAAAAGGACTCTGACGATAAAAGTGTAAATGTAAAGCGAGGAAACAGAGAGAAGTTTTTTACAGAAAAAGAATGGGCAGGTCCTGCAAAGCAAGGATACTTAAACTACACAGATCCGTTTACAAAAAGAACGTGTATCGTTGCAGACCCTGATAGGTTTCCCCTACTCCAGAAAGCCGGAAAACTAATTTTAAGCGGTACATATAGTCCTATGTTGATATTGCTAACTCTTAATGAAGACTGGGGTTACCTTACGAGAAAGACTGCAAAATTAGGTGGTAAACCGATGAGTAAAACTACTTTTTACAGATTCCTTGCTGATCCATACTACTACGGTTTAATGGTCAGAAAAGAGGGTGAGATCTATGGAAATCAGCCAAGAATGTTTACGCAAGAGGAATTTGAAAAAATGCAGATATTTTTAGGTAAGAAAAAAAGACCACACACCAAAAAAACTAATCATTTTGCGTTTAAGGAGATTTTAACCTGTGGAGAGTGCGACGGTTCTATAACATGCGAAGAAAAGTGGCAAATAATATGCCCTACCTGTAAAGAGAAGTTCACTAAGGGTATTAGGTCTAATAATTGTCCGAGGTGTATGACGCCGATAGACGAGATGGTCAATCCGAAAATACTTTGTTACGTCTATTACCACTGCACAAAACGTGTTCACAAGAATTGCACACAAGGTAGCATTGAACTAAAAAGGCTAACTAAGATAGTTGATAAAGAGTTAAGTAACTACGAAATATCCCCGAGATTCAAAGATTGGGCTATCGAACATCTTAATGAGTTAAACAAGGATGAAACAACCGACAGGGAAGTTGTTAGGGGTAATTTAAAAGTTGCTTATGATGACTGTGTAAAGAAGTTAGATAATCTCATTCAACTAAAAATAATGCCTCAAAATATCGATGGGTCGGTGCTATCTGATGAGGAATTTGCTGCAAAACGAGTTCCACTACTTAAAGAGAAAGAACAACTGTGGGAAAAGCTAAACAACACTGACCAAAGAATTGATGACTGGCACGATCTTTCAATTAGAGCCTTCAATTTTGCATGTTACGCACGCTATTGGTTTGAACACGGTGATTTGCATCAAAAGACTGAGATACTTAACTCACTTGGTCAGAACCTAAAGATATTTGATAGAACATTGTTGATAGACGGACAAAAACACTGGTTTATGATCCAAAAAGGTAAGGAAGATGTATATAATCTCGCAAAGAAGTTAGAACCTGAGAAATGGCTTGATATACTGGCTCAAAAGGAGCTTCCGGAGGTGCTTAGTAAATCCTGGCTGTTCATCGGGGAACAAGTTCGAACTGCTATTTTAGTGTAAAACCACTTAGTACACTGTTTGAGGTTTTATATTGCAGTTAATTCGAATCCAGTCTAAGTCGTAGTCCCCCATTTCTTGTCTTTCTCCATCAATAACAAAATATTGGCGTAAGTTCACTGTTTTATCATCTTTAACACTTGGCATTTGGTTATCAATCCATGCATCTGGACACACTCTTTTTTTACCGGAAATTATAGATGTGTTGCGGGTTTTAAGAATTAGTAGAACAAAGGTCAGCGATACAACAACCAGGAGTATGCTAAATATGATTCTTTTTATAGGACTGCTCACTTTCTTTTTCGTCTAAGAATAATTATGGTACCAATACTTAAAACAACCAAGCTAGGAATGATATATCTCCAAATATTTGATTTACGAGTTTCTTCAACAACACTGGGATTATCTTTCTCTACATCTTCCAAACCTAGTACATTCTTTGTCTCATCACCTGATTCAAGAACCTCGTCAGTAGCCGCAAGAGTTGTGGGACTCTCGTAGGTATTGATAATGACCTTTTCCTGAGTTGATGGAATCTCTATTGATATTGTCTTCGTGTTGCTTCTGTTACCAGCCCCGTCCTCAGAAACTAGTTTGAAGTAATATGTTTTACCTTCTTTAACATCATTTACTGTCACATCTTCATCGTCCCTATCATTTTCTGCTATTCTTGAGTCGCTATTTTTGTCAAAGCTTTCACTGTATCCAAGATATACAAACACTTTGTCTATATCGCTGTCATTATTTTCCCAAGTTAATTTTATTGTTTTATCATCGCTGTCGTAGCCTACTCCAACGTTTTCAGGCCTATCTGGGGCTTCTGTATCTTCTTCTACGGCCTTTTTGGTTGTAAAGCTTAGCTCATCACCTACAACTTCAGGTGACCCATGCGAGACCGCTCTGTAATAATATGTTGTTTCGGCAGTTAATGGACTAATAGTTACATTATGACTAATTACCATAGGCGAACCATCCGTCTCAATAGTTGAATAAGCATAACCATAGTTTGGAGCTGTACCTAAAGTTGGATGTGACGCCGTATCATATATTACTCTACTAGTGCTCAGATGATCTGTCGTCCATGTAATTGTTATGCTGGTACTCTCAAGATTAGTAGAACTTTCCCCTGAAATAACTGGAGGAGGTAATACTGTAATATCTATGGTAGCTTCATTACTGTCATATTCTCCATCGTTTGTTTGGTATGTAAAACTATCGTTGCCTATATAACCCGTATCAGGTGTATATGTTACTTGATTTCCTGAGACCGTTGATAAGGAACCATTTGTTGGGTCAGAATTAATCGAATAGACAAGTGGATCATTTTCAATGTCATTGCCTAATAGGGTTATCGATATCGCTGCCTCTTGAGTAGTTGAGTATGCATCAGCGCTCACGGTTGGTGCATCATTTACAGGATTAATGGTTAGATTAACAAAACCCGTGTCTGTTAGAGTACCGTCTGACAGAGTGTATTCAAAACTTGCTGCTCCGTTATAGTTATTTACCGGAGTGAATATAATATTTGAACCGTCTATATAAACTGTACCGTGTGTTGGGGTTGAAACTCCGATAACAGAAAGTGTATCAAGATCAACGTCGGTATCGTTTGTAATTAAGTCATTTTTAGCTAATATCAACTGCGTATCTTCGTCAAAAGATGCGTTATCTTGATTTGCTTCTGGAGCGTCATTCACCGAATTCACAGTAATATTTACAGTTACGATATTGCTATCAGCCAGACCATCATTAACTTTGTATGTAAATGTATCAACCCCATTATAATTCGTATCCGGTGTATAAGTTAATTCATTTCCTGAAATTGTTCCCAAAGTTCCATGATTTGCACCGGTTTCAACTGTATATGTAAGAGTGTTTGCTGGAATATCAGCATCGCTAGCATTTAAAATAATGCTTTTTGAAACGTCTTCATTTGTTGATGTGTTTACATCTTGTGCAACTGGAGAGGTGTTAACTTCATTAACTGTAATCTCTATTTCCTCAGAATCAGTGTAAATTCCATCAGTTACATTAACAGTAACATTATAAGTATTAGGTCCTTGTACCTCTGTAGGTGTAAAACTAAAATTGCCTGTATCAGATTCTATTGAAGCTCCTGTTGGTGCATTTGTTAGAGAAAGTTCAAGAGCATCGCTTGTATCAGAATCGTTTGCTGTAACCGTAAAGCTAAGTTCTGCTAACTCATCAATAGATTTATCGCCAATTACATCAAGAGCTGGTAGATCATTTATAGCATTGATTGTGATAGTAACTGTACCTGTGTTACTTTCAAAATTACCATCGTCCACCTTGAATGTAAATGAATCGCCACCAAAGTAGTTTTCATTAGGAGTGTAAATGACTTGATTTCCGTAAGGTCCTCCAAGCGCTCCGTTAGATGTACTATCTATTATTGTATAAGATAAACTATCACCCTCAATATCTGTACCTACTAAGTATATTGAAACTGAATTATCCTCGTCTGTAACAGCAGTACCATCATTAACAGAAGGCGCATCATTTATAGGATTAACTGTTACTAAAACGGTAGTTGTATCTGTTAACGAACCGTCGGAAACAGTGTAATCAAAGCTTGCTGATCCAAAATAATTAGAAGTTGGAGTGAATATAACATTAGAGCCATCAATAGATACCAATCCGTTTACTGGGTTAGAAATTGAACTTAAAACTAATGAGATATCGTCAACATCAGTGTCATTTTCAATTAGAGTCTCTTTTGAAACGGACAAAGTATTATCTTCATCAACAGAAGCAGAGTCGGGATTTGCTACGGGGGCGTCATTGAAGGCGGTAACAGTTATAAATACAGTTGCGGTATTGCTATCCGTTTCGCCATCATTTGCTTTATAAGTAAAGGAATCGTCGCCGTAAAAATTTGCATTTGGTGTATAAGTAGCACTGTCATTCAAAATTGAAATCGTACCGTTAGATGGATCTGTTACCTTTGCATACGTAATGGATTGCGTAGGAATATCAGAATCTGTAGCATTAAGCGTTATAATTTTTTCCAAATCTTCCGATGTTGCGGCATTAACATCGTTCACTAAAGGAGCTACATTTATCTCATTAACGGTTACAGTTATTATTTCAGTATCTATGCTTACCCCATCCGTAACATTTACATCAAACGTGTATTCCTGAGGACCTTGTGACTCTGAAGGAGTAAAGCTGAAATAACCACTGTTAGTATCTATAGTGGCTCCCGTGGGCTCATCACTAAGGTAATAGGTTAAAGAACTATCAGGATCTGTAGCAGTTGCTGTGAAAGTAAGTTCAGTTAATTCGTCTACCGATTTATTGCCAATTTCATCTAACACCGGAGGGTCATTAAACTCTGTCACGGTTATATCAATTGTCGCGATGTTACTATCTAACAACCCATCATTTACTTTAAAAGTAAAAGAATCGTTGCCTTCGTAATTTTCGTTAGGGCTGTAGTCTACTTGACTACCAACTATACTACCCAACGAACCATTAGATGGGTTATCTACGATAATATAGCTTATTGAATCCCCATCAACGTCACTTCCCGTCAAGGTAATTGTAACAACGCCATCTTCCTCCGCAGAAGCTGTACCCAAGTTAGCTACAGGAGCGTCATTAATTGGGTTTATTGTAACGGTGACTGTTGCTTTATCAGTTAACTCACCATCAGAAACAGTGTAATCAAAATATGCAGTACCGTTAAAATTACTGTCAGGAGTGAATACAACGTTATCACCATCTATAGCAACACTACCATTTACAGGGGTTGATACATTACTTAAAGTTAAAGTAACATCATCTACATCTGTATCATTTGTTAATAGGCCACTTTCTGCGATTATTGTGTCTTCATCTTCATTACCAGAGGCACTGTCTGGGTTTGCATCGGGACCATCATTAATTGCGTTTACTGTAATGTGAACTGTTTCTGAACTACTATCGGTAACGCCATCGTTAGCTTTATAAGTAAAGGCATCATCACCATAATAGTTTGTGTCAGCCGTGTACGTTACCTGATCCCCAGCAATTGACACTAATCCGTGCGATGGGTCGGTTACAGAATAATTTAATGTTTGCGTTGGTATATCTGTGTCATTACCTTCGAGAGTAATAACTTTAGCAGTGTCTTCATTAGTAGTAGCCCACAATTCGTTAACAACCGAAGCCACATTTACCTCGTTCACGGTAACGGTTATTGTTTCGACATCACTATCTAATCCATCGGTAACATTTATATCAACATTATAGGTATTTGATCCCTGGCTCTCTACGGGTGTAAAACTAAATTCTCCTGTAGATGAATTGATAGAAGCCCCTGTTGGTGCATTGGAAAGTGAGAAGGATAAAACGTCTTCTGTGTCCACCTCAACTGCTGTAGCAGTGAAGTTAAGTTCATTAAACTCATCAATCGTTTTATCTCCTACTGTATTTAAAACCGGAGCATCATTAATTGGGTTTATAGTAATAGATACCGAAGCGGTATCAGTCAATTCACCGTCTGTTACAGTGTAAGAAAAGCTTGCAGAGCCGTTATAATTTGAGCTTGGTGTGAATACAACATTATCACCATCTATTTCAACTGTACCGTTTACAGGATCAAAAACTATTGATAACGAAAGGCTATCTTCATCTACATCCTCGTCATTAGCTAGTAAAGACGCTTTAGTTATGACCAAAGCGGAATCTTCATCAGTAGAGCTGCTATCGTCATATGCCACTGGCGCATCATTAATTGAATTTACTGTAATTGTTACAAGTCCTGTGTCTGTCAAACTACCATCAGATATTAAATATTCATAGGTTGCTTGTCCATTAAAATTCTCAGGTGGCGTGAATTCAATTGTACTGCTATTAAATGTGAGAACACTCCCTGTAGGTGTAACATTGCTTACACTTAAAATACTGAAGTCATCTGTTGTATTATCCGGATCGGTATCATTTGATAATAGATATGCATGATTTACCAAAAGTGTGGAATCCTCGTTAACATCCAAATTATCATCAGTGGCAATAGGGCTATTGTTTATCTCGTTAACTGTTACTGAAAAACTTTCAGTAGCAATATTGTTTATTTCAAAACCATCATCTACTTGGATAGTAAAATCAAATACGCTGCCTCCCTGACTTTCATCAGGAGTAAAGTTAAATTCACCTGTTTCAGTGTTTATTGACGAATTATCAACAGAAGAATTTGTAAGTGAATACGAAGGTGCTCCACCATCTACATCTGTTACAACAGGAGTAATTTGTAAATTATAATATTCGTCAATCGTTTGGTTTGGGATACTTTCTATAACTGGCGCATCATTAATGCCTGTAATTGTTAAGGATACCAAAGCGTCGTTACTATCTACAGACCCATCATTTACTACAAATTCAAAAGAATCACTGCCATTGTATCCGGGATTTGGTGTATAGGTTGCAACATTACCGTCGATATCTACATTACCGTGCACAGGAACAGTACTAACTATAAATGTAAGAATATCGTCTTCGGGATCTGTGCCATTTAAGCCTATATCCACTGAATTATCTTCATCAGTTTCGGCTGTTGTTCCATATGCTGTAGGAGCGTCATTTACCGCTACTATATTAACCGTTACATTCTCAGTCGCAGAGAATGATGGATCTGCACCATCCTCTACTTTAATAGATAAAACGCACGAAGCAGATGGTACGGGTCCATTAGGAGTAAATGAATAGTAACCTGTGTTTGTATCTAATGATCCGTTGCATGTATCTAACTCTGTTTTGCTCCAACTGGCACTTGGTCCATCTGGGTCTGTTACTTCAGCATCATATGTATAAAGAATATCTTCGGTGGCCGTTATTGGTGCGGTACTATCTATAGACGGGGCATCGTTTATAGAATTTACGGTAATGTTTACTGTGGCACTGTTGGTTAAATATCCATCCGAAACAGTATATTCAAAGCTTGCGGATCCAAAATAATCTGTAGATGGTGTAAATACAATATTAGCCCCATCTATATAAACAGTTCCATTAATTGGTTTAGAAACACTTTGAACATTTAATAAGGAGTGATCGTCATCAACATCAGTATCGTTAGTTAATACTTCATCCTTAGTTAAGATTAATTGTGTGTCTTCATCTGTGGAAGCTGAGTCAGAATTAGCTGTTGGTGCATCATTGATAGGATCAACTGTAATAGTTACAGTTGCATTCTCACTATAATCTGTACCATCACTTATTTTATAAACAAAGGTATCGATACCATAATAGTTGGTGTTAGGTGCATAACTAAATGAGCCATTATTATTTAGTGATAAGTCACCGTTAGTTACATCAGAGACAAGAGCCGTGGATATACTTGAATTTTCAGGGTCACTATCATTACTCAGTATTCCTGGAGCTGTAACATTAAGAACAGAGTCTTCATCAGTTGAATAATCATCGCCTGTACTAATTGGTAAATCATTTACAGCAGTTACTGTTACTGTAGTTGTTTGAGTATCAGACAGATTTGGTGATCCGTAGTCACTTATGGTTACAGAAACTTCACATGTAGAAATTGGGGTTGGTCCAACTGGTGTAAATGTATAAACTCCCGAAGAAGAATCTAGCGAACCATTACAAGTATCTGATGCTGATTTTGTCCACACAGCACTGGGTCCGTCTACATCTGTTTCGTCAGCATCGTATGTGTAAAGCGTATCTTCTGTAGCTGAGTTTGGCGCGGTTGTATTAATTGAAGGTGCGTCATTAATTGAGTCTACCGTAATTGAGACTGTGGCAAAGTCACTGTCGGCACTGCCATCGTTAACTTTGTATGTAAATGAATCAGAACCATTATATTCGGAATTTGGAGTATATGTTGTTTGCCCACTACTAATAGGTCCTAAACTTCCATGGGTTGGGCTTGTTCCCAAAATGTAGCTAAATGTGTTTCCTGGAAGATCGGGATCAGTTACATTTAATGTAATGTCTTTTGATCTATCTTCATCTGTTGAAACACTAAAGTCATTTACGACAGGAACTACATTAACCTCGTTTACTGTGATAGTAATGTCTTCTGTATCACTTGTATTACCGTCTGTTACTGAAACGGTTAAATTATATGAATTAGGTCCTTGGCTTTCTGTTGGAGTGAAGGTGAAGAATCCTGATGTTGACCCAATAGAAGCTCCTGTTGGTGCATTTATAAGCGAGTATGTTAGTGAACTATCTGGATCAGCTGCGCTTGCAGTGAATGTGAGTGTATCAAGTTCATCGATAATTTTATTCCCAATCGCATCAAGTATCGGAGTATCATTTATAGCCCCAACAGTAATACTTACGGTTGCAGTGTTACTATCAAGAAACCCATCGCTTGCTTTAAATGTAAAGGAGTCTCCGCCAACGTAATCAGTATTAGGTACGTAGTTTACTTGAGTACCTGAAATTATTTCTAAAGAGCCATGTGTTGGCGCGTCTATTAAGTTAAAGCTGAGGCTATCTTCATCAATATCATTGCCAGTGAGCGTAACTAATACCTCAGTGTCTTCATCAATAGAAATTGATTGAGAATTGGCAGTAGGTGCGTCATTCACAGAATTAACAGATATACTCACTGTAGCTGTATTACTATCAGCATTCCCATCGTTAGCTTTATATGTAAATGAATCAGGCCCGTTGTAATTTTCGTTTGGTGTGTATAAAACTTGATTTCCGGATACTGTGCCAAGATTCCCATGACTTGCGCCAACTACAATTGAGTAACTTAAAGAATTTGCTGGTTCATCAGTATCTGTAGCATTCAGGGTTATTGCTTTGCTGTCATCTTCATCTAATGAATCACTTACGCCGTAAGAAACAGGTACTACATTAACCTCATTTACAGTTATTGTAATGTCTTCGTAATCAATGTTTGACCCATCTGTCACAGAAACAGTCATATAATAGTTATCGGGTCCTTGGCTTTCTGTTGGAGTGAAGGTAAATACACCACTAGTTGGGTTTATTGATGCTCCACTTGGTTCATCTGTAAGATAGTAAGTTGTAGAGGGCCCATCTGGATCAGTGGCAGAAGCTGTGAATGTTAACTGTGTTAATTCATCAACAGTCTTATTGCCAATTGGGTCAAGTACAGGTAGTACCTCATTAACATTAATAGTGTATGTCTTTGAAGTTGTACCATCTTGAGCAGTAACTATTAATTCATTGCCAGTTAATATTGGGTCGTTTAGATTCGTATCACTCCAAGTTTGATTGGGCTCATCCTTTGTTAATGCTGCTAAAAATGTTGCCTCTGAGGTATTAAATGGGACGTTAGAAATAGTATCGAGTTCAACTGTATAAACTCCTGAAGATACTGTAGCTATGGTGCTAGGAGACTCTACTGTTACGGTAACAACATAATCCTGTGTAGTACTATTAACAGCGGTTACCGTATATGTAACAGGGCTCGAGAAATCCTGTGCTACTTCGGAGGGCGGACTTACCATTTCCCCAGTATGTGTAATTGTTGGAAGTAACGAAGATATGTTGGTTCCATAGGGTACTACAAGGGAAATTGTATGTTCGTTTTCATTGATAATACCGGTAATTCCCAAGGAATTAAAGTTAAATGAAACGATATCCTTTGAGCCATTTAGTGATCTAACGGCATTATAAGCATTTATCCTTTTTCCTGTAACGGTTTTACCAACTAAGCTCGGTTTTGTATCCCCAGTATTTAAAATTGCATTCTTTACTTCATCATAAGTTAGTGAACTATCTATACTCCATAATAGTGCCGCAAGACCCGCTGTGTATGGTGCAGCAAACGAGGTCCCGTCTACAAATTCGTATTCATATGAACCAGCTGCTCTTTTAAGTAGAACAATGTCGTCTATTAAACAACCATCCCCGTATGTTCCTTTATCGGAATCGGAATCTGTTACCCATCTAAATCTTAATTTAAAATTACTTGTATAAAAATCCGATGCGATCGATGCTGTCATGTAAGCGGATGCGTAGCCGCCATCATCCAGTTCATCACCATTGAGAATATCTATCATGGGTTCATCATATTTTCCTTCCCCCCACCCAAGATCTACCTCACTAAAGTTTGTTCCGTCAGAACTTGCTTCAACAACCATATAATCATGCCAACCATCTAATGGATACTCAGTATCGCACTCTGTATAGAAACCAATAGCAACATCACTCGCTCCATCTAGATTCACTGTTGAAGTTGTTATTTTACTATTGTTATTTTCTGAATATGGATATTCTAAATCCCCATAGAGTACCTTCCAACCTGGTCCCCAAATGTCGCTATAGTCTATGGTTGCAAAAGTACCATCTTCTGTCCATCCACTGGGTATAAATGGAATAATGACTGATTCAAAATCCTCGTCAAGTACAGTAGAATCATTAAAAGATAACGAAGTTGAATATATATTTTCACCTGGTGCCCCAACGTCTACAAATGTAGAGCTATAATTTGAAAAGTTAGACAACCCGTCATTCTGATCAGTTGATGCCACTGAAATGATATTATTAAGGTTAAGGTCTGACGGGTAGGCGTGCGTGTAGTCATTGTTGGAAGCTTCGTTTCCAGCCGCAGCTATAAAAATTCCTCCATAATTTAGGAATCTATTTATTGCGTCGTATTCAGCTTGTGAATATGCAGTACCTGCAAAGCTAGCGTTTATAACTTTAGCTCCGTTTTGAATTGCAAAATCAATTGCCATAACCTCTGAAGCGACATCGAAGCCGTGTTTCAAAGCCATAATCTTAGCTCTAAGAGTGACCCCTAATATTCCCTGATTATTATTTCTTGATGCGGCAATTATTCCTGCAGAATATGTCCCGTGAATGCTGTCTGTGGGTTGGGGATCCTTGTCGTTGTCTTCAAAATCGTACCCGTGTAAACAACCTCCAAGGTTATTTCCGGAAATATCCTTACAATTAGATCCATCCCACATGTTTCCAACCAAATCAGGATGGTTATATGCAACACCACTATCAATTACTGCTACTATAACGTCAGTAGAACCTTCATCCACCAACCAAGCTTCTGGAGCATCAATATCAGAGTCCAATGTCCCTATCACATTATTAACTGTTTGACCTGTATTATCTAAACCCCACAAATTTTGTTTATAGGTGTCATTACTATTGATCGTTTGGGGATATCTTAAATAATTTGGCTCTGCATACTCAACTCTTTTGTCTTCTCTTAATTCTTTTATTTTATCTTCTACCGATTTGTTATCTTTAATTCTAAGTAATGAAATATTGCCAGATCTAGACTCTTTAACTTTTTCTAATTTCTTAGTAAGAGCAAAAACACTAGCTTTAGCTCTACCAAGTGTTCGTTCTAGGTCTATCTCGCTATCTCTATACTTTACCAATACCTCCCCCGGCATGTATTCCAAATTCTCAGAGGGAACTCTATTAAAAAGGTCTCTATTCTCTTCTTTTGATTTCTTTTCACCGTGTCGCTGATTTAACCTGAGCATTTCATCGTCACTTTGCACTGCTGTATTTTGTTCAATAGTAGGATCTCGTGTAACCTCACTATTTTCACTTGTCTCCCCAGTCAGTTCAGACATAATTGTTTCATCTGGGAGAACTTCAATTGGAATTATTTCATCAGTATCATTTGGGATTTCATTCGGGCCTTGTTCAGATACAGTTGTTTCCTGAGGAGACAATGTATCTTCGGTCAGTTCTAGTGCTGTTGGTTCGCTACCAGGACTTAGAATTTCAAGGGAATCGCTATATGTTACCTCACCCACAGGCTCCGGTTGCTCATCACTATCAGATGGCAGAACGCCCGGTTCTGAATCAAGCAGACTTTCAGTTGGGACAGCCTCAACAGCTTCACTATTGGGATCAGAACCAGTAATTGCTTCTAATTGCTCCGGAGGTGTAAATTCTTGGTCCCCAGACAACTCTAAAATAGTATTGGATGTTTGAGCAAATACCGGCGTAAAATAAAGAATTGGATAAAAGTTCTGAAAAATTAATGAAAATATTACAAATTGGTTTAACAACCTATGTGCTATTTTCTTATGTTTAATTTTCATCTTAATTTATAGTACTTTTAGGTACTACCTATATAATATATTGCTAGGGCGGGAGATACAAGAGATTTATACACCAATTAGGAAGCATATGCAAACCTATAGTTGGTATTCCAAAGTGATCTTCGTTCTGCTTGTTTTTTGTAGTATTTTGTAGTTTTTTACAACAATAGGTGCCTTTTTAAGATAAAATGTAGCCATGAACATACTTGAAACAAAATCCTATGTGGAGAGCTTTATAGCGTCTTCAAATGGAAAGAAATATACGCCAGATGAGATGATTAATATGATAAAAAAATATACAAATATTACGCTTGGCGATGAAAACCCTGTATCAGGAACTCCAAGTCTTGGATATATTAACTCCAATATTAAAGGGGTTTATTACATAATTTACTGTGATGCGTGTAATGCAAAGTGTAGAAAATCCTACCCTACTATTCTAAACATTAACGGGAATAAGGTCATGAAGTTTTTATGCGGTAGCTGTGCGGGTAAGAAATATGAGCGTAAAAAGGAGTATGAACGAAAAGCTTTAGAATATCTACTTCACCCCGAAAAGCTTGGTTCTATGAACTACCGTAATCTTTCACTTAAACAAAGCCTAGCGATATTAGAAGCAGGTTTTATTGAAGATAAGATAAGGGAACGAGCCGAAAAGAACGCATCAAAGTATTTAGGCGATAGCTGATTGCACATATAAATTAATTGTGTTTTTTCATTGTTCCTGTGCAGTATTAGCGGTATAATTGTGTTAGTATGACGGAAAAAAACGAAATGCAAAACAATGAGGAATTAAAGAGTAAATTTATACAAGAGCGTGCAATCGGCAAATCTTTTAAGGAGATATCAACAGAACTAAATTTACCAGTTGAGACCCTTGTAGTTTGGGCAAAAACTTTGAAGTATGACATCGGTAATCAAAAAGCTATTGAGATGGATGAGCTCTCAAATAAGTTTAGAATAACGAAAAGACGAAGAATAGAGCTTATTGGCAGCATCCTTACTAAAATGCAGGACGAACTCGACACACGGGATTACAAAGATGTTCCAACCGATAAACTGTTTGATTATCTTCTCAAGTACTCTGCAGAACTCAACAGGGAATATACACCGCCTGTATTTACCGAAATCGTCTCAGGTATGGGTCCTAGTATATGGGAAACCGAAATAACGTGGACTGGCTAGAATCTAAATTGTAAAAATATATCTGCCCAAATATTAAAATTAATATGAACAAAGACAGGTTATTTGAGAATCTAGTAAATAAGAATAATTTAGAAAAAGCATTTGACTATCTTTTAGTTGAAATAGAGAACTCTAGTCTTGCAATTGACCCTATATGGACCCCCGCACTGCAAGCAATAAAAAAAAACAGAAAAACATATTTCAACGCACTAAGTGAACTCCTTATAAACGGATACTTCCAAGCAGACAAAGCAAGATATTTTAAATTTCCGAAAGACAATTTGGGAATTAGGCCGGTCGCAATACTATCTATAACAGACAGGATTATCTACCAAGCTATATTTCTTAAGCCCGTATTAGGTAACGTCTTAAAGACTAAATATACACAACCGCCTTGTTATACACCAAACCTATCGTCAGAAACAGAAAAAACATATTTAGAAGACTGGCACCAGAAATGGGATGATTACATTAACGATCAAGTTAAAGCATATAGAGACGGTTATATATACAAAGTAGACCTTGATGTGAAATCATTTTTCGATAACATCAACCACGAACTAATAAAAGATTTTTTAGTGAAAGAATGTAATGTAAACGGAACAAAGGTATTAGAGATACTTATGAACCTGCTTTCGACCTGGGCACATAAACCTGGTTTTGGTGTTCCCCAAGGACCTGAAGCTTCTATATTCATCGCATCGGCTTTTCTCTCGCAACTTGATGATAAAGGTATTTCGTTAAGCTCGGAGTTAGAGTTTAGACAATTTAGATACAATGACGACATTTGTTTGATGGCAAAAACCCCCGAAGTATTACACCAACTAATAGAAGTACTTTCAAATTATCTTTTTGATATATTTCTAGAACTAAATGGTAAAACTTCATTTTGTCTACTGGACGAGGGCGAACTATTAAAGTTAGCAAAACGACGCATTTACTCACCTTATGGTATTAATGAAGATTCTTTATACACAGTACTTAACATTGAGAACTCCATACCAGATTATTTAATCAAACTTAGAAATAATCGGCAATTAGAACAGTATGAGGTATCAGCACTTAAATATTATCTTAAAGGCGCAAAGAATAGAGCTTACTGTACCCGTTTTATCGACCTGCTTGATAAATCTCACTCACTCTCACTTTACATTTGTAGGTATGTCCAAAAATTTGTAGACGATGCGTCTGTTTATAATTACTTGTGTAAAACATATAGCGAAAAACACTTATATTCATGGTCTAAATTTTGGGTGCTTAAAACGCTAATTTCATCTAAACACTTTCAAGATAAGAAAAATTTAGAAAGTTCTAAAACCCTTGTATTAAACGGCCTGAACGATAAAAGTTGGGAAATAAGGTCATTGTGCCTGTATATTGCCGAATTATTTGGATTTATAAGCGATTCAAGTGCGCTAATCAGTAAACTCCACAAATCAGCAGATAACATCTTTGAAAAAAGTATGACCACTTATTTATTGGGAAGTAAGAATGAATCAGGGATGATGTCTGACTTACTAAGAAGTAACTGCACAGATTTACAAATAATTGCTTTTAGTGCCCTAAATAAACCAGACTTATCAAACTTACCCAATGACCTATCACCATTTAGCCAATATTTATTAAAAATTAACAACACTAGTACTGTATCCAGTAGTACATCAGTTATTCAACACTCTCTGCTTGATTTAGTAAGTGAGTGTGGGGCTGTGCATATAAGTTTAGATACAACTAAACTAAGCAAAGAGCTTGGGTTAACTTGGAATCAAAATAATAGCGGGAAGCTTAAAAGGTCTAAAAAAATTGTACATTGGGTAGAACTAAACTATTCTGGAGAACTAGTGATGGACAGTGCTTATATTCTATCGAAGCCGAATATTGATAGTGAAAATGAATGTTTCATTTCCTATGTTATCAATCGTTCTGGCAAGAATATAACTAAAAAAGATATTGAGAATGACCAAAATATTAAGATAACAAGGTCTTTTAACAACATATTAAATGATTTGGGTTTTAAGGGTGAGATAAAAAAGCTGTTCTTCCCGATAACAAGTGCGGGAGAAGTGAGGTTTTTCAGAAAGTTGAAGCAGATAGATGTCACATCGTCCTCCATAGACGAAAAGAAACTGGAGAAACAACTCAAAAAACTCAGACCCTTTTAAAAGACTACGAAGTACTACGAAACCCTATGAAACAGGGCATTTATACCCCATACCGTTGATATTCTGTCATTGTGAACGACAGAATTAATAATAAACAAATTAATACATATAGAAGCACCGATTTAGCAATCACAAGCTTTTTATCGCTTTCCTTTAATCTCATAGCATTGGAAAAAGTTGAGGGTAATCGTTATGAATTTGTGTTTGAACGTACACCAGAACTAGAGAAAGCAATAGAATCCTTTTTCAACAATACCGCAAAAGTTAGTCCCACAGATTATTTCAATTCAATAAAAAGTATCAAATCGAGGATTTATTCCAGGAGTTAAAGATGTTGCCTGTTCAAGCAGTTATTGAGTGGAAAGAAATATACAAGAAGACAACAGGAGTTGACCTAAGCATTGAGGACGCCACGGAAAGGGCAAATAGGATGTTTAGATTTTTATCGAATATTACGAAGCCGAAAAGAAGTAGAAAATTAAAAATTTTTGAAGGGGGTGATAAAGATGGCAAGAAAACTAACAGTAAAAAAGTCTGAATCTATCAAGCCAATTCCAGGTGATGTTTATCCTGCTAAATTGGTCCGAATTGATGACGGAGAAGGAGGTTTTGGCGAGTATTACAAATTTGTTTTCGAGATATCAGAAGAATCTGCGTATCAAGGGGAACAAAGAACATTGCTTGCAAGCCGTAAGCTATCCAGAAGTCCGAAAGGCGAAAGTAAGCTTCTAAACATTTTAGAGGTATTAGCAGGCAACAAACTGGAGTTGGAAGAAGAAGTTGATGTTGACGATTATGTTGGAAAGAAATGCCGAATCTTGGTTGAGGAACCAAAAGAAAGAGACGGCATGATTATCCAAAATGTCACGCAAGTTCTACCTACAAAGTAGTATTTAATTTTGGTCGGGGGCATTTGCTTGTACCAAGTGTCCCCTACCTACAAAGAGATTTAACAAATGAATTATACCAATAATGAATATATAAAAGAACCTGCGGAGTTCCTAACCGATTGGGGTATCAATTATTCTGATACCAAAAAGGAACTTCGAACCCTGTGTTTATTTAGTGACTGCGATTCGGATAAATCTGACTACAAACTAGGTCATCTATATATTTCGTCAACCACAGGGCAATATAATTGTAAAAAATGTAATGCTACGGGAAATCTCGTGACATTAGCAAAACATTTAGGCATTGATGTTGCTACCCTATATCAGAAGCAAGGCAGGATTAAAGCACGGACTAAAAAGGCGGAGGTAAAAAACGGGCAACCTGAAAAGGTTTACGATGACGATTTAACTAATGAAGCAGTCGAATGTCATGAGGAGCTTACTACTGCTCATCGCCAATACTTTGTAGACAGGGGGTTATCCAATGAAACAATTGATAAATACCTGCTAGGAGAAGCCGAGGTGGGTGGTTTGCAATGGTTAACAATACCCATATTTGATGAAAATAATCGAGTAATATTTTTTAAGCTAAGAAGACTGCCAGAACAGGAAGAAACTAATCCTACAAAATATAGATATACGAAAGACGCCGAAGCTAGTGTTTACGGTGTAGAAATTCTAAAAGATGTGTTAAATGAGCCAGTCATTATTACCGAAGGTGAACTTGATTGTCTTGTATTAAGGGATTTAGGTTTTAAGGCTGTATCTTCTACTGGTGGTGCAGGTACTTTCAAAAATAAATGGGTAGATTACTTTGATAAGGTCTCTGCTGTATTTTTTGCATTTGATAATGATGAAGTTGGAATTCGTGAAGCCGTTAATCACGCCAAACTGTTTAGAAACAAAGACGTCTATATAGTAGATATACCTAAAATTGAAGGCATAAAAGACATTTCTAACTACAGAACAAGTCAAAAGACTAAGGAAGATTTTGAAAAATTACTAAAAGAAGCTAGAAAGTATGACCCCTATAAGTTAGAGTTTTCAGGTATTCAGTTTGCAGATGCTTTAACAGAATTTATTCCCGCACAGTATTTCACTTCGAATAATGCATATTTGACCCTACAACTGAATGTTAAAAATGAGGATACCGTGGATAAAGAGACCTATGTAATCAACTCTGAAAGGCAAATAGTCCCTTTAGGTTTATTTCTTAAGACGAATAACTATCTTTCTACAAGAGAACCAAAATTTCCTCAAAGATGGTCAACTGAATCATTGGATAGATATTTGAAGAAAAACGATATATCATTAGACTACTTTTCTTTACTTGATAAAACCGTCGGGACGCTAAAATATTATCTGGACCTTAATCACGAGGATTGGTATCTGGTTGTAGCTCTCTGGGTTTGGGGAACATACTTTTATAGGCTTTTCGGTTCATATCCCTATTTCAACATCAATGGACTTATGAACTCAGGCAAGACAAAACTGCTTGAGTTATGCAGTGAGCTGGCTTTCAATGGTAAATTCTTAATGGGTAGCACTCCTGCTTTTGTTATAAGGGAAATACACGAAAATAGTTCTACGATATTTTTAGATGAGGTGGAAAGCCTAAAAAAGGCTTCTACACCTGAAGCACAAACATTGTCCTTAATGCTTAATTCTGGTTACAAGGCAGGTCCACGAGTTGGAAAAATGCAACCTACAGGTACAAAGGGTTGGGATTCAAAAGAATACGACCCCTACTCCCCTAAAATGATTGCAGGCATAAGCGATGTGTCCGAAACATTACAATCCCGTTCCTTAAACTTAACTATGCTTGCAAGCAACAATAAGGAAATTAAAAACCGAGAGCTTGAAACAACTTCACGTTCTTTCAAGGAGTTAAGAGACGGTTACTACTTATCCGTGATGGACCTGCATAAAGAAATGTTCAAAACATATAAGACATTAACAGAAACCAATATTCAGGGACGAAATTGGGAAGTGTGGCGACCCATTTTTACATTGGCAAAAGTTATTGATGATAGAACCCAGCGAGATGGTTTAACCTACAACTTGGTTAGAGATTTTGCTTTAGACCGAATACATATCGCATCTAGTGTATCTGCCGATGACCAAACTGTAATTCAGCTACTTTTAGCCTTAAAAGACATGATGGAAAGTGAGACAAAACGAGAGGCATTTTATCCGACAATAAATCTTAAGACTTTTTTGAAAACAGAGCATGCCGATGACTTTGGATGGCTAGAAAGCACTAACTATATAGGCGTATTGCTTAGAAGGTCTGGTGTAGTTCTACAAGGGTCTGAAATAAGACGATTAGGCGGTAAACCAATGAGAGGTTATCTTTTGAACCTAGATGTAATAAATGAGCGACTAAAAGCCTTGGGATTTGAATATGGCGAAATCAAGTAACATTTGTAACACCTACGCTTATACATTGTCACAGCGACAATATTTCCCGTTACAAAAATGTTACACATCAAGATGTAGTATTTGTAACATTTCTGTTACAGGCTTATTTGTTGTCGCTAAAGGATATTATGTTTAATGTAACAAAAATACAAAAATATGAGGACTTAACAAAACTTAACATTTCAGAGCTTATGGTATATGAGATTGAACTTCAGTCTTACCTTCAAACACACGAGCCCGATATGTCAAAACAAGGAACAGTGGATGTAAATGACAGACCTTTTGACAGACAACTTTATGAAGAAAAGAAGCAACAATGGTATTCAATTTGGGTCGAGTATTTTACGCGACCTGTTGAGGAAGGACTAGATATTAAGTTATAATTTTAGTGTTGAATAGATTTAGTTACGAATGTGTAAATAGCCGTATTGGTATAAATGCATTCGTGCATCTATTCAACAACCAGTACGGCTTTTTATATTAATATGGATTTTTTAGTAAACAAAGATATACAAAATAAAAACGGCATTGAATACTGTAGAAAATCTACGGAGTCAGAAGACCGCCAAGCCTTTTCTCTTAAAGACCAACATGATGTCAATTTTAAAGTAGCGGAAAGATATGGTGTAAAAGTTAAAAAATCGCTTCAGGAATCAATGTCTGCCAAGAAAAGAGGAAGACCGTTTTTCAATGAAATGGTTGCAAGTGTTGAAAGTGGTAAATATGAAGTCATTGTATGTTGGGCATTAAACCGTTTAGCCCGTAATTCAGTTGATGGTGCGATGCTAATTGAGTTGATGGATAATAAAAAGCTTCATGCAATTCTAACTCCTGGAAAAGTCTACTATAACAGTGGCGACGACAAGCTGTTACTTCAAATAGAATTTGGATTAGCTAAGAAATATTCCGATGATTTAGGACCTACTGTGTTAAGAGGTATGTATTCAAAGCTTAAGCGTGGTTGGTATCCTGGTCCTGCAAAGCCTGGTTATATCAATAGAAAAGAAAAAGGCGAAATAATACAGGTAATAGATGAAGAACGATTTCCACTATTAAGAAAGGGTATTGAAATGTACCTAGAAGGAGCAAGAGTCGAACATGTACTTGAGCTACTAAATGATAAGTGGGGTTATAAAACCATACAAACTGAAAAAACAGGAAATAAACCTTTATCAATATCAAGCTTTTATCGAATACTAAACGACAGTTTTTACTTTGGAAAAATAGTGTGGAACGGTGAGGAAGGTGAGCTTAATCCCGAAGTACCAAAACTTGTGTCCGAGAAAGAGTTCTGGGATATACAACGAAGACTTGGTGCAAAAGGTATTTCAAGACCTTCAAAACACATGGAAGTCCCCTACCGAAGCATCATTAAATGTTCAGAGTGTGGAAGCGCCATAATCACTTACCCCAAAATTAAGAAACTAGCTTCAGGAGAAACAGTAGTTTATTTATATGCTAAATGTTCAAGCAAAAAACATTGTACACAGAAGCACATCTCCGTTTCAAAAATTGAAAAGCAACTTAATGAGATTGTGAAAACCGTAGAAGTGTCTCAAGACTTCCATGATTGGTTTTTGAAATGGCTAAAACACGACCATCAAGTTGAAACTACTGAAACCGAAGTTCTACTACAAAGAATAGACGCACAGATTGAAATCCAACATAAACGAAGAAATAATTTATTTGAGATGAGACTTAATGGCGAAGCGGTTGAAGTTGAGTATAGGACCAAGAAAGAAGAAATCGAAGTTGAAATCAAAAGATTGGAAAAAGAAAGAGCGGGGGTTAAGTACGCGTCTGACGATTGGATTAAAAGAGCTGAAAAACGCATTAACTACGCTTTATACGCAAGAGACACTTTAGAAAATGGTGATTACTTACAAAAATCAAGTGTACTTTCGGATTTGGGTTCGAACTTTTTGCTAAAAGAGGGTTTACTCTTTGCTGACATAGACCCGATGCTTGCCGTCTTCAAAAAACACTATGAAATTGTTAATAAGGATTTAATAGGGTTCGAACTGGAAGATAAGTTGTTAAATCAAGCTAACTCTGAAATTTTGAAATCATGGCTGGGGGATAGGGATTCGAACCCCAATAGGCGGGACCAAAACCCGCAGTCCTACCGTTAGACGATCCCCCAACGACAAACTATTATAGCATCTGCGAAACCCTCTCCGACCACAGTAATTACCGCTCCAACAACCCTCTCAACCTCCCCATCTCCGCTGCCATCGCCTCTTCTCCGCACAACACCGTTCCTTTTTCTTTCACAAAATTCTTAAATAGATTAAACTTTCCTTCCGGGATCTTTGGGTTTAAAGCAATATCGGCGTCCTCTAAATTCTTTTTAGCCATTTGGTTAAGTAACATTTGATAAGACAGTCTGAAAATCTCCCTCGCATTTAATTTCATTTGCCCTTCCATCGCCGCGGTCAGTGGAAAAATGTTTCCGTACAGGTTGACGCCGATTACAATATCAGCTCCCATTCTTCTAACCTCTTCCGTAGGTATGGGTGTTGAATTTCCTCCGTCTACCAATCTTTTACCGTTAATATCTACAGGCGCCAGAACAATGGGTATTGAAATACTCGCCCTTATAGCCGTCGCCAAATTGCCCCCATCAAGATATACAGTTTCTCCGGTTAAAATATCGGTCGTCGCAGCTTTAAAAGGGATTTTCAAGTCTTCAATCTTTGCCCCGCGCAGATAATTTTCCAAAAATGCCACGAACTTGTTTCCTTTCAACAAGCCAAGCTCCGCCCTGGGATCCGATAAAGCGTGAAACATATCCAGGTAACCAATATTATCAACGATCTTCTCAAGTTCTCCGATATTTCCATAATAAGCATACAAACCCCCGACAAGAGCTCCGATACTCGAACCTGTTATGTAATCAATGGAAATTCCGTTCTTTTCGAGAACTTTTAAAACCCCGATATGCGCAAGGCCTCTCCAGCCCCCGCTTCCCAAAGCCAAACCGATCTTTACTTTTTTTCTGCTCATTTTATTTCAACAAAAGTTTCATCAATTAAATTCCCGAACCCGTCTTCCATCGTAAGCTTATACTCTCCCGGGTTTAAGTTGCTAATATCTCCGAAGATCTCGTAATAAACATAAGTTTCCTCTTCGGTGAATTCATTGTCCCTTAAGACC
>LCBB01000005.1 GCA_000996895.1 candidate division WWE3 bacterium GW2011_GWC2_41_23
TTGGTGGAGATCATTCCCCCTAGTACCGCAATAGCGTAGACTAGCGCGGAAAAGACTATGACCGTCGGTTTAAACCGAGGTTTTCTCCACATACAAGCGGTAATTTTACCACATTCAACCCAGGCGTCAAATACTATAGGATTATTTTAAAAAAAGGGTTAAAGAGTTCGGTACTGATCGAAAACTTCCGAAAAATGAATAACATCTTGGCACCAGGAACCGTCCGAAGGCGGTGTGTACACTTTCATAATCTCGCAAGGATCTTCGATACCTAGAGAGTAGAATTTATCGCTAAAGTATTTTGAAACAGTCTCAATTCCACGGGCAAAGTTGTCAAAAGAGTGGACATTATCGCCATAAACTCCCCAGCCCCATGCGTTATAGCTTTCTACACCGTTCACGGTAGGTGTATTTTTACCGCAGCTGGATTCTTTAAAAGCTACCGAGGCCGCAAGCCACCACGGGATGCCGTATTTGTCGGCTTCTTCCACGAACTTGCCTCCGAGACCTTCCATAGGACATTTATAGTAGTTAAAGACACCATCAATCTTTTCTGCCCTGGAGTCTTTCGTATTTACTTTAGATGTGGCGTAATCGTAGGTAAGGGGTTTTGAGGAATAGATGTTATAACGGCTATTTTCCGCGAAAGATACCCTTCTGGGTACGATGGAGGCGTGCACGGTAAGTCCGGTAATCATAACAAGAGCCACTACAAATCCCATTGCTACGTATTTTTGCACAGGCAAGGAGGACATTAGCCGGTCTACTTTTGAGTTTATTTTAAGGAGCACATTTTCTCGAGGTGTTTTTGTATGTTCCAGAAAAATGACGTTTTCCCCCATCAGGGAGCTTATTGAATCAAGACTTTTTTCTTTGGAAAAAGAAGCATCTACAGTTGGAATGTTTAGCGGGCGAAGAGTTCTTCCTTCTTTTGTAAAAAACTTGGGATAGCTGCTCATATATGTATTCTTAAAAAGGATAACATAATTGCATTTATATGTACAAAGACTTTTTCTACTTTAGTTAGAAATCTAATCGATGAGGGATTTAAAATATTTTATCGTTTGTTTTAAACCTTCTGTTAGTGCTATCGTTGGCTCCCATTTTAGTTTTTCTTTAGCCAAGGTTATATCGGGTTTTCTTTTCATCGGGTCATCGGCGGGTAACGGTTTATGAATAATTTTCGATTTTGATCCTGTTAACTCAATAACTTTTTCTGCGAGCTCTAACACTGTAAATTCTTCGGGGTTGCCGATGTTAACCGGACCTGTAAAGTCGTCGGTGTTCATCATCCTGTACATGCCTTCTATAAGATCGGAAACAAAACAAAATGATCTTGTTTGGTTTCCGTCACCATAAACCTCAATAGGCTCATTTTTTAATGCCTGCAAAATAAAGTTTGATACTACCCTACCGTCGTTTTGTGCCATACGCGGGCCGTAGGTGTTAAATATTCTAATGACTTTAATCTGCATATTATGCTGTCTGTGGTAATCGAAAAATAAAGTCTCTGCTACCCTTTTCCCTTCATCGTAACAGGCTCTCGGACCGATTGTATTTACGTTACCCCGGTAAGACTCTTTTTGTGGGTGTTCGAGAGGATCTCCGTATATTTCCGATGTGGAGGCCTGCAAGATTCTTGCTTTGTGCGCTTTAGCCAGTCCCAGCATATTTATAACCCCAATAGTATTAGCTTTAATAGTTCGCACCGAATTAGCTTGATAGTGTATCGGAGATGCAGGACAGGCAAGGTTATAAATTTGGTCGATGGTGGTGTCCTCTATATATAACGGATCGATAATGTCGTGGTTAATAAATCTGAAGTTGGGGTTTTCAAAGAGGTGTTCAATGTTCTTTTTATCTCCGGTAAAGAAATTGTCCACACAAATAACTTTTTCACCTTTGTTAAGTAAGTATTCGCAAAGGTGGCTTCCCAAAAATCCTGCTCCGCCTGTTACTAAAACTGTTTTCATAAATTTATAATATCACGTCATACTAATAGTTGAGAGGGTTTTGTATTCAGTGCTTTTTTTGGTCTGAACAGATTCAAATAAGGTTAGACCTGTAGGCGTAAATTGCCACTGAACCGCGACTTTCGGAAAATTAAGCTCAGATGCTGCGTGTTTTGCTATGGTCATATGCATTAAATATTTCCTCCCATCTTCGGGGCGGTTAAAAGCCGTATGCAGGGTTTCAATAATAGGCGTGAGGAATTCAGATTTTTGTCCAACCGCCCACAATATATTTTTTGATTTAAAGAAAGTTACCGTTTTAAGGATAAGCGGCACGGCGGGTAGTGCGATTTTCAGGGCATTAAATGTCTCAAGGTCTTTTTCGTAATTTTCGGGTTTCCATGGTGGAAGAAGTGTGATGTGCAGGTTTTGTATTGGTACCCAGTGAACAGGTAAAAATGCCAACTGCTCCTGCATAGATTGAACGTTTTTTATTATGTAGTTGTCGGGTTTTATTCCGATAAATATACGGCGTGGCATTAAAGTAAGTATAAATCATTTCTTGTTTAGATAAGAGCCGGGATTTGCGCAAACATGGATTTCAATGTATAAAACTAGCAACCGATAAACTGAAGGAGAGACTCAGGTAAAAGGAGGAAGTGTGGTTGCATCTGGGTTTAAAAACGCCTTATTGGATTTAAGAAGCGGAGACGAAGTTACGTTTGTTTTCCAGGGACGGGTACATTGGGCAACGAGATTTCTGGCACTTTTTAATACTGCACCGAAACCGTTTAGTATTATCCCGGATCCCAGCGTTGACTGGAAAGTTATCAACTATTTTATGCTGACCAACGCTGTTTATTTCAGCACTTTTGCGGTGAAGTGCTCTGTTTTGATGGGGCTGAAGATTTCGGGAATAAGTGTTGACTGGATGGTTGAGTATATTCTGCTACTGTTGGAAAGTTTTGAAGTGGTTAAAGCTGGTCCAGAACGTTCGGATAGCGGGAGATTTTTAAGTCCTTTTCATTAGCTTTTGCTATGAGGGGGACTTTTTCTTTTGCAGACACCAGCACAGCCTAAAACCCCACCCCATTTTATATTGGAGCTGTCAGTTAAGATATGCTAATCGTTTATTTCACATTGAAAAGATATACCGTGACCTGGGGGAAACCCAAAACTGTGTCGGAAGTTTAGTAAAAACTAATTGAGTATTCCGCGGGCATAGAACCTCCACCGTAAACAGGAAGAAAGCCAAAACTAGCTTGACCTAAGCGTAGGAAGGCGTACTTATTTGGGTGCCCTTTATCCATGATGAAATACCCCTGCATGTAAGTGGTATCGCTACAAACAATAGAGTTATCTGTAATCTCCATTTTTTCGTTGTACGGGGGATGTATGTACAGATACTCATATGTCGGGTTAACAACGTTCCCGTATTCCTGAGTTTTTTCAACAACACATTTATCCGAGCTATCTTTCTTTACAAATTTTTGTTTAATCACCTCACTTAGGTTTTGATCAGCATCTTTTTGAAACACTTCTACGAACACACCTCTAGTAATATCCTGTGAAATTACGTTATTGATATAAATTCTATTATTCTCTTCAGTTATTTTAAACTTTTGAGACGCCAACACATTAGTGGGTTGGTAGTAGTTGAAACTCACGCCTAATTTATCAGAACTATAAGTTTTAGTTTCGCCCTCAGGCCACCGTGTTGTTGAGGTGGGAGTTGGATTGCACTGGGAACAGTCATTAGAACCGTTCGTGCTCTGTAATCCCTGAGAATACCGGCTTTCAGACGCGTCCAGCATTTTTTTGTAAGTTACTCTCTGAAACAGACTTAGCCCGCTAAGTGAAATGATGATTAAAACCAAGATTAAAAAATAAGTCTTATTTTTGTAATTAACTGGAGGGTTTTTATTTGTTTCAGGATTCATAACTATGTGTCAAGTCTTGCATAAAAACAATTTTTTTTCAAGCAAAAGCTACGTTGCCTTCGGGTGAATCAGGAGGTAAACTACGGCGGTACTTTGAAAATTCAAATCGATTAGAATCCATTATTCAACCCAACAAGGAGACGCAAATGAAAACCAAATCGAAGAGTAGGTGGGTAGGTTTACTGGCCGTTGTTGCCTTAATGGCAGGGTATCTTTTAGTACCTGATTCCAAAGTGAGCGCGGGAGGCACGGTGCCGAACACGCCCTGGTGGCAAAATGGTAGTGGCTACTACGTTGATTGTGACTATACTTACTATTCCATATATAGTTCACCAAGAAGGACACCCTACGTACTTAGCCAGTGGATCGACGGGCAGTTAGTGCCTGGTGTGTGGAATGGATTGAAGGCGTGTGGCCCCAAGCCAGGACTTGACGGTGATTACCGTAAACCCTTTTATACAGGGCACCCAGGCGAATGGGAATTCCAATGCACAGAGTTGGTAAAAAGATATCTTTATCTTGCATTCAATGTGCCTCCGCTTTCTGGAACAAATGGAGATCAGGTGGTTGGTAACTATGCGGCAGCATATCCAGAAACATTTGATGCTATTGACAATGCGACCAATGCCGATCCCTCAAAGCATTACTGGCCCAAAATTGGGGATGTTTTAAGTTTCTACCACGATGACCAGAACCCAGCCAATGTTATTACGCACACAGCTATAATCTCCAATGTTCAAATCACTGACGAGGTGAATGGAAATGCAACCTTAACCATATTTGAACAAAATTGGGATCCGAGTAATAACAACTACAGTAGAGATATCTCGATGGTAGGCTGGGTGATTGAAAGTTATGCCACAAGTTGGTTGACGCCAGTTTGGACATATCCACCTTTTACCTCATTCTCAGGTGAACTTAATACGATTGTAGCTACATCTGAAGATGACGTGTGGGCAATTGGCGGTCTGAAGTTGTATAAATTCGACGGTACAAACTGGAGTTTATCAAATATCCTACCAGGTACATATAGCAGTAACAATCTGCGTGATATAGTACCTTTTTCCTCCTCCAATGCGCTAGCCGTAGGTAGCTGGACAAATACAGGTTACCCTGTTTACACCACAACACTAGCTCTTCAATACGTTGGTGGAACATGGTTTACAGTAAGCACAGAATACCCAGGAGTAAGTTCTTGGCTTGAATCGGTCGATGGTGACGTCAACAACGAAAATATTTGGGCTGTTGGGAGCACGCGCGCGACACTATTATTCGGTTCAGGTTTACATGCTCTCTTTCAAAGGTATGTTCCAGGGACCGGTTTTGTAACAGTTCAAGATCCATATCCTTATCAACCTGGTTCCACCGAAGAAAAGATGACCGATGTGTCTGTTTACTCAAGTACCGATGCTTGGGCTGTAGGATATTATACAGTTTCGAGCAGGTCCCATGGATTAGGCGCATACTACGATGGAAATCTTTGGGTTGCGTCTCCTCTACCGGAGCCAGCTAACACCTACCGCAGCTATTTGACAGGCGTTGTGGAAATTGCCCCAGATAACGTATGGGCAACTGGGTACTACTCACTAACATCTGCTCCGAACAATAACTTGGCACTTTTGCTACACAAAGATGCCTACGGTTGGAATATTGTTCCAGTATCCGCACCAATAGATGGTCAGGGGTACGTGCCCATGTCAATAACAGTTACTGACGATGGGGCTGTATATATAGGAGGGAAAACAGCTTTGTATATCTACGGGCGCCCTCTCGTACTAAAATTCGTCTATGACGCGAATACGCAAACGTATGTCAAGTCGCAGGTATACCCCCATCTGTCGGATCCTTCGGGTAGCTCGTACTTTAATGATGTCATAGTGACCGGAGGTTCTATATATGGTGTGGGCAAAAATAATAGCAACACACTAATATTAACTGGTCCCGAAAGATAAATTACCAAAAATCGATTTGAATTTCACTGTAATACAAGCTCGATTTGGATTTTCATCCAAACCGAGCTTTTTTTAACATCTATCGTGGCAGTAGCATACTTATTTACAATTAGAGATACTAGTTTTTCGTGTTTGCGCTCGATAAGGTACTAAGCCCAACAACCATGCTCGGAAATCGGTTTTTTTGGGTAACCACGCAGCCTAAAAACCTATAGCGGGAAAGTTGTGAACAAAAAATGTCAGCCAAACATAAAGGTTTATTTGTCGGTTTTTAGTCGGCTGGGCGCTACGGAATTTGAACCATTACTCCCACTTGTCGAGTCCACCATAACAAACCAGAATTTGACTAGTTTTGACGTTACTCTCTTGTCGCCAGTTCACTACAGTCAAAAGTTACAAATACCTTCCTTTATATGTTAATAATCTAGTGTACTAATGCAACCAATTGATTTATCATTTAATAAGATGCTGCCTAAATATATGCCTACTAAAGATAAACATATTAGAGACGCACTAATTAATTATCTTAAAGATAAATATCGATTCAAAGATAAAACAAGAATAGTAGAAGAGCTGGGACTAAATCATGGAGAAACTAGAGTTGATGTTGCAGTTGTAAATGGTGTAATTCACGGTTTTGAAATAAAAAGTGATCTAGATACTTTAGACAGACTAGCTTTGCAGATTGTTTTATATAATTCTGTGTTGGATCAGGCGACTCTTGTGGTGGGAAAAAAACATTTGATGGAGGCCATGTATTTAGTACCTGACTGGTGGGGAATCTTAGTAGCTAAACTGGACATTAATGGGTGCACAAAGCTGATTAATATTCGCGAAGCCACTAATAACCCAGAAAAGAAGAGTTCAGCAATTGTAAAATTGCTTTGGAAGGATGAGGCGATTTCTATATTAGAGCAATATAATTGCGCAGCAGGGTTTTATTCTAAAGCCCGTAAGGTAATTTATGACAGATTGTTAGAAGCAATTGATGAGCCAGTTTTATTTGCTAGTGTTAGAGATTGCTTGATAGCTAGGGAAGGTTGGAGACCTGATGAGCCACCTGTGCTAAATGATGACTAATGCCTACGCAGACCCAATTACTGGCATTCCCTGGCTTTGAATTTAAATCGCTACCTTTTTCTTGTAGGAATTGGTCACCATAACTAAAGTCGGGTCCTTTAAACACCTCACTGCCACTTATAAGTTGTGCATTTGCTAAAAACCCCCTGTATCCCGCACTGTTTGGTGTAAGAACACCTTGACCTCTCATTACTAGCCAGTCCTTTTCTAAAGTATATCTAATGCTCGCACTGAAGTTTGAAACAGTTCTTGGTTCATAAAATATGGGATGTTGCGTAGTGTAATCACTATAAGAGGGTTTCCTTTTTGTGAGTTTAGCTATCAATGTTTGCCAAAGATTCCACTCTTTTCTAATAACATGGTTTTCACCTAAAATAAACCCTTCGCTTAAGTCTTTTGGGAACGACCCACCTGCAACAAAGAAAGTCTTACATGTAGTTACTATATCTAAGTTGTTAATTAATTCATATACTGGAACCTCATCAGCATCTAAATATTTTAGGTCAACCATAAAATGAATTTGCGTTGGTAATAGATTCAGAGAGTTTAGGAAGTCATGGATTTTCTGATTAATATCCTCATTTTGTAAATCTTTTAGGAAAATGCGTAAACAAACCTCATCGGAAGGGTTGGTAGTTGTATTTACTGCAAGTTGTCTTAATTTCTCAGTACTATCGAAATTAAGAACTGGAATCACTTTAAGTTGTGAATTTACACAACTTCTTAATAAATACTCCGTTGTAGCTGTTTGGTACTCTTGAGGTAACAAATGTGTATCTAAAAAAAAGGCTTCCTTCCCCCACACCTCGGATAGTTGTCCCGCAAAATTACTGTTTTGCTCTTCTAATCTTGTTTCAGGTGTCTTAGTTACTGTTGCTTGGGGCATAAAAACTTCAATAAAAGGAGTAATTAAATTCTTCTGTTTAGAGCCCATTTTTTGTAACGCAGTTTTTTCTGCAGCTCTCCACCTTAATACTGGTATGTAATGTTTATGCATAAACATGGTTCTCCGTAGTTGTTTCAGTAAATAACCTTCTTACGTTGTTATTACCCACCAATGAATTTAAATATTTATATCTACTTTTTTCAAAACGCATTTTTCCTGCAACAATTGCAACATGTACTCCTATTTGTTTTGCCAATGCATAAGCAGCTGTCTCAGAAGGTACAAGTTTTGCAGGACTTTTATCCCACATATCTTTTGGAACCAGCGCTTCACTAGCTAGCGCGTCTGCCTCTTTTTCTATGGGGCTTGTTTTATCTTCAACTGATAGGTCATCAAAAAATAAATTTATTCCATTTCTTTTGTGTATAGCTATATGTGCTAGTTCGTGCATAAGGTTAAACCAGAAGCCATCTAGGCGGTCATAACGCAATGTAAGACCAATAATAGGAGGTAATTTGTCCATAAATAATGCTGCCCCATCTAAATATGTATTAGGTAAGTGTGGTTCAATAACTAAGGCTATACCTTTTGTTCTTAAAGACTCCCTTGCTAATAATGGGCCATTATCATTAATACTTAATTTAACTATTTCTTGCATGAAATTCAGGTCTACGGAGCCATTAATATATTCAGTGTAGTTATTATTTTTAGCAACTGTATTAGCTACTTTTACAGACCACGCTAATAGCGCATGATTATTCATTGGTCTAGATGATCTTATATATTGTGTCTTTCTAAATAAAACAGCAGCCTTTTCAGGCGCATCTACAAGGGAAAAGAATGAGCTAAACATTTTGTTTAAATCATCTGCACTCTTTTTAATATTTCCGAAATAACCACGTTTTACCATTTCTTTTATAGGGAACCTATCATAGTTGATAACCATCTGGTTTTTAAATTCATCTGGTTTTTGCAGAAGAATTTTTGCTGGTATACCTAGCCCAGATTCAAGGGCGCGCATCATAGAAACAGTAAGGTCTCTTTTTCTGGATAAGACTTCTGACACTTTACTTTTGTTTCCGATATACGGGACTAAGTCTTGAGGCTTTAAACCTAATTGGTCCATTCTGAATAAAATAGCCTCAATAGGATCTGGTAAAGGAGTGGGGTACCTTCTTGCTTCATAATCTTTCACTAGAGCTACAATTAGTGCTAATTTTTCGCCTTCTGTGGAATCAGGGTCAGGATCAATACTCATTAGCTCTTCTATGAGTCCCAAAGCTTTATTATATTCTTCTTCAGTTTTTATTACTTTTATTTCCATAGTAGTTATAATTTCCACTTGGAGTACTCAGAATGAGTTCCAAAATTTATTACCGTAACAATTGCATTTTTAAAACTTATTTTTGTTAGCAATCTATACTTATTACCTTTAATATTAAAAACCACTTGGTTGCCATGCAAAATGCTTGCTGTTGGATACCGAAGTTTGAGGTCACTAGGACTTCCCCATTCAGCGGACGCTATTTCCGCTTCCCAGGCACTTAGCTGTTTTTGACATTCGGCATGCCTCATTTTTTGGGCATATAGTCTGTTTTTTCCAACAAGCTGCATATTGAGCCTTTAGTCGTGGTAATAAAGTAAGTTCCCATATTGGGAACAGTATAAAGGCAAATGTTAGGAAAGTCAATAAGAGGGGGGGGGAGGGCGCGATTTGCCGCTTTATATTTTTGAATTATTGTTTGGATGAGGAAAGAATGGTCGGGGTGACAGGACTCGGTCATCGGTTCTCGCCTGCTGGCGAGCCCGTCGACCCCCTCTCGCTCGCCTACGCTCGCTGCGAATCATTCTCGTCCTACACACCTATACAAATTTGCTCACCACTTACAGTGCTGATCAAATTTCTATGGTCGGGGTGACAGGACTCGAACCTGCGGCCTCACGGTCCCAAACCGTGCACTCTAGCCAACTGAGCTACACCCCGACGAGAATCTTACCCTATCCCCTACCCTCTCACAACTCCGGCATCAATTCAGTCATCACAGCCTGAAAGGGTTTTGATTCGTACACCAACCTTTTATTGTTTATCAAATCTATTACGTGCACTTTTACGGAATACTCACAGGTTTCCTCCAAAGAACAGGCGGCAGAAACGACGTCTTTCTTATCAATAGTTCTCGAAAATTCGGAAATAACAAAAACATCGTTATCCAAAAAATAAGCCCGGTCGAAGTAGCAGTTAGCGTGAGCGGAACAGTCAAGAATTCTGGCGTCTATAATTTTATCTTCTTTTAATCCGTAAAAGTGGACTTCGTTAGGCGCGTAACCGCCACGGTATTCAGGGCGGTAGTCAATTAACTCTCTTTCGCTGGGTGAGAAAACAACTTTTTTAACGTTTCGTAATGCTTCAACTGTCTTATCATAAGTTTCCTTCATCCCTTCTTCTTCTATCGAGTAAACTTTCATCCATTTTGTGTTGTAAATTTCGTTTTCTTCCTTGAGTGTAAACTCGTCGGCTTCGATAAACATGTCTTTATTTTTAAGGTTCGTTATCCATCTTTGAAACCCGATGCTTTGTTCAACTTTGTCGGGAAGCTTGGAATGATCGACACTTTTTTGTTCTGCGACATTAAGCCAAACACCTGCGGTTACAGCCACAAATATCGCAGCCGCGGCAACGTAGTTAATTACTTTTCCCATGTTTGAATTATAGCTTTTTGTTTGTTGGGGCGACAGCTTTACTTCGCCCTCACGCAATATTTTAATTTTGTCACCCGTGCAATCTACTATTGTAGACGGAGCGGATTCGACGGCTCCTGAATTTACGTATAAATCAATTTGTTCTCCAAAATATGTTTTAGCCTCTTCAATATTTGCGGCAGGTTTTTCTCCGGAAGGGTTCGCAGAGGTGCTTACAAGAGGTCCGGTTGCTTTGAGAATTTCTTGTAAGTATTTGTCCTTGGGCATTCTAAAAGCCTGGGTGCCCCCATTAACGTTAAGCACGACAGTCAGTTTTCCTGGCCAATATTTTTTAATTAGATTGTGGGTATTTTTATTTACAAGGACGCCGAACTTTTTCAGTTGATCCGTATTACCGATTAGTATTATGAAAGGTTTGACGCCGTCCCGTCCTTTTATCTGACGGATTTTTTCCGCAGCGGCATTATTCTCCGTTTTTGTGTGAAGTCCGTACACGGTGTCAGATTTGAAAAAAGCCACTCCCCCACTGTTTAATACATTTATTATTTCCCGGATTGATTCTTTATTCATATCTGAGTGCAACTATCGGATCCTTTTTTCCGGCTTTAATTGCGGGATATGTGCCGAAGCCGATTCCTACGAAAAATGAAAAACCCAAAGATACTAATGCTGCCCACATAGGTATCTCCGCAGGTATCCAAGTTTTCGCTACCAACGTAGCTAACCACGCGGCGGCCAGTCCGATAAGACCGCCCGTAACACTTATAAAAACGGATTCGGATAAGAACTGCAGTGCTATGTCTCTGCCCGTTGCCCCCAAAGCCTTGATTAGGCCTATTTCGCGGGTTCTTTCGGTAACGGAAACGAGCATAATATTCATGATTCCTATTCCTCCGACCAACAATGAAATTGCAGAGATTGCCGCTAAGCCGCTCTCGATTATCCTTAAAATACCGTTGATTCTCTCAAGAAGGTCTTCTTGGGTTGAAACAGAAAAGTCCTCATCTTTTAGTTCTTTCAGAAGCGAATGTCTTATTTCATCTTTTATTGTATTCACATCTTGCCCGTCCCCTGCTTTTATTACTATGGAGCCAATGTTTTTCATATTAAACTCTGTTTCTACGGTTGTGTACGGAATGTAAGTAAAATTATCGTAATTCGGACTTTTCTCTTCGAGAACTCCGAGGACTAAATACGAAGATCCGTCAATTTGTATTTTTTCTCCTACGGGATTCCGGGAGTTGAATAGTTCTTCCTGAACTTTTGATCCTATAATCGCAACCCGCGCTTTTGCATCCATCTCCGCCCTTGTGTAGAATCGGCCTTTTGCTATCTTCAGGTTAAAAATATTAAGCACGTTGTCATTAATACCTCCAACTGCCCCATAAAATGTTTTTGTTTTGTACACAACTTTTTTTGAAAGTTCGTACCAGGGTGTTATGGACTCGATTTTATTTCCCAGATCCGTTTGAATTCTTTCCACATGGTGATATTTGAGTTTATTGCCTGTAAAATTTCTGGAAGGGTCGCCCGTGAAATCTATTTTCCCCGGCATTACAAAAAGAAGATTAGACCCCAGAGCATCGAACTCATTTTTAACGTAATTTTGAAACCCCCTGACTATAGAAATTAGCGTAGCTACAGCAAAAACTCCTATTATTACCCCGAGCATCGTGAGAAAGCTTCTCACCTTGTTTTTTTGGAGGGACAAAAATGCTGTTTTGGCTGTTTGAGTTATTGTCACGGTATATAGTTTATCATTTTTGAGGTACTGATTTCGGGCGAAAGTGTACTTTAGGGATATATTTCAGTTACTTATAATATAATAATCGTATGAAACCATTTTGGGCTCTGGGCAGAGATGTGATTTTAGGTAGGATTAGAGATAGCCCGTTTTACGGGCTAGTAAAATCTGTGCCATCATTATTTTTAATTATCTTTTTCCTTGCTCTTTTTTTCTATCTTGTTAATGTCCCCCGTGATTATCAGAAAAACCTGGAAACGAAAACTTATAGGCGCTTATTAACCTCATACGACATTACTTCGAATACTTTCTTACCCTACGAAATAATACGAAACCACAAGCTTTCTTTTGGAAAAGAGACTATGGCAGCCATGAGAGCTATAGAAGAAAGCAAGTTACCGCACTCGGTAATTTTTGCTGAGAGTAAGTATGTTCCGTCCTATCCGATTGTGTCCGGTCTGATGGCAGTTCCTGTATACTTTGTCCCTCTTGTGTTAGGAAAAATTCCGAATTTAGATACCGTGCAGCGAATTTTAGGTGTTCTTTTGCTGGGTCGCATAGCGGCCTCGTTCTATACAGCAATTTCAGTAGGAATCTTTTATTTAATCATCAGAAAATTTTCTACCACCAGAAAAATTAAAACAGGAGCTTGGATGTATGTGTTTATATTTTTCTTTGCCTTTTGTACTAATGTGTACTCGATATCGAGCCGTGGTTTATGGCAACACGTTTCGGCATTACTTTTGAACTCACTGATTATTTTGTTTCTACTTTACTCTAACGAGCGGAAGTATTTGGTGAAGTGGCTAGGGTTACTCTGTGGGTTGGCTTTTCTAGCCCGACCGACAAATGTTTTTTTCATTTTACCTGTCGCTCTTATTGTCTTTTTAAGATTTAGGAGTGAGTTTGTGAAGTTCGTGGCTATGGGTGCCCCTATAGCAATATTTTATCTTTCTTACAACTACCTTGTATTTGGATCTCCCATTACAAATGAATACATAGCTAGAAATGACACCACCTTTTCTACTCCTGTGTGGGTTGGTTTATTTGGTTATATGTTTAGTCCTGCCAGAAGCTTTTTATTTATCACTCCCCCACTAGTTTTAAGCTATCTTGGTATGTGGAAGTTATTTAAGTCCAGATCAAGAGATTATGTAGATACAATTCTTTTATATTTAAGCGTCGCTTTTCTTGCTACTCTTGTGATGTATTCGACATGGTGGTGTTGGTACGGAGCGGACAGATTTGGGTACGGCTTTTTTACAGAGTGGATCCCTGTTCTTACTTTGCTAACTTATCCTTTAGCTATAAAGATAAAAGGAATAGGCCGGTTTATCCTTGTATTACTAATTGCGTATTCGTTTTACACGCAATTTAATGCAGTAATTTACCGAAAAAGTAGATGTAATATGAATCATAATTGGGATTTTTATTGCTTAAAACCCGGTATGTTTTCAGAGCAAGAGTACTGACAAGATAATTACAGAAACTCAAAAGTTCTCAGCATTTCCTCGTACGCACCCATGTAAGCACTTTTGCTGTTCTCACCCACAAACCTATATCTTAAAGAATACTTCGTACCGTCCTTAATAAATTCCGTCATTACGGCGTTTACTCCTTCGTAGCCATACTCATATCTGATGGCATTTTGTTCTGCAACAATTGTGTCTACTTTATTGGGTATTTTTGATGTTATTGGGTTATTTGAAAGGTCTTCGTTAATAGTTGCGACGGTAGTTTTCTTTGTATACACTGCAAGTTCAGCTCCCTCTTCCAGCACCGGGAAGCCCTCGGATATTTGATAATCAGGACTGGTAACTACCACACCGTTAATTTCTTTAGATAATTTCCATCCATTTGGATATGTAAAATTAAACACCCCTCCCATTTCCGGAACTTCAGCTCCTTCCCCGACTTGAACTGTTTGTAAAACTTTTAAGGTTTTTAAAATTTTCTCCGCCGCTATTTTGTTTTCTGCTGTTCCCTGTGAAACGGCGATTCTTAAAATACGCCCGTTAAGCAAAAGGGAGTAGATGTAGTTTGGTCTCTCGCCTTTTTGCTGGGCTTCATAACCTTGTAATGGTCCTGCAGAAAATTCCTTAACATTCATATAGTTTTCAGTGTCGATTTTCATTTCGGCAATATCGTCCAGTATAATTTCCGGAAGATCGGGCTGGTACAAACCATATATTTGAAAGTCACCAGTGGATGGTCCGCCTTCGTATCCGTAATTCTGAATGTAAAAATTGTAGGATTCTAACTTTCCCGTTTCTGCATTAAAATTCGGAGATTTTATAACGTGAAGTTCCTGCGGGACCGTTAAAGAAATTCCCAACTCTTCGAAAATGTATTCCTTTTCGTTATTTAAGGTTTCGCTGGTATCGTTTTTAGTTGTAGGTACGGTCTCTTCTTTTGTAGAAAGTTTTATGTAAAGAAAGACAGACCCAAGTACAAGTAATAAAACACCCATTACCGTAAAGAGAATTTTTTTCATGAGATGAGTATATAAAATGAATGGCGATTTGGCTAATCTAAAATTTCCGCAGATTTATTCGGATTTGAGAAGCGCAACTTCTTCTCCGGTCAGAAGTCTATGAGAACCTATTCTTAAACTACCCAATTTTACAGGACCGATTTCAGTTCTGTGTAGTGCGCTCACGGTGAGTCCTACACTTTTGCACATTTCTCTTAGTTGTCTTTTCATTCCCTGAAAAATAGTAATCATAAACGAGTTGTACCCGATTCGTTCGGTATTAGCGGGAAGCGTTTTTTTACTGTAGATGGAAACACCGGTTGAAAGTTTTTCAAGCTGTTCGTCGGTAACAGGTTCTTCGGTAGTTACTTCATATACTTTGGGCAAATGGTACTTAGGATGGGTAAGCTTAAGAGCCAGGTCTCCGTCGTTGGTTAATATAATGAGACCGGTGCTGTTTCGATCGAGCCTTCCTATGGGAAATAATCGTTGTTCTGACTTAACCATATCCACTACGTTTCTGCGTCCGAACTCATCTTTTGCGGTAGATATTACGCCGAGCGGTTTATTTAATGCGAAGTATTCGTATCTATCGCTGGGGTACAGTTCTTCATCTTTATAAGTAACGGTGTCTTTATCAGGGTCTACCATATCTCCGAGTTTTGCAGGGCGTCCGTTTATACGTACTCCCCCACTAAGAAGTATTTCGTCGCTTCTTCTTCTGGAGCCTATACCGCAAAGTGCCAAGTATTTGTTGATTCTGATTTGCATGGTTGTATTGTACCAGTTGTTCTATTGGATTGGTCCCGGATAAACGGCCATGGGGGATAAGTGTGGTTTACTGTTGTTGAAGATAATTGTTACTTTTATTTAGATATGTGAGAAAATGTAATGGTGACTTCTAAGGAAATCGAAAAAATGGCAAGTATGGAAGATGAGTATTGGTGGCATATAGGTAAAAGGTATTTAGTTAACTCACTAATTGAGCGGCATTTCGGGAACAAAAAAAATCTTAATATTCTCGATGTCGGCTGCGGAACCGGCGCTCTCGCTCACTTTTTAACTAAATTTGGAGACGTTACGGGTTTTGATATGTCGCCGGACGCAATTGAGTTTTGTAAACACAAAGGACTAAGCAATGTTTTTGTACAGGATGTTTCTAAACTTGAGGGAGAGAAACACGCCCGAAAATTTAATCTAATCGTCGCGTTGGATGTGCTGGAACATGTGCAAGACGATATATTGGTTATGCAGAAAATTCGCGAAATGCTCTCCGACGACGGTTTGTTTTTTGTGAACGTGCCTGCTCATAAATTTTTGTGGAGTGAGCACGACGAGGCTCTTGAACATAAACGTCGCTATCACCGTCTGGAGCTAACCAAAAAGCTTAATGACGCGGGTTTTAAAATTGTTTCAAACTCTTACTTTGTTACCGTTATCTCACCCTTAATAATTTTGTATAGAGCGTGGGGTAACATTTTTGGTAAATCCGCGTATCCTAAGACGTCTTATGTGTTATTGCCTAAGATGTTAAATGATTTTTTGGTTACTTTACTAAAAATTGAAACCTGGATTTTACTAAAAACATTTATACCGTTCGGGGTTACCTTAAACGTGGTAGCGCGGAAGAACAAAGTCTAGACCACAAAGGCACATATTGTTTTATACAATATTACTGTAACTCTATTTCTCTGATAATAAATGTAGGGTATCCAATATTTACCGGCCATACAGGAATACTTCTTGGTATAGGAAAAACATTTTTACCGCTATCTTTAATTAACGGGTAATTAGATTTGCCCGGAGGAATTTGTATCGTTTTGTTAATTTCCTCGATCTTTCCGTCAGGAAACTCAAATGTCAAAATTAATGTTTTAGTTTGAGTTACGGTAGATAAATTTTCGAATTCAACACGCCCACTGCGTACACAATAAAAAAACGATACTTGATCGTAAAGACAATTTCCGGATATGTGAAAAAAAACATCCGTAGGATCATAAAATATTTTGTTGGAAGTAGCGTAGGTTTTTAGATTATAGTAGTTGTATTCTTTTTTTGAATCCTGTAATGGGTTTAGGACAAGTTCCTTCTCAATAGACGCAACTTCCGATGAGTCTAATTCTTTTGTCGCAATCAAAAGACCGGTGAACCCCTCACTAACTATCTTCTTAAGAAAATCTTTTGTTTCCAGCTGATCGATGCCGTGTTGCCAAAAGTTTGCCGCCCGCCATTTTTCCGCTCCGGCACTCCACGTCACGGTATCGGTAAGAAGTGCGACGCGCATCAGTTTTTTATCTACACCCTCCGGGTATTGACCGAGGGGAAGCGTGTATATTTTAGCGTTTTCGCCGGCAACGTTTTCGATTTCAGCCGCATATTTTATTAATTGCCTGTATTCTTCCGCCCCGCGCATAAAATTTTGCATCACGCCAAGAGAAACCTGGTCAAAAAGCGCGATAGGAAGAATTGCCCAGGCTGCTAACGAGGCAAATTTCTGTGAATTAATCCGTTCAATTATTAGACCTAAGGCGACGAGTGAGATAAAAGCAATAAAGACACTTATCCTGTTCATGGATCTAAACGTTGGGTTTACGTAAGTAGAAATAATTACGGCGAATCCCCCCACAGTTGCGAACAACACAGCTGCCAGATTAAAAAGTCCCAGTATATCTAGTTTCGTCTCTGATGTTTTTTCTATTTTAAGTAACCCGTGTTTGAAAATTGCCCAAAGTATAAGAAAAATAAACCCAAAAGTAGCTGTTAATCCCAAAGCGGCGTACTGATTTTCATTTGTCACTGCTGATCCGTAGTTCATATAACGTTTTTGTATTTTGTTGAAAATACTTAAGTTGTGATCTTCGAATGGAAGAACAAGCTGAGTAATTTTTAGACCATATGTTTCAGTATCGCTTGCCAACCTGACTGTAGTGTTTAAGTTCATGCCATATTTTTGTGTGTATGCCAATGTAGGGAGGTAGTTTATGAAAAAGAAAAAGGAGGAGAGGGCAAGAAATCCGACTAAACTTATAAGAAGTTTTTTATTCCATTTTTTAAATAAAGCCAGTAGACCACCCAATGTTACAAAAAAGAAAGAAATAAATGTGTAGTAAGCACCGCTCGACGCAATCAGCAGCGCAATCACAACAGTTTCCGGCCATTTTGACGGGTTATTAGATGCAAAACGGTACGCTACATACATTGCTAACGGTACGACAAAATAACCTGCAAGGAACAAGTGGTTCACTCCTCTTAGAAAGTGATAGGGTAAAAACGCGTACACAATAGATAATGGCAGTGCGGTGTGTGTTTTTAACCCCAACCGTTTCATTACAAATAAAGAAACTAGGCTAATCATTGGAAAAGATAGGATGAAAAATGCGTTTACGCTCTCGTACCAATTAAGCCCCAGCATTATGAACAGCTTTATAAGTAAAAGATGCACGGTTTCAGTAAGTGGGAAATCATAGAGCGTTTGCCCTGTCGGAGCACCGAACCTGGGGTTTGTTGCCCACCGGCCTGTTTCTTCAATATTTTTCGCAAAGTTGTAGTGAACAATAGCATCGCCGGTGTAATTTAGCGGTAACGTTGGGTTAATGTTAAATATGCGAAAAACGGCCAACACCAGGATTATGCTAAGTGACGCTGCGAGAAGATATGGCGTAGCTTTACTCATATACTTTTAACTATAATTTATTTTAGGCAAAAAGGAAGTTTGGTGACGGGTGTGGTGGATTGTTTGTCTATTTATTTGGTGGGCGAGAAGGGAGTCGGTAACATGTCTTTCATCTGTAAGTCACTACGTTCCTAACATACGAAAGCACGCTACCCCGCCTCAGTCGCTAACGCTCCTTCCGGCATTCGCCTCCCTACTAGTCAAAAACAAAATCTGCTGGCATTAAGCCAGCATATTTTCTTTGGTGGGCGAGAAGGGAGTCGGTCACCGGTTCGCAACTGCTGTTGCGTCCGTCGACCCCGGCTCGGCACCGCCGTGCCTGCGCCATTCGACTCTTCTACCCTATCAAAAAAAATGTCCGCAAATCCTGCGGACTTTCGGCCATTTTTCTGGTGGGCGAGAAGGGAGTCGAACCCTTATATCCTTGCGGACAAAAGATTTTAAGTCTTTCGTGTATACCATTCCACCACTCGCCCAAATCACCTAACATTTTATCTTGATATTACGTTCCCGTGAAGCGTCTTTTTTTGAAAAAGAAGGCGACACAGACAGATGTCGCCTTTTCGGCAATACGGTTTCAGTTACAGAGTGGGAGAAAGAACTGCCGTTGCAATTCTAATCGCCTCATCCAGGTCCGCGACGACAAATCCTGAGACTTCATCAATCATTGAGTGGTAATGAATATTATCCTTTTCCATGACTACTATAATAGGTTTTCGCCAGGCATCAGCCCATGCAATTTCCATTACGGACCCGATAGATACTTTAGTAGCTCCGAGGAAGTTTACTAAGATCATATCGCATCTCATAACATCGGCACGGTCCCGGCAGACAATTCCTTTTGGGGTGCTCAGGGGATGTTCCTGATAGGAGTCTTTTATAGTTGTTTCATTTGCAAGGTACTTTTTTCCACGTATTGGGGAGACTGCTTTAATGTATTGAGGAAGCTTACTCGATACATATTCTCTCCAGTCGGTACATTCTGCATAAGAAACACCTGTGATTGGACCGGCACAATAGAGCAAGAATTCTTTCATTTTATCTCTCCTTTTTATTAGTAGCTTTGAGCAGTGGGTGTCGGGACAGTTTGTTTAAGACAGATTATTGCCTAAAGTAATCCACAGATTCATAAAACGGATCTATGGTGCCCCCGGAGGGAGTCGAACCCCCAACCTCTTCCTTAGAAGGGAATTGCTCTATCCTTTGAGCTACGAGGGCGTAGCAACATTGTATTTATACTATCAAGGAAGTTACCCGGAGCCTACGGTTTACAACTCGCCCGCCGGGCGCTCAAGTGATATCATCATTAGTATGATTCAAAAAATAATAAGCCTTCTCAATCCGTGGGTAATATTTGGTTTTGCCGCGCAGTTTGTGTTTTTCCTGAGGTTTGCTTACCAATGGTATGTGTCCGAAAAAAAGAAGGAAAGCGTTATTCCAATCGGATTTTGGTATCTCAGCCTGGTCGGGACAATTATGATACTCGCCTACTCTATTTATAGAAAAGACATTGTATTTTCAACAGCATCCGTGCTTAACGCAATGATTTATATACGTAATCTTGCTTTAATTTCTGCAAAGAAAAAGAAAGCTAACGATTCCGCAGCAAACACGAGTACTCCTGAAACAGTGTAATTTGGGGATATTTAATGGAGCGGCGGACCGGGTTCGAACCGGCGACCTTCTCCTTGGAAGGGAGACATTCTACCACTGAACTACCGCCGCATAATTACCTGACTATTCTACATTTTCCCGGCTTCCGGCTACTCCACCCTCTTCAACAAATCTTTTTTCTTCTTTTCGTATTCCTTTTTACTTATTTTTCCGCGGTTTAGCAATTCTCTATATCTGTTTAATCCCTTTTCGTAAATGTTCATCTTCGATTTGTCGAATTCCCCTTCAGGATGCAGTTTGGAGTGGGCATGGTAAAGTTTTTGATCTAATATTTTTTTGGCTTTAACGCCCGTCTTCTTGCCTAAAAATTTCACAATCAGGTCGTCAGTGCCCGTAGTTACAATTTCCAGGTGTGCAAACAGGAGAGAATGATGGAGCGTGGACTGCGCTATTTGATTGTAGGAAATGGTGACTTCTCTTACGATAAACCACTTTCTTTTGCGGTAAGTCAAAAGGTCGTCGTAAATATAAAGCTCGGGCGGCCAAATGGTACGGTTCAACGTCGGGTTACCCCTGAGCTTCAATAGTAGTATTGACATTACTTACATAATCCTAGAAAGTGTCGGAAAAATCAACGTCTCTTTCAAGTTCGGGTATGTAGTCGACATCTGCGGGAGCGGGTATTTTCTTTTTCTTTTTATTTTCGAGAACGGAGAGTACTTCGGGGTCAAGCTCTGCAGCCGGCGCAGTCTCGGGAGATTCGGCGTCCCCCTCTAAAATTATTGGTTCCCCGTCTTTTTTTAATGGATTTTTTTTATTTTTGGGCATACTCTGTTAGGTTTATAAAATATATACTACCTCGGACGAAATATATATACGATGTATAATAAAATAATGCAAGAGTCAACTTACGATTTAATAATAATAGGTGGCGGACCTTCGGGGCTAACCGCAGCGATATATTCTTCACGTGCAATGTTAAAAACACTTGTTGTTGCGGGAAATCCTGCAGGCGGTCAACTTGTGATTACTTCCGATGTCGAAAATTTTCCGGGCTTCCCCGGAGGCATCATGGGGCCCGAACTCATTGAGAATATGCGAAAACAGGCAGAGAGATTCGGAACTTCCTTTAAGGACGCCAATGTTCACTCTATTCAAGGTACTGCCGAAGAGGGCTTTGAACTTAATCTTGATTCAGGTGAGAAAGTAAACGCCAAAACAATAGTTATAGCAACAGGCGCATCCGCAAGATGGATTGGGCTTGAAAGCGAGACCAGGTTAAGGGGAAAAGGTGTTTCTGCGTGCGCGACCTGCGACGGCTTTTTCTTTAAAGACAAAGTTGTTGCTGTTGTCGGTGCCGGAGACGCCGCGATGGAAGAAAGCACGTTCTTAACAAAGTTCGCTTCTAAAGTTTACATATTAGTAAGAAGAAGCGAAGATAAAGTAAAGGCCAGTAAGATAATGTTTCAGCGCGCCAAAGATAATCCCAAAATAGAATTTGTATTTAACACCGAAGTAAAAGAAGTTTTAGGAGAACACAGTGTGGAAGGTCTTAGTGTCATCAATAATGTAACCGGCGAGGAGAGAAAGATGGAAGATGTTAAGGGGCTTTTTGTTGCAATCGGGCACGAACCCAACACATCGTTTTTACAGGGATTTATCGACCTTGATGCAAAGGGATATATTGTCGTGAACTCTAATACTAAGACTTCCAAAGAGGGTGTTTTCGCTGCGGGAGATGTAGCCGATCACCACTACCGACAGGCAATAACCGCATCCGGAGTAGGTTGTATGGCCGCCCTTGACGCCGTTAGATTCCTCGCTGACCGCGGTGTCTCGGTTAAATCAGATGCTTACTAAGTTGGGGGTTTTACTCAAAAAGCTCGGGTTTGAAAAGATTTTTCTTATCATATTGTTACTTCTTAGTTTTTTGGTCCGCGTTTCGGGTTTAGGTTATTCCCATTATTACGGCGACGAAATAAAAACTCTTTATTTGGACAAGACGGTTACGGCATCTAAATTTTTACTGGACCAGCGAAAAGGTCCGGTTCAGTTTATCGCGACCTGGGTAATGGAAAAAATTTTCGGTGGTTACGACGAAGGTTGGTTACGATTGCCTTTTGCATTGGCATCGGTCATCTCCGTTTTTGTTTTATATTTTGTCGTCAAAAAGCTTTTCGGAAAAAATCCTGCATACTATGCGACGGTTATTTATGCTTTTTCGGGATTTAGTGTGGCGTTCGGGCGTACGGCTCAATATCAATCGTTCTTAATGTTGTTCGGATTTTTATCTCTCCTGTTTATTTTATTATCTAAAGAGACAAAAAGAAAAACTTATATTCTCGTGGCGGCTTTGTTTTGGGTTTTTTCAGTTTACAGTCACTACGACGGTGTATTTTTTCTGATTCCTGCAGTTCTTTTTTTTATCCAAAATAAGAAGGATTTTTTGGATTTTCTAAAATATTTTTTATTTCCCGCAATGCTACTTTTATTGCCGTTTTATCTTCCGTATGTAATTAACGGCTATTTGGCTTCCAACACAATAAATTACGTGTCCAGGAGAATGTCGGGAAGCGGATATTTACCGAATAGTTCGGCTTATACAGTTAGTGTTTACAACCCATTTAATATTTTCTTGCTCTTGGTTTTGCCCGGTCTAATGTCATTTTTCACTAAGGGAAACCGTAAAGTTTACATGGTGCAAATTTGGTTTGTAGCAACGCTGGGATTTTACGAGTTAGTAATTAAAAATCCCGGGACTCATATTCAAAATTACCTTCTGCCGTTAATAATATTGAGCGGATATGTAATTTCTAGTTCCGGAAGATATATGCGGCTTGCGGTTTCCGTATTATTACCTTTTTACATCGGAATTTCTTTTTATACTTTTGTTCCGTCTTTAAATACAGGTTACCCGTGGAAGCCGTCAAACATTTTAGGATTGCACTTGGGGAAGATAGAAAAAAAGTTTCAGCTATTTTTGTATGGTTTTCCCTACAACAGAGGCTGGGATCAGATTAAGGCGTATTTTGAAGAGAAAAAGGATGTTAACGGTGTTTACACAAACGACAACGATTCCTACGCCGACTATTACTTAAGAGGTTTCGCGTACACCCGTCCCGGACCTAATTTTTTACCACAATACTACGTTCACATCATAGATAGTCAGGAGATTGATAATCCGAAAGAAGATTTTCTCAGCACAAATGCTGCTTTTTACAATCTCGAAGCAGAGTTTTTCGGTGACGCGGGGTCTGTATCCCAGATCTATAAACTTATAAAGTGATGTTAGCCCAGTCTACGATGTTCCACCAGTTTGTGATGTAATCAGCGCGTCTGTTCTGGTATTTAAGGTAATAGGCGTGTTCCCAGACGTCCAGCGCCAGGAGAGGTTTGTAACCTTCTGAGATGGGAGAAGCCTGATTTTGCGTATTCATGATTTTTACATTGCCTTCTTTGTCTTGTACCAGCCATGTCCAACCGCTACCGAAAAGCCCGAGAGCGCTTTTGGTAAATTCTTCCTTAAACATGTCGAACGAACCGAATGTACCGTTGATTTTTTCTAAAAGCATTCCGTCGGGTCCTGTGCTTTTAGCAGGTCCTATAACACTCCAGAAAAAGTTATGATTAAACACTCCTCCGCCGTTGTTTATTACGGCCGTTCTAATGTTTTCGTCGATAGCCTCGGGTGACATTAAAATATCCTCCAACTCCATATTTTCCAGCGGTGTTCCGGTAATTGCCATTGTAAGTTTATCCAGGTAAGTTTTGTGATGTTTTGTATAGTGAACTTCCATTGTCTGGGTATCAATATAGGGTTCTAAAGCGTCGAACGCGTAATTTAATTTCGGAAGCTCTTTTATCATAAACCGTCCCTTTCAATATATTTACGGATATCTATATAATATCATAAGTTTACTTTTTTGCTAGAATTTAGGTGTAAATGTTTGAGAAGAATATAGCTGTAATAATCAAATACGCAAATTTTATAATGCTGGGAACGATATTTCTTTCGTTTGTTCTGTTACGTTTAATTAATCTTGGATACTCGGAGTACATACCTGATGAAACTACTGTAATGACGCCGGTAAAGAACTCTCAGATAGATACGGGATTTTTACTCGCGCAAAGAAAAGGTCCGATGCAATTTTTAACTGTTCGGGTTGTAAACATATTCGGTATCAACGTGTTCGACGAATTTTCATACCGCTTCCCTTTTTTCCTTGCCTCTGTTTTGGGGTTGTTCTTTTTTTATAAATTTATTAGAAACTTGGAAGGACAGTTTGTGGCTGTCGTAGCAACGTTATTTTTGGGTTTGAACGGGCTTTTTATAGCTTTCGGGAGGGTCGTTCAGTACCAGAGCCTTAACTTACTTTTTTCATTTGCGGGTCTGTATTTTCTTTCTTTGTTGAAAGAAGAACAGCACAAGATAAGAAATTCTTTACTGGGATCTTTATTTTTGTGTCTCTCTTTTATGTCTCACTGGGATATGGTCTTCATTTTGCCCCCGGCGTTATTTTTAATTTTTAAGTACGTACTGTTCTCCGGCTTGAGGGGTAGACAAAAAAGATCTGTTGTCGGGGCATTACTATTGCCCGTGCTGGTAATTTTTCTTCCCTTTTTTGTTAACTACTCAAGTGTTGCTTTGGCAGATGCAGGTAATATTAGTTATTTTAAAACCAGAGTCGGCTACACAGGCATATCCCTTGAAAGCATAATGTATGACCTTAAAGAGTACGTCGTAAAGGTGGAGTTATATAACCCGTTTGTTTATACGTATGTTTTGGGAGTTCTTGCTTTCGCAGGATTAATAGGATCCAAACGGTCATACCCTTACTTTTATTGGTTTTTACTGTCGCTGGCGGTATTTATTTTTCTTGTTATAAAACCGGGCACCCATGTATACAACATGTTTTATCCATCGGCAGTACTTGCCGCGCTGGGAGCGCACTATTTTTATCAGCTTTTTAAGGGGTTGCTATCCAAGGCTATCATTGTTGCTCTCGCAGTTCTTTTTTCGTTTTTTGCTTATCAGGGGTACCTCTTATTCGCGGATACAAAAGCGGATTATCCGTGGTCTCAGGAGGACATTTTAGGTCATAAAACCAAGCCATACTCGCATCAAAGCCTTCCCAACAACATTATCGGTTTCCCGATTTACCGGGGTTGGAAGGAAGCGGCAGAATTTCTCGAAGGAGAAAACGCCAGAAACGGAGCTGATATTCCTTATATTACGAACGAAGAATCCAGCATAGGATGTTTTTACCTTCCATTAAGGTATGGAAAAGAATCGGAATATTACGCAATAGGAGTAAAACGCCCGTTGTCTTTTGTAAATGATTACACGTTTCCATCGATAAAAAATAAGAAGACAATCAAGAGGATAGAAGTTTACGGCGAAAATACGATGCGTATATATAAGGTGAATGTAAATGAAGAATAAATTTGTAAATATCACCAAAATAACGGTCATTGCGGCTATATTTTTAGTGGCTTGTATGTTGCGTCTTGATTTTTTCGGGGGCGCCGGAAAAGATATTTATGCTTACGAAAGATCTGTAGAAGATCTTTTGTCCGGGACTAACCCATATAAATGGACGGTTGCGACCTACTCTACGCCGGATGACCCCGGCAATCACGGCTACGCATATCTTCCGCTTCTTCTATATCTAAACTCTTTTTTCTATATTATTTCCAAGTTAAGTGGTGTATCGTTTTATATTTTAAGTAAGATACCCATACTATTAGCGGATGTGGGTGTGGGCATACTACTGGTCAAGTTCTTGTACCGAAAAAATTATTGGGCTCTTTTAGGAGCTCTCTTGTTCTGGTTTTGGAATCCTTACTTTTTTATGAAAAATAATTATGTCTATACGGACCCATTGCCGGTATTTTTATCACTTTTAGCTTTTTATTATTTAGAGAAAGACGACGTTCTGGCAGGGGCATTTCTCGCTTTAGCAATAGCGGCCAAGCCATATTCGTTAATCTTTCTTCCACTTTTTTTATTCAAAGCCCAAAGACCTCTGAGATTGATGCTGTCTACCGTAATTGTAGGGGTATTTCTTAGTATACCTTTTCTCGGATCGTGGAACGATTTTATGACTTACCTTAATGGAGCTGTGTTAGTACACGGAGATCGCATTGTTCAGGGGCGCCCTTTCCTGTGGTTTATAAGTTATTACGGAAAAATAGAGCTCATAAGGATAATACCCGTAAAGTTTTACGCTTACGCTTCCATATTGTTGGGTTGGGTTTTTATAGTCATTGCCTTTTTGATTTTTAAGATTAAGGAAAAATATTTGCTGGGTGCAGGCTGTCTGGCGTTGTTTTATTTTTTCACACCCGTCTTAAACCGCACCTACCTGCTTTGGTTAATGCCCTTATTTGTAATTGCCTTGTATAACATATTTAGTAAGAAGCAGGTTCTTTATTATTTTTCACTTTTATTCTATTGGGGTTTTTATTATGTGTATTTGTTTTACTGGAAGGATGGGTTTCACATTTGGCATCCTTAGTTTTATATACAAATTTACATGCGTTTTTTGTTATTTTGATATTAAGTTTTCCGGCGGTATCTTTTAGGTTTCTAACTACCGATTACAAACGGTGTGTTGGTAGGTAAAAAATGTTTTTACCGGAGCAGTTAAAGATGAAATCAAAAAAAGAGTTGTTGAGTAAAATTGTAAACGGCAGATATTTCACGGGTATCGCTGTGTCGTTATTCCTTTTTCTACTACTTCTCCCCCTTTCCCTAAAAATAGATTTTATGCAAAACGACGATTGGGTCTACTACGGGATGGTCGAGAATTTTATGAAACTGGATTTCAGACTGGATCCCTTGTCCGCACCTACTTTTTATACCCAAGGCATACTCGGAACTTTATTCGCCGGTATTTTCGGATTACAGAGTTTGCCAATTCTTACGCTAATTATTTCCGTACTGTGTTTCTTCGTTTTTTACATTATTTTGTTAAGACATTTTAATTTGGGGCGGTTTGAGTCAGTATTGGTGTCCTTGTTATTGTTTTTTAATCCGCTTTTTATCTACTCTGTGTGGGGATTTATGACGGAAAACTATTTTTTGTTGTTTATGCTTCTTTCAATCTTGTTTTATTTGGAAAGTGTAAATGTTCCGAGCAGGAAGAACCTTTTTTTGTACGTTGTTTTTATCTTTTTGGCTCTTAATATAAGGCAGGTTGCCTTGGTTTTGCCTTTGTCCGGTTTCGTATACTCGTTGTTCAAAAGGAATGTAAGGCCGCTTTTGTTGAATTTGGGGGTTTTGGTGGGGCTGGGTGTCTACTATGTTTTTATTTTTCCGTTAACCGCCGAAATGTCGGAAAAAAGCCTCCAATTTCACCACCTTCAAAGCTCGCCTTACGTGTATTCGTTGATTTACGGGTCTTTTATATTGGCAACTGCCCTACTCCTTCCTTTACTACTGCCGATTTTTAAAGAAAAGAAAAAACTTAAATGGGCGCTGTTTTTGGGTTTAGCGGTAGTCGCCTATATTTTATTGAACCGATATTTTCAACCGTCAAAAGTTTCGTGGGGAGAATTTCCCTATTTCGAAAACACGCTGGAACGAAAGGGCTTTTACCCGAGAGGGGTGCTGGGTACAAAATATTATTTTAAGTACATGTTCGATCTTTACCGTCACTGGGATTCGGCTGCAAAGATTGTTTTAAGTCTTTTTGTTGCCTATGCGGTACTAAAAATAAAGAAAATAAACGGACTCTGGGCAGTATTCACAATTATTTATATGGGGGTAATGACTGTCACCGAAACTTATTACGACAGGTACTTGTTAATTTTAATCCCGGTTTTAATCTTTATTATTCTGGGAGTAAACGGTTTTGGAAAAGTGAATAAATTTTTGTCGGTGTCTTTTTTAGCTTTTTTGATTTTTTACAATTACCAGTTTTCAATGGATTTCATTTTGGTTAACAAATACATCTGGAATAAATCCGAGGAGCTGGTTGTGAAGTACGATAAAGAACCCAGAAGAGTACAGGGTACGAATGCTTGGAAGCTGAAGTATTTAAATGAGAGAAGAAACTATGTGTTCGATTTTACCTACGATAGCTCGGAAATAAACAAGTCCTACCGCGATTTGTACACTACCGAAGAGGGTAAAAAGATAGAATTTCCGGGAAGTTTGTGGGTCAAACCGTACATTTATTTGTATCAGAAGATAGACTAGATAGATTTATTGTTATATTTGCTGCGTTGGTGCCATGTTTGTTATTCTTAACTCATATATAAAGGCAGCGAAACACACCCTTTAAAGTATAAGATGACAAAAATGAGGAACAGACCCGGAGCCGTAATGTTGTTAATAATCTTGCTGTTCTTACTTCCCCGGGTGTTCTTATTAGGCACCGATATATCAAACTCAGACGCGTTGAGGTGGCACAGAAGATCGGATAATTTTCTTCAAGCACTTAAAAACCAAAACTTTGAAAAAACTTACCAAAGATACCACCCCGGTGTTACTGCGATGTGGGCGGGGGCAGTGTCCGAACAAATACTTAACGAATATCAAAAACTTAAAGGGGACGAAATTGCTACCTTAGAAAATGCCGAGTTTTACCCGGTACTGCACGCGTTATCAAAATTAGTTTTGATTGCAATATTAGCTTTTTGTTTTGCGTTGCAAATCTACCTAGTAAGCAAATTATTCGGAAGTAAAACTGCTCTGTTATTTGGAATTATAATTTCCACGGAGCCATATTTTATAGGTATAAACAGATGGTTTCATCTATCGTCTATGGAAGCAATGTTTTCGTTAAATGTCCTTTTACTTTTGATGTATTTTATTCAAACCAACAAGTTGCGTTTCATTGTATTATCGGGTTTTTTTGCGGGGTTGGGGTTATTAACTAAAATGACGGTATCTATTACCATAGCTTTTTCTTTTTCCTACATCTTATACAGAGTTTTTAGAAATAAGACTAAATTTAACGCAGCGGTATTTTACGTAATTTCTATATGTGTCACTGTATTAGTTTTGTTTCCTGCCTTGTGGGTAAAACCGATGTTTGTTTTTTGGTCGATGTACTCGGCTATTGTAAACGCCGTTTTTGAGGACATAAGGGGGGAGTTGCTTACGCTTCCGCAAAAGCTTTTTTATTACCCGATAATTTTATTATTTAAAATGTCGCCCGTGGTGTTGATAATAGGTGTTTACTCCATCATAAACACTTTTAAAAGGGTAACTAGTAAAGAATTTGTCTTAGGTGTATATCTCGTTTTCTTAGTAACATTTCTAACCATCACAGATCAAAAAATAGACAGATACTCCATCGCGTTATTTCCTTTTTGGATACTATTGGTAGCAAACACCCTTTCAAAATTAAAACCTCGTATTTTGACTGTTTTGTTATCTATCCATGTCGCAACATTTATATGGGCAACCTCAGTGTACTACCCTGTTTATTCTGCATTTATAAATCCTTTGTTCGGGCATAAATTTGTGTTAAACGCAGGATTTTATGAAAATTCCGGAGAGTATTTTTCAGAAGCGGCGTTTTATCTAAACATAAAAGGACGCAATATACGTACCCACGTCCCTAATAACATAGAGTCTTTTAAACCTTATTACAAAGGCAAGTTAACGGGGTTACTAGATGATGCTGACTACGTGGTCTATAGTTTGGATTTTGACCGCAAATCCTTTCCCGCTATTAAAGATTGTAAAATAGATAAATATTTTGGAAACCGTTTATATAAACCCGTTGCTGTTTATGCATGTAACAACGTGAGTTTAAAAACAAAAAGCTATTTAGTCAGGTAAATCTCTTGACACCCGCAATTAAAACTAATAGTCTTTAAACCAAGCATGCATATTAACCCCGCATTAAAAGGAACCCTGCTTACCACAATCTTAGCTGTTGTTTTTTCTGCATCTCATGTTTTTTCTGCTTCCCTATCCTTGACTAAAATAGGCGCTTTAGATACAACAGGTAAAACTTATTCTGAATGGTGGTACTCACAGACAAGCGCTACATTGGCAGGTACGGCTGCTGACGGAACTCAGGTGTCGGTAAAAGTTGGTGAGGCGGTAAACAACGTGAATGTCACATCAGGAACTTGGTCTTACGCGCTATCCGGTGAGAGTAAAGATTATCCGATTGAAATTTCCCAAGGTGCTGAAAAAATCTCGTTCACATTGCATCTAGGTCAGGTGCTTCCAAATACAGTAGTGGCAGGTTCTTCTCCTCAGACAGGCGGAGTGCCGGAAACAGGCTACAACCAAGTTATCGCAATAAGTCTGGGTGTGGGAATAGTACTTTTAGCTTCATACTTTTACTTTTGGGGTGATTTAAAAAAGAAAACAGTTTTTGAAGCAAGAATGATCCGCGAAGATTAATCTTCCACAAAAGGCACGAACGCAAATCCGGGAAAAAATAAAGTGTCGAAATCCGTTTCTGTGTTTCTCACCATTTTGTAAATTCCACTGTCTTTAGGAAAAACCATAACTCCCCCGACCTTCAGTTGCTCTTTCCACGCTTCAGGTAATTCTCTGACTTCCGCAGCCGCGATTATTCTGTCAAATCCGCCGATTTCTTTAGAAACATTAGGCAGGCCTGTTTTTGCATTTCCCTCGTGAAGTGAAAGATTATCCGAAATCAAAGGATACTTGCCCACATTTTCTCCGGCATACTCGGAGAGTTTCGGAATAATCTCAACCGTGTAAACGTGGCCGTCTTCCCCCGACATAAAAGCTAATAAAGACGCCTGCCATCCCGAACCGGTACCGATATCAAGTATTTTATGCCCTTGCTTAATGTCCAGCAGTTCCAGCATGAACGCTACTGTGAATGGTTGGGAAATAGTCTGGCCGTAACCGATGGAAAGTGCGGCGTCGGTGTAGGAATTTCCCTTGTCTTCGGGTAGAACAAAATCCGATCTGTCGATTTCCAGTAAAGCCTGTTCAACGGAAAAAGATTTCAGCACACCGGACGATTTAAGTTTATCTATAAGCTCGTGTTTGGTCATGACCTGATTTGTTCCGCTAAAATACTCAACTCTTCTTTTGAAGGTATGCGCGGGTTCGTGTAAAAAGGGTAAAGCTTTATATGAAGGTGGTCTATTTCTAAACCTTCGATACGGGTAAGTACTCTTTCGCACCCGAGCTTCTTTTTTAATAACTCCGCGGTATTTTTTGCAGTGTTTATCGCTGCATCTATTATTTCTTTGTCATTGTTGTAAAAATCGCTATCATAGTGTTCTTTTGTTACTACAACCGTCATTCCTACTGTTGTCGGGTTTATATCTAAAAACGAAATATGGGCGTCGTCTTCGTAAATAATTTCGGAAGGTATCTCGCGTCTCGCTATCTTACAAAATATGCAGTCTTTCATACCGCTATTGTATCAATTTTACGAAAAATGAAGTAATCGTTAGAGGAGGAATTTTTACCGTCATCTTCAAAGCTGTCTATCAAAGCAAGTCCGTTTTTCTTCATTAAATCAACAACCGCACTTTTTTCCGTCTGACTGTACAGGTGGCAATAGCGTTGAAGACCGGGGTCTTTATCCCACCCGAGTAAAAAATCACCATCTTCCCCAAGTTTTTTTACAGCTTTAGAAATATCGAAATCCCAGAACGTGATTATAAGGAAGCCCCCATCCGTTACAGTTTTAGCTGCCCCGGTAAAAAACTTTGATTGCAACTCTAAGCCCGGGATATGGTGTGTAACGCCAAAACTTACCACTAAATCAAATTGAGCCGCAGGGAGTTCTTTAAGCGCATCCATTTTCGTAAAATCGCCGTCAGTGTAATTATGTCGTGCTTCCGCCAATAACCCGTCGTTTAAATCAACTCCTGTGTATTTTATTTCAGCCGAAGGGAGACGTTCTTTCAAAAATCCCAGAAATCTTCCGTTGCCACAGCCGGCATCTAGCACGGTAATGGTAGAATGACCGTTGAAGGATAAAACATCAACCGCCCTACCCCATCCTTTCCAGTAATTCTGGCGGGTTTTTGAGAATGGAACCGAAGCCTTTTTATAGAACGCTTCGTTAAGTTTTAAAATCTCGTCAATTTGGGCCTGATTCATAAATGAAAAAACAAATTGTTGATAGTTCTAAGATAATACCAATGATACGCGATATTTCCAACGCCGCGGACGAAAAAGAAGTGTTGAAGGTTTTGTTCAGGAATTCCAAGGGATTGGATGATACGTATTCTAAAGCGACGCTGTTGGAGGAATACCAGACTTTGAAACAAGCCGGAAAGCTGACTTTAACAGATAAGGACGAAAAGCGGTTTTTAGAAAACATCAAAACAAAAAAAATCAGAACAATGTCCGGTGTTACCCCTATAACAGTTCTTACCAAGCCGTACCCATGTCCGGGCAAATGTATCTTTTGTCCGAGCGACATACGTATGCCCAAGAGTTATTTATCGAGCGAACCCGGAGCACAACGCGCGCACGACAACAAATTTGATCCGTACTACCAAACCTACAACAGACTTGTTGCTTATGAGAAAACAGGACACCCCGTGAGCAAAATAGAACTTATTGTTCTGGGCGGGACATGGACATCTTACCCTGAGGCATATCAGCTTTGGTTTATTAAAAGATGTTTTGATGCTTTAAACGATTTTAAACCCGAAACCAACTCGCCTTATTTGGTTGTAAAAACCCAGTTGCCGTATGACGAAAAAAAACTGGTAAACCTTACCGGCACGTATAATTCTATCGTCGGATTATCCAGAAACGACAAAATGTTGGCAGGAGAAGATTCTACTTGGGAAGAACTTTTTGCTTCTCATGCCAAAAACGTTAACGCTTTATGCAAGTGCACGGGATTGGTTATAGAAACACGCCCGGACGAAATAACCAAAGACGAGGTTGTGAGAATTAGACGCCTCGGTGCCACGAAAGTGCAGATAGGTATTCAAAGCCTTAATGACAAGGTATTGAAGATAAACAAAAGAGGACACACTGTCGCAAAAACCGCCGAAGCTTTCACTTTATTAAGAGAGACGGGGTTCAAGATACATGCTCATTGGATGCCGAATCTATACGGTGCCACCCCCGCATCCGATATAAAAGATTTTTCAAAATTATTTGCAGATAAAAAGTTCAGACCGGATGAGCTTAAAATCTATCCTTGTTCTTTAGTAGAAGGCACGGAACTTATGGGACTTCATAACTCAGGGGACTGGAAACCTTATACCGAAAAAGAGCTTTTACATGTTTTTAAAAATATTCTTCCTACAGTCCCCCGCTACTGCCGCGTAACCCGTGTTGTGCGCGACATTTCAGGTTTGGACATCGTGGCCGGTAACAGAAAAACCAATTTTAGACAAATAGCCGAAGCAGAGCTGGAAAAAGACAAAACTAAACTTTCGGAAATAAGATCCAGAGAAATTAAGGACAAGAGAGTAAACAGGGAAGATTTGGTTTATAAAGAAACTACTTATCTTACAGCAGGCACGAAAGAATATTTTTTAGAGTTTGTGACAGACGAAGATAAAATCGCCGCTTTTCTTAGACTTTCTTTGCCGACAAGGCAGGCAAAAATTTCCGAAATAGAAGATTCAGCGGTGCTTCGGGAAATTCATGTCTATGGGGGAAGTGTTGTTGTAGGCAAGGGAGAAGTAGGCAGGGCCCAGCACGTTGGTTTGGGCAAAGAACTAATAAAGAAAGCCTCAGATATATCCCGCGCGGCGGGTTTTGAGAGGCTTTCAGTAATCTCCTCGGTAGGAACCAGGGGTTACTACTCCGGAATTGGTTTCACACAGGGCGCTTTGTACCAACACTTAAAACTTTAAGTATTGTTCAGCATATTTACCGATTATCGGTAAAGGTTCTTTCTTTTCGGAAGCTGCGTTAAGAATTCCCAGGACCCAAAGGACCACGAGAGCTATCGAACCCAGCATTCCGATTATCCCAATAACGGGGATGTATGAGATCAATGATATTCCTACTCCTAGTATCAAAATCAGAATTGATTGTTTGACGTGAAACTTAACAAAGTCATTATCTTTGTACTCGGTAAGGAGGGGAAGGAAGAATATGAAATAAGCTACTATAGCCATAACCCTTGAATTGTCAGTCGGGCTGGTTTGAGGAGCTGTGGCTTCAGGTTGCGCGCCAGGAGTCACATCGTTAGTTGTTGGTTCTACTACTTGATTTTCGTCCACAAAAATCACCTCCTCAATTATATAAATACTGTTACAGGTTCGATTCTACTATCTCTACACTTAATATCTTAACAGGTTTTACAGGTTTTGAAGCCTCCCCGCTCGGACTTACCGTGATTTCCGCTTCGGCAATTTTATCGACTACTTCTATGCCTTCGCTGACTTTACCGAATATCACATAATCTTTCGGCAACATGGGGTAATTCTGGTGCATAATAAAAAACTGGCTTCCGTTAGTGTTTGGGCCTGCGTTTGCCATTGCAATAGTGCCTCTTGTGTATTCCCCCTCGAAAGGTTCGTCGTCAAATTGATATCCCGGTCCGCCTGCCCCGGTACCGTCAGGGTCTCCGCCTTGTATCATAAAACCCTTTACTACCCTGTGGAAAATTACATTGTTATAGAAATCAGCCTTTGAAAGGCTTACAAAATTATTCACCGTTATTGGGGTTTTATCCGCGTACAGGTCAATTTTTATAACACCTTCTGTCGTAGTCATCACTGCCGTATATTTTTTGGTTAAGTCTAGGCTCATTTTAAAAGGCTCCTTATTAATGTTTCCCGTAGGATTAATTTGATAATTATCTTTCTCCGACGGACTTGACTCCGCCGTATCCAGTTTTCGTAAAACGTTAGTTTTCTTTTCCTCTTGTTTTACACGACCTTCAGGTATTTTGGAACCGAAAACCGCCAGTCCGAATAAAATAAGTGCGGGTAAAAGTATGGCTATGTACACTGCTTTATTTTTCATAATTTTAATTGGGCAGCAGTAGTATAAAACTTATTTCCAAAATCGCCACCTCAAACTTCCTTCAACTTTGTCTTTATATAGAGCAGTAAAAAGGCACGCCAAAATTATTACGTCTAACAAAAATCTTATTCCGTCTTTCGTTGAGATAATTTTTTCCCAGATTCCATTCGTGCATGCCGACAATATTAGCAGAATAATTAAAACAAGTGTAGAAAGCCACCCCTCCCATGAAATAGGTGTAAAACCGTAGCCAAGCCTTTTAGGTCTAAACCAAAACTTACTCATAAAATAAGTATACAAAATATGTTGAAAATCTAATAAACTTTAAATGTGAGTCCAAAACACATTTTAACCGATCCCTGTACTTTGGTTGTTTTTACCTACGCTCCAGCAGGGCTGGGGCACCTGCGTGTCACTAATTCCTTATCAGCAGGGCTCCCGAAAGGGGTAAAAACGGTATTACTGGGTTCTTCCGACAAAGGCATTGAGGCAATCCACAAATTCATTAGCATACACGTTGTTACCCGTCGGCTGATGGAGTGGTTTCAACGTGGGCGTCCCCAAAAAATATTTACATTTTTCTACAGAAAGTATTTAAGATCCTACTCCGACGAAATGAAGAGGAAGATTGAAGAAATATTTGAGCAGCAAGTGGATATTCCGAAAAAAGTTGTAATTGTTGCGACTCATTTTGGGTTGGCTCATAAAATCGCAAAAGTAAAAAAAGAAATAGAAAAAAAGACAGGCGCAAAAATAATACTGGTAGTCCAGGTGACTGATGATACCCCGCAGTATATTTGGTACGTCCCCGGAGCCGACGTAATATTTGTGCCCAGCAGAAGAACAATGCTGGAATTAAAAGAGTACGCGTTAAAAAGCAATTTAGAAAAAGTGAAAATTGAAGTGCTTCCCTACCCCGTGAATCCGCTGCTAAGTAAGAAATTGAGTAGCAAAGATTACGACAAACGTATAAGACAGGTGTCTGAGGGCACCGGCGAAGTAATAGATTTCTGCATGCCGGTCCCGGGAGCCGCGGTAGGAATGGATTTTTTGCACCACCTTATACCCCAGCTTCAGTCAAAGTATTCAAGATTTAGGTTCCACATCGTATGCAAAGAGGTACCATTTACACGCCGGTTTTTGGAGGAAGTGAGAACTTTTCCTAATGTACAACTTCATACTTCTAAACATGATCGGGAGATTGTGGATGTTTACGATAAAATTTACGAAGAAAACGTTATTTCGTTCGAGGTTACAAAACCCAGCGAACAGGCATTTAAAGCTCTTTACGATTTTGACATGAGAGGAGGTTCCGTTCTCCTATTCTCTAATCCCGTCGGAAGGCAGGAAAGGGACAATCTGGATTTTCTAAGAAGGCACGGTTTAATTTTTGACCAAAAAATCACTCAGCGTTTGTGGAGTTACGCGGACGACGGAAAATCTATGAGCGGCGTAATGAAAAAAAGTTTGATGACGGAATGTAACGCACTCAGATGTTTCCAACTACCGTTTGGTTCCCAGCGTGCCGCCAATTTTATATGGTGGTGCCTGAAAAACAGAGTTTTCGAGTGCATGATAAGTAACTATTCTAACGCCGCCGCTAATAGTGATTTTGAAACCCGTTCCAACGGAGTCGAACAATTTTGGTCTAAAGTATCTTTGCTAGTATAATAAGTATATGGAGAAAGCGCCTTCAAAAAAACTCCCGCTGTTTGGAATCTTAGTAGTTTTTATCATAATAGCGGCGTTTTTAAGCTCTATAATATTCGTTCTAAAAGATGTGGAACTCAAGCCTCTTCCGGATACTCAGGTTCAACCCGATGTCACCGAGAGAGAAATAGGAACAGATGCAGTAGTGGAAAGACAGACGGGTGTAATAACAGGATCTTTAGGATACCCTAGTGAGATGATTCCCGTCACAATGGAAATATGTGCAATAGATATTTTGTTCCCCGGTATTTACTGCACCGACGAACATTTGCAGGACAGCTCATTCACATACGGAGTAGGATATCGTCTCGAGGTACCGGCAAGCGATTATTACGTATTCGCTCAAGTACCTAATCAACCCGACGCAACAGGCGAGACTTATAAAGCTTATTACTCCGAATTTGTAACCTGCGGAATGGATGTAGCATGTTCAAGTCATGAGCCGATAAAAGTTACGATAAAGCAAGGTGAGACTGTAGACAAAGTCGACCCTCAGGACTGGTATAAATAAATGTATATTGCTGTAGACATGGGTGCTACAAAAACCCGAATAGCCTCCTCCGAAGATTTAAGTTCCCTGTTGAAAGTAAAGAGGTTTTACACAAATAAGAATCCCGTAACTCAAAAGCAGATAATTTCTTCGGGTATTAACGAACTTACCGCAGGAAAAGAACCTGCTTTCGTTTGTTTCGGAGTTCCGGGTGCTGTTGATAGACAAATCGGGAATTTTGTCAAAGTTCCCAATTATAAAGAAATAAACGGAAAGCCATTTACGGCACTTTTGGACGAAAAATACCTGGGCAACGCTTTTGTTGAGAATGACGCGGCATTGGGAGCCGTCGGAGAGGCCATTTTGGGCGCGGGTAAAGACTTTCAACGGGTCGGATACCTAACGTTCGGTACGGGCACGGGTGGGGCGCTTGTCGTCAAAAAAGGACATGGGGAATTCGGGTATGAGAGCGGTGAACCAGGGCACACCATAATAGTACCGGGAGGGCGTGTCGCTTCTTCGTGCAACCACGCAGGTTGTATGGAAGCATATACGTCCGGTCACTCTTTCGAAGCGTTATTTAATATAAAACCGCAAAATTGTTCGGATAAAGGGGTGTGGGCAAAATACGCGGAATACGTAAATCTTGGATTAAGCAGCATTTATATGACATGGAAATGCGATATCTTTATAATTGGAGGAAGTATGGCTCTTGAGTATGATTTATTTTCCGAGTTTTTGAAAGCTCCCGTACCCGTAGTCAGATCTCTAACTTTGGATGATGCCGGCGTGTACGGAGGGTTCGTTCTCACTAAGCAGATATTGTCTTCACGGTAGAACTAATTGTGGTTAAATAGGGCTTTTGCCATATCCCAATAAGTGGGTGTGTTATTGTTTTCCTTTTCCCACAACCACCACTCTGCCCCCCAAAAATATAAATCGCGGAAACCGCTTTTTTGAGCGTATGTAATAGTCGATAAAAAGTCGGTGACTGACATCGTTTGATTCTTTTCCTCATTTGTAAGCTTGGAATTTATTCTGGGACCCCAGGGCTCGGCTTGTAATTCCGTAACAATTATTCTTTCAATGGGGACGCCCATCATATGAGCACGTACCGCGTATGACCAGTGAGATAAAGGGTATTGGAAATAAAAGGCGCTTTTTGTAAGAGTTCCCCAAAAATCATACCAAATCTTTCTATACATTGATATACCGAGGTAATCGGCCATCTGGTAGCTGGGAAACCAAAAACCGCCTTCTCCGCTATCCTGGATAAGAATGGGTCTTTCGTCTAACGCGCGGACCAACTGTATTTCATGTTCTACGGTAGATTTTTTTACTGAAATGCATTCACCGAATGGGAAAAAAGGTTCGTTTTCTACCTGCCACATCTTTACGGAGTTGTAACTCTGTAATTCCATTACAGTTCTTATAATGTATTCATATAGTTCCTTATCTCTTTCATCTTCACTGCTCATTGCTTTCCACCAGCTCGGCTCAAAACATTCCGGATATCTGGGAACTTTTCTTCCGATTGCCAAAATTACGTTAACGTTCCTTTTGTCCGCTTCTTCGAGCTGCCATTTTATATCTTTGTAGTTGTAAATTTCAGGAGTAACCTCTATCTCATCCCAATAAGCTATTAATCTTAGATTTCGCGCTCCCAGATCATCGAGTATTTTTATGTAAGCATCTTTCCAGTTAAGTCCTATCTGGTGTGCATACTTACTGGAAAAGGTAACACCGTATTTATTGTCAGTTCTTGTTTCGGGTTTGAGAAAATAGAAAATTAAAAAGGGAAATGCGGTCAACATTACGAGTGTTATCAAAACAATGCGGGTTAACGGTAATCCGAAAAGTTTTCCAATGTATTCCCAAGCTTTTGAGGCCTGTTTTTTAAGGGCAGTTTGTCGGCGGAACATAGTTTTACTTCACAGTTCCATTCTTACATATTTCAGCGTAATCATAAAAGGATTTTCTTGGTGTGCGCTTTAAGCCGTCATTACGGTCTACCTCTATTAGCCCGAATCTTGGCCAAAAACCATGATGCCACTCGTAGTTATCCAGCAGAGACCAGTAAAAATATCCTTTAACTTTTACCCCGCGTGAAAGGGCCGCGTGTACTTGAGTCAGCATTTTTTTAATAAAATCAGTTCTTTGGGTGTCACGGCTGTCTGCCAATCCGTTTTCAGTAATATAAATGGGCAGGTTGTACTTTTTCAAACTCATCAGAACTTTGTATAACCCGTCGTAGTTTATCCACCAGCCAAGATCATTAACAGGATTATCAGGGTTGCGGATTTTAAGTTTTACAACACGGTTAGTAAAGTAATAGTTTAGACCTATGAAATCCAGATTTTTAGAAATAGGTTTCAAAAAGAAATCGCTGTTGAAAAAATATAATATTTTTGCGATAAACTTGTCGAGGAACGTGTAGGTCGAGTATTCATACCATGAAATATTTTTAACAATTCCGACGGGCTTTTTATACATCTCTTTAATTTTTTTATAGGCCAGGTTGTGTCCGCGCATCAGATTTATTTGGGCGATTAAAGACAGAAGCAGGGATTTTTTATTCGGCGGCCACGTCCCCGCTATATAAGACATAGCGGCGTAGACTTGCGGTTCGTTTATGGTTGCGATCGTATCACAGTGTTCTCCTAGAAATTCAGCACTTTTTTTTGCAAAAGAGGCAAATAGCGAAGGCGTTTTAAAATTGAGCCATCCTCCCATTTCGGCTAACCAGACAGGGTTTGTAAAGTGATGCAAAGTAACAAAGGTTTTAAGTCCTTTTTCCTGGGCAGACTTAAGTACCTTTCTATAGTGATCCAGAGCTTTAGTGTCGAATGTGCCTTGTCTGGGTTCAATTCTAGCCCACTCGATACTTAATCGGACAGCGTTGTTATTCATCTGCCGGCACAATTCAAAATCTTCCGCGTACCTGTTGTACGAATCACAAGCCTCTCCTGAGGACTCTAAAGGCAAATCTCTTTTTCCGTCTTTCTCCACTTCCCATTTCCACCAGTCACAATTCGTATTATTACCTTCGGTTTGATGAGCTGAAGTGGCGGTGCCCCATATAAAATCTTTCGGAAAGTCCATGTTTATAGTATACATTCGCCGTGCAGGTGAAGGAAGAATATGTACTTAAGCGGTTAAGTTTGTATAATAAGCGTATGAAACTACTGCTTAAACTTGTGATAGCCACGTTGGCGATTTTCGTAGCTTCCCGTCTTATTCCCGGCGTCGTGGTGGAAGATTTGGTTACTGCCTTAATTGTTGCCATAGTTTTGGGCACTCTGAACCTGTTTGTGAAACCAATCCTCATACTTTTAACCCTTCCTATTACTCTAATAACCTTCGGTTTATTTACCTTTGTAATAAGCGCTTTTATCGTTCTATTTACGTCTTCGCTTGTACCGGGATTTCAGGTAGCAAGTATCTGGACAGCCCTTTTATTCAGCGTTGTCGTTTCGATAATAAACTCGTTTCTTAACAAAGTTGTCGATTAAACTGCCCGGATGCATTCAGGAAAATTTACAAAAATCATTGCCACTCTCGGTCCTTCTAGTAGTTCCGAGAAGGTTATAAAAGAACTAATCACATCAGGTGTAAATTTATTTCGTTTTAATACTAAGCACGCGGACACGCAGTGGCATCTGGAACATATTAAAAAAGTCCGCGAAGTAAGCGGAAAGCTGGGAATCAATACCGGTGTAATTGTCGATCTACAGGGACCCGAATGTGTTTTGATTACTTCTTCAGGAGAGGAAATTACTCTTAAAAAAGACGACTTACTAAAAATTAAAACCGATGTTTTACTAAATCCTCCCGAAGTGTACGACCAGCTAAATTCGGGGGATACTGTGGTTGTCGATGACGGGAAAATTGAATTTGAGGTTTCCGGAACAAAAGGAGAACTTTCTTTAAAAGTTGTGAACGCAGGGTTATTAAAATCAGGTAAGGGCGTCTCTTTTAAAAATAAAAAAATATCAACCCCGACAATAGGGGAAGATGAGAAAAAGAATATAAAAGAATTTTTGAAAAGCGCCCCCGATTTTTTTGCGTTGTCTTTTGTTAGAAATCACGAAGACGTTATTAATCTCTCTAAATTTTTATCTGATAACGGGTCAAACGCCGGTATTATTTCCAAAATTGAAACGCAGGGCGGCATAGACGATTTTGATCTTATTGTCGAAAAAAGCGACGGAATTATGGTGGCGCGCGGTGACTTAGGAGTTGAAGTGTCACTTGAAAAAATCACTTATTACCAAAAAATGATTATCGAAAAATGTCGGGCTGCAGCCAAACCCGTGATTGTTGCCACTCAAATGCTGGAGTCCATGACCACAAACCCCTCCCCTACCCGTGCCGAAGTTTCGGACATTTCGAATGCAGTGCGTGACGGTGCGGACGCTGTGATGTTGTCGGGAGAGACTGCAATAGGGAAATATCCCATCGAATCGGTGAAATTTATGCATAAAATAGTGAGTTTTAACGAAAAAGCTTTTCACGTTCCCGACGCCCTGGAATTTTCTAAAGACCGCACTTTTAGCATAGTTAAAGCCGCTGTAGAAATTATTAGATCGGACAACGGGCGTTCAATTTCAAAAATACTTGTAGCTACCGAAACAGGAAAATCGGCGCGCATATTTTCTTCCTTCCGTCCGGAGATACCTATAATTGCGTTAACTCAAAATGAGGACACGTTGAAGAAATTAGGATTATCGTACGGTGTCCTACCCAATAAAATCGAATTTCCCGAACACGGTTTAGTGGACGTTACCGAGATAGCACACGAGCTGGAAAAAAGAGGAATTCTATCTAAAGGTGAAAATATAATTGTTGTGCACGGAAAGAGATGGCAGGATCCCGGGAATACTAATTCTTTGTATGTTTTTAATGTTAGTTAAGACGCTACTCGCAAGGCACTCCCCACACACCAAGATTATTTTGTTTAGCAATATTCTGTGCAGAAACGTACAGGTCTTTATATTTGTAATTTTTATCGTAGGTGTATTCTTTCGCTGCTCCCAGTTCCACCATCTTGCCGTTAACGTTTAATCCGGTTCCGGTGTGAATGTACCGCAAAAGTCTATCGTATTTATCTTTATCCCCTTGGGTGGAATCATCTTCCAATAGCACGGTTTGATTTTCCAGAAGTTTTTCAAGCTCCGTCCTGCTCCAGTCTCCCCTGCAATCGGCCGATTCCGGTGCGTTTATGCCTATTAGGCGGACACTTTGCTCGGTGCCCCCTATAAGTACTTTGATAGTGTCCCCGTCGACAACCTTAGTCAGAGTAACTTGATTTTGGATGGCTTCGGGCGCTCGAGTAGCTTTAGAGAGGACTCCCGGCAGTTTATTAAGGTTCCTGTATATTCCGTACCCTATCAGCGATACCAGCAGGACGTACGCTAGCAAATACAGAAGCTTTTTTACTTCAAATCTTCTTACTTCTTTCACACTGTTAGTGTAAGCTATATTTTCACGCGAGCACAATTTTATTTCTTACTCTACAGTAAGTGTGCCGACCATTCCCATTTTTCTGTGTTCGCCGACCGAGCAGTAGAATTCAAACGTTCCTGCTTTGTCTGCTATGAACTCAACCGTATCGGTTTCGCCCGTCTTAATTACTTTTGTAGCTGCGTTGAATTCGTCGATTTGGAAGTCGTGAAATCCGTCTATATTCTTAAATTCGACAATGACCTTATCCCCAACTTTAACAGTTATTACGTTAGGTACAAATTTAAAACTGCTTCCTTCGATTGTTACTTTTACTTCGTTAGGCACTGTTTCCTCCTCTGTAGCGGTAGGTTCGGCTTCTTCCTCTACGTTAATTACATTGTTAGCTACGGTGTTTGTTACCGGAGGAGTTTTTGGCGCCGGTTTATTAAAAAGAAAATATATACCCACAACCACTAAAATTAATACTAAAGCTAAATAAGGGAAGTTTTGTTTTTTTGTTGCTTCTGGTTCCATAAACGTCTTTAATAAATATTAAACAAATAGATACTTGTCAATATATTACACTAAATCAAGCCGGCTGCAAGACCCCTCCCACTGTTTGACTATCAAGGACTCATAGTGTAATATCTAGTGTTTCGACGATTCCTGCCGGAAAGGGCTTAGATAAAGCCTTCCCTACCTTACCAACTACTTGCTGCGAGATGTAGCAACTTAAAAAGTGTAAGAAGGGGGTGAGTAACATGAAGAAAGCCATAATATACATGGCTGTAGTATTAGTAGCTGTTGGATTACTGTTCACAGTAAAAACCAAAGCTGCTGCATTTACAGGTAATGGGGCTCCCAGCGGTGCTCACTATAACCTAAACATTATAGGAGTATTTAAAGACAAAACCGCACTTATGGATTCCAACAGCGGACACAGGATTTTCGTTCCGTTGACAGGAAAAATTAAGATCAACCTTTTACCCGGAACCGGTTTCGCAGTTTTAGATGCGAATGGTACCGACGGTAATGGAGCTACATTCAGTTTGCCTAATCCGGATCCCGATAATGACGGTGTAACTACTTACACTGTTTGGGCAAGAGCTTTAGGTAAACCGGGTGGTACATCCACCACAACTCCGTGTGCATACCTGGATGGCGTTGAGTACTGCTCAACATCAAACGTTGTGTTAGTCAGAGAAAAGGGCAAGAGCTCTTTTACTAACGTAACTTCACAACTCCTGTATGTATATGTTGACCTTGATGGCGATGGGGTTGAAGAAAGATATCCGTTATTTGATCCCGCACTTCAGGATTATTTCTGGAGCTACGACAACAACGGATTGAAGTTAGCTCAGTTTAGGTTCTACATGAGTGAATAACAGTGCAGAACTAAAGCGGTTTGTTGTAAGTTTGGAAGGAGGCCTCAGGTAAAACGTTTGTCCAATTTACCTGTTCACAAAAGCAGCCCGTTTTCTCTACGGGCTGCTTTCCCTTTTTTTATCCCCTATTAGTGCGACTTTTTGCCCCTTGAGTTAGTCCGTCCTTTCAATATACAATTTATGTATGCCTAATAATTTTAAAAAGAAATCTTACGTCCTTTATTCTCTCCATTTACCAATTTTAATAGCAATTTTTGCCGTTGTAGCCGGTGGCTCGTATTTGGTGACCAACAAGGTTGCGAATACGCGTAATTTGCCTCAGGTACAGGGTAAGAAGACAGAAAAGACTACCGGAAGCACCAAATCCTTGAAAAATACCGACATAGAGGCGGGTACGACTGCAGAAGAGCACAAAAGGGTCGTAGAAAAGGTTGCAAAAGAGCTCAAGAACGTTGCCGAGGTGGAAGAAGCCGAAGGTAACGAAGTAGTCAGCGAGGAGCTTACCTTTATAGCTGAAGAGCAGGAAGAAACTGCCGAAGATACCGCAGAAACCCTCGAAGATATTGATAGCGCTCCAAAGTGGAAGACTTTCCTTCTAGGTACCGACTATAAAAATCTCGGTCAGCTGAGAAGTACGGTTGCACATAACACTAATGCGATTAGACAGCTGACACGGACCGCTGAAAGAGTGACTACTGAGGGTGGGGACACGGCTATACAGGAGAACATAGCACTACTAACGCAGGAAAGGGATAGACTGGTTGCCGTAATACAGGCAGGGGAAAGTCAGTTTAGCTTATTAGGTTGGATTTCAAGGCTTATTACAGGATATGTACCTACTCCTATAGAAGATGAAACTTCTGATGAGTTAGAAGGTGTTGGGGATACACCCCCGGCCGGTGAATTAGAGGGAGTTGGTGAAACGCCTCCTGCGTCAGCAGATGATACGGAAGGTACGGGAACTACAGAGCCGGGCTTGGATGCCGGAGATACGGAGCCGGTTGAGTCCAGTCCCGATACTCAAACAGAGAATCCTGTGACGACTGAATAGATAGACGGGAATTAATAGTTAAATTGTCCGTATAATCTCTGTGATACACGTATTACGTGTATAGGTGTGTTTTCGCGCTTTATTTCATAGACTATTGGGAAAGTATTTTGGTAGGCAGCATCATCTGTTTGTTTCCTCAATTGTTCATTGAATGTATCACAGATTATCACGTCGGCATCGCGCGATCTTCCGACAAGTTCATACTGGAACTGAGAGTAATAAACTACAGAGAACTGATTATCGCAAGCGTAGACCTTGAGGTTGTTAATTCCCGTTCCTTGAACGTTTTTTAGCACTCTCTGTGCTGATTCTTTATAAGCAGCCCCCCAATAATCTAACTCAAAATTTTTGTTTGCTCCCCTAAGTCCTCCTATGAGTTCGTTGTAGTAAATGTACTCATAAGGATGCAGGAAAATCATTCTTACTAACGTAAATAGTAAATATATCGATACGGAGCTTAGCAAAACAAATTTCTGTTTTGTTTTTGCTTTATTGTATAGATCAACCAGAAAAAACGAAGCAAGCAAAACCAGACAGACCGCGAGATACAGAAAATGTCTAATTCCGTTATAGACAACGGGGTGCAGAACTATGTATATAATAAAGTTGATAAGGATGGTCACCGAGATGATAGAAACCGGGTGAGAAACGTTATAGCGAAGTTTTTTTCTAATTATTAAAAATAATCCTGAACCCAAAGATAGCAAAACCGATAGTGGTAGTTGTAATGACAATAATACGGGTAAGTAGTGCCATGGGCGTCTCTCTTTTGAAAGAAACTCACCCATGTAAAGAATTTTATGATTCCATGTTTGAAATTCGGTCGATTCGGTAACTATATATATAAGATTGGCAAAAAAGTTTGTTCCTAAAAAAGGTACGCTTAACACCCAAATAAATAGTGAAATCATTAGGATAAGTGTCGAGTTTAGCAGGGTTTTTGCCCAGCTTTCTTTACCGGTTACTAATCGAAAAATACTAAATAGAACATATACTACAAAAAGTGTTGCTCCTACAATCCGCATGCTTTGGGCAATTCCGAAAACCACACCTAACGCGAGAATTTCCACAGATTTGTTTTTTGGGTATTTCATAAAATATGTAATAAGTAGGATTCCTAGAAGAAAAATTGTCGCGAAAGGTATATCTTTCGGATTTGCCGGTATGTGGCCGCTCACAGCTGGCGTGAGTAACAAAAGTGCGGGTCCGACAATTGCCCTCGAGCCGTCGTCATACACTAAATAAAGTATCGCGTAAGAAAAAAGAAATAAAAAAAGTCCCAAAATAAGGTTTTGAAGATGAAACCACTCGAAGTAATAAGAGGGGTTTAAGATGTTTAATAAGGCGGGGTAAACTCTTGAGTAGGTGCTAAATAAGGGCAGTTGGTGAGAATATTTGATGTTGTCAGACTTATCGTTCACAAGCTTAGTTGTGTACTCTAAAGTTGTGGGAGTTACTAGATAGGCTGAAAGGTATTTCCCAGCATCGTACTCGACTTTTTCGTCGTATGTAACCCCGAAGTCTTTATAAAGTAGTAATGACGCTGCAAGGTAGATTGCCGAAAAAGCAACAATATAAACGTGCTTATTTATGAGCCGTTTTAGTGCGTGTACAAATCTTTTGCTATTCACAGGACTATTCGCAATTCATACTTTTCAAACACTGCGCTTTCTGCTCCTCTGTTTCCATCAGGTCACAAAGTGCGCAGGTGTTGCCTGTTTCTCCGGGTGTTTCAACTGTCTTTGTGAGTTCAGATAAATCAACAAACTCAACGTCCGTTGGTAGCTCGAATAACGACTGGTCGGGAATCCAGGGAAGACACTTATAATCAAAACTTTCCTGCAAAGCTTTTGCCTGTTCCGGAATGTTACCGGGTTCTTCAGTATCCAAGGATTCTTCATCCACTACAATTTTATATCCTTGAGGCATTAAAGGACTCCATGTATACATTGCATTGTCCATTGAAATAAAATGGCTTTCTACGCTCGTGTTATTGGACATTGTAATGGTGCTGTCCCCCCTCATTTTGGTTCCTGAGACATATATGGTTCCCGTTCCTGTAGTTCCCTCTTGCTCCGGCGTAGCGTAGGTACATTTAACTGATTTTCCTAAAGTTATTAAATCTGTGATTTTTCCTGAGAAAGAGCTTTCACTTTCTTGTCCCTCTCCTTTAATTTGGTTCGTTAGGCTGTCCGAATTGTCTATACCTGTAGATGTTTTTTTCAGAGTTTTGTAGCCGAAATAACCGCCTGTCAAAAGTAAAATTAATAAAAGAACTATGCCTATAATTTTTACGTTTTTCATAACCTAATTATACATCACACACCCAGCGTTTCCCGTATATATCCTATAGTACGAAATAGGAAAAAGTATTGCCCAAAAACCTTTATTGATATACTATAAGCCAAATTAGAATTCTCAAATAAGAGAAATTACCGAACGGGGAGGGAGATATGAAGAGAATGTTTTTAGTGGCATTACTGGTATTTGTTATGTTCGGGTTGTTAAACAACAGCGCAGCAGCGCAATTCGACAACGGCGAACAGGCACAAATTTACCCGGTTGTCCGTACTCCGTATCCTGAGCTTATTTACACACCGGAGGCTTGTCAGGAGGGGTCGGACAAGATTTGTTTCGGCGATTACTACAAGGTTTTGCCAAAGACTTCGTACGTGAACAAGGTAATTGTCCCCGACACAATCGTTATTCACACTGACGACCAGTCCGGAAAGACGCCTGAAAAGTGGTTCTCTACTACAACGTGGAATGGTCTGGCAGGAAGAGACAGCGGAGGGCGCAGCGTGCATTTTGGTGTCGGCCTTGATGGAATCGGACAATTTCTCACGATGTACGAGGGTGGTGTAATACAATGCCGTGGCGCGGGCCGTAATCTTGACAGCCATTCTGTACAAATTGAGATGGGCGGCCGTTCGTATAACACTATGTTGAACGGTAAAGCCTCTCCAGCCATGGTGCGCTCTATTGAAATTATTACAGCGCAGACTGTCGACCTGGTACTCGTTCTTATGGAAACTTATGATATTCCCATCGAGAACGTTATCGGCCACTACGAAGTGGAAGGTTCAGGTAAAACTGACCCGGGCGATATCTACCTTGAGCAGTATTTTTTGCCTTTGTTGAAAAAGAAATTAGGTAATTAACTCTGCAAAGGCGCACTTTAAGCTCCGGTATTTTTTGTCAACTACCGGAGCTTTTTCTTTTATAATAAATTATGCTAGTATGTTTGTTCTGAGATATGAAAAAGTTTATTGCCCTTATCTTTTTAATTTCCGTTTCAATCGTAGCTCTGTACTTAATGCGTACGGATAGAACCTCGGCAGTCACTACAAATATAACTTCACCATTTACAAAAGCGGAGCAAGAAGTTTACGTTTCCCCTATAAGCATTGATTACTTAAGGTCTCAGCAAATTGACTCCCCCGCCCCCATTATTGAGGAAGAGCTTTCTGATGGCTCAAATTATAAAAAGTACGTAGCCAGTTATATTAGCGAGTGGAATAAGATTTACGGATATTTGACTGTTCCTAAGGAAGCACCCCCCGAAGGCGGTTATCCCGCAATTATATTCAACCACGGCTATATTCCCCCGGCTCAATATGTAACTACCCAAAGTTATGTTTCTTACATAGACAGCCTGGCCAGAAACGGCTTTGTAGTCTTTAAAATCGACCTTAGAGGGCACGGCAACTCAGAGGGTTCTTCAACAGGCTCTTATTTTTCGTCAGCATACACGATCGATGCTATCAGCGCGGTCAAGAGTCTTCAAAAGTATGAAAATGTAAATCCGGGAAAAATAGGAATGTGGGGCCATAGTATGGGTGGTAACCTGGTGCTTAGAGCAATGTTGGTGTCGGGTGAAATAAAGGCGGGAGTAATTTGGGCGGGAGCAGTTTATAGTTATGAAGATTTTGCTAAGTACAGAATAAGTGACAATAGTTATGTGCACAGGCCGGATCTGACGTCAGAGCAAAGTGAAGACGTACATCGCGAAAATTCTATGGAGATCCAGAAATTACGCGATGGTTCCGAATACATAGATTACAATAATGATTTCTGGTCCTCCATATCTCTTACGAAGAATATCAATTATTTAACGGGGGCATTACAACTTCACCACTCGGTAAATGATGACGTTGTTAATATTGGGTACACGAGAGATCTTGTTGAGGTATTAGACAGTGCGGGAAAAGATTACTCCGTGTATGAGTACGAAGCAGGGGGACACAATATTGTATCTCCCTACTACGAAACGGCGATGCAAAGAACCGTGGAGTTTTTCAAAGAAAAATTACTTTAAGCCGGTTGAACCAATCCCTCCCCTATCCGTATTTCCGAGCGTTTCTACTTCTTCCAGCTCCATTTTTTCATAGTTTATTACGGAAATTTGGGCTACTCTTGTGCCCTTTTCTACCGTAACGGCGGCGTTTGTAACGTTGTAAACAATTAGCTTATATTCGTCGTTGTCCCCACTAAAATCCGAATCCCCTATACCGATTCCGTTGGCAGGAATAAGCCCGAGTTTGTGTGTCGAACTACGCGCGGCTAAAAGAACCCAACAACCTTGTGGAATTTCAAGAGCCACGTTCAGAGGAATGTATCCTAATCCTTGAGGTTGAATTGTTGTGGTTTCGCGGGCAGACAAATCCATGCAGGCGGCGCCTTTAGTTTTATATTCAGGTAAAGGAATACTTTTATCAAATCTTTTTATTTTTATTTTCATTCCAGAAGTTTAGCACATAGCTAAATCGCACTGCTTAGTCCGTAATTATTTTATCCTCACTTTTTAAACAGTCTTAAGTTTCTAAGAAAGGATATTTAATGTAATATCCGATAACAAGTGAGAAGTGTACTTGCATTTGTAAAATTATTATTTCTTCCGATTTTAGCCGCAGTTGTGCTGTTGGTTGTATATCCTATTAACAAACCACAGGAAGAAATAAAGAATCCTATTGCTGAAACGGTCCCTGAGGAACCCGAAACATCTGCGTTTGAAGAAGAAATTGAGCCCATACCCGACCGGTTACCAACGTCAAAGACTTTGGTAAACGACTACCACATCTACCAAACCTTTAATAACTGCGGTCCTGCGTCTTTATCAATGGCTCTTTCGTACTACGGTATCAATGTTTCCCAAAAGACACTCGGTGACCAGCTAAGACCTTTCCAAAACCCGCAGGGGGACAACGATGATAAAGCTGTAAATCCCGAAGAGCTGGGGAAAAAAGCAGAAGAATACGGGCTTCTCTACTATCTCCGCCCGATGGGAACCCCCGAGCTTATAAAAGAATTTATTTACAACGACATTCCCGTGATTGCCATAACCTGGCTTAAAGATGAAGAGTATATCGGGCATTTCCGCATTATAAAGGGATACGACGACAGCAAGGGCGTCTTCATACAAGATGACTCTTATCAAGGAAAAAATCTGGAGTATACGTATAAGGATCTCAATAAACTGTGGAGTGCTTTTAACTACCAATACATAGTTTTGGTGAGACCTGCACAAAAAGAGACAGCAGAAAAAATATTAGGTGAGAATGTTGACGAAAAAAATGCCTGGCAAAGCGCGAAAAAAGAATCGGAAAAAATGTTGGAATCTAACCCGGAAAGTATTTATGACCGGTTTAATCTTTCGGTAGCCGATTATTATTTAGAAGATTATGAGGGGGCGGTTGAATCTTATGAAATGGTTACCGGCCGTTTACCTTTTAGAATGCTTTGGTATCAGATTGAACCGATTTTGGCGTACGAAAAGCTGGGCGACGACGAAAAGGTTATGGAAATGACGGCTGAAGTTTTGGATAACGAGAACAGGGCTTTTTCCGAACTATACCAGATTAGGGGGCGTATTTTAATGAAACAGGGGTATTTAAGTTCCGCGAAAGAAGAGTTTAAGAAAGCCCTCTATTACAACGAAAACTACCAGCTGACAGATGAGGAACTCGCGTTGTTGGACTGAGGATAGTCTATTTTTTTAGAGAACAAAAACTGTGTGTGTGCTCCGAGTTTTTCTTCAAATTTATTTTGCAGTTCTTTGTCTATTTTTCCGGTGTCGAAAACTACCTTGCTGTACCCATCGCCTGTGGATTTCCACATAACCAATGCTGAAGATAAAGCCGCTATCTCTTCCAACCTATCATTTCCTTTTACTTGGACAAAAAGTTTAGGTAAATATCCGTGTCTTATGTAAAAATTCTCAGCGTCTCCGAGCGCTCCCAGTAAAACTTCTTTTTTACCGTGTTTCCGGGCAACTTCTTCCATCGCTAAAAGTAGCTTTGACCCAATTCCCTTTCCTCTCGCCGTTTCTGAAACCGCAAGCTCTCCTATTAAAAGTGTTTCGGTGTCTTGATCCGAAGAAAATATCACCCCTTCGAGTATTCCAGCAGGTTTAAACACCAAAACATATTCAGGATTTTTTGCGTAAACGTTTTTATAGAATTGTAGGTTTCTGGGATGTGTGGCGTCGAAGTTAAGTATGTTATCGGCGAAGGTATAAGCGGTTTCGAGTTCAGTAGTGTCTTTTGGTGGTATAAGTGCGGGTTCCATAATTTAATTATACTTCACTATCGCATAGGAAGTTAGACCATAAGAGACCACGCCTTTAAGCTAGTTGGTATAATACACACATGGAAAAAAATAAAAATGTAGAAATTTTGACCGTAACCCCCGAGCATTGGGAGCTATATAAAGACATTAGACTGGACGCCTTGCAATGTGAACCACAGGCGTTCGGAAGCAGCTATTCCGGAGAAAAAACATTTACAAAAGAACAGTGGTTGGAAAGAATCGCAAACCGTTACAACGCAATTGCAGTTGAAGACGGGAAAGCCGTCGGTACTATGGGTGCTTACATAAGTAATGATGAGGTAGGAGAGATAGCAAACATTGTTGGTGTTTTCGTTACAAGTAAGGCACGCGGCCAAGGTTTAGGCTCAAAATTATTTGACTTTGTTTTAGCTAAAGTAAAAGAAGACCATAAATTATCAAAAATAACGTTAACTGTGAATAATGAGCAATTATACGCTGTGGGATTATACGAAAAGCTGGGTTTTAAGACCGTAGGCGAAGAAACTACATTAATGGGAGACGGAAAAGAACATATAGAGCTTTTAATGGAACGCCGCGTATAAAATTCTTCCGGCTGTTACCGCAAAGTAATAAGAAATTTATAAATTTTCTCACACGTACCCTTGACAAATATTTTAAAAAAGGTAATATCACTTCCACGTCTTTCAAGGAACTTTAAAAACAGAAAAGTAGCGAGGTAATGCAAATTACACTCCCGGAAAACTAACGACGACGCGAGTCATCATTAGCAAACCCCGGAACAGGACACCAAGGTAAAGGAAAAATGGAACCGCAAATCACTACCATCCCCTTAAAAGGAAAAATAGAGATACAAGGTCCCGTCATCCCTACTAGTAGCGAAAGCCACTACCCCCTTAAGACCGGTTGTTACACCCGAAGGATAGTTTGGAAGTCATGGAGCAGATTGGTGAAAACTAATTACTTCACGTAAACTTGCTAAAGATAACCGGAAGGGAATCGATAGAAGTATAACGTACCCGGACAAAGCGCAAGCCCAAATCCCCGTGTGACGCCCTGTATAAGGATATCAAACAAATTTCGTAAAGAGCCCAGAGGTAACACTCAAAGCTATTTCCAGCACCACACCCTGGAACTAAGACTCAAGGCAAAGGAAAAACCGAGCTTCTGACAAATACTACCATCCCCTTAAAAGGAAGATAGAACTCCAAAGCTTAGTAATTCCCCACTAGTCGCGAAAGCAACTAAACCCTTGCACTTAGTTACGAAGACCCGAAGGATAAAAAATAAAGAACCGAGAAAGTCACACGAGCCAGGATCAGTGAATGTATGGAATATAGGGAACCCAGTCTGAAAGCGAAAGCTATCATACTCCCCTAAATACCAATACAAACATGAAGTCCTGGCTCTACCCTTTTTTAATAAGTATTTTCGAGTACTCAAATAGTGGAGACAATTTCAAAAAAAACGGAGGAATCTGATTTGTGTTTTTAGCACCTGAGGATGTCAAAGAAATAATTTTCCTTTAACCTGAACGCCTTTTTGGGAGAAACAAAAAACCGCTTGGTAGCGGTTAGATTAATTAGTTTCGTCCGGTCTATTAATTTTAAGACATTTGCAAAAGGGCATTTACTTCCTTAAGTATTTACTTTTGTAAAATGCGAGTCAATGATTTTCGGATTTAAAAAACTTTTTACGCACAAACAAAAAATAACGGGCAGTGAATTCACCGCCCGCTAATTTTATTTTCAGCTCAAGTTAGTTGCTGAGTGTGTTTTGAGAAGGCATTCCTCTAAAACCTTGACCATCTCCGAAGCCACCACGTCCTCCGGGACCTCCGCGTCCTCCAAAGACGTCATATCCTAGTATTCCGTCCAAATCTACTCCCAGTGAGTCTACCCAAGCCTCTAAATCGGCTCTGCGTTGTTCCATAGAGTTTCTCATCTCATCCATTTTGGTCTGGCGCTCTTCTGCACTTAGATCAAACCAGCCGGCTGTGTCCCCTGCTCTATTTTGTACAGGTTCCATCTCAGCAAGTTTGGCTAAGATCTGAGTTTTCTGATCTTCTGTTAATTTACCGTCTTGAACTGCCTGGGTAAGTTTTGCCTCAATTTCTGCGTGACGGGTTGCCTGCATTTCCTGCATGCGCGTACCTCGCTCGGCCTGAACTTCTTCCATGACTTTGTCCACTTCGGTTGTGTTTAGACCAAATTTATCTACAAGTTTCTGAACTATTGGGGGATACTTACCCTGATATTGAGCAAGCACCTTGCTGTTGGTGAGGAAGATGGCACCTCCTAAGGCTATTGCCACAGCAACACCACCTAAAATTAATGTATTTCTTTTTTTCATTCTTTTTTCTCCGAAATTAATTACTAAATGGAAATTTAACAGTTGTTGCTGAGGGTTTGCTGAGACTTGCGCGTATAATAAAAGTATGGAACCCGCTACACCCCAAAAAACAATATCAGAATCAGCCTCCAAAGTAACAGTATTCCTCCTTCTAATGTTCTACCCGGTAGGGCTTATCGTTATGTGGTTTTGGCCGAAGTGGAAATTATGGATAAAGATAGGTTTAACTTTAATACCTGTAATTTTTATCGGAGCGGGGTTAATCGTACTTGCTTCCCTGGATTCCACACTTGATGATAAGTTAAGACCTCTAAGAAATTGTATTGATGCCTGCAAGTCAGATACAGAAAATAAACTGTGTGTCCGCACTTGTGAAGAAAAGTTTATTGAAGATAACACTTTAGGCTACTAAATTAATTGTAAGGGGCGTCAAACTGTTTCCGCAATCCCCAGCGTTTCTTTTACAATATCAACGATTTGTTTCGGAGTAGATTCGCTTTTGATTAGATATTTCACTGCTCCCATATATAAACAGGACTGAGCATCTTTTACATCGGCAAGACTGGTAAGGACAACTACGGGAATGTATGAAGTTTTAGCGTCTGCCTTTAAGCGTAGAAGAACCTGGAAGCCGTCCAGTACCGGCATCATGATGTCCAAAAGGATAAGAGAAGGTCTTTCTTCATGCACTTTCTTCAAGCCCTCTTCTCCGTCCAGCGCTGAAATTACTTCAAATTTTTCAATTTCAAATGCCGTTCTATAAAGATTCTGAATTTCATGATCGTCTTCAATAATTAATATTTTGGTCATGTATTTATTATTACACGGGAATCTTTACGATGTATATATGTGGTTAAGTATAAAAAATAAACCACCTTTTTTGTTTATAAAAGGTGGTTTTTCGTGCTATGTGCTGTAAACCGGCTCATTAGCAACAGTACCCTCACTTTCTACTGGTCCCAAAAAATCGCTGACGAGGACTGATTTGGCGGACAGTTCTTTCAACTTTTGCGAATACGCAGAGAAAACTGTGCTGAAATCACGACCCGTCACTTCTAAACACTCCTCGCCCCTATCCCCGCACCCTTTTACGTAAACAACGCGCCATTGCAACGTAATCATATCCTCTCCTTTCACCATTAGTTTAATTGTAGGCTTGTTGCGGGTTGTTGTCTCGGGGTTTATGTCTACTATTCTAGCGTTACCCAACTCAACGATATTGTGGTATATTTATCCCCTGCTTGGTCGTATAAATCTGATACACCAGAATCGAGAAAGGGAGAAAATAAATGAAAGCGAAGAGTCTGTTTTCACTAATGCTTGCAGTCGTTTTGATTGGTATGGTAGTGTCGCCAGTTTTGGCGGACAAGCCTGTCGGATTTGATCCTGTCACCGGTGAAGAAACCGCCTGGTCGAACAGCACTTGCGCCAAAATACAGAGTGGCACCATTCTTGACTCAGCAGGTAATCCTATCGAGGTAGGTTTTGATGAATTCGGTTATAACTATCAGGCTCACCTTTTTGAAGGGACCTACGATTCCGTGGACCGCAAAATTGATGGTTTGTACGGTAGTCAGAGCGGGGATTTTGTCGACGACGCTTTATCTATGAAATGGTCCGATGATTGGCTATCAAACGTTGATTGTAATAACGACCAAAAACTGGATCGCGGCCTGGTAAATGGAGTCCCCTCGAGTATTAGTAGTGGTTGGTTAACAAACCACGTGAATGGGGATTATATTGACGCGAACGGTGTCGAACAGCACTATACCTCTTTCGTTAAGATAGGCTATTTCGGACCCGGCAATCCTCTTTGGGGATCTTACGCCATACTGGAAGAAGTTTACAACGATCCTGCGGGAGACTATCACGGGGTAACTATTTACTCGGATCCAGGTCTGGGGCATTTTATCACCAACTAGACACAACAATCTAGACGGTTGACCAAGCTTTAAACTCTGAGGAGACGCGGCCAAAAACCAACTCTCCTCATTTTTTTCATTTTATTTTCACTTTCGTGTGATAAAATGCCGCACCTAAGCCGATAGTGATAGAATATAAGTATGAAAAACAAATTAATAATGCTCCCGATCTTAGTACTCCTTATTTTATTAGGAGTTTATTTTTATCAGTCGACAAATAAACCGGTGACGGAAAACCAAGCTCCCGCTCCCATCGTTAACGAACAACCAATAGCCGATGATACAAATAAAGCCGGCATGAGTAACCCGGCCTCAGATAACTGCATTACGAAAGGCGGCACTCTTGAGATAATTACGGAATCTGACGGGAGTCAGTTCGGGTTGTGCAAATTTAAAGATTATGCTTGTGAGGAATGGACACTTTTTAGAAATGAGTGTGATATAGAGGGAGATGCCTTAAAAATTAGGGAAGCACTGATTGCCAAAGGATTGGATTTAAGTAAAAGCGAAATAGTAATAAAAAATCACCTGGGCAAGTACATATCGGGATCGGTTAATCCTATTGATGAGATGGTGGGAGGCGGATACTTCTTCGCTGTTAAAGAAGGAGACATAGTTAAAGTTCTGGCTGACGGGAATGGCTCAATTTTGTGTAGTTCCTTTAAAGATTACCCGGACTACTCAAGTTACCTAATACCGGAGTGCTATGACGAGGTAGCGGGTAAGAATATTACCAGGTAGTAAACGTCCGAGCATCTCCAACACGCTTCTGCCGTTTTAAAACGAGCTTTCCAAGTTCGGTGGAGGTTTTTCACTTTATTTTCATTTTCGTATGTTAAAATATCAGGCTTTATAAATATTTCATTTAATCTTCATTTTCGAGTGGTAAAATCCCAAATTTTGAAAAAAGATTTGTTGAATGGAAGTGCCTAAAAACAAACAACCCACCTGTTCCTGGTGGGTTGTTATCTAACGTAAGTCGAATTTTATACTATCTATCCTTCTTTTTGCTTTGTTCAGGCATACCAGCTCTGGACTGAGCCACGTCATGTCTGACTTCTTTTTCTGCTGTGCTTACATACCACCCGTGATTATCTTCAGGTCTTCCTATTTCATCTTCTGAATCTTCATCCTCATCTTCATCTTCATCCGGAATTGTGGTTTCTTCAATCTTCACATTATCTAGTGCCGGTCCGAAGGAGCCAGCTGTTGTGCTAGTGAAGGTTAGTATCGTGTCCGTCGCAGTGGCCGTGAACGTGTATTTTTTTGGTAACCACCCCATAGCAGCAAGTGTGCTATCTGTTGAATCAAATGTGTAATCTTCTTCTAAACCACCTGTGGCCATGACAGTCATGGTTTTATCTACCGGTCCACCATCAGGGTTTCCAGCCATATCGAAAGTTACTTCATAAGTAGTTCCGATTACTGTAGTAAATGTCTGGCTGATCGAACCTGCTGCGGTACCGCTCATGTCGATACTTCTACTGCCTTCGAATGCGGGCCAATATGTACCGATGTAGTCAATGGATCCTGAAACAATGGTCCAGTTGTCAATATTGCCAGCACCAGAACTAAGTTCTGTGTAGGCACCTGGGTCTGTACCCGTTTCGAAGCTTCCGTTTTCACCTAGTGCGAAAACCGGAGTAACAAATAGGGATAGCATCAAAACTGTAACGAAAAGGGGAATAAATTTTTTCATAATATTTTCACCGCCGTTCTTGAAAAATTGATACGAGTCCTAATATATGATGAGTGCGGAAACAAAATCTAATGTCTAGCGATGTGTTTATTTAACGAAGCTTCTTAACCTTACCCTATGAGATGTATCTAGTCAAAGTCACCAGACGACGGATTACCCTGTTGTTACGCACAATGCTACCCGTCGGTTAATTGCTGTAGTGATGGGGATTACAGCCTCTGTATCTTATAGTACGGATTTAAAATTTTTTAATCACTTCGTGAGTTTTAGTTGGGATTTATTTAGTGACGTGTAGAAAACAAACAACCCACCTGTTCCTCGGTGGGTTGTCCTGTTGTTTAATGTCACTGTTTCATTCGATGTTTCCAACACTACCTTCTTCAGCATTTATCCATGTTCCGTGAGAGCCTCCGTGATATATCCAACCCCACCAGTTATAAGAAAAAATGCTGGTTTCTTCAAAATACTGGTCTACCCAAGAAACATAAGTACATACTGTGGTAACGATATTACATTCATAATCAATCGTTTCCACGTTTCCTTTTGTTTCCCACAAGGGGGTTTCTAGTAAATTACCTGTTATCGTTGCTCTATATCCTCCTTGAAAGGTGCCATCTTCATCGCCATCGAGAGTAGATATATCGCCTGCACCTGGGCTATTCATGTCTTTTTGGGCGTCAAACTGACCTTCGTACCTGGCTATAGCGCAGTATGTATTTTCACCATCGGTTGTTTTCCAAACCTGTATCTGTCTATTGTTATTGTCGTATGCCCAGTAACCGTGAAACCCAGAATCAATGTCATTCTTTATTTTCATTGTAATATTAATTACTGGTTTCCCGATTTTGTTAGTACACGCCGAGGCATTTACTTCTGAGCCCCAATCTAATGTGTACTCCCCTATTGCTACAAATGAGTAAGTTCGATCTGTAGCAGAGCTTCCAAAACCATCTTCAGGGTCAATAACATCTCCCACTTCTGGTAGTCCGAAGTTGTTTGGTGTCCAGTAACTAGCTGAACCGTCATAAACATAGGGGACGGTGCCTGTAGATGCGAAATAGAGGCCTATATTCCAATCTTTTTCGACGTGAACTGGAGTTAGGGGCTCGAATGTGTTTACTCCTATATACTCAGGTGTTATTTCGTCGCTTACCCAGATTACAGAGGATACATCATCCACAACTACGAAACGAAACGCGTTAACATTAGACGCCCAGTAACTAAAGGATACCAAGTCTCCCGAAAAGTCTGCTGGATTATTAGTGTCAATAATGGTGAAGTTACTATACGTGTCTATGTTAGGTCTTGCGTTGGAGTCATTTCCAACTGTTAAATCTGCCGCAAAAACCGGCATCACAAAAGCAAAAAACAATGCTAGGGAAAAAATGCTCTTTAATATCTTGTTCATTCTTTTCACCTCCCAATCCAAGAAATAAATAAAAAAAATCCGCATAAAAGCGGAATTGTCACAACTGACTAAACTTCATGATTATTTTTAATCACTAATGTTATAGTATTTTAAAAATTTATTAAAGTAAAGCAACGGGGATTGAACAATTAAAGTAACCCCAATGCACTTTGACTAGCCTGATTAATGAAACCTTACTTTAATCTCAATACTGTCATGCAAACCCTCTAAATCCGAAGGATTATCCCTTTGAAGAGACAGCAAACCGTCATTTGTAGGGGGCACCGAAAAGTTTATAACTGCCTCAAATTCTACGTAATCTTCCGTCATCCACTCACCCTTTGCCGTAGCGTACCCGTCAACAAAATCCTCCCCGACGCCGTAATATAAAGTAAGCGGGAAAGTCCCCTCAAAGAACCAGGATCCCCTTGCCCTGCCCTTCACTATTAAAGGACTACTGACCACATCATTAGGTTTTGGATAATCTACGATCATTTCGGGGGTTTCTACGGGAGTTTGAACGATGCGGTTAGGTATATTTACCGGCGGATTTTTAATTTTAAAAGTCACTATCAACCCGGCAGACGTTACTATTGTAAGTATTATTAGGAGGGCAAACGGTCTTTTATTCATAATAAAATTGTAGCACTAGGAAAGAAAGATGGTAGCCGGTGATTTGCAAATTAACCCCACACTATTGCCTTTTGTTTAATATATCCAGGGCGCGTCCTCGGATTTAGGAAAGAAATCGTCGTGCAACTTTTTTGGCTCGACTGCGAAAAGCATTTTGTAAGTAGCTAATGCAGTTTCAAGCTGTTGCCAGTAGTCTTCGTAGGGTTGTTCCCAAAAAACTGCTCCCTGCTCTTTTTTCTTTTCCATCCACCTGCACGCCCAAGCCGACGCAACTTTTTCTGATTCGATAATAGCGGGAGCATACTTATCTATCATGTCAGATAAAGGTTTTAAAAACCCCATGGAATTTTCACGTATGTTTTTTTCTAAATCGCTTCTTTTGATATGGAGCAGGGAAACTAAATTTGTCGCTACTCTGGCATTGATATCAAAACGTTCCGGTTCGGTAGCAAGATGTTTGAGGTGTCCTATCTCATGTAAAACGAGAGGCACGTCCAGTCTCTCACGCGAGTACGTTCTATCGGCATACTTTACAAAGTCAGGGACGTAGATATTTTTTGTTTTTGCCGAAAGCCCAAGAGTAGTAAAACGGGGATGAGCACACAGCAAGATTTTCGACCCCGATTCTAATTCTTCAGTTAAATCCACGGTAACACCGCCCTCCCCCATCACGTACATGTGTTTAACTTGATAAAAATCGTAAAAACCTAATTCAGTAGTTTCTGTGTCACACTCGTAAATAATTTTATTTGATGCAAAATCCAGCGAGATAAATAGTGATGTTTCCTCGCGGCCTTTTTCATCGTTGAATGTTCCGATTGAATATTTAGCGTTTGTAAACCCATTTTTCGATATCTTTTCCTGAAGATCGGGAATACTTTTAAGTCCGTCTCCATACATAAACGCTCTATACTTCTCCATTCCCATAGCTGACATTAAATTCGGGTGGTTTTCGGACAATATCTCCATTTTGTCCAGCACGTCGGTTTTATCCAGTCCTTGTTCAAAAGAGCTTTCCATCATCATATAAAATTATGACAGCGTATTGTTAGATTATCAATATTTGGGATATTACTTATAAGTATGTTGGTTCCATGTTCATTGAACCGATTTCCAAAACTTTACCTGACGGTAAAAGTACGTAATATTACTTTATTTCGGTTGTCCGGAATGTTGATTCTTCGTAATCGCGGTGAGATTATACCCATTCCTCAGTCTTTGCGTAGTAAAACTCTATCGTCTGCTTCTCTTTACCACTGTCAGACATAAGCTAAACTTTTTTTCGGTTCTTAATATTTTCTATTACTAAGTATATTAACGGTAAAATTCCAACGGAATTCACCACTAAAAGCGCTACAAACCAGTATTTTTGGCTATTACGGGAGCTTTTCCATAACGCGAGTCCTCTCAGAACCAAGTCCCACAAAATAAGCGGGTAAAATATGTAAGGATTTTGAGTGATTGCTTCTAATGGTTGCATAGTTAAGTTAGCTTAAAAATAAAGTAAAAATAAATAATGCGAAATAGATTAATCCCCACGCCACGGTCCACCCGATAAGAGTAAACGCCTCTTTATATTTTTTATCCCAAAACAAGACACCTGCACGTCCCAATATCATGACCGCAGAAATAACGGCGGATATTACAAAAAGGAGGAGCATTACGATGGGAGCATAAAATTCCGACACGGGCTTACTAAAAGTGGGAGTTACAAAGTTAAAAAAGAACGAAATTAAAATTAAATACACTACAAATCCGGAAGCCTGCAAAAAAGCCAAAAATGGAATGGAAAACTTTCTAATCATAAGTTTATTATACTCTTTCCGGCAGTTTTCATTGTAAAATCCGTTAATTTATACGTTACGAATGTGTAATTCTTGTCTACAGGCTATAGGTAAAATTTTTATCTGCCCGCGGGTAAACTTTCGCACGCTTCTCCGTCCTTATCACCGTCTAATCTGTTGACGTCATTTCCCAGGCCGCCGACTTTTATATAAAAGTTTTGCGCCTCAGATTTAGTAGTAAAATCGTCGCAGTTGTAGTCGTTCGAAGCTTTACCTTTTGTAGAGTCGGTTGTTGTGTTACCGAAAACATCGAATAGAACGTTTCCTGATTCATCTCTTGTAACCTCGGACTGTTCAAAGGATTTTGTTTGGATTAATTTTTGCAAATCCCAATCGTTGTTTGAAACTTCCATACCAAGAGCTGCTAACAGTGCCACAAAAGCGACTGCTAATGCAATTCTGGCCTTTTCCCATACTATAAAAAGTACAGCGACCACGGCCAATAAAAATATTATTACACCGAGCCTTACTTTTTTATTCCCGCGGATATTTTTTTTGGGTTTTTCAATTTTCGCCGCACTGACCGTATCTTCCGTAGCTGTGTTTGAAATATTATTTTCTTCCATGTCTTGAGTATACTATTATTTGTATAGCGCTCAAGTTATATTCTCGGTGTCCTCACACATATTTGGCTTCCCTAATTTTAGATTTGACACCCCAACCTACGTGGGTATAATGGGTACAATTTCCCAAATGCATTCAAATCTAAGTGCATACCTAAAGCCAAAAATGGAGGCGATATGAGCGGTTATTTTCTCTACGTCACGTGGTTAATTTTCACCGGTTTGGTGCTGGAGTTACTACTTTTGAGCAGTGTTATGTTGCCGAGTGTGGCCGCATCTGCAGCCTTTTTTCTTTCAGAACACCTAAAATCCGCACCTCTTGTTCCGGAATTGACTGACGAGGAGTGGGAGTATTTGTTGTGGGAATATGAGAAAGAAAAATTCCCGTCCGGGAAAAAAAGTACCTCTATGGATAAGCCGGAGCGCGGGAAACCGCCGGAAGAAAAACGTAAAGAAAAAGAGTTCGAACCGATCGATACAGATTCGTTGTCTTTTTTACATTAAAAAGGACGGTTCGGAAATACAAACCGGAGAATTTTTGCAAAAATTTTCTTCGGTTTACTTTTTGGAGGAATGTGAAAATATTTCATTTTGTTTTCACATTACTGTGCTAAATACCGAGCTTTACTAATCTTTGTACCTATAGTATTATCCTGGCAATCAGGATAGCCAATAAAAAGGAGACGAAATGGACTTTCGAGATAGACTGATAGCTTTGACGGACGTCGAGACAACAGGTCTGGACGCAAGCGTTTACGAAATAATCGAAGTCGGACTTGTGGTATTCGACCAGAGAACCTTCGAAATAAAGAATACGCTTGATATTAAAGTGATGCCACAACATCCGGAGGTTTTTTCTCCGATGGCCATGGAAATAAACGGCTACACCAAGAAAGCCTGGAAAAAATCGTTTCCGCTGGATTACGTGATGCGGCTTTACAGCGAAAAGACTGTAGACGCGATGTTCTGCTCCCATAACGTCACATTTGACTGGTCTTTCATTGAAGCAGCCTTTAAAAAGACCGAAGTGGTAAATTATATGGATTACCACCGTATCGATCTTCTTACGCTAGCCTGGAGCAAACTGCGGAACACAGGACTGGAAAGACTGAAGATGGCTGCAGTAGCCTTGCATCTGGGAATACCCGAAGAACCCCAACCCCACCGCGCTTTTACCGGGGTCATGACCGAGTACGAGATTTTCAAGAAACTGTTAACAGATTATTAACAGCACTAAAACTCCGATTTTTAACAAAAAGTCGGAGTTTCTCTTTTAAGCTATATCACGCTAACCTTGATATTACTTTCCAAAGATAATATTATTTATTAATGTTTAAGTCCCGCCGTGCCGGCACTTTTTTCTCACTTCTTTTTCTTTTAATAATAATCATTTTAATAACCGTCGATTTAACAAAACCTTTTTTGTGTTTTAATGAAAAAAAGCAGAACCCACAAGAAACGTTCGAGAAAAACCTGGAAAGATCTCTAATACTATATGGAAATTGGTTTATAAAAAATCAAACCGACGCCGGAGATTTTAATTATGAGCTAAATGTAGATACCGGAGAAAAGATACCCAATTACAACATCGTAAGACAGGCCGGCAGTTTTTATTCCCTAACCCATGCGTATAAATACACTAAAAACGACAACTACAAGAAAGGCATTGAAAAAGGAATAATTTTTTTTGAAAATCTTATTGAAGAAGTAGAGGGGAACGTTCCTATGTCACGAATTAAACACGAAGGAACCATTCAATCTAATACGGTAGCTGTATACCTTTTAGCTCTTATTGAATATATAGAGACGGATAATACTGATAAAGATAAATATTTGGAAACATCAACCAAGTTGGCAAACTATCTTTTATACACCCAACGGAATGATGGAAGTTTTTTGCAAAGACTAGATCCCGCGGAAGAGTCTGACTACAATAATGGCGAATCTTTTTACGCTCTTATTAGAATGTACAAATTGAGCGGCGATAAAAGATACCTGACGGGTGCTACAAAGGCTGCTGATTACATAATATTAAAGTACTCCGCCGAACCTTTTAACTACTCTGTATTCGCGTGGGCGATGCAAGGGATGGCGCATCTTTATAGCGTTGAACATGACAGTAAATATTGGGATTTTATGAAGTCTTACACAGACTCTTATTTTAAACGCGGTGGAAATACGGCAAATTTGTATTTTAGAGGTTACAAAGTTCCTCCTCCGAAAGGTAACTTGGGTGTGTACTTAGAAGGTTTGGCTCATGTTGCTTGGACCGCAAAAGAAACCGACCCCTATTACTATTCAGAAGTGTCACTTTTTATCAAAAAATCCTTGGAATATTTAATGTCGCTCCAGATTAACGGTCCAGCTTCTGAAAGAAAATCAGCAATACCTTGGATTTCGGGAGGAATCTGCTATGACTATCGGTGCAAAACGCAGCGTATCGATATTACTCACCATAATTTGTCGGCAATCTATTTTTATTTAACATACGTAAAATGAAAATCTTTTGCCAACGAAACTTAATAAACTTTCCATGTCATAAAATGTAAAGGTAAGTTCGCGTAAAATATTAGTAAGAGCCAAAAATTAATAAGATAAATAGCCGCGGAACAACTTAAAGGTTAGCCAGTTTTTCAGTATTCTTTTCCTGGATTTGTATCATATTTTTCATGCTTTGGATTTTTTGTTGGATTTGGTCCAAAAGCGTTTGCTTTATTGCCGCAAACTCTTCGCGGTTGATTAATCTAACTCTTCTCACCTTACTGTCGTAGTTTATTTCGCTGTGCTCAAAAATAATGTAGTGTTCGGGGTCGAGTTTTAATAAAGAGGCCTCGGCGGGCAGGTGACGTACAAGTCTGTCGTATTCCGCGTCTCCGCTTAAATTTTCTTCTAGACTAAATATCTTATCGATAAATTTTTTGACACTTGTCATGGCTCCTTCGTTTTCGCCGGGCGTTAGGTTTTCGTAATAGTACCCCGCTTCCCAAACCCTTTTGTGGGTAATTACCTCCACTGCAAGAAGTCCTTGTAAGATAAAGTCTTTATTTTCCAGTGTTATGTTTCCTATAGTTTCCAAACTGTAGGTTTTTTCAAACATACTTTCCAGTGATTCCACCTATTTATAGTATGGGGTTGGATTTTTACTGTCAATGCAAATTCTGCAGATTTTTTAAAAATCCATAAGCACGTTGGGTACGGGTGATATTATTTTGCGGGATTTATATGACTTGCAGTTTGTCCGTAAGGAATATTAATTGGTTTAGAGCGGTTCACAACTTTTTTAAAAAGCTCGATTGAGAAAAATACCGAAATTGAAAAGCCAAACGCTACCAACCAATAATTAACAGTTAACGCACTGAGGACGAAAAACTGTCTTGAAGCGGCTGTAGAAAAGGGTAGAAATTGAAGCGCTAACCCGGCAAAGACAGCCATTATCAAGTATTTATTATTAAATAAGTGGTTTTTCCAAAAGGGTTTTTTCGGGTCTTTTACCGCAAAGACATAGACTAGGGAGTTTAATCCGATGGTGATAAATGTGACCGAACGGGCCAGAATTACATCTCCCGTGGAGTTATAGATATATATGAATGAAGATAAGGCGATAAGTCCTACAAGAAAGCTTACAAAAGCAATCAAAAATACCATTTTCTTGTTAACAAGAAGTTCCTTGGAAGAACGGGGAGCTTCATACATAATATCTTTTCTTTTAGGATCTACTGTTAGGGCAAGATTTGGAAACCCGTCTGATACTAGGTTAATCCAAAGTATTTGAACGGCAGTCAGAGGCAAAGGAAGTCCCAAAATTATCCCGCCCAGAACTACGATAATTTCTCCGAAAGCGTCGCACAAAAGATAAAGTGTTACCTTTCTAATATTTTCAAACATCACCCTGCCCTCCTCTATCGCACCGATAATCGTGGAAAAATTTGAGTCGAGTAAAACCAAATCGGCAGATTCCTTCGCAACGTCAGAAGATTCTCCTACTACTACCCCGATGTCAGATTTATGTAAAGCCGGGGCGTCGTTTACCCCGTCTCCTATCATGGCTACAACCTCGCCGTTATTTTTCAGCGCTTCTACGATTAAAAGTTTTTGATCGGGGGTTGTTCTGGCAAAAAGACGTATATTTTTTACATGGCGGGTGAGTTCTTCGGCGGAAAGTACGGCAAGCTGATCCCCGGTCATTATCTCATCTTTAGAAACCGAGATTTCCAGTTCCGAAAGTACAAACTCGGAAGTATTGGCATAATCTCCCGTTATAACAACTACCCTGATACCTGCAATTCTGGCTTGCTCCAGGACGTCTTTTACTCCCATTCTCACCGGATCCGAAAAAACCAAAAGACCTACCCAGGTTAAATCACTTTTGGCATCGTCGTTATCTAAAACCTGTTTATCAATGTTTACTTCTTTTCTAGCAAAACCTACTACCCTTTTTCCCTGCTTTGTCAGTTTATCTATGGATGAATGGATTTCTGATTTTTCATCTTTCGTCAAAGTTGTTCCTTGGAGAAGTATTTCAGGGGCGCCGTTCACAAAAATCATATTTTTGTCGTCAGTCCACTTACTTAGACATATGAAAAAGCGTTCTTTGGATGAAAAAGGAATGCTGTCAATTCTCGGAAGGCCCGGTGACGGATCCCCCATTATTTGTTTACCCCACTCATAGGCCGAAATAACAATAGGATCGTCCAGGTCGTTTGCAAGTAGTGTCTGAACAGCTAATTCTTTTTCGTTTCCGATAAAATCGACTACTTCCATTTGTCCCTGTGTTAATGTTCCTGTTTTATCAACGCATATTACGGTTACTCCGCCTAAAGTTTCGGCAGCCGCCAGTTTTCTCACAAGCCCTTTACGTTTCAAGATCTTTTGCATCCCTACTGCAAGAACAACTGTCAAAGAAACCAAAAGACCTTCGGGAATACTTGAGACAGCTAAAGCAACCGAAGTGGTAAATATTTCAACTAAACTGAATTTGTGTATAAGACCTACGACAAATACAACTGTAACTAACACTCCTATTACAATCAGCAGTTGTTTACTGAATGACTTCAATTGTCTTTGAAGAGGGGTTACTTCCTTTTCCTCCTGAATTTCCTGCGCGATCTTTCCCATCTTTGTTGTTGTACCTGTAGCCTCAACCTGCATAACTGCCTGTCCTGAAACGACCGTGGTTCCCATATAAAGCTCGTCGTCTTTAACTTTTTCCACCGCGGCACTTTCGCCGGTTAATATAGATTCATTAAGGTGTAAACGGTTCGAGGATAATATTTTGCCGTCGGCGGGTATTTTGTCTCCCTGGCCAAGTATTACGATGTCGCCCGGTACTATCTGACTGGTATCAATTAAAACCCTATTACCGTCTCTTATAACCGTTGCTTCATCCGAAATGAATTTTTTTAAAGCGGCCAAAGCATTGGATGTTCGGTACTCCTGTATAAACCCGAGCGTTGTATTGATTGCCACGGCCAGAAGTATTATAAAAGCGTTTGCGTATTCTCCGATAAAAAAAGTTACGACTGCGGATGCGAGCAAAACGTATACCAGCGGGCTTTTTAATTGTGAAGAGAATAAATAAAATTTGCTGGGCGGCGCTTTTTCAGGAAGTATGTTAAGGCCGTATTGTTCTTGCCGCTCAACTATTTCGGTGCTTGTTAGTCCTTTTTCTTCTGTTAAAAACGGATATTTGACCATAGTTTCGTACTTTTAAAGTATATCAATTATTTAAATAGCGGGGAATAAATTCAAGGCTCGCGTAGAGGTGGGTCTAAAATTATGCGGTATCTAGAAAATATTTTTAATAGCGTCCAATTTTTTTTCAAGAAACCCCCTCGTATCGCCGGTTTTATAGGAATGACCAAAACAAATACTGTTACACCTGAGAAAACACTTCATAGTAGATTTGCACTGAAAGTCTGCTGAAATACCTAGACAGCCCTCAACGACACCACCCTCCGGTAACGTACAGTTCAAATCCTGAAGACCGCCTTGTAATCCTGAACTTTGTTCGGATTCACAATAATCCTTACAGGTTTTGTTAAATTTGGTATTAGTATATTTTTCAGGAAACAATACAACAGCTATCACTACCAATAATGTTATAAGTATTATCTTCTTTGTGCTCATACGTTAATACTAGCAGATTTCCACGCTTTCCACGACACCTCAGCCTCTTTTTTAGTTACAACCCTAATGGCAATTCCCATCTGTATCATCACGTAATCTCCGACCTTTAACATCATTCCGCCAGCCAGAGCCTGTCTTGTTTCAGTAGGATACTCAACAATTAGTTTTTCACCTTGGATCTTTTTTACTATGCCCGGTATTGCTAAACACATCTATCTGATATTATACATAATATGGATGCTGCCAATACTACTGCTCAATCTCCTGAAAAAAAGAAACTTGTTGTGGGTTGGTTTTCTTTTACATGCAGTGAAGACAGTACAATATTATTTACCGAGCTTTTGAACGATCACTTCAACGAATGGAAAACTCTTGTTGAGTTTAGACACTTAAAAGCTTTAAAAACGAACAATTCCATTAACGATCTCGATGTTGCATTTATCGAGGGGGCGATTTCTTCCGAAAAACAGGCAGCGGAAGTTACCAAAATCCGCAATAACTCAAAGTATGTGGTGGCAATCGGCGCGTGCGCCTGCAACGGACTCCCTTCCGCAAGTAGAAATATGTTCGTTCCCGAGAATGTAAGTTTTAAAACCAAATGGTATTTGGAAAACTTTGATTACGCGGCGAAAGTTAAAAAACTCGAAGATGTGATTAAGGTAGATGATAAAGTAGAAGGCTGCCCGATGAATGCCGAGGCCTTCAAAACCGCGCTTTGGAAATATTTAAAATTATTTAGGATAGTCGAAAATGCATAGTGGAAATATAACAATTGAAAATATAACAAAAGTTGAAGGGACAGCCGGAATTGACGTTACCATTGAGAACGACAGAGTAACCTCTCTTAAATTTATTATTAAAGACTACCGTAGATTTTATACTGAGGCTGTGCTCGGAAAGCCGTTTATCGCGTCCCCGTCCTTTTTGTCGAGAATTTGTGGTACCTGTTCGGTCGCCCATCTATTTGCGTCCCTCGAAGCTATTGAAAAGTCGCAGGATATTAAACTGACCGAGCAAACGCGGTTGTTACGAAGACTGGCTTACGACGGGCTGATGATACGCGACCATGCTTTGCACCTTTACTTTTTTGTTTTGCCCGATGTTTTGGGCATTGATTCGATTTTGGATATCCCCGACACTCACGATGACCCCGGGCACATACTGCTTCACGACTCGTTTGATATAAAAAAGCTCGGGACCGACATAACCGACGTAATAATAGGAGCTGCAATTCACGCTCCGTATCCGACGGTCGGAGGTTTTCTAAGAACCCCCGATCCGGCTAAATTTCCGGCGTTAATAGAACGTCTGGAAAAAATTAGGCCTCAGGTTTTAAGAGGAATTAAAACTTTTTATGATTACAAACAGGAACTTTTAAGCGATTCGGACTTTTTATGTCTAAGAAACGGTGTGAGTTTTGATTTCATTGAAGGAGAAATTACAAACTCCGACGGTAAGGCTATTTCCGAAAACAATTTTCATGACTTCCTTAAATCCGTCGTCGTTCCCTACTCTCAATCGGAAGGATACGTATTCTCCGACGAACACGACAACTACCTGGTAGGTTCTCTGGCGAGAATTAATTTTAATAAAGACTTGCTTAATCCGAGAACCAAACAGGATTGTGCAGAATACTTAAATGTTTTCCCGTCTAAAAATGTTCATCATAATAATTTGGCTCAGGCAATAGAAATTCTTCAATGTGTGGACGACGCGCTTGATATTTTAAAAAGCATAAAAATAGTTGAGGAAAAGCCCGTCAAGATGCCAAAAAAGGCAGGTGTGGGGGTGGGAGTTGTAGAGGCTCCGAGAGGAACTTTGTACCACATGGCTAGAGTAAATGAAAAAGGAATGATTGAGGACTACGATGTTATTGTTCCAACTTCCCAGAACCAGATCAATATAGAAAAAGATTTGAAAAAATACTTTGCCGCAAATCTGGATAAGCCGGAAGATGTTTTAAGAGTAGAGGCTGAGAAAATAATCCGCGCTTACGATCCCTGCATGTCCTGCGCAACCAACTTTTTAAAAATTAACTGGATACGCAAGTAGTCTAATTTCTTCTCCATCGGAAGTCCTATTATCGTAACATTCCCGAGCTTTCCGAGTTTCTTTAGGTATTTTAGTTGAAATCCCAAATCAAAATCGTGAACGGAAACCGAACCGGTATTTATAAGTTTGTCGAGGTCAGTGTCTTCGATTAGAGTAGGCTCGTCTATCCCTTCGACAGCGTCCATTATGTAAACGTGCTCTTCGGGTTCAAACGGGAGATCGGCGTTAGGAGCAACCTCTGCAAACTCAATTTGCGGGAATATAGCACTCAACTTTTTTTGCGCGGTAAAAGCTTTGTTGTCTAACCCCAAATCTTTATTTCCGAATACATAAACTTTCATAGGCAACCTTTATTTTACAACACGTTTAAGGCGCTCCAACTAAATTCAAGATTTACACTCCCCCCGAATTCATTAGGTTATTGCGGCAAGGATTCTGCCCCCGAAAAGTTTAAAGACTGCGTTATTAAAGGCAAGTGTGCCGGGGTTGAAGAGGAGTTTAAGCATTTTATTGTTTTACACCCGTATTTAAGGACTCTGTCTAAAATCACCGGTCTTCCGAAATTTTCTTATAAGGTTGTCGAGAGTTATTGGCTGGGAAACGACAAACTCCTTAAAGCAAAGAATAAAGACTACCCTACTTTATTGAACTTTTTTGTAAAACAAGGGGTTCCTGAATGGTTTGTGGCCGAGCTTAAAAAAAGTAAGCCGAATAAATTTATTCCCACCCACCTATTTCAGGTTTTACACGTAGGCGTCGGAAGGGCAAGCGGCTCGGTCCCGTATAATCTGGAATCTATTAATAACTGCATGATCCGTTGGGGGAAAGTTGAAAAAGTTAATAGGAAAACGGCTGTAGTAAATTTGAATTCGTTGAAAAAAGTTAGGGGCGGTTACAAGCGCACACTTATTACCGAAACTTTTCCGTTTGTTGAAGGATTTGTTCCCGATCTAAAAGTAGGGGACACCGTGACGGTTCACTGGAAACAGATTGTAAAAATACTAAGTGAGGAAGAGATTGAAAAAATAACATTTTGGACGGATAAAGTACTGGAAAGTATCGGTTGAAAAAGAAAAACCGGACTTTTTTGTAAAATCCGGTTTTGGGTACTACCTCACTTTGATAACAACGGGTTTTCCTACAGCACTCTCGAGTGTAAATAAAATATCAGATTCGAGTTCTTTCCAGGTAAATGCTGAATTCTTCTCAACATATAAGCAAAAAGGTTTCAGCGCTACCTGCTCGATCCCATCTATATCGTTAAGCTTCAAAATCAGGTTATGACCGATATAACCTACATTACTATCTTGAAGTAAGAATGGGTTCAGAGGAAATTCAAAAATTTCCATACCCGAGTCGGAAATACGTTCGTGGACGTTATACTGTCTGAAATTACGTCCGCCCACCCGTCTGTCGATCTTCACAACCAAAGTTTCGTGGGTACACATTTCTTCCCTCCTTATTTCATGGTATCGACGGTTGATTTATCGCCGTTATTTTTGAATAGTGGTAATTATAAACCGATTGAAAATAGTGTCTATAGGATAGTAGAAGTATCGAGTTTTGCTGTAGGTACGGAGTTTCGTGAGAATAGAGCCAGCCCCGCGACTATCAAAACAGTTTGTGCCGTCAGAGTAACATTCCAGCCATGGGTGATGAATATGGCGGAAAGTATATTAGTAATAAGAGTCGAAGAAACCAGAACTGAAGTTACTACAACCGCCGGAGCGTGCTTTAAAGCCCGGTACCAGGTTGTGGTGTAAGCCAGCAAAAAAAGCACGGTTAATCCGATTAAAAAATATTGTTGTCCGTTTAAATTTAAACTTTTTTGCATCACCTGAGGCACTGTAATTAATGTTGCGGACATAAGGACAACCGAACCTAATCCCATCCTGAAAGCCGTAACAATGTTTGAAGAAACAGTCGCTAAAACTTTTTTCGCGATAATATTTTCGACTGCCCATAAAACCGTTGCAACTAAAAGCATTAATTCTCCCTGAGAAAATTTAAAACCTTTAAAACCTCCGACAATAGTATTTCCCGCGAACAACATTAACACTCCCACAAACTGCCATTTAGAAACCTTCTCTTTTAATAACGGGATTGCCATCAGCATAACCCAAAACACTAAAGTTTTGTGAATAAGCGCGGCATTAATTGCGGGAGTTTGAGAAAGTCCGGTGAAATACAGATAGAAAGGGAGTGAACCTCCGACCAAACCGATTAGCACCAAATATCCTAGTTCTTTTTTTGTAAGGCGGACAATTTTCCTCCACTCTCCCGTAGCCAAAACTATGGAGATAATCAAAAAGGCAACTGCCAGATTTTTAACGGAGGTAAAATAAAGTGCGGGTTTAATGGCGTCAACGGCAAATTTGTTTACAAAAATGGAAATACCTGAAATTACAGCCGTAAGTAAGGCCAAATATATTCCTTGCATACTTTTTTTTGACATAAATCTATAACTAGTCAGGCCAAACCTGCTTACCGGTTTCGGTATCGGTTACGACAATTGCCTTTGTAGGGCATGACTGCGCGGCCATCAGTATGTTTTCGGCCTCGTCGGTTCCCTCTTCGATTACTACGGCTTTGCTCTTGTCGTCCAATTTAAACACAGAGGGAGATACAGCAACGCAGGATGCCGCACTTATGCAGGCTTCTCTCAGGACCTTTATTTTATATTTTCCGATTTGAATTTCTTTATTTTCCATTAGGTTATGTTAAAGAATTATTTAAACTTAGGCAACCTTCAGGTGTATTTTTTAAACAGCTCCCCGGCTGTGGCTCTGTCGACCGGTATTTCAATCAACGGTTTTTCTTTAATCTGCGAAATATTTTCTTCGTAAGAAGGTCTGTCCGACTTGTAAAAAATTCCCAAGGGTATTTTCTTTTCGCCGAACTCCGACGCTCTTTCCAGTGCCTTTTGTTTGTCCGACGGATTGTAACCTTCTTCAAGATAATAAATATTTTCGCGGTAAAAAGCGTGCGTGCAGACTTTATTAAATGTTACACAGGGTTGAAGAATATCTATCACCGACAAACCTTTGTGCTTGTTTGCCTCGACAATAATTTCTGTAAGCTTTGCCATATCTCCCGCGTATGCCCTGGCAACAAATGTAGCTCCTGAAATTATGGCTAATGCTAATGGATTAAACGGTTCATCGGGATTGCCCTGAGGAGTAGATTTAGTTTTGAAACCGTGCGCCGTCAACGGTGACGTCTGTCCCGTGGTTAATGAGTATAAGGAGTTGTCGTGAATAAGAACCGTCAGATCGTGATTTCTTCTGCAGGTGTGGATGAAGTGATTTCCGCCTTCTCCGAAACAATCTCCGTCTCCCGTGAATACAAAAACGTTCAATCTGTTATTTACCATCTTAATGCCGGTAGCAACAGGCAAAGCTCTTCCGTGAAGTCCTTCAAAAGAGTTTATTTTCACAAAGTTGACTATGTGGCCGTGACAGCCTATTCCGGCAATAATTGCGGTATTTGAACTGTCCCAACCTTCCTGAACGGCAGCATTTTTAAAGGAACTCCAGATATTTAAATCACCGCAGCCCGGGCACCAGTTTGGAGAGTGCGGTGTTTGTAAATCAGTCATCTTTGTCATTTCTTGCTCCTTATGTTATTAACCTTATCGATTATTTCTTCGGGGTAAATCTGGCGGCCGTCGTATTTAAGAAAACTTTCATTAATATTTATTTTTGTATTTTCTCTGATTAGTCTTTCCATCTGTCCGGTGTAGTTGCATTCAACGTTAAGAATGTATTTTGATTTAGACAACATTTCGGTTAGTGCTTCCGCGGGAAATGGGCTCATCCAGTTTATGTGTACGTAATTTACGTTTTCTAAACTTTTTAGAGCCTGAGTTATTGTTCCTTTGTTGCTTCCCCAGGAAACTATAGTTATTTCTGCGCTCTCCGGACCGAATAGTTGTGGTTTTTCCATATCCTGCTCTTTGCAGGTTTTGAGTTTGGTCATTCTTTTTTCCATCATTCTGTTTCTGTTATCGCTTTCTTCATTTGAGTAACCTTCTTCGTCGTGTTCATCGGAATTTGCGATAAAAAAGTTTCCTACCCCCGGTATTGTTCGTTGAGAAATTCCTTCAGGGTCTGACGCGTATCTTTTATAACCTTCTATTTTTTGCATGTTAAGTTTTCCGCGGTCTATCTTATATTCCGGGTATTCATAGAGAGGAAAACTTTGCGCGTTTTCACAAATATTCTTGTCGATTATTAAAACGACGGGTGTCTGATATTTATCGGCCAGGTTAAATGCTTTCATTGTAAGCTCAAAAACCTCTTTTGCGTCTCCTGCAGCTAAAACTATCCGTGGGAAATCACCCTGATGGGCGTTTAGTATCATTTGAAGGTCGCCCTGGTCGCTCCAGGTCGGTAAGCAGGTTGCAGGACCGGGACGCATTCCCTCTATAATTACCAACGGTGTTTCGGTCATCCCCGCGAGCCCGTAGCCCTCGGTCATCAGGCAGAAACCTCCGCCTGAAGTGGATGTCATAGCTCTTGCCCCGGCGTAAGATGCTCCGATTGCCATATTTATTGCAGAAAGTTCGTCCTCGGGTTGCTTATATATGTATCCGTACTTTTCCTGGTTTTCGGCGAGAACTGCGAGAATATTTGAAATAGGGGACATCGGATAAATTGCCGCGTATTGCAGTCCTGCAGAGATAGCTCCGAGGGCTACGCTTTCGTTTCCGTCAATTGCCATGTAGGGAACAAAATTACTTAGTGATTCTAAAGGACTTAAGGAATTCTTTAAATGCTGTTTGTAATTTTCCGTAACAAATTTAAAACCATTTTCAGCGGCTGTAACATTAACTTTTACTACCTCGTCTCCTTTGCTTCCGAACTCTTCCGAGATTAGGCCGTTTAGAATTATGAGGTTGCCGCCGAGAACTGCGGTAACGGCACCCAAAGCGACGGTGTTTATTAACAAATCAGAGTTTCCGGCTTCTTTAGCAATTTTGGATAACGGCACCCCGATTAAAGCTACAGTAGAAGGAACTTTGGATGTGTCGATTTTGGCTTCAGAGTCATATATTAGACCTGCTTCTCCTGCAAATTCAGTGACATGTTTGTTAATTGTGTCCTGGTTTAATGCGATAAGAATATCGTTAACTTTTCTCGGCGCCGTAACTTCTTCTTTGGAAATATTTACCTGTAAAACGTTATGACCGCCTTTAATTAAAGAAGGATATTCAATGTGGTTATATATGTGGTAGCCCGATCTAATAGCGAGTTTTGCAAGCATCAGTCCGGCAGATTTAACTCCCTGACCCGCCTCCGCTCCTATTTTTACGGATATTATTGTGTTAGGCATCGTATTTTTCAAAATAAATCCTGTCTTTGGGGCAACCGTTCCCGGTCAGGACTTTTGTAACATCATTAATCATAAATTTATTACCGCAAATGTACACAGCGCATTTACTTGCGTCAGGAAAGTCGTTTTTAACCAGCGGTGTGATAAATCCCGTGGCCCCTTTCCACGTTTTGCTTTTGTTGCATACAGCGATTTGATATTTAAAGTTGGAAAACTCTTTGGAAAGAGAATCCAGATAATCCTGCATAAACACATCCTCGCAATTATTAAGCCCCAGGTACAACGTAATATTCTTAGTTGTCTTTTCTACTCTAAGTAGATGTTCCATCATAAGTTTCAACGGCCCCAATCCGCTTCCTGTTGCCAAGAATAGTAAATTATCAGCGCCTTCGTCGGGTTTCAATGTAAAAGTACCGAAGGGACCAAGATAAGTCATGACGTCCCCTTCCTTTAAGGCTTCAAAGAATTTTGAACCGGGACCTCCGGGCGTCGTATCCACCAAAAGATTAAACTTTGTGGGCGAGGACTGCCCCGCTACCGAGTAACAGTTAATTCTGGTCGATGAAACCTTTACGCTTACATACTGCCCGGGTTTTAATACAAGAGGTTCTTCGGCCTCGAACTCAAGGTATCTCATCTTACCTGCCAGTACCTCGTTCTTAAGTGCTTTTGCTACTTTAAACTTCGGTCCGACAGGTTTTGGCTTGTTTAATTCTAATGTTACTTTTGTGTCGACCGCCCAGACGTCATTAATCGTAATAATGACCGGGTTAATTTCAATTTCCTGAATTTCAGGAGCGGACTCATAAAGTTTTTGAAGGTTAAATATTAGCTGATAAAGTTTTTCCAAAGCGTAAGGAGGCTCGGTGTCACTTCCCTTAAGAACGGAATATATTTTGGAGCCTTTCACCAATTCCTGAATGCTTGCCATGTCCAAAGGTAAAAGGTGAAGGTTTTTATCGGCGATAAGTTCAACTAAAGAGCCGCCCGCCCCGAATAATAAAACGGGACCGAATGTGGGATCTCTTTTTACACCCACCAAGACTTCTGCTCCGCTGGGAATTTCTTTTTGTATTTGAAATTGAACATGAGCTTTTATTTCTTCGTCCAAATTCTCTGTTTTTCTTTCCAGAGTGCTCCACGCATTTTCCAGCTGATCTTCGTTTCTAATATCTAAAATTACTCCTCCGAAATGTTTTTTATGTAAAAGCCCGGGTGAGGACAGTTTGAGTACAACAGGATATCCTATTTCGTTTGCGAATTTTTTAGCGTCTTTTAAATCCTTAGCAATTTTTGTACCGGGAGTTTGAATTCCCACGGACGAAATTACATTATCGGCATCTAGATTATCAAGGGCTTTTTGTCCCGCCGTTACGGCCTTTTGGAGTATCTTAGAGGTTTCGTCCGGGAGTATTTGCTTGTTCAAAAGACCGATGTCCGTCATTTCGCGCAGTATTTTTTCCTGCTGACTTTTGAATTTCCACATTGCTCCGATGACGGCAATTGCTCTTTCGGGGAATAAATATGAAGGAACCTTAAGATTGTTGAGAGCAAGTTCCCCCGCGGATACCATACTTCCTCCTATAAACGAACAGAAGACGGGCTTCTTATACTTTTTTGAAATATTTCCTATCATTTCGGCTGTCTTTTCTATCTGAGTCATCATTTGCGGTGTAAGAATGACCAGTAATGAATCGCACTTGTCGGTTTTCAAAACTATTTCAGCGGCGTTTGCAAAACGGTCTGCCAGAGCATCTCCTAAAACGTCTACGGGATTTAGCAAACTCGATGACCTGGGTAAAACTTCGGATAACTGCTTTTTAATTTCATCATCAATTTCAGCTATTTCGAGGCCCTCTTCTATTACCGCGTCCGCACTAATTACACCCGGACCCCCGGCGTTTGAAATAATGGCTACCCTCGGTCCCGCAGGAATGTCGTTCCATGCGAACGCTTTTGAAAGGTCAAAGAATTCTTCGAGGGTGGCGCATCTGTAGACCCCGGCTTGTTTTAATGCAACGTCGAGGATGTCATCGGCACCGGCTATTGCTCCGGTGTGAGACTGCATAGCAGACTTAGCGGCGTTTGTTTTTCCGGGTTTAATAATAAAAATGGGATCGTTTTTGGCGATTTGCTTGGTTAGTTTTAAAAATTGCTGGCCGTCGGAAATTGATTCCAGGTACATTCCGACCGGTTCAATTTTCCTCGGTGCTTCTACGGCAAGGCTTGAAATCGGTTCTTGCTCTTTACTCAAAAAATATTCCAAAACGTCGTTTTCGTTTATAACAGTCTTGTTTCCCATCGTTATGAACTCTGAAAACCCGACATTTACTAAAGAAAACCAGTCAAAGAGGCTGGTGGCAAGGGCGCCGGACTGAGAAATAAAGCGCAGGTTGCCGGGTTGGTCAGGAACTTTTGCGAAAGTTGCGTTAAGAGAAACTATATTATTTACAAATCCCAGGCAATTCGGGCCCAGCATGTTGATTTCATTTTTCCTGCAGACTTCCTCCAGTTGTTTTTCAAGCTCTGCTCCTTCGGGTCCGGTTTCTTTAAAACCTGCGGTTAAGGTAACGACATTTTTGATGCCCTTTTTAACAATTTGTTCCATTGTGGGAAGAACAAGGGCGACGGGAATAGAAATTATTGCCAGGTCCGGAACTTCAGGAAGATCCAAGACCGATTTGTAACATTTTATTTTGCCGATGGAGTCGGTGTTTGGATTTATTGCGTAAACCGTTCCCTGATATTTTGAATCTACGATATTTTTTAGGATTACCGCGCCCACTTTTTCGGGAGAAGCGGAAGCGCCGATTACAGCTATGGATTTGGGCGAAAAAAGACCGGCCAGATTCTTGGGCATTAGTTTAGTCTAGGCATTAATCGGAAAATCGTCAATCTTGTATGAGTTTAAAAATAAATAACAAATACGTGCTAAAATTTAAATCTATGAAACTTCAAAACAAAATCGCAATAGTAACCGGAGCGTCAAGCGGAATTGGTTTAGCAATCGCAAAATTATATCTTCAGGAAGGAGCAACGGTAATTTTCTCAGACATAAATGAATCGGGAGCGCAGGTAACAGAAGGTTTGGGCGAAAAAGCCTCTTTTATAAAATGTGATGTTTCCAAAGTCGAAGAGGTAACTCAATTAGTAGGGACAGTTGTAGAAAAGTACGGAAAGCTAGACATCATGGTAAATAACGCCGGTATCGGGGTTCTGGGCAGCGCTCTGGATTGTACCGACGCGGACTGGGCCAAAGTTATAGCCGTGAACCTTTCCGGAGTATTTTACGGAGTAAGAGCTGCTGCAAACGCCATGAAAGCTACAAATATCAAGGGCTCCATCATAAACATGACGTCTATTTTAGGAATTGTCGGGTTAGCGGGAACAGTTGCTTACAGTTCAGCTAAAGGCGGGGTGTCCAACATGACACGTGCATCTGCACTGGATTTAGCCTCATTAGGTATAAGAGTTAACGCCATCGCCCCCGGATTTATTAAAACAAACATGACCAAAGACGTTTTGCAGGATGAAGGATTCAAGGCCATGGTTAAAGCAAATACACCTCTCGGTTACGCAGGAGAGCCTGAAGATATTGCGTACGCCGCTTTATATCTGGCCTCAGATGAGGCTAAGTATGTTACGGGAATAATATTACCGGTCGACGGTGGTTGGACTTGTAGATAAGGCAGAAGTTTTAGTCCAAATAATTTTTCTTCAACTCCTCAAGCCATTTGTGGTATTCTTCGTGTTTCCCTGCCCCTATCACGTCTTCTTCAAATTTTTCGAATTGTTCTACCATTTGTTTTTGAGTATCGTTAGAAAGTTCTTTGTTTGCAATTGGGAAAAGTTCCCCATTTTCTTTTGCGATGTGTTTTGTTAAAAGTTGAACGTATTTTTCCATGTTTTCGGCCATCTCACGTGCAGCTGAATTTTCCTGTCCGTAATTTTCGAAAGCGGCAGAAATGTTCTTTATATATTCCCGCCCGGTTTTGTGCTCCTTGATAAGCTCACTTACAAACTCAAGATTTACCGGGTTCTTAGCTAATTCAGGAAAAAGCATATCCTCTTCTTTTCCGTGGTGACATTTATCAGCAAAATTTATGAGAAACTCGAGAATCTTATTTAAATCTTCTTTTTTAACCTCGTCTCCGGCGTTTAACTTCTCAGACACTTTGCTCATGATGCTTAGCATCAACATAATTCCGCCATGCTCTTCTATTAAGTCTAAAGTTGGTGTTTTCATACCTTTAATTTAACAGAGATAACGGCGGTGTTCAATTTAACCTACATAATTTTTTCGTAAAGCTTCAAGAACTTTTACTAGAATTTACATTGTCGTAAAAGTTGAAGTACGTGTACTATATCAATAACTACAACTTTGTGGTATAATCTGCCCATAAAGAAATCAATTTTCCCCATCATAGCTATCCTGGCTTTCCTCGTATTGGGCATTTATTATGTTTTCCAGTATCAAAAATCAACGACCCCTGTAGTAACTCCCGTGGTTAAAGCTCCTATTGTAGCTAATAGCGCTCCCGCTCCAGTAGTTGTAGCACCCAACCTCCTTACAGATAAAGTAATTGACTTAAACGGCACTTCGCTTGTTTCAGTACCTGCAGACCTTTTAAATAATACAGCTGTGGTAGATCTCAACCTAAGCAACAACTTAATAACTACCCTACCTTCACAGATACAGGCGTGGGTAAATCTCGAAGCATTCAGAATAGGTAATAACAAGTTAACCGCGTTACCTGCAGAAATAAGATTTTTCACAAAATTAGCAGTTCTGGACGCCAGCAACAATGATATTACCGGAGTGCCCGCTGAAATCGGTCAGTTAACGAACCTTAAAGAGATTGATTTATCGGATAACGGTATTACCGAGTTCCCGAACGAGATATTAAAGCTTACAGGTTTAGAGACCTTGGATATTAGAGGAAATCCTGTAACAGCCGCTCATCTTAAACTATTACAAGACAACCTAACTGATACAGAGATACTATTCGAATAGACACTTTCCAAACTCAAACTGTCCTAGTTGAAAGTATCGCAGGAAGATGCGCTGCTCCAAAATGTTACATGGACCAGCAGAATAATCGCCAGGATTATATAAATGCTCATAAACCGACCTTAACAGAGATAAAGTAGCTAATAACCGATACTGATGCCGCCAGTACTGTTCCCCATAACAAGTCGACAATAGTAACAATGAGAGGCCAGTCTTTTAGGGTCGCCAAATTTGTTAAATCATATGTAGCGTAAGTAATAAGTCCGAAAAGGGCGCCGTACATTAGGGCGTGGGACCATGAATTATCTTGCATAGCCGGAGCTATTACGAATAGCACCAACCCGACAATAAATAGTAAGTAGAAGATTATTGCGGCCGGCCAAGTTACATTTGTTTTCATTAGGAATCCTATGTTTTTGGCATAGAAGTTTTTAGCTACCAGTCCAAGCCAGGCCATGTCGATTATGAAAAATATTGGTAAGGCGATTAGGTATAGTTTTAGAAACATATTTATCCTTTATTTAAATAAATAATAGTTAGGACTAATAGGATTTTACTATAGTGAGCTATGTCTAAGGTGTCGACGAAATATTCCAAGCGTTTTTAGTTTTGATGCTCAATGCTTATTAAATCTAGTCCTGCGTGGGTTATAATGACGCAATCCCCAACTTTAAAACCATTCCCACCTACTAACTGTGTTTGCTCACTGGGATAAAAATACACTTGGTCTCCAGTACCCCACTCCATACCGATTCTATTATTTGAATACTCTGCTATACGACCGGTTACCCTCCTTAATATATAAGAATATGGGCCATACTGAGGTTTTAAAATTTTAAGCGTCCACCCTACTTCTAAGAAGTTGTTTTCCAGGGAAAGCTGTGGAAATTTATCTTTATTTTGAATGACTATATCTAATACCCTATCAGTAGTCCCCAACTGGTCTTTTGATATGCTTAGTAGAGTGTCGCCTTTTTTGACGGTATAGTCCGTAAAATAAGCATCTGTAAAAAGTTTTCCCTTTAAAGGACAATCGTATTTAACTAATTGATTTGAATTGACAGGCTCACTTAGTTTGGATTTTATAACTTCGGCAATTTTGTTGGAAGCTAAGACGGTACCAAGTAATAACAAAATTAGGGCAACTATTTTTAAAAGTAGATTCATACATGTATTCTAAGCACAGACGTACCATAAAATCTAGTAAATAGATATTTTTGATGCGCCACTTTACTACGGGATGTTTTCATTTAAAAACATAACTTTTGGGTTACTCTAATGGTTACGCATGAATCTGCGTAAACTTCGGAACCGTAATCCAAAAAACACTTCCCTTAAAATCCCCCGGCGACGAATATCCGACTTCGCCACCCATAGCCTCAATATATATTTTCACTATATACAACCCTAAACCGGAACCACCGGTAATCTCGGATTTTTCATAAGACCGTTGTCCCTTACCAAATTTTTGAAAGAGCTGGGGGACATCTTCGGGTGAAATGCCCACACCGGTGTCGATAATGGAGATTTTTATATAATTACCGGCGTTTTCGACATTAACCTTAACTTCTCCCTCTTTTGTGAATTTAATGGCGTTTCCCACCAGATTGACGATACACTCTTTAAATTTGTCGTCATCGTAGTAAGCGTCCGTTTCAAGAGGTAAGGTAGAAAAGTCGATTTTAAACCCGATGTTCTTTTCTTTGGCTTTCAGATCAAATCCGGTGAGACCTTCCTGAATCGATGAGATGATTTTCCCTGCTTTAAGGTTAAAGTTAAGTTTCCCCTGCTCCAATCTGGAAATGTTAAGCATGTCGTTTACCATCGCTATCATTGTTTCCGTGCTGGCGGCTGTTCTTTCGGCATATATTTTTTGTTGGTCACCTAAAGGCGATTTTTGGTCGTTTAGAAGCATCCAGAGGTAGCTTTTGATGATGGTTAAGGGTGTTCTGAGTTCGTGTGAGGCCAGAGACAGGAAGTCGTCTTTGGTTTTGTCGAGCAGGATTTCTTTTGTGATATCAGAAATTGTAATTAAACACTCGGACTCGTCGGCGTGTATTTCTGATTGAATAACTGAGAAACGCACATTTACAAAATAACTGGTAGAACTTCCTTTTAAGACAAGCCCCGATAAAATAGGCGTTATCTGCTGCGGGAGGAAGCAATACTGTTTTAAGTCCACACGCTCGTTTTTTTCATTCTCTATTACAACAACCTCTTCCATTTTTTTACCAACAGCAACGGATTCCGGGAGACTAAGCATATTTTCTAAAGTGTGATTGAAAATCGTAATGTTAAAATCTTTGTCTACCGCAAAAACCCCTTCGGAAACGTTATATAAAAGATCTTCGGCACGCTTTCGTTCCTGTAGCAGCTCCCGGTTTCTTTTATAAATTTCCTCAGCTATACTCTGGGGTTTCACATCCGCAGTTGTAGGCATTATTAAAATTATACCTTTTTGGAAATGGTTGACTACAGTGTTATTTACAGTAACATTTTAAGGTATGGGGGTATCTGCCCAATCTGCACCGAACAAGAAAAAAGCCTGGGAAAGCGATCTTTTGACCGACAGATTCAACACGCATAAGCCTATGGACGAGATTCATCCTGACGCGGCAGTGAATATATATGTGGGCTGGCCCGCTTTATTTGAACAAATCAAATATCAATCCGAATTTTTAGGTGTAAAATCCTGCAATATTTTGGATTTTGGTTGTGGTGCCGGAAATTTTTGTAAACAACTCCACATTATGGGCCACAAAGTAACCGGTATCGATCACTCTGAAGCTCTCCTGGAAATTGCCCGTGCTCACTCACCTACAGAAATTACATTTATAAACAATTCAATTCTGGATGATAAAAATGCTCTATTACACCTCGAAAATAGAATGGACGTAATCACCTCAATCCACAGCTTTGACTGGATTGAGGACACAAAAATTGTGGTTTCGACTTTAGCAACGTTTATGAAAAAAGACGGAATATTTCTCTTTACCATTTTTCCGAAATCTCATGTTAGGGACTCAATAAAAATCAACGACCTTTTCGAAAATTTTGATTCTGCCGAAAACCCCACAAAAGGTTTTGCAAATTTTGACGGAGTTAAGGTTCCGGCATTTATCAGAGACCCTGCTTATTACGATGAAGTCTTTGAAGGTTTAGGTTTTGAAAAACTATTAGAATTTTACCCGCCGTTTCCTAAATCCTTTTTCGACAGATATAAATGGCAGGGCTCCAAAAAGCCCGAAATGCTAATTCTGGGGTATAAGAAGTCTTAACTTATTGTATATTTCTTCAAGAATTTTACCGGCACATACGTCATTTTTGTTGTCCTGAGGCCTAAAATGCCCGTATCCTGCTCGTGGTTTAAAGTCGGTATTCCCCTCGCATGAAAGTATTTTGAAGTTTCGTATTCTATAAAGTAGGACGAGTGGGCATAGTTGTTATCGGCAAGTCCGAAGTGTCCCATTGCTACCTGAGGTGTAACGATCTCGTTAAATGTGAAGGCGATAAATTTATTTTCTACATATAACCCGAGTAAAACGCAGTTAAAACTTTCTGAAAAGTTCATAAAGTTATTTATTATTTCTTTTTCTTCGGCACATTTTTCTTCGTCAAAGTTTTTTGAGACACACCAGTCTTGTGTCAGCTTTAACACCGCGTCTTTAACTTCCCGGTTGCTTCGGTCAAGTTCTTTTATTTCGTAATTTGAATATCTTAAAGTGAATCCGTGCACATTTTTTCGAAGCGGCTTAAAATCCGAACCTTCAAGTTTGGTAATCCTCTCCGTCGAAAGAATGTAGTCAAAACTATCCCGGTCCTCGGTTATTTTAAATTCGCCTTTATTTTGTAACCCCATAACGACGGGTTCCGGAACCATGCTCAACTGCCCCGCCTCATTAATTAATTTTGAAACGGTCTCATCTAAACGAGAATTACCGATAATCGAGTGAATAAATCCGTCGGTTAGATAGTCTTTCATGCGCAAAACCAGATTACCGTTTAACAAACAATAAGAATTGTGCCCGCCGCTATTCCAGGACAAAAGACTCAGAAGGTTAAAATCCGAGTAAGTTTCGAATTTTGCCAGGTGCTGCGCGAATACTTCTCTGTCCTCTATACCTATTTTTTTAAATCCCGGGTATTCTGCCGTGTTCATCATAAATTAAAGGATATCACATATACTATTGACACCGTTATTGTCAGTCTATACCATAAAATTAAGTAATGAGAAGCAAAATTGCACTCAAATCTTTAGTGATCGGATTATTTTTAGCTTACAGTTTGTGGTGGCTGTATATCCTTCTCGCTGCCGGCCCCGAAGATTCAATCAGAGACTACTTTAGCGACAGTTATGGAATTGTAGCCGGTTTGGGCGGCTTTTTGGGCCTGATTTTTGCCCACAAATGGGACGGTTGGAAAAGTTACGTCGGCAAATCTCTTATACTTTTCTCTTTGGGATTGTTTTTTCAGTTTTGTGGTCAGCTCAGCTACTCAATCGAATATTATATATACGGAATTGAAAACTCATACCCCTCTGTCGGAGAGGTTTTCTTCTTTTCGAGTATTTTCTTTTACATTTTTGGTGTCTGGTTCGTAGCAAAGTCAGCGGGAACGACTATTTCAATCAAAGGGGTGAAGAAAAAGTTGATTGCGTACGTTTTCCCATTACTAATGATTGCGTTCTCATATTTCATGTTCATAAACGGCACGGATTTTGAATCATACGGACTTATCGCCAACATCCTTACTCTCGCTTACCCGATAGGTCAGGCAATTTACGTTTCAATGGCAATTTTGACTTCCTACCTCGCCTTTAACTTGGTAGGTGGAGCCATGAGAAGAAGAGTCTTTTTTATACTTTTCGCCTGTATATTCCAATACGCCGCAGACAGCACTTTTCTTTACAAAACTATACAAGAAACGTGGATGCCCGCAGATATTAGCGAGTATATGTTTGTCGTCTCATACTTTTTAATGTCTATGGCCTTCATCGACTTTTTGGCAGCGTATGAATTCCTCCAGGGAAGAAAGAAATAATGCAGCCCGAAAAACTTATTGCAGAAATAATAAAAGAACAGAGTTTGATTATCGGTGAAAAGCTCGCAAAAAGCCGTGCAGAAGATACGGGTCTTGTTTCTTTTAGCTCCTCCCGGATAGAAGACGTAACTTTGGGAGCGGCAGAACCCACGCAAATTATTCAAAAGCTCGTTGACTCTTATATGGAAATCTTCGGAAAAGCCTCTGTTGAGGTATGTGTCGGGGTTATGAGAAAGCACCCCATTGTTGAAATTAACAATTTGGTTCCCGAAACGCTTAAGGCCAGTTTGTGAAAGAAATTCTAGGCTTCACATTTGTAATATTATCCGCATTTCCCATGGGTTTTGCCGAGGGCAAGATAATCGATATGAAGTCCGAATATACCTTTATTAAGGTAGCACCGTTGGTACTGCTCTACCTGATCGGTTTTGCTCTGTACTTAGCCGGATTTATGCAAATTCCCACGAAGATAGGTTTTATTATAGGAATATGGGAAATTTCCGCGGTTTTAATCGGCGTGGGTGTAGCTATATCAAGTCACAATATAAAAATCGATTCTGTTTACATGTTTTGGTTTACGGTTTTAGTTGCTTCGACATACGTATTGGGTTTAGCCGCCGATAAAATATTATCGCGGGCAGGAATTGAATAATATGGAACCTGAAACACCTAAAAAAATATTACTGGTAGAAGACGACATGGATTTGAGAACAGTATATTCAACTGTTTTAATAAGCGCAGGTTACGACGTACAAATAGCAACCGACGGTGTGATGGGACTGGACATGATAAAAAACTCGGACTGGGATCTTTTATTGCTGGACATCGTCCTTCCACGTGCAGACGGAATAGGAATTCTAAAGAAAATTTCCGAGGAGAAGTTGAAAAAAGGAAAAATAGTTGTGCTGACCAACCTTAATAATGACAGTATTATTACCGCCGCTTTCGATTACGGCACCGACGGTTACCTTATAAAGTCAGAGATCACGCCGGGGAAGTTGGTGGACGAGGTTGAGGGGTTTTTGGTTTAGGAATCGGTTTTTAAGAGAATTAATGAAGTCGTTGTTACGTTGTCCGGGCGTTACTTAAAATTTTTTATCCCCGGTATTATAAGTTTCAAAATATGCCCGTTGGTAAAAAAACCTCTTTGGGATTTTGGTCCGGAGAGGTTAAACATAAATTAAAGATTTTCCGCGCATTTTTGACACATGCCTTCGTATATATGTTCTTTGCATGTCAGTTGTCCGCACCTTGCACATGAATAAAGGTCACGGGGGAGATTCCAGTTTGTTTTCCTTGAAAATAAAATAACTTTTCTATTTAGGCACTGTCAGTTCGATACACCCGGGTATAACTGTTAGTTTATTTTCTTTATTTTGGCGGTGCGTGTAATCTGAACACCGTGTTTTGTGCTATACTGCAGGAAATAAATCGGAGAGAAAGCACAGTCAGCAAATCTTACAAAGAAGGAGGTGAGAGAGGTGTCACGGTATGCTGGTCCTGACGACGAAGACGATGACGACGACTTTGATTACGATGAAGATTGTCCGGATTCCGAAGACAACGACGCTGACGGTATCGGAGACGATGGCGTGGATGATTACGGCAACGACGATTCCGATGACAGCGAAAGCGAACAATAATATTTTTCGCTTTTGTATCAAACTAACTGGACAGCAACTAAATCTCTAAAAATGATTTTTGTTGTCCAGTATCTCTATAAGATTTATGAAAAACACCATTAAACTCGAAGATTTCCAAGTAACCTTACAACGAAAAATTTCTCCAAAAGGCACTAAATTTGTACATTTTTATAAACCGGGCGCCCCTATCGCTATTACTATATCCTCCAGAAGTGGCTCCCGCTTTGATCCTCCGGGCAAATCCGGTCTGGCACATTTTGTGGAGCACGTAGTTTTAGACGGTACTGAAAAATACAAAAACAAAAAAGACCTTTCTCTTTGCTTTGACGACTTAGGTGCTTCGTATTCTGCAAGTACGGGGCCGGAATATACAAAATTCGACTTTCTCATCGCAAAAAAAGAGCACCTTAATTTTGTGGCTGGCGTAGTGGACCAAATATTTAATAAGCCGCTACTGTCGCAAAAGAGTATAGATCTAGAAAAGAAAATAATTAAAACCGAAGTGTCGTCAAAACTTGATAACAACAAAAGAGTTTTATCTAATAACATGAAAAAACTCATGTACGGCGATAATTGCCTTGCCTATAACATCTCAGGTACGGAAGAATCTATAGAAACAATCAATAAAGACGATTTACTATCTCATTTGAAAAATGTTTTTTTTCAGGATATGACAGTTGTCTCGTGCGGAAGTTGTGATGTTGAGGATATTTATACATTATTTGACCCTGTTATAAATAACGAAAAACAGAGCCATACTTTAACTACGCCGCAGATATCAATAGGAACGAAACACGGTTCCTTTAAAATGGCTGATCAGAAGCTTATCTACTGTATGTTTACGTTTCCTACTTGCGGCATGTCTTCTGACGACGACGTTGCGTTAAATGTATTATCTGCATATCTAGGCAGACGCAGGTCGTCATTGTTAAGTGAAATCCTCAGGTACGATGATGGATTACTCTATTCTGTTACATCCGGTAACAGCAGGTTCTCTGACACGGGATACTTTTTTATTAAGATGGCTATGAAAAAGGAAAACTTGCCCACGGTATTTAATAAGATTAAGGAAGTTTTAGCAAACCTCCAAAAAAACGGAATTCCAAAAGAAGCCCTTTCCGTTATTAAAAACAAGGTAGTGAACGCCGGCATAATTTCCACTCAAACCGTGCAATTTTGGGCTGACACACAGTTTTACAGAGAATTGCTGCTAAAAGATAATAATTATTATTACGCGGACTACTTAAATGAGATTAGCACTATCTCCAAAGGTGAAGTGGATAGGGTTGTAAATAAGTATATGTCTTTTGACAAGATGTTTTTTTACGCGGTAGGGAATGTTGAAGAGGGCGAAATCGATAGTTTGTTTAATTTTAACAATGAGTGATGTTGATAGTAGGTATGTTTGAGATACTTGTGGTTTAAAAGTAGGGTTTCGAAGCCTGGTTGACAGTGTAGGAGAAAGTCGGAACTTTTTCTAGTCCCCTTTAACAAAGATGGGCGCAGCATTCAGCCTAATCTTTAGATTCAGAAATAAACCTCAAGTGTGTTTTCAACAATATATCGTTAATCTCCTCCCACTCAGCACAGTCAGCAATCTCTACGTGGCTTTTTAGATCCG
>LCBB01000006.1 GCA_000996895.1 candidate division WWE3 bacterium GW2011_GWC2_41_23
TGGGCCCGCCTGGGATCGAACCAGGGACCTCTCGGATGTGAACCGAGCGCTCTAACCACTGAGCCACGGACCCGTGCGCCCCTATTTTACAGCATTTTTTCCTTACGTCCTAGTTATTTGGAGCCTGCTGATATAAAATTCTAGTATGGCGAAGAAATTCAGAATCCGAAACGCGGCTGCGGATCTCATAGAGCTTTTACTTATAGGCACAACCGTTTTCCTGCTTGTATATATACTTGTAGGACAGTTTCTTGAAGTGTCCGGAAGTTCTATGCACCCTTACCTTCTGGATAAGGAACAGATTATTGCCGAAAAACTATCCATTAAGTTTGACCCCTTAAAACGCGGAGAAGTAATAATATTTTGGCATCCGAAAACAAAATCCGACCTTTTGGTAAAACGTGTCGTGGGATTGCCGGGGGAGAGAATCAAAATTGAAAATGGATTTGTCTTTATCGATGGAAAAAAACTTGAAGAACCCTACCTTGCAAGCAACGTTGTAACAAAAGGCACTGATTTTCTTGCCGAAGGTCAGGAACATAAAATCGCCGAAGGTTACTATATTGTGCTGGGCGACAACAGATCTGAAAGCACGGATTCTAGATATTGGGGACCGGTTCAAAAAGATACCGTCATAGGACGGGCTTTAGCCGTTTTTTACCCAATCAACAATATAAGACTACTTAATGAGGGAAAAAGTATAGCGGAATAAACGTATTATTTAGACTCTACGACTTCGATCTTCTTTTTCTTTTTGGTAAGCCACGCGAACTTAACTACCCCGTCTATCTTGCTGAATATTGAAAAATCTTTTGCCATTCCGGTGTTTTTACCGGGTGCGAACGTTCTTCCGCGCTGTCTTACAATAATTCCTCCGGATTTTATCTGTGAACCGCCGAATACTTTGACACCGAGCCTCTTGCCCGATACATTTCCGCCCTGTCTAGCTTTTGATCCACCTGCTTTTTTATGTGCCATGTATTATTTAGTTCCTTTCTTAACCGGTTTTTTTATCTTTACAACCTTCTTTGCGGGTTCTTTTTTAGATACTTTCTTTTCTGCCTTGATTGGTTTTGCTTCCACGGCCTTTTTCGGAGCCTCGTCTATGCTCTTTTCTTCAGTGGCCTTTTTTCCTCCCAACTCGATTTTTTCGATTAAAAGTTCGGAAAGAGTGTCTCTGTAACCTCTTCCTTTTCTATATCTGGATTTTGATTTAAATCTACCCACAACGATTTTTTCGCCTCTTACTGCTCCCGTGATTTTAATTTTCACGTGGGCGTCTTTTACTGTAGGGTCGCCTAAAATGGTGGTTTTCCCGTCAGAGAAAAGGAGCACTTCGGCGTCTACTTTACCGTTTTGATTGTCTACCGTGAGGGTGTCCCCTTCGTGTATTTTATATTGGGTTGAGCCAATTTTTATTATTGCGTATTTATCCATAGAAAACATTGGAATATTACACTAATTTTGAAGTTTGGGCAAGAATTCCCTTCAAATAGCCCTATTAGCTCTATAGCGCGGCTGTAGATCCCGCCACTATAAGAACGTCAAATCCCTCTGTATCAGCCAGCGTATCCTCTACGGCAACTTCAGGAAAGGCTTCCTTAGTATCACCCTGTACGAGGTCCTTGTAGGCCAGTTTGTCCTTTTTAAACCTAAAAAGCGTAGTATCGCGGGTTTCATCGGCTGTATCTATATCAATTATCGTATAACCCTTTTCTTCTAAAAGTGTCTTTGTCCTTGCGGCTAAACCATTTATACCTGACCCGTTCAACACTTTTATCTTCAAATCCGATTTTTTCAGCTCAGGTGCGGGTTGCTCAACAACCTGGTTCTCGTTCTGAGAAGTTTGCTCGCTTAACACGTTGTTCTGATCTCCCGATGCAAGCTGGGAGCTATCTCCTTTTTTGTTAAAAAAGAGAAAAAATGATAAAACCCCGGCTATAACCAGAATCGAAGCTGCCCCCACATAGACCAGGCTTTTATTACTTTTTACCACCGCAGGAAGCGGCATTAAATTTAGCAAGTTCATCTGGCAAAATGATATATCGGGCTCAGTGTCCAGCATGTAGTTCACAAGCATATTGATTTTAAATTCATCGGCAAATTCACTGCTGATTGGGGGAATTCCTATTTCCGAAACTTCAAAACCTTTGACGTCAAAATCCTGATAATTTAGAGTGTAGACTCTTTTCACCGGTGTTTTTTTCTTGTAAAGAGAAAGTTCTGATACAAAACTTTCCAATTGTTCCGCGGTTATCTTTTTGTCGCTTACGCCACTGTAAAAAATTCCGTTAAGCTCCGATAGAGCCATTGCGTGGCTTCCATCTATACGGCAGATAAATACCGCAGGGTCGTTAGTTCCCACATATTTCGGCATTAACAAAATCCAGGGAACTACGTTTTTGAGAGAAATGCCGACACCTGCCACTACTTCCAACAAATCGTCCATATAAGGTTTTCTTACACCCACGAACTGGTATAAGAACGGGGCTATTTTTTGATATGAAAAATAAAGGTCTTCAAGAGGGGCTTCCGTAATCTTGGCTTTCATGTCATTCAACAACTGTTCCTGCTTATCACCGTCGCGTTTGTTGACCGTTATGAATCTTAGGATTGTATCTTCGGGCTCAGTAACAACAATAAGATTAAGTTTTGACGGTGATATTTTCGTAAGTTCCGCGAGGCCTTTTTTAATTTCTTCGGCGTAGCGTGAAATGTCGGATATTTTAGTATCGGAAACAATGTCCCCAGCTAATTGCGAAGAATATGTTTTTAAACCTTCTTTACCGATATACGTGAGCCTGAGAATATTGTTATTAAGTGACAGGTAAACATCTTGCATATATGTAACTATAACACAATTAGTTAATTTTTCGGACCGCAAAATCAGGTCCTGTTACAAGATTTGAAGCCTGAGTTTTCTTAGCTATTTCAGAACCGTAAAGTTCCACGACTTTTAACGTATCCGGATCCGAAGGATGGGTGACTTCGATAAGGTCACCCACTTTTAACCCGGCTTCTTTTCGTAGTTCCTGTATTTTTCTGACAAAGTCGCGTAAAAGTCCTTCGTATTTTAATTCGTCCGTAATATTTGTGTCTAATCCGACTGTCACACTATTAAAGGACGCCGAAGCGTACTCTGCAGGCACCTCAGTTACGTACTGAATTTCCTTAACGTTGAGTTCGTCCAGTACCAAAGCGGAAAGCTCGGACGGAAGTTCCTCAACTCCTGAAACTGCAAAAGATGACAGAGGTTGGCGGACCGATATTTTCTTATCGCTTCTTAGATACAATCCGTACGACACCAAATCCCTGACCTTTTTCATATCCTCCAGCAAACCTTGATTTGACGCTATAATGTCGTCGTCGAATCCGGGAAATTGTTCGAGATGAACCGACTCTTGGGTGTCCCCCACTGAAAACGTTTTTAAAACACCGAACATACTTTCGGACATAAAAGGAATTACCGGAGCAACTGCTTTTGAAAAGTTAAGTAGTACGGCATATAAAGTGCTTAAAGCTTTTTTGTCGCCTGTTGAAATTCTTTCACGTGACCTACGTACGTACCACCTGGAAAGATCATCAACAAATTCCTCAACAACTCTTACTGTGGCCGGAACATGATATTGTTCCATGTTAGTTGCAATTTCTTTTATCACTTCGTTAAGACGCGCGGTAACCCATGTATCCAAAACATGGTCTGATTTTATGACTTCAGATTCTTTCCAGTTAAACACCGTTGCGTACATCTGAAAATATTTAACTGAATTCCAAAGCGGATTTAATACATTGCGCAATTTTGTTCTTAACTCGGATTCTTCAAAATTAGCGTTCTCCCCTACCATTAGTGGTGACCCCATCAGATACAGTCTTAGAGCGTCTCCTCCATAATCCTGGAGAACCTGACGGGGGTCAGTGTAATTGTTAAACGTTTTGCTCATCTTTCTTCCGTCGGAACCTGCCATTACTCCCGTTGATATTGCATTCGTAAATGAGTTGGAATTAAACACCGCCGTTGAAAGTATGTGCATCACATTAAACCAGGCTCTAACCTGTGCGATATACTCAACAATATAATCTCCGGGAAAATTGGATTCGAACTTTTCTTTATTATCAAAAGGATAGTGTATTTGCGCCCACGGCATAGAACCCGCGTCAACCCACGAATCCAGCACCTCTACCCGGCGTTTGTACTCTTTACCATCTTTTTTGATCACAATTCTGTCTATGTAAGGACGGTGCAAGTTTTCGACTTTCTGACCGGATAATTCTTCAATTTCCTTTACGGAAGCCACCACAATCCTGTCACCATCCGGCGATTCCCATACAGGCATCGGTGTTGCCCAATATCTATTTCTGGAAATACACCAATCGGGTTGTTGATTAACATTCTGTCCGAATCTCCCCTGCTTCAGGTGCTCGGGTATCCAATTTATTTTTTCATTTAACTCGGCCATTTTTGATTTAAGAGAGTTAACATCAATAAACCAGCTTTGTTGAGCTCTCTGTATCAGTAAAGTGTCGCATCTATCGTGGTAAGGAAATCTGTGTATTACTTTTTCATTTTTAAAAAGAAGTCCCGCTTGAAGCAAATCGTTTATTAAAGGTTCGTCTGCTGCTTTATAGAAAACACCTGCGTAGGGATTTTTCTTTTCTGTGCCGGGTACGAATTTTCCCTCGTCGTCTATCGTCAGCATGAGTGTGAGACCGAAGTGCTTTCCCATTTCTGAATCGATTTCACCGAATCCGGGAGCACTGTGAACTATACCTGCGCCTTCTTCCATACTTACCATCCCGTCGTAGTGATATATTTCAAACTCGCCCTCTTTCGACGAGTAAAATCTAAACGGGGGTTCGTATTTTAAACCTATTAATTCCGAGCCTTTTATTTTTTTAATTACCTTAAACTCGGACCCTGAAAAAACGCTGTCGTTACGCGCTTCCGCAGTAATGTAACGGGTTCCTTCGCTTTCTACAACGTTGTAATCCGCACCTTTATCCACGACTAAAGCCCGGTTGGACGGAATGGTCCACGGGGTCGTAGTCCATGCTAAAGCAAAGGCGTCTTTATACTCACCGTCCGTAATTATTTTAAATTTAACTGTAATGGCCGGATCCTCAACATCTTTATAGGAGTTATCCATTGCGATCTCGAAATTAGAAACGGGAGTTCCGCACCTCGTGCAGTATAAAGAAGTCCTTATACCTTCGTAAATTAGACCCTTATCGTAAAGCTGTTTAAAAGTCCACATTACCGATTCCATGTAGTTAGAGTCTGTCGTTCTATATGCATTTTTAAAATCTACCCAGCGTCCGATTTTGTTCACGTACCATTCCCATTCCGCAGAAACATCCCGGGTGTAGTTGTAACATTCCTCCGCAAATTTTTCTAAGCCGAAAGCTTCGATATCGCGCCTATTTTTTATCCCCAGCTTTTTTTGTACTTTATTTTCTACCGTTAAACCGTGAGCATCCCATCCCCAAACCCTTTCAACTCTTTTGCCCTTCATTGTCCAGTATCTTGGAATAATATCTTTAGCTATAGAACCTAAAAGGTGCCCATAATGCGGGAGTCCTGAAATAAAGGGGGGTCCGTCGTAAAAAACATATAAATCTTCCTTAGGATTTTTTTCTACGGATTTTTCAAAAATCTTGTTTCGAAGCCAAAACTGCAGAACGGTGTCTTCCATTTCGGGAATTGATGTATTTTTTTGTGAATCTACTTTATTGTCCATAGAACAAGAGAATTTTATCAAATTTCAGCTACTTCTGTACTCAGATGACTACCACTTCTAAAGCTTTCTCTTCCGAAAAGAACTTATCGTTCGTATATGCCCTGTAGACTAAAAGCCCGACCAGGGCGGTCATTATAAACACAAGCATTATGAGCAGAAATATATAAGTCTTACTTATCATTTTAACCTCCAAATTTTATCTTCTATACCAAGTTTCATATTCACATACCGCGCTAAAACAAACAATAGGTCTGACAGGCGGTTTACGTAAGGCAAGAGAAATTTGAATGACTGCCTGCCGCTGTAATCAACCAAGCTTCTTTCCAAAGACCTGACTTTTGCCCTCACCAAGTGTATTTGGGAAGCAGCTTCAGAACCTCCGGGGATAATAAAAGCTTTTAAAGGGGGCAATTTAGCGGAATACTCGTCTATTACATTTTCCAGGTTCCTGACTTTTAGCCCCCAATCAGCTTTATCTTTGGGGGATATCTTAAACCCGGCAATATAAGCACCGATTAGGAATATATCATCTTGAATTGACGCCAAAACTTCTCTTTCACGGGATTTTTTGAGAGTTACCAGAGCACACCCGAGGGTAGCGTTTACCTCGTCGGCGAGGCCCAGAATCTCAAATACCTGCCTTGATTTAGGCATGCGTTTTTTGGAACCGAAAAGCGCGGATGTGCCTGCGTCACCTTCTTTTGTGTAAAGCTTCATAAGAAGATAATACCACTAACATCTGCTGTAACCGCACTCGTAGCACTTCGCGCACCCCTCTTCCAGTACAAGAGTGTAATTCCCGCATTCGGGACACATGTCCGTATTGGTAAATGAGTGGGGGAGTGCCGGTTTTTCTTCCTCGCGGTTATCCGTTACTTCGGTTGATTCTACGGTCTCTTCGGAAGCTTTTGTTCCGTTTTCCTTTACGGTAAATCCGAATTCTTCGGCCAACACCTTGGCGACAGCGTCAGGTAAAGAACTTACCCTGTTTTTACCGAAACCTATGGACTTTGAACCGCCTATTCCCGCTAGCTGTACTATGATTTCCCGTACAACTTCCAAGCTGTACTGAGGCATCCTGAGCCAGCCGGATAGTAGCCTACCCAATCCCTCGGCCAGTGCTGCCACGTCGCTACCCGCCTTACCTACGTTTAGGAATACCTCCAGCGGCCTGCCCTCAGAATTCTTGTTTATGGTTATAAACGCTTTCCCCTGGGGAGTTATCATCTTGTACGTTGAGCCACTTAATTTGTATCCCCGCCTTATAGTTACCTCATCAGATGATCTTTCCTTTTCCGTCAAAAGAATCTCTTTATTAACGGGCTCTGCCGCTTCCTTACCCTCTTTCTGGTCTTTCGTGGACTTAGTTTCCAATACTACTTCCTGCCTACTGCCCGTAACATAAACAGTAAGACCCTTGCAACCCGTCTCCCAGCCCATCATGTACACCTTGGCAACATCTTCTTTCGTCGCGCCTTCAGGAAAATTGCAGGTCTTAGAAATGGAGTTGTCTACAAATGCCTGAATTGCTGCCTGAGTCATTATGTGTTCTTCGGGTGTAACTTCTGCCGAAACAACGAACGTGTTCCGTACGCTTTCCGGCAATTCGAGTATGTTTTTGCACGTTCCTGACTCAATTACTTTGTCGATTATTGTCTTTCTTACTTCCTCTGACAGATTTAAGTTGTCGAGAGCTTTCTGGAAAAACGGGCTTACATAAGCCAATGTCATTTTTCCTTCAGTACCCGCCGATTGATAAACATTTCTATAATAAGCAAGAGCAAAAACCGGCTCGCAGCCATACCCCTCCACACCGGCCACCGTAGAAATAGTACCTGTGGGAGCTATTGTTGCCTGAGCACCGTTTCTTATCCCGTATGCTTTGATGCCCTCTACAACAGACGACCAGTCAATCCAAGGTCTACCGAAATTTCTTGTAAATTCTTTAATGGGTTTCGGAGGAGTCCATTTCAGATTCGCAGGATCGTAAATACTTCCCTGAATTTTTCTGAAAGAACCTCTTTCTTTCGCCAACTCTATGGATGTTTTCATTGAATAGTATCTGATAAACTCAAAAACCTGAGCTGCAAATTCCTGCCCCTCATCGCTCCCGTATCTTATCCCCAAGGAGTACATAGCATCAGCTAAAGCCATAAAACCCAGTCCTATTCTTCGCACATCCATTGCAGAATCTTTTATCTCGGGCACTGCGGGTATATATCTGTTTGCCTCCACAACATTGTCCAGGAAACGTGTTGATGATACAACGGTTTTTTTCAACTCTTCCCAATCTAGTTTCCCGTAGGAAGTTAAGTGTTCAGCTAAATTTATTGAACCGAGACAACAGTTTTCGTATGGACCCAACCACTGCTCTCCGCAGGGATTAGTTGCTTCCAACTCGTACAGATGGGGCACCGGGTTTTCCTTGTTTGCTGTGTCTATAAATAAAACTCCGGGTTCGCCGTTCTTATGTGCGTAATCTACTATCATATCGAATATTTCGCGCGCTCTGGGAGATTCCGTAATTTTCAGTGAGTGGGGATCAACAAGATCGTACGTTGTGTCGTTTTTAACAGCCTCCATAAATTTATCGGTAATCGCAACAGACAAGTTAAAATTCGCAACTTTGCCTTCTTCTGACTTACATTCAATAAATTCCCGTATATCCGGATGGTCTATACGTAAAACACCCATATTTGCCCCACGTCGTACACCTCCTTGGGCTATCTCACCAAAAGCTGCGTCGTATACTTTTAAAAATCCTACGGGCCCTGTGGCAATTCCATTGCTCGCCGCGACTCTAGAACCTTTAGGTCTTAAACGTGAGAAGGAAAATCCATTTCCTCCCCCGCTCTGCTGGATTAAAGAGGCAACACGGAGTGTAGAAAAAATCCCGTCCTTCTCTTTACCCAAGTCGTCGGAAATAGGTAAAACAAAACAGGCGGCCAACTGGCCCAGGGGGGTACCCGCACCTGTAAATGTCGGGGAATTAGGAAAAAACTTTTTGGAAGAAAGTAAATTGTAAAATTCTACACGCGATCTCTCGACATCTGTGTATGGTCTGTCCGGTGCTGCCATTACATCCGCAATGCGCTCAAACATTCCTTCAGGTGATTCGGATACATTCCCGTTAGAGTCCCTTCGAAGATATCTCTTTTCTAAAATTTTTTTAGCGTTCTCGGAAAAATCTATTGACGTGTTTTTCGAAAAAACAGACGCATCCTCACGGTAGAGAAAACTGCTCATAAGTTTATTTTTGTCTCACGAGCCGGCAATCTCTCACTGCCCATGACCAAAGATTGCCGAAACACGAGAATACTATTCAAATAAATACTAGCTAGCTAAATCAAATCAAAAAATTATGCAAGACACAAGGAAACGCACGTTAGAGTATCTTGATATTTTGTTGATGTGGCGTGGGAACAGTTTTGTGATTTGTTGTAGCTGCAGGACTTCCATTATTTCTGTCTTAAAAAAGTCGGGATATCGAATCCTGTGCCATAGTCTTCATCTTCCGCATCTTCCGGTTTCCACATCTCGGAGGGAAGTTTTGGTTGCTTTTTTTCTTCCGGAGGAGTTTCAGTCTGAGGTGCGCGGGGAATATTTTGTTGGAAAGGGATCTCAGGTTTCTCTTTTTTCGGAAGCTGGCCGTAATGTTTTTCTACATACCCTGCCATTGAATCATCCTCTTCCGGTACTTCAAACCCTGTTGCAATTACCGTAATCTTTAATTGTCCCGTCAATTCGTCGTCAATAGATGTTCCGAATATAATGTCCGCCTCTTCTCCGGCAATTCCCCTTATTATATTTGCTGCCCTGTCTACTTCTCTCATAGTTAGGTCGGGCCCGCCCGAAATGTTAAATAAAATTCCTTTTGCGCCTACAACTGACTGCTCTAGTAAGGGTGAAGAAATCGCTGCCTGTGCCGCTACCTCAGCTCTGTTTTCTCCGGTACCTATTCCGATACCCATCAACGCAGTTCCGGCGTCCTTCATAATTGCTTTAACATCAGCAAAATCAACATTTATGAGCCCCGGCATCACGATAAGATCCGAAATTCCTTGAACACCCTGGTTTAAGACACTGTCCGATAGCCTAAATGCCTCGATGATAGACATATCTTCATCAGCTACCTCTAAAAGCTTCTGATTTGGAATCGTGATTAAAGCGTCGACTTCTTTTCTAAGCTCCATTATTCCCCTATCGGCTGCTCTCATTCTCTGTATGCCTTCAAAATTGAAGGGCTTAGTTACTACACCAATAGTAAGGGCGCCGGACTCTTTGGCAATGCGCGCCACGGTAGGGGAAGCCCCCGTTCCTGTTCCGCCACCAAGACCGGCTGTAATGAACACCATATTTGCCCCTTCCAGATTACTTTTTATTATATCCAAAGATTCTTCGGCGGCTTTTTTTCCTATTTCAGGATTTGACCCCGCCCCTAAACCCTGGGTTAGTTCCTGGCCAATAGGTATTTTTATTACTGCTTTATTTATGGATAGATCCTGAGCATCGGTGTTTATGGCGATAAATTCAACACCTCTGATCTGATTTGAATCGATCATGGAGTTTATTACATTACCGCCGGCGCCTCCAACCCCGACAACTCGAATTTTTGCAAATCGTTCTATCTCTGGTTTAACTTGCATTGCAACACTATACCAAATTTATTTTGGTATCTAAATTTTTAGGGCAGGAAAGATTTTAATTTGTCAACAAACTTCGAAAAGCTTTTATTCATATTACCCCGTCTATCATCAAATGACAACAGCTGGCTGCCTCTAAAGAGCTTAACACCATATAAAACAGCGCCGACTCCAGATGCAGACGAAGGACCTTGAATTTCATCAATCAGTCCGGTAACCCCACGGGGAATTCCTAAACGTACGGGCATTTTCAAATTAACTTTTGCGCTTCTCTCAACGTTTGCAGTGAGGGCGCCACCGCCCGTGACAACAACTCCTGCTGGAAGCTTGCCGTTTAAATTAACTTTCGTGACTTCCAGTGCAATGAGACGGAATATTTCTTCAAGACGGGCGTCTAATATTTTATAGAGCATCTGTCTCGGAAGGCGGTCAATCTCAAGACCGAACTCTGAAACATCAAAATCCTCATCCTTTCTCACACTATCGACATTTTTCGAAAGAACAGCTTCGTTACTCAATCTTATTTTAATCCTCTCGGCGTCTTCTAAACGTGATCTCAAACCAATCGCGAGGTCACTAGTTATAAGTTTTCCACCTATGGGCAACACCGCGGAATGAACCGGACTTCCGTCAAGAAACGCAATCATTGAGGTAGTACCGCCGCCTATGTCAACTAACAAAGTTCCGAGTTCCTTTTCGGTATCGGTAAGAACCGCTTCGGCTGACGCCAGTCCCGCATAAACCATCTCGTCAACGTTAACCCCAACCTGATTCACACACCTGGCAATATTTCTTAAAGCGATGGAAGCGCCGTGTATTATGTTTGTTTCGACCTCCAAACGCACTCCGGACATACCGACGGGGTCTTTGATACCTTCCTGAGAATCAATTGAAAAATCGCGGGGTATTACGTGAATGACTTGACGGGTAGACGGTAGAGACACCGCCTGTGCAGCCTCTATGACACGGGAAACATCTTCTTTGCTGATTTCATCAGTTTGATTGGGGGAAACGGCAACAACACCGTGGGAATTCAGGGTTTCGATATGGCTTCCGTTTATGGTTACAAACGCGCTGGATACCGAAACACCGGCCATACGCTCAGCTTTTTCGATACTGGCGGCAATTGCTTCGACCGCGCTATCAATATCTACCACATTTCCCTTATTTACGCCTTTAGAAGGTACTTCTCCTGAGACTCCTATTACCGAAACTCTTGATTCGGACACTGAAGCTATAGTCGTACCTACTTTGGTAGAACCTACGTCTATTCCTGTTATTATCTTTTCTTTGGGCATAATGTGGTTAAAAGCTACTCATATAATACTATTACTTTATCATAACGTAAATCAATTTTTATTACCGATTTGCCCTCAAGAAGCAAGGTTTTATAAAGTTTTTCAAGCTTCCAAACCGACTCCTTTATATCCTTCATATTGCTCAAATATACGTCCGTGGATCCTAAACGCAGCCTGGAGTATCTTTCTCTGAAGCTTATACTACTGATGTTCAAGCCGGCTTTCCCTACCTCCGAAAGGATTTCTATGCTAACAGGAACAACCTGCGCTTCTAAAAAGGCACCTACCCGTATTTCTCCTTCGTAAATAATCTCCGGAAGATTCATAAATTCGTCGGAAACCTCGCCCAAAACATACCCCTCACTGTCTATTAAATAATGCACGGCGTCCTTTTTACCGGAAGTTACGACCGCTACAGGCACTCTTTCCTCTACTTTTATAACCAGAGCATCGGGGTAGTCCAACGATACTTCTACTCTTCTCGCCCCTAAAAAATTGTCTTTGAGTGTCTTTTTTAATTCCCGGGAATTTGTAGAAAAAATGCTCTGTCCTAAAACTTTTTGCTCGGAAATATTTTTAAAATCCTCCAGGTTAACAAACTTCCCGCCGCCGACAACAGAAACTTTTTTAACGGAAAATCTTGGACTTAGATAAATATACTTATAGGATAAATAACCAACGGCTCCCAAAACCAAAAAAATAACAAATATATTTATAAAAACTCTATATTTTCTGGCAAGGATGCGTGGGTTTTTTATTCCCCTACGACGGTTTTTTATTTTATTTAATAGAAGTTGATTACCGCTGGTTTGAACCGGACGCGGGTGCCTACTTGTTATTTCTTTGCGTGAGTTTATATGTTTCATCTGCAATTATTTCTGCGGCGTTTAGATTTACTATTTCCGATGCTTCGCTGTTGTTAAGTTTATATTCTTGAAGGTGCCCCAATACTTTTGTGATTGTACCAAAAAATGTTTCTTCGGTAAGGTCATTTTCTTCTAAAATTTCGGCTAGACCGTACTTTTTTAAAATCAAAGCATTTTCTTTTTGTTCGTTATGGCTAACCCAAGGTATCGGGATCAAAACACAGGGCTTTTCCAAAGCCAGAAGCTCTGTAACTGTGTGGGCACCTGATCTGGATATAACCACCGACGATCTGTTAAACGCCTCGCCGATTTCATCATCCATAACAAATTTTCTCAGATAGAACTTACCATCTGCCAACTCATCGGCTTCCCTGTAGATTGCCTCCAGCTGGTCGTAATCATTAAATTTTGAGTGATCTCCGCTTTGATGAATAACATTACATTTAGATAAAAGTTCCGGAAGTGCCTCTTTCACAACCTCATTTATAGTGTGCGATCCTGTCTTACCTGCAGTTATATAAATTGTCGGAAGATTATTATCTGAATTAAATGAATCAGATCCGATTTCAAACACTGCCTTTCTGATTGGGACCCCGGAGTAAACTATTTTATTCGCAGGAAAAAACTTTTCAGACTCCTTCCAGCCAATGCATATTTTTTTCACAAATTTGGAAAGTAGTTTGTTAGCGTAACCTACAACAACCGTTTGCTCATGTGTAATTGACGGTATTCCCAGTAACCAACCGGAAATAACCGTGGGAACTGCAAGATAACCCCCGAACGAAAGAATAACATTCGGCTTAATTTTCAATAGCCACTTATACGCCTGAAAAAACCCGAACGGAACTCTAAGTAAACTTATAATATTAAATGTTTTATATACTTTTCCCGCCCTGAGATCGTAAAAAGGTAAGTTGAGGGCGGTTATTTCCTTATATTCAAGCGAATCGTTTTTATCACTTGCTGCGGCACGTCTGTGGCCGAACCAATAGATTTCGGTATCAGGGTATTTGGATCTGAAACGGTCGATAACCGGTAGTGCGGAGCTATGATGTCCTCCTGTAATTACTATTTTCATTTTGAGTTATCCTTCCCAATATTAGCTAAAATACCCAGTCCCATCAAACTGAAAACCATGCTTGAACCTCCGTACGAAATTAAAGGAATGGGGACGCCGGTCAGGGGTAGCAGCTGCGTCATCGCGCCAATATTCACAAAAAATTGAAGTCCTATCCAAGAGGTAATCCCCGCCGCCAGTAGCCTGCCTCTTTGGGTTTTTGCATTTTTAGCTATTTCAAAACCCCTGTATATCAAATAAGAAAAGGCAACGATCACAAGAGCCGTGCCTAAGAATCCAAACTCCTCTCCTATAATTGCAAATATCGAATCTGAAGCAACTTCAGGAAGATAATAATATTTTTGCCGTGATTGTCCGAACCCCACTCCAAAAAAACCGCCGGAACCGAGTGCGATTTGAACCTGCTTAATATGATACCCTTCTTTTCTGTCTGTATTGTCAAAACCCTTTAATTGAGTAAGCCATCTTTCTCGTCTGTAAGGAGAACTAAGTACTAACAAAATACCAAGCAGTAAGGCTGCCGGCGCAACCATCAATAAAGGTTTAATAGAAGCTCCTGAAGAGAAGTACACGATTGTTCCTATAGCTGCAATCATGACAGCAGTAGACATGTTCGGCTGGGCAATCACAAGTAAAAATATCAGCCCTGTCGCTACGGCGTACAAACTAAAAACGTTTTTGTTTTCCTGAGTTTTTTTCGGAATCATTATACCCAGGTACATTATTAATGTAAGTTTTGCCAGCTCGCCCGGTTGAAAACCTACAACTCCCAATATAGGCAGTTTTGGCAGGGGCGGGGCATTAAGATAAAACCATCTGTTAGCTCCGTTTATGCACGGGGCAAAAAAAATGTCAGAGGAACATGGCAACAAAGATACGAAAGCAAGTAATATCAAAAAAATAATAGTTACTCCGAACATAAAACCCGTAATCTTATCTATTTTCTTATAATCCTGGTTATAGAAAAAAAAGAACCATGCCAAACCGAGGAGAACCCAGCCAATTTGCAAAAATACAAACCTGTATGGGTCATTATAAAGACTATCGGAGTGAATTATCGTAGAATCGGCAATAATAATTATTCCGAAAAGAAGAAATCCCAGTATCAGAAATACGAAAGATCTATCTTTTTTACTCATTGTGGGAACAGTTTTTGATTTCATAACATCACATCAAAGCAATGAAAATACCGGCAAAGGCGAAAAAAGCACCGAATAACCAGAATCTTAGCGTCACCTTTGTCTCCGGCCAGCCCAATAATTCAAAGTGATGGTGCACTGGTGCGAAACGGAACATTCTCTTCTTGGTAAGCTTAACGGAAAGCTGCTGGAGAGGGCTACTGATACCGTCAAATAAGAAAACCGCGCCAATTATGAGAAAGGCTACTTCCCTGTGTAGAAAAACTGCTAACAAAGCCAGAGTTCCTCCCAAAACGTGGGACCCCACGTTCCCCATAAAAATTCTTGCGGGATAAACATTGAAATATAAAAATGGCAAAAGCGCCCCCGCAAAAGTAGCGCAAAATATTGCAATTGAGTTGTACCCAAGCACCCGCGAAACTACCCAAAAAGAAATAAACGCGAACAGTGAAAGACCGCCCGCCAAACCATCCAGGCCGTCAGTAAAGGCTACTGCATTCAAAATAACTATGAATAGCAGAAAAACGATGACGGGATACAAAAAACCAATATGAACGTCCCCTATTAAAGGAAACCATAGATAATCCCACCCGAGCTTAAAATAAACCCAATAGGCGACAAAACCTCCGATTAAGCCCTGAACAATAAACTTTTTGTAAGTCTGCATTCCACTTGCGTCCGTACTTCCTACGACACGCCAAAATTCTTTGAAAAGCTGCCAGGGTTTTAGGATTATCCGCGACAGTCCCTTAGGTGCGGCGTTTTTCTTTTTAAAAAGACCGTGGAAATGATACTCAAAAAAACCCGGGAGTCCGGACTTTCTATAAACCTTTGTAAAATCTTCAAAAAGACCAAGTAGTCCCGCAATTAAAGCTACGAATATCGGTAATAGTGTTTGTGTACGGGAACGGTTAAATAGTAAGGTCAAAACTGCAACGACTGACACAAGAACTAAGCCTCCCATTGTGGGCGTACCCATTTTAAACAGATGGGTTTTGGGAGCATCTTCGCGCACTTCTTCCCCCATTTGAAATTTGTAGACAAAATTTATCCAAACGGGATACAAAACGAAAGACAGTAATCCCGCAGCAAATAAAAATAATAAATCTAACATTATTCCTGCTGACCCCATATTTTTGCTCCTAAATTTTTAAGCTTCGACGTAAAATTTTCCATATAACAATCTAGTACGTCTATGCCTTCTATCTCACTCCTGCCTTCAGCGATTAGAGCAGCTAAGACATGCACGGCCCCGTACCTGAAGTCTGTGATGTTTAACTTCTCTCCTTTTAATTTTACAGGACCTGTAGTTTTTGCAACTGTATAAGGTTCTCCTAACCTCTCAACATCGTATGTATCGTCACCCACCACCGAAATCATTCCTGCCTCGGATGGTTTCAGAAGTTCAATTTTGGCACCCATCCTGTTCAAATCTTTTATATACCCGAATCTGTCTGTGTAAACGGTGTCGTGTACGTATGCGATTCCGCTACATTGTGTCAAAAGCAAAGTTGCAGCCGATTGCCAATCAGGCACAAAGCCTGGGGTTGGAGCTATAGTAAGATTTGTAGCCTGAAATTCCTCGTCGTGTCTCCATATCTTTATAGAATTCTGCTCAAATTCATATCTTGCCCCGATTTTAGTAAAGAAATTTACTAAGGGAACCATCACGTTTCTATTTATATTCTTGATTACAACATTTCCTTTAGTTATTAACGCAGCGACTGCATAAATAACAGCTTCGGTTTTGTCCGGCTGCACTTCCAGAGAAGCACCTTTGAATACATTGACCCCGTTCACCTTGATAACACGGGGTTCTGAACGTACCACGTCCCCGCCCATAGCATTAATCAAATCTATTAAGTCATCAATCTCACATTCCTCTGAAGCATTATTAATTTCTGTTTCGCCCGGTAAAAAAGCAGCAGTCATTATAAGAGTGTCGGTAGACATGTGACTGGGTATTTTAAAGTTAACGTGTCCGGAAACCGCGGTTGCCGAAGAAATGAAATAATAATCTTCATCTTCCTCAACCACAACACCCAAACTCCTCCAAACATCCAATATTCTGTTCACCGGTCTTGGAACAGTAAGACGGGTTTTATATTTAGGGATAGAAGCTTTTCCGAACCTAAAAAGTAAAGGCGGCGCCATAAGTAAAGACGTCCTATACTTAGATCCCATTTCCAAAGGCACCTCATAAGAAGTAATTCCGGAACCGTTGAGAATAAGCCTCCCAGCTCCCGCCCAGTCCGCTTTTCCCCCGAGCACCCGAATCATTTTAATATCGTCCTCTATGGCATCCATTTTGGGAACATTTTGCAAAATAACGTCGTCGTTGGAAAACATCGCGGCGGCCATAAGTTTCAACGCTGAATTTCTTGTGCCTGAAACCTGAACAGTACCAAGTAAAGGAGAGCCACCCTCAATAATAACGGTACTCATATCAGGATAACTTGATTAATAAAAACGAATTTGCTACAAGAAGCACTCCCAACACCGCTGTTAAAACAAAAACTGCCTTTTCTGCGCCTCTCAAGGATCTGTAGGCAGTAAATGAGTTTTTTAACCCGGATGAGAGTCCCGCATTTTTGGTTTGGATAAGAATCAGTAACACAAGGACTACGGAAATTATTATCTGTGTTGTTTTAAGTATGGGTACCATATTATTTTTTAGAGACGCTTAGCCACTCGAAGAAAGTATATACCATTGAAATGATAAAGGCAGAAAATAGGGCAGACCAAAAGGCTGTAAGGCTTTTTGATGGTAGCATAACGCCCAAAATAATCAAATCCGACAAAGTCGTTTCCATTATCGTAAAGGCCGGCAAAAAAATAGTAAGGACATAGAGTGTTAACGTGGTTAAAATCGTCGCAATAAACAAAAATCCTACTCCCCGTGTAGGCAGACCAAAAGTAGCCAGGAGCGGCTTACCAAGATAAAAAAGAGCGGTTAAAGCAAGAGATATTGTTAAAAAGGTTTTAGGGTCACTGCCGTAAAACAAAGCAGAAAGAACATAATTGGCGGAAAAAAGGGATATCAGCACAAATGTAAAATTCTTGATAACGCCCTTCATGCTTTAAATTATAACGTTTTATTGAGAAGGACCAAAGATTTTCTTGCTTCTAAGCATGTGGTGGTATTTCTGAGCAAACCGGTGGCTCTCATCTCTCAAATTTATAAGTAAACGCATACCGGGGCTGTCTACTCCGGGGTTAATCCCGTAAAAACCGTTATCGTAATAGACAACCGTTTCCTCTTTTTTAGCCAAACCTATCATTGGTATATCCAGATTTAATTTTGTCATAGCCTCCATCGCGGAAGATAGCTGTCCTTTTCCTCCGTCTAATACAACCAGGGACGGAAGCCCCCAACTATTTTTTTTCTCATTCGTTTCATGAGAAAGTCTTCTGTATATAACTTCCCGGATCATGAAGAAATCGTCGGCGGTGTTTTTTGTCCGTATCTTAAATCTTTTATATTCCCTTTTATCTATTCTTCCGTTTATTGCCGTAACCATCGATCCCACCGCTTCTTTTCCCGATATATTAGAAATGTCGTAACATTCAATCCTTGTGGGTAATTGCTTAATTACCGGTACAATTTTAACCAAGTCTTCCAAAGCTGATTTCGCCAAATCATCCAGTAAATACGGATTTTCTATGTACTCGGCGGGAAGACGGAAACTTTGCCGGACATAATTAAATTTATTCAAAGTATTTCTAATTTCTGCCGCCTTTTCAAAGTTCTCAGAAGTAGCAAAACTTCTCATCTGTTTTTCGAGGGCATTTATAAGCTTAGATGTTTTTCCCGACAAAATACTTTTTATTGCCTTTATGTTGTTTTTATAAACCGGCATTATAGCTGAACCATTAACGCAGGGAGCCGGACATAGATTTATGTGTCCGTATAAGCAGGGGGTTCCTAATTTCTTATACTTATTATATTTTGCAACACTGCAATCTCTAAAGGGTAGTATTTTACGCAGGGTTCGCACCAGCTGTTTTACAGAGCCTCCGTCAGGAAAAGGCCCGTAAAAATACTGATACTTAGTGGTGTCCGGTTTTCTGAATGTCTCTATTTTTTGAATATTTGTAGCCTTACCATCCAAATCAACTTTTTCTGATTTTATTCCGACGTACAGGTACGATTTATCATCTTTCAAGCTAATATTGAACTGCGGTAAGTGCTTTTTTATAAGCTCCGCTTCCAGGATTAGGGCTTCCAGCTCACTGTCTACCTCAATAAAACGCATATCGTTTGTCTTCTCTACAAGCGCAAAGGTCTTTGAGGATTTATCCAGGTTTAAACGAAAATAGGAAGATACACGTGACCTGAGGTTTTTAGCTTTACCTACGTAAATAATTTCACCTCCGGCGTCCTCATAAATATAGACACCCGGCGTTGTGGGTAAATCCTTCAGTTTTTCTTTTAGATTTGAGGAAACCACGAAGTTATTGTAGCATTTACCCATGCTCGGAAATGCTTTCTCAAAATTTTTAGCGTTTACTGCAATAGCTGTGGTACTGTCCCCTATTGCCAAAGCGCAAACCGAACAAAATTTCATCATTAACTACGATATTAGATACGACGTGCAGGATTCCGGAGAAACTCTTGTATCACAAACTACAACCATAACCAGTTTGAAAAACGATGTTGTACCCACCACTTATTCTTTTAAGACAAGATATCTCGATGTTTACGATATTGTTGCGCAAACCAACGGAAAGAAAACTGAAGTTCGAAACGAAATGCCCGGAAAGAATGAGACAGTCATTACAGTTCCTTTTTCTACATACTCTATCGGCGAGGGAAAACAAAACATAGTGACGATGACGTACAAAACGAAAGGCATTGCCTCCAGAATAGGAGATGTGTGGAATATTTACATACAGGGCATAGACACCCCCGAAACTACAACCGTATACAACATTGTTCTTTCCGTTCCGCCTTCTATGGGACCTAAAATATTTGTTTCCCCGGCACCGGCGACTGAAAAATTCGAGAACGGTAAAAACAATTATTATTTCACAAAAGAAAGTTTCTCTTCCAAAGGAGTAACTGCGGCGTTCGGAAAATATCAATCTCTTAACTACCAGATTAAATATCAGCTTAAAAATAATAGAATTTTAGGTTCAGTTTATGAGGTCGCCCTGCCTCCTGATATTCAAAACATACAGCAGGTAAGATACGAATCAATTGACCCCAAACCGAGAAAAATAAGGCTAGATAAAGACGGCAACGCGCTGGCACTTTTCTGGGTGGGTCCTAAAAGTAATCTGGAAGTGAAGCTTACGGGATCCGCAAAAATTATGGGAAGACAGATAAACCCGGACTTCGGAGGAAGAATTACGGATTTGCCTAAAGATCTTGTACGGGAGTATACAAAAAATCAGAGGTACTGGGAATCAAATCACGATGAAATTAAAAACTTTGCCGCTTCCCTTCTTGATCCTAATTTGAACGTCTCACAAAACACAAAACGGGTTTACGAATATATTTCATCCAACCTTACTTACGACCAAACCGCAGCAAGTCAAAATCTTGTAACAAGAAAAGGTGCAGTAGCAGCTTTAACGCAGCGGGGTGCTTTTACATGCATGGAATTTACCGATCTTTTTGTGGCAACTTCAAGAGCAATGGGAATACCGGCGAGAGAAATTAACGGATACGCTTTTACAAACGATAACGTGGGAAAACCGATTTCAATTAGTTTAAAAGGAGGGGACACTTTGCACTCGTGGGCAGAATATTACGATCCGTTTTACGGGTGGGTCCAAATCGACCCTACATGGGGAACTACTTCCGGAACAGATTACTTTACAAAATTAGACACCAACCATTTTGCATTTGTAATCAAGGGTAAAAGCTCTGAATATCCGTATCCTGCGGGGGCATACAGTTTTTCTGACGACGAAAAACTTGTAGATATTGATTTTTCAGGAACATCGAACTCGGATGAAGAATTTAATCCCGTACTTACCGTCACCAAATCTATTAACATAAACCCGCTAAAATTAGCCCAAGGATACAACAGATATATTATTGATAACACGAGCGGATATTTTATTTACGACTTGCAGGGCAAAACTCTTGCGCCGGGTCAAAAGACCGGTATATATCTGAAGAACGGGCAAACAAACGTTAGTATTAAAGATTTCCGTAATAAGAGCTATTCGGTAAAGATCTTATGAGTCTCTGCCTAAACTTCTGACGCGGTACAGCATCCTTAACGCTTCCGCAGTGTACGAAGTTTTGTGTGTTTTAATCTCTTTCAAAGGTCCTGAAAATATTACTTTCCCGCCCATGTCTCCGCCCTCAGGACCCAGGTCAACAACATAATCACAGTTATCTATAATATCCAAATTGTGTTCGATAACAACCACGGTATTTCCTTTTGAGGTAAGGCGTTTAAATATAGTTATAAGATTTTCGAGGTCTGCAAAGTGTAAGCCGGTCGTCGGCTCGTCGAGAATGTAAAAGGTACTTCCGGTTGCGCGCTTCGAGAGCTCTAGCGACAATTTAACTCTTTGTGCTTCGCCTCCGGACAAGGTAGGCGCCGGCTGACCTAATTTAATATAACCCAACCCGACATCATACAAAGTTTCTATTCTTCTTCTAATTTGGGGAATATTTTCAAAGAATACTAAACCTTCCTCAACGGTCATGTCTAAAACATCGGCGATGTTTTTACCTTTGTAATTAATTTCCAAAGCTTCCCTGTTGTATCTTTTACCCTGACAAACTTCGCAGTTAACGTAAACGTCGGGCATAAATTGCATTTCAATCTTAATCTGTCCCTCACCTCCGCATGCTTCGCATCTTCCGCCTTTAACGTTGAAGCTAAAACGCCCGGGGCCGTACCCTCTTACTCTCGCCTCCTGTGTCTGCGAAAATAAATCTCTAATGTGATCGAAAACTTTTGTGTAGGTGGCCGGATTGGATTTAGGTGTCCTTCCTATAGGGCTTTGGTCGATGGCAATTATGTTTGTTAAATTCTCTACCCCTTCGAGAGATTTAAAAGGCTCGGGTTTTTGATCCAGCTTCATTCCAAAGCTCTGGCGCAATCCCTGATATAAAGTGTCCATAATAAGTGTGGATTTTCCTGAACCGGAAACACCCGTAATACATACAAACTTTCCTAATGGAATAGACAGTTCGGCATTTTTTAAATTTCTGCCGGTCGCCCCTTTTAATACTATTTTCTTTCCTTCGATGGGTCTCACTACTTTCGGTGCGGGGTCTAAATCCATAAACATCTCGCCTTTCATCTGCTTTTTACGGTCATTTTTTCCCACGATTAGTTTTCCGGACAAATATTTTCCCGTCAAAGAATTGGAATTTTTTATTATCTCCGGGGGTGTGCCCTCCGCAACAACTTTTCCGCCTTCCGAACCCGCCCCGGGACCAAAATCAAAAATATAATCACTTTCCATCATAGTTTCGGCGTCGTGCTCGACAACTAAAACTGTGTTACCCAAATCTCTTAACTGGTGAAGCGTGCGGATAAGCTTTCCCTGATCTTTTTGATGAAGGCCGACCGAGGGCTCGTCCAAAACGTATAATACTCCGGACAATCCTGAGCCTATTTGCGAAGCCAAACGGATTCTCTGTGCCTCTCCCCCTGAAAGTTGAGATGAAGACCGGGCGAGAGTTAAATAATCCAAACCGACATCGCGTAAAAAGTTCAGTCTGTAAGAAATTTCTTTAATTATTGCGTCTGCAATTTTATGTTCTCTTTCAGTCAATACTTTATCCAGCCGTTTTACCCACTCAATGCTATCTTTTATGGAAAGCCCCGTGATTTCTGTAATATTTTTTGAATCAACAACAATTGATAAAGATTCCTTTTTTAACCTGACCCCGTTACAAACCGGACACTCCTCATCTATCATGAACTTTTCTATTTCGTTACGTATATAATCCGAGTCTGTTTCTTTGTGGCGTCTTATTAAATTTGGTATTACTCCTTCAAATCCCGCTTCATAAGTGTGTTCGTGTCCTGTCTGGCCGCGGTAAGTAACCCTGAATCTTTTATCGCCGACTCCGTACATAATTATTTTCATCGCGTCTTTAGACAAATCTTTAATAGGCATGTCGAGCGAAAATTTATAAACTTCGGCGACCTTTTTAACAACATTTTGGGTCCAGGTCTGGTGTTCGAAAAGTCTCTGCCATGGCAAAATACCGCCCTCGGAAATAGATAGTCTGGGGTTAACAACCGAGCCTTCGTTTACTCTCAACTGCATACCGAGTCCGTCGCACGCCGGGCACGCTCCGTGGGGGGAGTTGAAGGAAAAAGTCCTGGGCTCAATTTCGGGGAGGGAAATGTTACAAACCGGACATGCAAAATTTTCGGAGAGTAAATGATCTTCGGTGTTTTTCGGATTCTCCGGAAAATCAAAAGAAGGGTCTTTTATTATCGTGAGAATTACCGTTCCGTTACTTAGGCGCAAAGCCGTTTCTACCGAGGCAAAAATGTCGGAAAAAGTATTTTTAGCTTCTGCCGAGTCCCCGACCTTTTTATGATTGACCGAATGTCTGGAAATTAATCCATCGATTGTGTGCTTATTTGTTTTTATTAAATCGAAACGTTCTTTCAAACTCATGATGTCTCCGTCGACTCTTGCCCTGACTATCCCCTGTTTTTTCAGATTATCGAATAGCGCCGAATATTCTCCTTTTCTGTCTTTCACAATCGGAGAGAAAAGAAAAAATCTTACACCTTTTTCTGATTTAAAATCCTTAAGCTCGGAAATAATTTTAATAATTGTCTGGGCTATTTCGGTAGAACTTTGTCTCTGAATTTCTCTTCCGCAATTCGGACAATGGGGGTGCCCGACTCTTGCGAACAATAATCTCATATAATCATAAATTTCCGTGATGGTTCCGACGGTCGATCTTGGGTTTTTTGAAGTTGTTTTCTGGTCGATGGCAATTGCCGGTGAAAGTCCGTCGATTTTATCGACGTCAGGTTTATCCATAACACCCAAAAACTGACGGGCGTAAGATGAGAGACTTTCAACATATCTCCGCTGGCCTTCCGCGTAAATGGTATCCATAGCCAAAGATGACTTTCCGGAGCCTGAAACACCTGTAAGGACAACCATCTTATTCTTCGGAATATCGAGATCTATGTTTTTTAGATTGTGCTGGCGCGCGCCTCTAATTAGAATGTGCGAAAGTGAGGTGTTTTCCATAACCAAATGATTTTACGGTAAAAGTTCGGGTTTGTGAAGATGCTTTTAGAAAAAACTCCAGCAACAAGTGCCCCTAAGTTAGCACAAGAAAAAGCTCCTTGAAAAGATTGCAAATCAAGGAGCTTCGGCACATTTTGTACTAACTCAAATCGAAAGGCTTAACTAGCAAAGTTACTTTACACGTCCTTGTTGTATCAGTGTGTAGGTAGAGTTGTAACGTTGCCCACCAACAGCCCATATAGGGTCGTCTGTCGAGCTTCCGGTTACAGCTACACCATTGAACATCTCGTCCAGAACGGTCGGGACTGATATTTCTACCCAATTCGTTCCGTTATAACGAAAAACAAGAGGTCTTGCATATGTTCCACCTCCTCCGTTGTTACCGACGGCTGCTGTCAGACCCACTGCGTACACGGTGCTTGAACTAGCTGCGTGTACTCCGGTAAGGTAACCGCCTAACAAAGGGAGGGGTTGCTCACTTGTGTCCCAACTCGAGCCGTCCCAATGCATAGCAAAAGGAAGCGTGACCAAAGTCTGTCCGTTCATGTAGCTGTAGTAGCCTACCGCCCAGACATCGTCAGAGGCAATTACCTTCACGCCATATAGCTTAGAATCGTAAGTGGTTATTCCTGGGGGTAAAGTCGGGGTTGGGGTTGTGACATATCCCCAGTTTCCCCCAGTGTAGTGAACCGTAATAGGCCTAGCACTATTACTAGAGACATAATAACCGACCGCCCAGGCGTCTGATGATGAAAGTACCGAAACGGCGGTTAAACGCGTGTCTGTAGAACCTGAAACGAATGGAAACGGATCTTGTACCTTAGTAAAGGCACTCGTACCGTTATAGTGTTCAAATAGAGGCCTGTAACCCGACTGTAGAGTGTACCCCACAGCCCAGGTATCGCCTCCAGAACCGGTAGACACGCCATTCAACCAGCTAGAAGCCCCCGGCCTATCAATAGTAAGAGCAGACCAAGTTGAGCCATTGTACTTTAATGCGACAGCATAATTTGCACCCCCACTGTAAACTTTCCCAACACTTACAACGTTTGAGGAGGACACGGCCGACACACCTGCCAAAGTGTATGAAAGGTAGTTGGCCGGAATAGTATTACTGCCCCAAGTTGTCCCATCGGTTGTATGTGTCGCCAAGCCAGGACCAACGGCCCATGCTTCGCTAGAAGAAAGCGCAGTAACGGCAGTCAAGTTATTATTGCTGCTAGGATTTGGACTAGTCTGAACACCCCAAACTGGCGTCAGCCAACCGGTTATTGTGTCAGCCTCCGATGCATCCGGGTCGTCACTATCGCCCCTAATAATCCAGGCATCAAATTGCTGTGTAGTTGTCCCGCTGGCCGATCCGTTCTGCTCCAACAAGGTTAAAACGGCGTCTCCGTTAACATAATCCTTGTCTGTTACTGCCGTAATTAGTGCTGTGTGGTTAGTGCTATAACTAATCACATCGCCGGCTGATGGAAACTTTTGGGCAGCACCGTCATTTGCAACTTCATCAAAAGTATCTGGGTGGTCGGTGGCATAAACTGAGACAACTGCATCGCCGTTTGCTGCCAATGCTGTTTTACTAAAAGCCATCAGCAAATACCTCTTTACCAGTTCTGGGCATTGCCACTCGTGTTGAGCACTGCCGCTGGGAGAAAACTGTACCTCGAGATTAGGCCCCGAATCTCCATCGGGTCTTGGGCCACAAGCTTGCACTCCGTTCCACTCAGACAGCACCGTAGCGTGAACCCCTGTTTCGGCGAAATAATTTGTGTCATCACAAGAGACACCGTCCCACCAAGGCGGGGTAGGGTATGTAACCGCGGTTACGGTTTTTCCGGGCAAGAAAACCAGCGAGGAAATCACAAGGCTGAATATGACCAATAAACGCAGAAGCTTACTGATTGTTGTGTACATCTTGGGCATTCCTTTCGTTGTACTTAAGGTGGTTAGTGTGGGTACTTCGGTTTGAGTTTATCAATGTGCGCCGTGATTGTAACAACAGCAATTAAGGAGGTCAAATTCAACTCTTGTGTTTATCAGAGTTTTTTAATAGACTTACGTTGTGAAGCTCGGTGTTCTAAGTGTAAAGATGAGAACAATCGTTATAATGGTTTTGGTGATTTTTGTTCTTCTAGGCGCTTTTTATCTAGGCATGTATTACAGTAGTGTCAAATATTCACGTGAAATAGCACTCCTCGTAACGCAACTAGACACGAAGGCCGCGAATTTAGTCCGCTGCGCGCCATCACCAAAGGATCAAACATCTACAAGAAAGGTTGAGGAAACGCTCCAAACTTATACATCCAAAAAATTGGGGTTGAGCTTCAGCTATCTCCAACCTAAAGAATCTCAAGGTCAGTGGGTTACAGAAGAAGCAAACGACACTATATCCATTTACTATCAACACCAGTCAGGCATCAAAACTTCGTCGAAATTCGTGCAGGTCTTTTACAAGGATGCGCAGCAAAGCCTAGAAGCTGCTATTAAAGAGCAACTGATGCAAAATTTTAGTGCCGAGGATTGCACCATAACAACACCTAGCATGAGTTACAATCACGCTATATATAGCCCAAATAACGAATATTTGGTGATTAGGGTTGTGAACCAAAATGAAAATCACGAAGAATTCGTAAAACAGCTTGAAAAGTGCCCTAACACCTATACTTTCTCTTGGAAAGATAACGGATACTTTGTAACAGACAAGATGCACCAGGACAGGTTCGCGTATGTGAGTTTGGGACAAGATAGTATTTTCGCATACCCGGATGTTTCCTGGGATATGACTATCCGCTTCCTAGACTAATCCGCTTCCTCAATCTTTTCAGCTCTTACTGTCGCAGGACACAAACTCTTAGGTACAACCGACCCCTTAATAAACACATCTGTTCTGCTGCATCCTTCATCCTTCTTAACAAACACTCCCGAAGGCATGTCAAAAATCTCATCGGCTTTTTCCGCCAAAACCTCGGACATAATTCTGTTCCAAATTGGTGCCGCTCCTGTTAATCCCGAGGCCATGTACTTATTCATCGGCTTGTTGTCGTTATTTCCCACCCACACCCCGACCGTGTACGAAGGAGTGAAACCGAAAGTCCAGTTGTCTTTTATTTGGTCCGTCGTCCCTGTTTTTACTGCTATATGTTTGTCAGGGACGGTAAGAAAGTTTCTAGTACCGAAAGCCGGAAGTCTCGCCTGATTATCCGATAAAATGTGCCACATCAGATAGGACACCTCTTCCGATATTACCTGCCGGGGATAAACCTGCTTTTTCGAAAAAATCTCGTACCCTCTTCCGTCTCTTATGGAAATAATAGAACAAGGCTCGGCGTAGGCTCCCTTTCTCGCCAGTGTTGTGTAAACGTTAGCGAGATCCAGCAACCTTACTTCTTTTCCTCCAAGTGTGACTGACAAACCGTACGAACCGTCAACTTTCCAGTTGGTAAGCCCCATATCATGTCCTAAAGCCACTATATTATCGGGGCCTAATGCTTTGGCCACTTTTACCGCCGGTACATTATAAGAATTAGCCAAAGCACTTCTTAACGTAACATCTCCGTGGTATCTGCCGTCGTAATTAACGGGTTTATAAGATTCCGAACCGGGAGATTTATAAGTAATAGGCGAATCCTTCAAAATGGTCGCGGGAGTAAATTTATCAGCCAGCGCCAGCGAGTACGTGACCGGTTTTATAGACGAACCCGGCTGTCTGTAAGAAATTACAACATCGTAAGCTCCCCAGCCCGGAGCAAAATAATCCAATGAACCCACATAAGATAATATCTCAACATTTTTTACGTCGAGAACTACAGAAGCTCCGTTGGTAAAACCGTACTTTGTTCCTTTTTGAACTTCGTCAAAAATTATTGCTTCGGCTTTTTGCTGCAGCTTATAATCTAAAGTGGTTGTAACCTTCAGACCACCGCGGTTAACAAAGTTGCTGCCGTACATATTTTCCAGCGTTTGCCTGACATAATTTACAAAGTGGGGTGCCCCTATAAAATCTTTCTGAGGTGAGATATTCAATTCTTGGGAAAACGCCGCCGTTGCTTCCTCACTATTTATGTAGCCCAGTGAAAACATCCGGTCCAATACATATTTTTGTCTTTCCTTTGCTATACCGAGATCGTTTAATGGAGAGTAAAGGGACGGGGACGAAGGCAGACCTGCCAACATTGCGGATTCAGCTAAATTCAGTTCCCACGCATTTTTCCCGAAATATTTCTGAGATGCCGACTGAATACCCCAGGCATTTCCGCCGTACGCAATGTTGTTGAGATACATTTCCAAGATTTGCTCTTTAGAATATTTGGCTTCTACCATCACGGATAAAACTGCCTCCTTAACTTTTCTAGAGAAAGTTCTTTCGGGGGTTAATAAAACATTCTTAACCAGCTGCTGTGTGATTGTCGAGCCTCCCTGCTTATCTCCGTCCATAAATGTCTTTCTAAAAGCTCTGAGTATGCTGTCGGGCCTGAGTCCTCCGTGAATGTAGAAAAGTGAATCCTCGACCGCAATCGTCGCATCTATAGCGTTTTCCGGAATACGGTCAAGTTTAACCGGATCATATTTTTTATCTGCGTAGATTTCATAAAGTAGGACACCGTTGCGGTCGAGTATTTGTGTGGGTCCGTATTTCTGCTCAATTGTCAGCATTTCCGGGCTCGGTAATTCTTTAAACCAGGAGTGCACAACATAGGGAACAAACACAAACAAAAGCGTTATCAAAGCACCGAGCAGAAAGAGTCGGATTTTCTTAAAAATGCTGTTTAACAACGCCAACATAAACACCGGAATTTCTAAAATTCTTTTTACACTTTTTGGTATTTGCAAACGGGGTACTTTTATTTTTGGAAATACAAAAAATAAGTGCTTCTTCTTACGTTTGATAACTTTTTTTATAGATTTATTTACACGGTCATGAAGATGGAGAAAAAAGTAGCCGAAGGTTTTAGGAAGTTTTAATAAGAATGCACCAATTTTAATTGGAGTGTTTAGCATCTATCTGAGCAGATTTTAGTTTAGGATTTTTAGAGAGTCAACAGATATTTTGTGGTCTTTTTATGCCTTAGTTACGCTATTTTCAGAACGTCTTTTTAATACTAAGATGCCGGTTAGTATATTAATCTAGAAGTTTTTTTAACTCGCGTACCCTATCGCGTAACACCGCCGCTTTTTCAAAATTCAAAACCTCAGCTTCGTAAACCATTTCCTTTTCAAGATTTTTAATCTCTTTTTTCAATTCTTTAGGGGGCAATTGTCGATAATCTATATCCTCGCGTCCGTGTCTTTTCCCGCGTTGTTCGTCCAACACTTCTTCCAGTTCTTCATCTATAAGTTTTTCGCGGCGCGGTTTCGATATATTTTGAGGTTCTAAACCGTGTTCGGTGTTGTATTTAACTTGGATGGCGCGCCTTCTGTCTACTTCCGCAATCGCTCTTTTCATGCTTCCCGTCATATTGTCCGCGTACATTACTACCTCTCCGGAAATATGCCTCGCTGCCCTTCCCATAGTCTGAATTAGAGAAGTTTCGGACCTTAAAAACCCTTCTTTGTCAGCATCCAAAATTGCTACTAAAGAAACTTCGGGCAAGTCCAAACCTTCACGAAGTAAATTAATTCCGACCAATACGTCATATTTTCCGCTTCGTAGATTATCCAAAATATCGGTTCTTTCCAAAGTATCGATATCCGAGTGTAAGTAGGTTACTTTAATTCCCTTTTCCGTCATGTATTCGGCCATTTCCTCGGCCATTCTTTTAGTTAACGTTGTGATGAGCACTCTTTCTTTTCTCGCGATTCTTTCTTTAACTTTTCCCAGCAAATCTTCTATCTGTCCTTTAGAGGGAAGCATTGTTACTTTGGGGTCAATGATCCCGGTAGGTCTGATTAATATTTCAGCGACGTTGTTTTCCGATTTTTCTAATTCCCACTCGTCGGGTGTAGCACTTACATAAATAACCTGGTTAACTCTTTGCTCAAATTCATCAAAATTCAAAGGTCTGTTGTCCATAGCCGAAGGAAGTCTAAAACCGTAATCGACAAGAACCTGTTTTCTTGAGCGGTCCCCGTTATGCATTCCCCGTACCTGAGGAACCGTAATATGAGATTCGTCTATTACCAACAAATAATCTTTAGGAAAATATTCCATTAATGAGTGCGGAGCGTCTCCGGGATTTCTTCCGTCAAAATACCTGGAATAATTTTCAATTCCTTTGCAGTACCCGATCTCCTGTATCATTTCCAAATCGTAATTTGTTCTCTGCTCGAGACGGTAAGCTTCCAGCTGTTTGCCGCCTTTTCTCAAAAAATCCAACCTTAAAGCCAGGTCTTCTTTTATTTGAGCCAGGGCGGCTACGCGGGTTTCTTCCGGGGCAACGTAATGCTTCGCCGGGTAAATTACCACCATTTCCTGAAATTGTTGTTGCACATATTGCCCTGTCAGAGGGTCCATGTAGTTTATACTAATTAGAGTATCGTCGGAGAGCTCGAGTCTGACCGCGTGATCCTGGTAAGCCAGGTAAACATCTATAACGTCCCCTGTTACGCGGTACGTACCGCGGTAAAAATCGTACTCAGACCGGTCGTAATAAATCTGGGAAAGTCTTTTTAATAAATCTATCTTCCTTATTTTCATTCCGGTCCTTAATTCCAAAGCTACCTTCGAATATTCTGCCGGACTTCCCAAGTTATAAATGCACGAAACCGACGAAACAACTATGACGTCTTTTCTGGTCATTAATGAAGTGGTCGCTGAAAGTCTTAACTTATCTATCTTTTCGTTTATATCGGAATCTTTTTCTATGTAAGTGTCGGTTGAAGGTATGTAACTTTCGGGCTGGTAGTAGTCGTAGTAACTTACAAAATATTCGACGGCGTTTTCAGGAAAGAACTCACGGAACTCCTGATAAAGCTGGGCGGCCAATGTTTTATTATGTGAAATTATAAGGGTCGGTTTTTGTACATTTTTGATAACGTTCGCAATTGCAAATGTTTTTCCGCTTCCTGTAACACCTAACAACACCTGATCTCTGACACCGGACTCAAGTTTTTTTGTGAGTTGCTCTATTGCGGCAGGCTGGTCACCGGTGGGTTGAAAAGGAGAAACTAATTTAAACATCAAAAAAGATTTTATCACACTTTTGGGTTTTATTTGGTAATTATTTGCTTTAAGAGCCGAAAAATAATATACTGAGAGTTGGCCTAAATATCAAAGGAGGAGAAAATGAACGAATCTAAGTGGGCCCGCTACGAAGCGGAAGCACACAGGGCGGCGGCAATGGTTTTCTGGGCAGATTTCTTTAAGATTCTAGGAATCCTATTAACTTCCTGGCAAACTTACGTCTTTGCTTTTGTAGTTTGGGGGCTGATTAAAATATTTTGATAACCAACATCTGCCGGGCTTTTTCGGGATCCCTACCCATCCACACATACCTACGCCCGGTACCACATATGCCGTGAAACCCTTTAAAAGCTTCACGGCATTTTTCTTCTTGACATCTTCGTATAATATTCGGTAGTATAAAAGCACCAAAGAAAAGCCGTAACAATTTCTTGAGGAGGAAAATAATGAGTCCCGTAACACTTTATAAAAGACAAAAACAAATTTTAGACTATATTTCCCAATATATTCAGGTTAACGGCCATTCCCCAACCCTGCAGGAAATCGCAAATTCCATGGATTTATCATCTTTAGCTACGGTACACGAGCATATTCAGGCTTTAGAGAAAAAAGGCGTCATCAAGAAATACGAAGGTTCGGTTAGAGGTATTGAAATTTTGGACAGAACTTTTAATACATCCTTGTCGGCCGTAGAACTACCTCTAGTGGGCTACATCGCTGCCGGTGAACCGATTGAGGCAATAGAGAATCCTTTGGCCACCGTTACCGTAAGCTCGGACATTGTCTCCAAAACAAAAAGGTGTTTCGTACTGCAGGTCAAAGGAGATTCAATGATAGACATGGGTATTTTCGACGGGGACCACGTGGTAATTCAACAGCAGAACACAGCCGGGGATGGACAAATAATCGTGGCACTCATAGATAACGAATTTGCCACTTTAAAAACGCTTTATCACGAAAAAAACGGACAGATAAGACTTCAGCCGGCGAATGCCAAGATGGATCCGATTTTTGTAGAACCAAAAAGCCTAAGCATACAGGGAGTCGTAACAGGGGTAATAAGAAGATTTAAAAACTAGGCTCTTCTTTTTTATTGCCCGAGCGTGATTTGCTTTTTATAAACTCAGCAACCATCGGCATCACCGACAGGAAAATGATAACAAAAACAACTAGAGAAAAGTTTTCTTTTACCTTAGGTATGTTGCCGAAAAAGTATCCCGCGAAAAGAAAGCAGGCAACCCACACCAGCCCCCCTAAAATGTTATACGCAATGAAATGTCTATAACTCATCTTTCCTATTCCCGCTACAAACGGAGCAAAAGTCCTTACAATAGGTATAAAACGCGCTAAAAATATAGTTTTACCCCTGAGTTTTATCGATATGTTCCTTCTTTATGGGAAGTTTGGGATTGCTGATGATTTTTTCTCCAAAAAAATGTCCGATCCAATAGTTTACTGTATCTCCCAAAAAGGCTGCTAACCAAAGTAAAAAGAAAAGTAAGACTATGTTAAATGATCCGAGAGCCGCAAAGGCGCCTGCAGCAAAAAGAAGAGAGTCTCCCGGAAGAAACGGCGTAAAAACCAATCCTGTTTCTATAAAAATGATTACAAATAAAATTAAATAGGATAACGTTCCGTACTGAGCGATTATTTCCCCCAAATGAACATCTATATGCAAGACGAACGAAATAATTCCTGAAATTATGTCCATTTCAAGATGATAACATTTTGTGCTACGATTTAAAAATGATAGATACTGCCCTTCTGAATGATTATTATAAGAAGTACGGCAAAAAGAAAGTCGACGAAGCGCTCAGCTTATTAAACTACAAAAGTGCGGACGTCATGCCTAAAAATGAGGCTCGCGACAAACCTGTGATGTACATTTTCAGGCACGGGCAGACTGAAGACAACGCAAATTTTGTGTTCAGCGGTTGGCGTGATTCTGCGCTAACGGATAAAGGCAAGGAACAGGCACTGGAACTGGCGGAAAAAATAAAAGACAAGAAAATTCATATGTTAATCTCCTCCCCCCAAATAAGAGCTGTAGATACAATGAAAATTGCATTTTCACATAATAAGAAAGCCGCACTTTTGGAAATAAACACCGACGAACGTATAAAAGAACGTTCTTACGGCGTACTACAAGGCAAAAGTAAGCTGGAAATTCAGCTGGAAGATCCGAAGTTATCATTAAAAATAAGACGTTCGTTCGATTACCAACCCGATGAAGGCGAAAGCATAAAAATGGTTTGTGAAAGAGTAAAAGCTTTTTGCGATGAAATGGTACCTCTAATGAAACAGCACAAAATAAACATAGCAGTTTCTTGTCACGGAAATTCAATCAGAGGTTTTAGGAAATATTTTGAAAACTTGTCGGATGAAGAAACTGCGACAGTGGAAACTCCTCTGGCTAAAGACTACGCCGCATACACCATAGAATAATTATTTGTTGTGAGCGTTGAAAATCTGCAAAAGTCTGTTGTATTTCACTACCCTTTCGCCTCTCACAGGTGCACCGGACTTAATAAAATCCGCGCCGACCGCCAGCGAAAGATCGGCAATAAAAGTATCTTCTCCTGTTTCTCCGCTTCTGTGTGAAACTATAATTTTCATTCCAGCTTTTTGAGCATTACGTACAAACTCAAACGTTTCCGATAATGTTCCGACCTGATTGGGCTTCACAATAACCGCGTTAGCGAGTTTTCTGTCTACCGCGTTTTTTAGAAACTTCGGGTTTGTAACAACGAGATCATCTCCCACAACCATCAAACGACTGCCGACGGCCTTCGTAAATTTTGCCCATGCTTCGGCGTCCCCTTCATAAAATGGATCTTCAAGATAAATCAAAGGGTATGTTGTTAGTAAATCTATATACATTTGTGACATTTTGTTGCTGTCAAGTGTCTTTTTTTCTTCTTTTATTAAGTAGGAATTATGCATATAGAAAGAACCGGCCGCTACGTCCATTCCCATAAAAAGCTGCTCACCCAATTTGTAACTTTGAGAAGCGGCTTTGGAGATATATTGAAGTGCTTTGGAAACGGTTAAGTTATTCGGAGCAAAACCGCCCTCATCACCAACGTCTACATCGAGCCCGTCTTTTATAAGAATTTCCTTAAGATTGTGGTAAACCACAACTCCCATTTCCAAAGCTTTATCAAAAGGAAGCGTGGGTGAGGGTATTGCCATAAATTCCTGAAACGAAAGGCTGTTGTGGGAATGCAAGCCGCCGTTAATTATATTAAAGACAGGCACGGGAAATTTTAGCTTGGCGCTAGGATCTTTTTTCGGTGTGTACAAATGGGCTAAGTATTCATAAAGCTCCATTTTTTTAGATTTCGCAGACGCCTTCGCAACAGCTAAAGAAACGGAAAGGATGCTATTCCCCCCAAGGTGTTTCTTATTTGTCGTACCGTCCATATCAAGAAGAATCTGATCTATCACGAACTGCTCCGTAGGATCTTCCCCCTCTAAAGCATCGTTTATAGCCGTGCTTACAATATCAACGGCTCTTTCAACCGGAATATAAACAGCCTCATTCTCCCCTTTAGAAGCACCGTCGGGAATTGCCTGACTGCCTTCAGATCCGTCATCTAAGGTGACTTTGGTCTCGATAGTCCAGTCGCCCCTGGAGTTTAAAATCTTTTGGCAGGTTATGCTTTTTATCTTTGGCATTATTATTTTGTAGTAGACCGGTTAGCCCGTTCTTTATTTTTTCTTTTTTTCGCCCAATACTTTTTTCTCTGAGTTGTAGACGATCTCTCTGGTTTTTTCTATTACGTCGGGACTTACCGAAACTGAGGTCACTCCCCAGTCTACCAGCATCTCTACAAGTTCAGGGAAAACTGAGGGTGCCTGTCCGCATACGGAACATGTTACTTTTCTTTTTCGGCAGGTTGTTACGATTTTCTCGAGAGATTTTAGTACCGCGGGGTTCATCTCGCTATAGGAATCTGCTACTTTCTCATTATCGCGGTCAACGCCCAAGGTAAGCATTGTAAGGTCGTTTGTACCGATTGAAACGCCGTCAATGCCTTCGTCCAAAAACTCGTCCAGCAATATGACGTTGGAAGGAATTTCGACCATCATCCAGAACTTAAAAAGCCCGCTTCTTCTCAAACCCGCGGCGCTTAACAATTTTTTTACTTCTCTGAATTGCTCCACAGTACGTACAAAAGGCATCATTACCCAAAGATTTTTCAGGTTTTTTTTGTTGCGGACTCTTTTTATTGCTTCTACTTCCATCTCGAAAACTTCAGGTTCCGCGAGATATCTCGAAACACCTCTGTATCCAATCATCGGATTAGGCTCTTCAGTTTCAAACTCTTTTCCGCCTGTGAGATTTGCATATTCGTTTGATTTGAAATCGTTGAATCTGTAAACAACCGGTCTCGGATAAAAAGCTTCGGCAAATTTTTCTAAACCATCTGCCAACTGTGCGATAAACTCCTTTTGCTTTTTCTCCTTGATAAATTTCATCGGGTGCTTACCAATCTGCGCCATAATAAACTCAGCCCTCAGTAATCCGACTCCGTCCACGTTTCTCTGGGACATTTCCACCGCAAGCTCGGGTTCTGCCAAGTTCATGTAAATTTTTGTCGCTGTTTTAATTTTAGTCAGGTCAAGTTTGGATTTCTTAACATCCTTAACTTCGGAGATATCTCCCTCATAAACTTTTCCTTCTGCCCCGTCGACGGTTATCAATTCACCGACTCTTAGCATTTTAGTAGCGTGGCTTGTACCTACAACCGCCGGGATACCAAGTTCGCGGCTTACAATGGCTGCGTGGCTGGTTCTTCCTCCTAAATCCGTAACAATAGCGCTTGCTCTTTTCATCGCCGGCACATAATCAGGATTGGTCATTTCGGCGACAAGAATGTCTCCCTCCTTAACAATGTTTATTTCGCTGGGTTTTTTAACGATTTTAACTTTACCGACTCCGACGCCCGGAGAAGCGGCCAAACCTTCTAAAATAGCTTTGGCCTTATTACCTGCCTCGATGGCAATCTCAGTCTCTTTTTGTACTAAAGTTGTTACCGGCCTGGACTGGACGATAAATAGTTTTCCATCCTCAATCCCATATTCGATATCCTGAGGTCTTTTGTAATGCTCTTCGATTTTCATTCCGAGGTGCGCAAGTTCAACAATATGTTTGTTGGTCAATTTCTGAACCTGTTGATATTTTTTCGAAATTGGCGTATTACCTCCCAAAGTTAATTGCCATGTCTGTTTTGCCAAGTAGCGCGAGGTAATTTTTCCGGACTTCTTGTTTACAATATATTGGTCAGGTGTAACTTCCCCTGAAACTACGGGCTGACCCAATCCGAAAGCAGCTTCTATAGAAACTTCTTCCTTACTATTCGTTAGAGGATTTACCGTGAACATAATTCCCGAGTAATCAGATTGAACCATCAACTGGATGGGAACGGCAATTCCTACCTTTAGGTGAGAATACTTGTTCGTTTCCCTGTAAAAAATGGCTCTTGCCTCAAAAAGGGACGCCCAGCATTCCTGAACTTTCTTAACAACATCTGACCAGCCCTTAATGTTTAAATAAGTTTCCTGTTGGCCCGCGAAGGAAGCATCGGGCAAATCTTCAGCTGTCGCGGAACTTCTTACTGCAACATATCTATCGTTCTCTCCGCAAAGTTTGTGGTAGTAATCTTTAATTTTTATAGCGAGGTCGCCCGGCATATCCGCGGCCATTATTGCCGTCTTAATTTTCCTGGAAGCTTCCTGAAGTTTTTTAGAGTTGTCGACGTTTAGTCCTGACAATTCGTGCATTATTTTATCTTTTAAAGACGTGGAATTTATGAAATCAAAATATGCACCTGCAGTAACGACAAAACCATTAGGAACGGGAATTCCGGCATTTACCATCTCACCAAGATTTGCGCCCTTTCCTCCTACAAGACCGATATCCTTCTTACCAACTTCTTTGAACCACAGTATTTGGGCAGTATTTTTATTCATATAAGAAATGATATATCAAATTTTGAGCATTTGGAACTGCTATAAGTACTAGATATGTAGATTGTGGGGCTTTAGAAGCTCGTTGGCCCCGACTTTTACCGAATTCAACTCTTCTTCGCTCTGCGCTTCCAATCTTATACCTAAAAACGGAGATGTGTTTTTGGCGCGTATTAGGAACCAAGCCGTATCGGTAATATTTGCGCGCACCCCGTCTACAAAATTCTTTCTGGTGTAAGCATCGGAGGCTTTCACAACTTCGATGATTTTTTGTACAACTCTAAATTTGAGGTCATCGGGACAGTGGACTTTAATTTCAGGTGTGCTCACTCTTTCGGGAAATTCCGCCATTAAATCCTGTATGCCCGAATTGTTTTGGTCCATTAATTCCAGCACTCTGCAGATTGCGTAAATTCCGTCGTCATAACCGAAGTATTTGTCTCCAAAGTAGGTGTGCCCCGAAAATTCCACACCGAAAATAGCCTCTTTTGACGTAATCTTCTGAATAAAGTATGACCTGCCTGTCCGCATAATCTCAGGTTCGCCTCCATATTTCCTTATAATATCGTCAGCCAAAGAGGTGCATTTAACATCGTAGGCAATTTTAGAACCGGGATTGCTTTGCAAAATATGCTTGCTGAAAAGCAATAGGGCGCGGTCGGTGGCGTAAGCTTTTCCGGTTCCGTCTACCATCAAAAACCTATCTCCGTCTCCGTCCAACCCAAAACCGGCGTCTGACTTGCTTAACATTACTGCAGAGGACGTTTGTTCCACAAAATGAGGCTCTTCGGGATCCGGAGTGCCGTTAGGGAAAGTACCGTCAAGCTCAAGGTTCACCGGAACAATCTCAACACCCAACGCTTCGAGTACTTCTTTCGCAACACCGCCTGTAACACCATTACCGGTATTCAGCACTACCTTGAATTTCTTTTTAAAAGTGAAATTACTCTTGATAAACAAAACGTACTGACTAATTAGATTTTTTTCCGTGAATGAGCCTTTTCCAATCATATACGACTCTGTTTCGATAATATCAGCTATCTCCTGTATTCCTTCCCCAAAAATCGGCGCGGCATCCGCAAATTCAACCTTAACTCCGTTATATTCTCCTGTGTTGTGGCTTGCAGTAATGTAAACGCCACCATCAAAACCCTTCGTGGTTGTAAAAAAGTGGATTAAAGGATAAGGAACTGTTCCTACAAAGGTAACGTTGCAACCAGTGCTCAGCAGTCCCTCGCAAAGTTTTTTTGTAAGAGAGTCAGAACTTATCCTGTTGTCCATTCCGAGCACGATGTTAGAAAGATTTTTGCGTCTATAAATCGTTCCTATAGCCTTACCTATGTGAAAAAAAAGATTTTCATCAATATCGGTACCGTACACACCGCGTATATCGTATTCTCTAAAAATATTTCTGTTTAATTGCATCTCAAAGGGGCAGAGTGAAAACGAATTTTGCTCCGGTTGGTTTGTTATCCTCTACTCTTATATCACCTTTGTGCGCCTCCACAATGGCCTTAACAATAACTAAACCCAGACCGGTGCCCTTTTCTCTTATCTTAGAATGGTTTGATGTCTGGCTAAAAGGTTTAAATAAAAGGTCTTTTTCCCCTTCGGGTATCCCAAGCCCGGTGTCTGCCACCGTAACTTCCGCGTGGTGATCAAACCTGTTGGCAGATACCGTTACTTTACCGCCTTCGGGTGTAAATTTAATGGCGTTGGACAATAGATTTCCCATCACCTGCTTTATACGCTCGGGGTCAAAGCTAAAATTCCCGAAATTCTCGTTAAGTTCGATCTCAAGCGTGACTCCTTTTACCTGTGCAAGGGGATTAAAATAACTCCACTCCTCTTTTAGAGTATCGTTTAGGTTTGCATATACTTTGTTTATTTCGAATCTTCCGGCACCTATTTTAGAAACGTCCAGGATATCCGCGACGATTTTAAGCATTGCGTTCGAATTCTCTTTTACCTGAGACAATAAGTTATGAATTTGTTCGGCGTCTAATTCCGCTGCTTGCTTAAGCAGAAGGTCTGAGGCACCTTTAATAACCGAAAGGGGAGCTCTAAGCTCGTGCACCAGCATGGGTATATAGTCTTTATTACCGCCGAAAAAACCGCTCTGAGTAATTCCGTCAGATTTAAGTTTACTAATCTGCTCCAGCAGCTTATTTAATTCGCTTGATTTTCTGAAAAGGATAACGGAAATGATTAACAACAAGATAGATTCAGCTATTATGAGCCATATATTATAAGTTTCCATATAGCGTCTATCCCGTTACTACAATACCTGTGTCCGGAGTTTCCCCCAAAAGGACAGCAATTTTCCCGGGCAGTTCCGAAGGTACGACGTTGTATTTCATGTAATAATCTTCAGCTCCGTATTCAACCGCTTTTTTAATGTTCTCGTCGTTGCCGAAATTAGTGAGCATGACCACCTTTATATCCTTGGTGTCTATGTTCTCCTTCATTTCTTTTAGGACATCAAGCCCGCTCATTCCGGGTAAAATGATATCCATTAACACCAAATCGGGCTTTTCCTGGATAATCGCGTCCATTGCCCTGGAGCCTTCAGCCACGTGAGCAACGCTGTAGCCTTTCATTTTCAGGGGTACAGAGAATATATTAAAAAAACCTTCGTCGTCTTCTACAAATAACACTTTCTTTGGCATACGTTAATAGTACAAGATTATTAACCGTTTGTTCAATACTTTTCTCAGTTGCCCGATTTAGAGTTAAAAGTACACCATAGAGGTTCTTTCATTTAACTGTTATATTTGTGTAATTGCCGTATGTTCAAAAAAACCTTGATAATTCTATTTTCCATAGTCATCTGTCTCGGTTCCGGAGCCTACTATATTTATAACAAGACGGGCAGCGGTAACACAAAAGAGCTGCATTTGATACCTAACCCTTCCGAAAGCGTGTTCGACGCAGACAAAAAGTTGGAAAATCCCTCTATTGCCAGTGTTTTTCAAAAAAACCCGCAGATAAACATATTATTAATAGGAACCGACACAAGTCTGGAAAGGCGTAATAACGGCCAGTACGGTTATAATACGGATGCTACGGTACTTGTAAGCATGGACACGATTACAAAAAACATGCTTTTAACTTCCGTTCCCCGGGACTTATGGGTAAACGGTAACAAGATAAACGCTCTCTTCGTTACGTACGGTTGGCCGGGTCTTAAAAAAGCATACGAAGAAATCACAGGTCTGCAAATCAAGGGCTACATAGTTGCGGATTTTGACGGCTTCCGCTGGTTCGTTTCCCAAATGGGAGGGGTAGATGTAGATATAAAAACATCGTTCACGGATATTTCTTTTCCGAACCAACAGGACAGCGATGTTCTGCAGGTATCTTTTGAACAAGGCACCGAAGTCATGACGGGTGACAGAGCGCTCACTTACGCCCGGTCAAGAAAAGGCGACAACGGAGAAGGAAGCGACCTGATGAGAGCAAAAAGACAGCATCTAATCCTGCAGGGAATCGCTAAGTCTTTCGAAAATCCAAGAAATCTTTTCTGGCCGATGGATATTTCCGGTTTTTACGAAACGGTCACAAAACATATGGAAACAAATCTGACGTTAGGCGACGCAATATACCTATGGGATTTCTACTCTTTTAAAGATGATTACGATGTTCAATCGTTTGTGCTCGATGATATTTATTTGTATCACCCGGGAATGTACCCGGACAGTCCTTATACAGCGTGGGTTTTTATACCGCGAGATCCTGATTACTCAGATATCCATGACGCAATAAAAAATAAATTAGCCGGGACCGAAATACCCGTTGCAGTTGAAACAATTGTTCAAGCTGAGCCGCCGGCTACGGAATAGAAATATTTTTGTAATGTCTGAGCAAAAACTTTTCTCCGTTTTTTATAATTCCTACGAAATCGTACCGCCAATCCGCGCCCAATAAATGATGCCGTAACAGAAAATAATTGGACGTGTGGTACCACTTTAATTTTTTTCTGCGGGTTAACATCGCAGAAGGATCATCTCCGGTACTTCTCGATAAAGTTTTGACCTCAACAAAAATTAGTTTATTTTTGAAAGCTACAAAATCTAATTCCCCCGCATAGCAAAACCAATTTCTTTTTAAGATTTTGTATCCGCGGGATAGAAGATATTTTTCCGCAATCTTCTCTCCCTCCACCCCTATTTTCTTTTTTACCGGGCAAGACACCCGTCCACAATATATTGACCGGGTAAAAAATAAATGCCGGATGTTCTAATTTAATTGGGAAACCTGTGGATCGGGAATTCTGTCCGGCGCTATACCGTAAAACTTCACCAACTCAGACATTATATCCATCCACAAAGGAACGGATGTGAGAGATGCATAAACTGATGTTTTGGGCTCTTCAAGCTTAACAATCATAGAGATTTTGCGGTCTCCGGAAAGAAAACCCACAAAGGTTGCGTTTGTTTTATCCGCAGAGTACCCACCTTTCTCAGGTATCTGAGCTGTTCCTGTTTTTCCGGCTATTTTGTAATCTTTGAGAACATAAAACTTAGCTTCGCCGCTTACCGCTGCATTTTCCAGCATAGAAACCATTTCCGTAGCTGTTTCCTGTTTTATAACCTGTCTCAACCTCTTTGGGCGCACTTCAAGAATTTTCTTGCCGTCGTCAATTTTTTCGATAATTAGAGGTTGATATAAAGTTCCTCCGTTTGCAATTACATTAAAGGCATTTAACACCTGAAGCGGGGTGGCGGAAATTCCTTGTCCGAAAGAAATGTTAGCTAACGTAATATCCGACCAATCAGAAATTGCAGGAATAACACCGGTGTCTTCCCCCTGCAGTTCTATCCCGGTTCTTTTTCCGTATCCGAAATTTACCAGGTAGGATCTTAGGTTCTCTGCACCTACTTTGTGCCCAACCCACGCGGCGCCAATGTTGTTAGAAAGCTCCAGAAGGCGTTGCACTGTAAGCACGCCGTGGTGTTTTAAATCCCAGTTGTCCACTTTATATCCTGAATAGTAAACGGGCCCTGCGTCTTCGTAAGTTGTTGTGGAGGATACCAAACCTAAATCTACGGCCGTCGAAACCGTCATCGGTTTCATAACCGAGCCCGGTTCGTATGTCTGTTGTATTGAAAGATTCCTTCTTTCAACTTTTTTTCTAGTCTGCTCACCATCCGCGATTGTTTCCGAGTCACCCACTGAAAAATCGGAGGGATCGTATGTAGGATAGTTTGCCATGGCTATAACTTTTCCAGTGTAAGGATCCATCACTATCACATTTCCTGAAACCGCGTCATATTTCTCTACACCATCTTTAATCATCCTCTCTACCATATACTGAACAGAACGATCTATTGTTAAAACGATATTTCTTCCCGGAAGTGGGTTAGCTTTTCTATAACCTCCTGCCAAAATCGGGTTACCCGTAGCATCCCTCTCTTCAAGTATTCTTCCCATCTTGCCCTGTAAATCCTCATTTAAAGCTCCCTCAATACCGTAATACCCAGTCTTTTCACCTTTCTCGTCGCTGGCAACAAAACCTAAGACGTGACTTGCTAACGTTCCTTCGGGGTAATAACGTTTTGGCTCTTTTTCAAACCCGATTCCTTCAATTCCGAATTTTTGGATAGCTAGCATTTGCTCGTGAGATAGATTTTTCTTAAGGGAAACCCAATACAGGTCTAAGTTCAGATTATCGAAGATGGATTTGTAGTAGTACTCAAAACCGGGCTTTAGCACAACCTCCTTAACTTCCTCGTCCTGAATAACTTCAGGTTCAATTGAGGCTAAATATTCCGCTAAAATGTGAGCCGTCTGCGTTTTATTCTCAACAACCTTTGGCTCTCCGTACATAAGATAGTTATCTACCGTTCCCGCTAACAAAAAACCGTCCGATGAAGAAATACTTCCCCGGCCGGCAGATATTTCCTGAACCGTCCAATATTGATCCTGTCCCATTTTTTCAAATTTCTCATGTCCCAAAACCTGGATTTGAAATAGACGGAATATAACAGCTATAAAACCGACCAAAAATAAAACAATTAGGGAATTAAGCCGCAATTCAAGAAATGCTCTTTTCTTTGTCCTCGTATTTTTCATCTATGAATATTTTACCTTGCCAGTGAAGCTACTTGGCCGGCCGAAGACAGGTCGAGTGTCATTAAACGTTCTTCCATGGGCACAAACCCCAGCTTTAAAGCCTCGGACTCAACATATTTCATGGAAGAAAGACCGGAATCTTCGTACTTAAGAATGGTAATCTCCTCCTCCAAAGCTAACTGGGAGTCGAAAGAGCCCTTAAGATCGCGGTTTTTAATGGCTAAATCGTTATAAAAATACATTCTCGCTACGGTACTTGACAAAAAAAGCGCGCAACAAGTAAAAAATACAAGGTTGCACGTTTTTTGAGTTTTTTCTATTTTATCTATTCTGCACATTTTTCGAATACGCGCATTTTTGCGCTTCTTGCCCTGGGATTTTCGTTTATTTCCTCCTCCGTGGGCATCAGAGGTTTTTTTACAACTTTGCTCAACTTGGGCTGCGCGCCCAGACCGAATTGTTTTGCGATACCGTCTTCCAAAGAATGGAACGATATCACTACGATTCGGCCTCCGGGCAGTAGAAGGCGCGCAGCCCGGGGCAGTGAGTTTTCAAGATTTTCAAGCTCGTTGTTAACTGCGATTCTCAGAGCCTGAAAAGTTCGGGTGGCAGGATTAATTCTCCCGCGCTCATAGTCTGAAGGAGCGGCAGACTTTATTATTTCCGCCAATTGGCGGGTAGTCTGAATCTTCTTCAACTTACGAGCTTCTACAACAGCTTTTGCAAATCTCCTCGACATACGTTCGTCAGAGTAATTGAACATGATGTCCGCCAAACGTTCTTCGGGCAGTGCATTGACTAAATCTCCGGCTGTAACTCCTAAAGTAGAGTCCAGTCTCATGTCCAGCGGCTGATCTTCTAAAAAGGACAGGCCGATGTTTCCCTCTTCCAGCTCGAAAGTACTGTAACCAAGGTCGAAGAGTATTCCCGACACGGCTTCAAACCCATTGGCTTTGGCAAGTTCCTCAATGTCTTTAAAATTTCCGGTGGCTCCGGTAAATTTTTCACTTAATCCAAGATCTTTTATACGGTCCGCGGCTCTCTGCAATGCTTCCGGATTTACATCCAGACCAAGAACCGTCCCGCCCATTTTTAAGATCTCTACCGCGTGTCCTCCGTCTCCGAGAGTTGCATCGATATATTTGGCGTCTTTATTAACTTTTAAATGTTCTAAAACTTCTTTTAACAAGACCGGTTTGTGGTACATTTTTCAATAGTTTAGGCAGTAACTTCTCCGCTAATTTTCTCCAACCTTGCTGTCCAGGCGTTCAGATCCCATATCTCTACGTGATCCCCGGCCCCGACTACCGCTAAATTCTTACCTAAGCCGGCGTATTCCTTAAGATTCCCGGGTATAACAATTCTTCCCTGGGGATCTATCGTTACTTCGGCTGCTCCCGAGTACATGTATCTTTTAATGTCCCTCGTTCTTGCGTCAGTTATAGGATTTTCAATTTGCTTCGTAGCTTCCGTTGCCCAATCTTCCTTGTCGTAAACAAATACGCACTTTTCAAATCCTCTGGAAAGAATTACTTCTTCCCCTCTGATTTGGTCCCGAAGTTTCTTGGGCAGGGCAATTCTTGATCCTTCGGTGATATTAGGTTTATATTCCCCAAGAAACATTCTCATAAGTCATTCACCATCCATCACCAATTTATACCAATATGCTCCACTGGGTATCCATTGTCAATACAAATGAAACCCGAAAGTGCGTAGTTACAAGATTATTTTGTGGCCGTGGTTAGGCCGTTTAAAAAGAAATGTTTTCCTGTGGATTAGCTGAAGAAAATTACTGTCCTGCAAGATAAAATTTAAGGTCGTTGGCGGCTATGCGTACTTGCTCCATAGTATCGCGGTCCCTGACGGTAACCGTATCATCCTCTAGCGTCTGGTAATCGATAGTAACACAAAAAGGTGTGCCGATTTCGTCCTGAGAATAATATCTCTTCCCAATGTTTCCTCTGTCATCCCAAGTGACCGAAACCCCGTCGGACATCAATGTATCGTAGATCTCACGGGCTTTACCCACCACTTCCTCTTTATTTCTTACCAGGGGAAAAACAGCAGCATTGTAAGGTGCTAATTTACGGGGCAGTTTTAGGACTGTTCTGCCGTCTTCTTCAGCGTATGAATCCGCCAAAATGGCCAGGAAAACACGATTTATACCGAATGTGGGCTCTATAACATGGGGTAATATTTTTTCACCTGTCTCGGGATCTGTATATCTAAGTTCTTCGCCGGATTTTTCCATGTGATTTTTCAGGTCGAAATCGGTTCTGTACGCCAAACCGAACATTTCTTTAACACCAAAAGGAAATTCGAAATCAAGGTCTTCGGTTTTTGCCGAATAGTGTGCTCTTTCCGCATCGGTATGTGTTCTCCACGACAATTTTTCCTCAGGCAACCCCAGGGTTATTGCCCATTTCTTCATTTCTTCCTTCCAGTAATCGAACAACGCCTGCCAGCTGTCTTTTGCCGGATCGAAAAAGTATTCAAATTCAGCCAAATTAAACTCCAGGGTTCTAAAAATAAAGTTTCCCAAAGTTATTTCGTTTCTGAACGCCTTTCCCGACTGGGCTATCCCAAACGGAAGTTTTGGTCTCATTGTGTCGAGTACATTTCTGAAATTCACGAACATCCCCTGAGCAATTTCCCCTCTTAAATAAACCGTTGATTGAGAATCTGTAACAATTCCTACGTTAGTTTCAAAAAGTAAATTGAACTTTCTTGTTTTTGTCCATTCAAGGGCACCACATTTCGGACAGGGTATTTTATTGTCTTCTATTATTTTTGATAATTCTTCCGGAGACAGTCCTTCTACACTTCTTTTTTCACCTTTAGCCTCGAAGTAAGTTTCAATCAAATGATCAGCCCTGGTTCGTGTTTTGCATTTTTTACAATCTATTAAAACGTCGGTGAAACTTGCCGTATGTCCGGAAGCCTCCCAAACCTTTGAACTCATAAGTATGCTGGTGTCCAGTCCGTGAATATTTGCGCGGCGGGTTACAAAGAAATCCCACCATGAATTCTGAATATTTCTGAGAAGTAGAACTCCCAAAGGTCCGAAATCGTAAGTGTTGGAAAGTCCCCCGTAAATCTCGGAACCCGGAAAAACGTAGCCTCTTCTTTTACCGAGTGAAACAATCTTCTGTTGTAGATCTGCAATTTCAGACATAAAGCCAGTATATAGCAGACACGGTGAATTTCAAATATTGAGGGCGTCCGTGAATCAAAGCAGTTCCCGCCCTTTGATTTTATGAAATCAAAGCAATTCTCTGCTTTTTATCCTAATACCAAAGTGCTCATCAATAAGCGCCGAAGTGATAATACTGAGGTCTTTGAGAGTTTTTTCACCAGTTTTGGACAACTTATTCCCGGTTAGTTCCCGTAGTTTGGCTACTGTCTGCGTGGAAAAAGAAAGGCCGTGGTGGGAACAGTCACCACAAATAAATCCTCCGTGTTCCGTATCCAGATACAATAAAGGTCCTTTTTCAACCAAATCTTTTTTACACTTTAAACAGGTTTCTGTGTTCAGCCCGTACCCCATCAGACCGAGATAATGAATTTCAAAAAATCTTACTGCCAGGTCAATATTTTCAGGAAACTTGGACGCTATTTTTAAAAATTTAACCAGCAATTCAAATGCCGGTTCCGCATTTCCTCCTTCTTCCGTGGTTTTATGTAAAAGTTCTACAACGTAAGAACACTGAATAGTCAACACATAGTCGCTTTTTAATCTCCTAAAACTGTTTAAACCGGAAACCTCATCGATCTGACGCATCCCGCTTAACGATTCGGATAAACCGACCTTTACAAGATTTAACGTATCGAGATTACCGGCGCGTCTCGAGGAAATCTTACGTACGCCACGAGCGACAGCGGGTATTTTACCCAAATCCTTAGACAATAATGTATATATTTTATCGGAATCTCTGTAATTGATGCTTTTGAGTACTACCGCAACAGTATTAACTTTTTTCATCAGGCTAATTCTATCCCGTGGGGCAACACGCGTAAAATAGGTGAGGGCGCGCACTGTGATTGCTTTTGTGTTTAATTCCTAATCGTAACTTCTTTAAAGTTAACGAGATCCACATCAACCGTCTTTGTTCCGTAACTCACCTTATATTTTTCGCCATTCACGCCTGCCTGTTTTTGAAGATAAAGATTGTATTCTTTATCTCCGACCAGGTTGTTAGGAAGATAATATTTAAATGTGACTTCCTTAGTTTCTCCGGGCTGCGCGGTGATGAAGGCGCTGTACCAAACTCTGTTGCTTTCCTGATCGGTCATTGTTCCGTCTTCGCTACCGTCGACAGAAACAAACTCTGAACCGATGGGAGCGTAAACTCTTACCCAGTCTTTAAATTGCTTAACGAACGGCGCGTACTCGCCGTCAGGGTTTTCGTATGTGTAAACTATGTTCACTGTCCTAAGCCACTTATCTCCGGACTTTTCGAGTTTGTGATTAACTGCTTTTTTAACAAACCAGTTTGTTTTATCTCCGCCCAGGTTTGTGGAAACTACCATTGAATAGTCACCTTTTGTTTCCTGTTTTATTCTTCCTCCCATTTCATATTTGTCTATCAATGCCTGAGCTTCGGGGTCAAACACGTAAACCTGAACGTGTCTTCTGGCTGCCAGGCTGACTGCTTTGTCTATCATCTTAGGCCACAGATTTTTGTCTGACTCAAATACGTTGGTCAACATGGCTTTCATAAGGTAACCCAACACTCTTTTTCTTCCTGCCTGCTCTTTAAGAGCGAGTGAAGCGATTCTTTCCAGTTCCAACACAACATTATCTTTAGTATAGGTAACACCATTGACTGTAACGGGACCTGTAACCTCAAGTAATTCGCTTATGACCTGTGTGTCGATGGCAAAAATACCGTCGACGGGTTTGACCTCTACAGGGTCAATACGTCCGGCCATGTTATAGAAACGCAAAAATTGATCCATGGAAGTTACAAAATCGGGTGAATAATTCATGTCCCTTGCGTACCACCTCTCGACCAGCAGATACTTGCCATACGCTGCCGGAGGATCCGGGAAATCGTAAGTGGCATCAATCAAATCCAAAGTCAGGTCAACGCTGTACATATCTTTGGAGGTAAAGTCAGAATCAAGAAGACCGTTGGCTATCTTAAATGTAGCGTAATTGGTCATAAAGCCTCCTGTAGGCCTTAATTCTTTATCGTTCTGCATAATTATCATGTATCTTTTTACCGGAGTTCCTACAGCCAAAACCCGGGGAATTATAGTGAACGCCTGCTTCAAATCGGGAGCGTAGTCGTCGGCCTTAGAGAGCGTGTCCTTAATAAATACTATATTCTCTCTTATCGGAGTTCCTCTAAAGCTTTCGGGGTATTTTTCCGTGTCGATGGTTTCAAGTTCTTCACCAATCTTAGAAACCTTTTCTATAACACCGTCCATCTGTCCTGCAACTTCTGGCATTATTGAAATCCAGCCCTGAAATGCTTCCATCAAGCCTTCCTGCTCGGGAACTTCCTGGTCTGCCGAAACCTTCAAGCCCGCAGCGTCAGCAAACGGCAAAACCACTTTTTCAGCTTCGCGCATGGCGTCAATAGCGTAAAAACCTGAGTTTATAAATTTTTCTGAATCGGCGTAATACTCGTTAATTCTGAATATTGTCTTATCTTTAGCCCACCCAAAGCTGTCTTCTCTTTGCTGTCTCAAAGATTTGAGGTTGTTTTCTGTTTTATTGAGGGTAGCATCCAAAGCCACTAAATCCCTGTTCTGCAAAGCTTCCCCTATTTTAGCCGTATCTGATTTTAAAATGTTCGCGGCGGAGTAAAGGGCAAGCGCAGGTTTAACAAGGTAAATATAAGCAAAAACTCCCACAATCCCTATAATGACAAGGAAAATAGCCGTTCCGATTCCCAGCTTTTTGGCAACACCACTGCCTCCTTTTTTCTTACCTGCTTTATAACCTGCCGCTCCGGGCTGAAAAGATGAACTACTCTCCGAACCCCAAAATTGCGAATTATTCATACTAAACGGCTCCTTTTTTCGTTAAAACTACATACGGCGTCTTCAAGACAATTAATATATCATACAATATTGACTTATTCTCTGCATACTTAGCGTCGAGTTTTACCCTCTCCACAAAGCCTATTGTGGACCTTCCGGTTACCTGCCAAGGCCCTGTTATCCCCGGTTTGACCGACACTGCCTTTTCCACGAGTTCTGCCGTTCCCGGAAATTTTTGAGCCTGATCCTCAATCTCAAAAAAATAGTAAGCCCTCGGACCGACAATGCTCATTTCGCCTTTTAAAACATTAATAAATTGGGGCAGTTCATCTAAGCTGTATTTCCTCAAAAAAATTCCGCCTTTGATGATACGCGGGTCTTCCTCGGCGTTTATTTTGTAATTATTTTCCACGTACTTTTTGTAAAGCTCTTCGTTTTTTACAAGATACTCATGGGCATTGGGAAACATAGAACGGAATTTCATAAATTTAAATGGTTTTTTATCTTTACCGACACGGTCAGGAATATCTGCAAACACAGGTCCGCTTGGAGACACCGCTTTAATCCAAATAGAAACTACGATAAATACCGGGAGAAATAGTACAAGACCTACGAGAGCGCCTACTATATCCATTATTCTTTTCAGGATTTTATACATATCAGGTCGTTTACCTTTTCAAGTATACTACATTTAAAGTTCTCAAAAGAAAACGTTCGGGCCCGGCCTATACAATCTGCCGGGTTGAATTTCATAATTTCAAATTTTTCTATGCATTTGGATAAAGACTCCGCCGTTTGTTCTTCGAAAAAAATTCCTGTCTTTCCGTCTAGGATAGTTTCCAACGCCCCGCCTGCTTTGTAAGCTATAACGGGTTTTCCGGATGCCATAGCCTCCAGAGGGACTATGCCGAAATCTTCTTTTTGCGTGTTAATCAAAGCCCTGCAGCCTGCTAAAACCTCCCACTTCACCGGATCGGACACCCTTCCTAAAAACTCTACGTTTTTTCCGGCAAGTTTTTGCAGCCTTACTAAATCAGGGCCTTCGCCGATTATCTTTAAATTTCTTCCTAATTTCTCGCAGGCTCTCATGGCAGTTTCTACGTGTTTCCAGGAAACTAATCTGGTAATTACCAAGTAATAATCGCTCTTTGTAGGATTTGCCGTTTGAGGAGGTACTTCGCAAAAGGGATTAACTACCGAACTTTCTACTCCGTGATATTTTTTCACCCTTTGTTGGGTAATCTTAGAGTTCGCTATAACCATGTCCGCTCTTTTCATCGCAGGAACGTCCGCCAGCCTCATTAAGAAAATAAAGTGCCTGACAAAAAACATCCCAACCGCTTTTAAAAATTTAGGGACACCTGAAAATTCTTTCTCAAAATAATCGAATGGTTCCCAAAACATGCGCCCGGGTGTATTCAAATAGCAAATATGTTTGGTGGAAGGATTAGTAATTGCAAAATGCGCGTATCTGGAGGAAATAGAAAACACCAAATCGTAATCGGAAAAATCAAAACTCTCTATGGCAAGAACGTGGTAATAACAAACTGAATAGAAACGGTTTAGTTTTGCTACAAACGGAAATTTCTGTAAAAAAGAGGTTACGATTTTTCTATCTTTTGAATGAAAATAGTTACGCCACTTTTTAGTTGCAACTGTAGTGTAAATGGGAGCATCCGAAAAAATATCCGACACGGCATCAACGATTTTTTCGGCACCGCCGTGTTGTATAAGATCGTCACATACTATTGCTACTTTCATCGTAACTTCCATTTTATACTATAGCGCTAACTTCCGTTTGTAATATAATCGATATAACTATGAAAATCGGAATAAACGGGCAAAGACTACTTGTCCAGAACCCTGCCGGACCCGAAAGATACACTTACAACTTAATTAACGCTCTGGCTAAACTGGACCGCGACAACGAGTACAGAATTTATTTCTGCGGCAAACCGGATAAAGACTACTTTTCTAAACTTACTTATTCAAATAACTCGTTTAAGCCGATTGTGGTAAAAAGCCGGGTTTCATGGACTCAGTCGGGATTAGCAAAAGAACTAAAAAGGAATCCTGTGGATGTATTTTTTACACCGGTTCACACAATGCCGATTTACAGAAATAAAAAACTAAAAGTCGTGGGAATGATTCACGGCCTTGAATATAAATTCGTTAGCAAAAGCGTGAATTTTATTAAAAAATTAACGCTTGGAAAACCTGAAGAGTATTTGGTAAAAAAATCCCACGCTTTGATAGTTCCGACACTTGCCACAAAAAATGAAATCATTAAAAGAAGCTGGGCTGAAAAAGATGACCCGAAAATTTCAGTGGTTCACGAAGGCGTAGGAGAAAACTTTTATAAACGCGACACGGAAGAAATTAAAGCGGTAAGGAAAAAATACAACCTGGGCGAAAAAAGATATATTTTATTCGTTTCCACAATTCAACCGAGAAAAAATATTCCTCTTATGGTTCAGGGGTACACGGAAGCACTGAAGAAAAATCCGGATTTGACTGATACTCTCTTGCTTATTGTAGGTAAAAAAGGATGGAGCTCTGAAGAATCTTATAACGCACCGAAAAAGTTCGGGGTTGAAAGTAATGTTTTATTCCCCGGATTTTTGTCCGACCAAGATCTTGCTTCCCTGTTTTCGGGTGCAGAGGCATTTATAAGCGTGTCGCTCGAGGAAGGATTTGGTCTCCCTTTATTGGAAGCTATGGCCTGCGAGACTCCCGCGTTGGTATCCGATATACCTGCGTTTAAAGAAGTGGGTGGCGAATTTCCTTTATACGTGAAGCCCAACGATTACGAGGAAATAGGAAACTCTATAGCTCTAATTTTTCACGGGGGATACAAACCGGAAAGAATTTACGGAGCAAAGTTAAGATCGCAAGAATTTACTTGGGACAGAACAGCTCAAAAAACTTTAGAGATTATTCAAAAGGTCGCGGAAAACATTTAGGGTTATTTCGACCGTATTTTTCCAGTTATATTTTTTAACATTTTC
>LCBB01000007.1 GCA_000996895.1 candidate division WWE3 bacterium GW2011_GWC2_41_23
ACTAACACAAAAGATGATGAGATAGTCCATGCTGTTTGGAAACAAACGGATCACATGTAATCGGCAGGTTGGTGGTTCGAATCCACCCGGGGGAGCCAAGTAGATGTTATACGAACCTTATCAGCCTTTATTAGACTCTTAAAATCCGGAACAAGTCCGTACGGTTCCACGTCAACTAAAGACTTTATTTTACATAGACATTCATAATAAAATTAAACTTAGATGAAGAAACTATTAAAAATACTATTAGTAATATTAGTGACTCTTATCGCAGTCTATTTGGCTCTTGTCATCTTTATACGTATATACCCTAGAATAGCACCATTAATATGTCAGGTACGTGGGGGTGAGTACTCATTTTATGGTTGGTCAGTCGGTGGTATTTGCATAGTATCCTATAAAGATGGAGGTAGGTTGTGTACAAATTCAAAAGAGTGTAAAGGAGGATGCATCATTACCACAACGGGACAAACAACAGGCAAATGTAAAGAAGATAATAGTCCCATTGTGTGCAGTAAGGAAACGCTTATTGAAAACCGACGCATTTCTCCTGCAAAATTCTGCCCAATGTTTTAATCGTCAAAATTTCTTAACATAATAATTTCGAAGATAATGCACGACGGGGAGCCAAAATATCAACGTTTAGTAACATCATAATTTTGATGGTAGCGAAGATGTCTCAATCGATTTATTAGTATTACGTTTAGATTTTTTATCTTGGATTGACTTGAAGCACGTACGAATAAAATAGAGTGCAGAAAAAAGGTAAGCAACATCAAAAATCAAACTTCCTAAGTTTAATGTTTTTATTGGGTAGGTCACTCTAGGTTCACAACACGTAAAACATTCCCTGACTACTGTGTAAAAAGTGATTGGCCAACCGTACTTTGACTCACGGACAAAACAACCCCCGGCAAAGTATATCGAATCGTTAGGGAATAACACATACCTATATAAAAGTAGCAGTAAAACCAACAAAGTAATAATTATGAAAAACATGCGAACAAGAATCTGTACAATTCTCCAAACAGTATTCATGGGCTTCACTATTGCTAGTTTAGCACATCTCAAAATTCCAAACTATCTGTAACTAAAATTTCCAACAGTATTTTCTTTTTCTTAAAAGCCCTGTATGGCGAGCCAAAACCTTAACATTTGTTAACATAATAATTTCGAAGATAACGCACGATGGGGAGCCAGTTAAACGTTACTCTAACCTTTTCTACCTTGCGTAAACTACCGACTAAATCAGCATCTTCAACTTTCGACATTTCTTTATCCTTTGTCTCGGTTTGTTTGAGAAAAATAAGCAGGTAACGACAGGTTTCTTACTTAAAGCAACAGCAATTTGGCGCGGAATATGATGTACAATAGCCGTTTCCCTCGCTTAAAGAAGTTTCATTATTCTTTCGACATTGGCCACTATTTTTTCTGCACGTACCAGAAGAATACCCTTTGCTCACGCAGTATTCAGAACACGTGTTAATAATCACAGGGGGTTCGGATGGGACAGGAGGAACTAGTGGCTCGGTACTAGATGTTTGGTTGATGGTTACCGTAGTTCCATACAAAGAAAATAGTGTTTTTGATCCTGTTGCTTTTACTACAGTTGAAACAGAATCATCGATAGTAATATTTGTCGTAACATTCTCTTCGGATGTAACAGATTTGAATGGAATATTAGCTATAGAAAATCCACCGCTTGGGGGAGAATTTCTATACGCAGGATCGAGAGCTAAGACTACCTGTAGCCTCCCCGTGCTGTTAGCCATACTTGATGAAGTAACAGTAATGATTCTTGTCAGCGGACCTGTTATTTCAGGGGTTGATGATACATTTACTTTGCTTTTATCAAACACAAGCTCTAGGTGTATGAAAGAAACTTGAGTAGATGAAGTAACTTTAATCTCAATGTTTTGGGGACCGTTGGTAACATCAATCTGGCTAGGTGATAGATTGAACGATAGCTCTGCCCCCACAGTTACGCCTGAAACTTCCGGCTCAGTTAAATTTGCCCATGTGAAAAGTGAGCTATACAACGCAAGGCTTATCAGCAACCCCCTTCTTATGAATTTTTTCTGTCCCTCAGGTATTTTATGGTAATAATCTATTAAACCATCGACCATTCTTCCCCAGTACGTTTTGACTGTTTGATTGTTAATATCTTGTTCCATAATTATTTACCAAAATTTATAAGCCATATAACATAATCAATTCCATCGGTTTTACCATCCAAGTTGAAATCACCGGCCGAAGCACCCGAAGTAACTGATTTGCCATAGTTAGCCGACCATATTGAGTAGTCTGATTCATCAACATTACCATCTGCATTAGCATCTCCTGTTTTTGCAGTCGGGGGTGGTGGCGTGATAGAAGAAGAGTATTCAAAAGTTCCTATATCCGGTGCGCTGCCTGAGAAAGATAGGGTAGTTAAAATTACAGAACCTTTATCTATAGCGGGGCTGCCGGTTTTTAGAGTGTAATCAAAATTAAACATCGGGTCCGAATTTACTATATCCGTATTCTGAACTATGTATCCTTTGTAAACAGCGGAGCCTCCGTATTTATAGAAAAGGTTGTTCCCGTAGCTGCTAAAATTAGTATTGCTTGCTCTCACAAAGTAGGTTGTCGGGTTGTAAGCGATGTTGTTTTTGAACACAGTATAGGTTTGTGTGGGACTGCCCCCGTTGTAGGTCATATCAAAGTTGTAGGCGTTGTTGCACCCGACAGTAGTGTTGTTGTAAATTTGGGCTTTTCTGACATTATTTTCACTGTCGTGCGTAAATGCTTGAAAACAACTGTCCGGTTTCTCTACCCCCGATGTGTACTTTTTAGTATCGACAATTAGGTTGTATCTAAAAATGCCGTCTGCGTTTATTTTGATACCGTTGGTGCAATCCTTAACCTCGTTATACTCAAAAATAACGTTCGTCGGCGCCGGTGCATTCAAAGCTGAATAATCGCTCAGAGCAAGACAGGCTTTCCCGTGTGAGTCATGAACATAGTTGCCTTTAACCAATATATCGTGGCTGGAAGCAGTCCCCCGTTGTTGCAAAACATGAATCCCGTGACCATCGCCTTCCCAATTGGGGTTATCTATTCTCATATCGTATATTTCATTATCAAGCAGCTGAATATTATAGTTCGCGCCCCTGAGATCTATTCCGTCACCATTGGGAGCTTCGATGGTCAGTTTCTGTAAAATAACATCATGTCCTCCTGAAGCAATAGTTACCCCGTCTGCGGGACCGTCAGCAGCGGACGAAGAGCCTTGGGCAGCTAATCTCATTTTTAAACCTACTATCTTCCAATAAGAATGATTATTCAGGTTGATGTTGGATACATTTCCCAGCTGTCCGCCATCAATCCAAACTTCGTCCCCATCCCTGGCTTTTAAAGTAATCCAAGATGATGAAGTACCATCGGCAGGTATGTAAACAGATTCTTTGTAAACTCCGGATTGCACCTCAATGGTTTTACCGGGCTGAGCTGTGTTTACGGCAGCTTGAATAGTGGTGTAATTACACCCGGTACCACAAACGGTAATGGTATCACCTGACGGTGATGTACTTCCTCCGGTCGAACCTGAATCAGGGGCTGCGTGCTCAAAAGCTCCAATATCGAATGAGCTCCCCTGAGGACGTGCAATATTATCGAAATCATAACTTATGCCCGGTATGGTTGTGCCTCTGTTTATAAGTGGGGAAACAGAAGTTAAGTGAAAATCCAGATTAGCTACGTCTGCGAGTTGTGGGTTTTTCATCCATGTTTCTGAAATATTGTCTCCGGGGTACGGTCCGTTTTTAGGAACTGCGCCGCTGGTGTTAAAAACGGAGTTATTGAAGATAGATACATTTAGATTGTTGCTTCGGTCTTGGTATATGTAAGGATACGAGGATGTGGAATAGTTATAGAAAATGTTGTTTTTTACGTTTGCTGTATCCACACATCTCATGAGTATAGCGAAACTGGAAGACAGACTACCGGTGTGAACAAAAGTGTTGTTAGCGATGGTTACATCTTTCATAGGATCGGCCGCGGAACAAGCTTCACTTCCCAGCTGAATCGGATTCCATAATACTTTCGTAGTTTTAGAAACAAAAACGTTATTAATTATTTTTATGTTACTGACAGCATTTGTCGACGATCCTGATAACATAAGAAGCTTAACCATGGGATTAACGTATGTTGTTGAACTCTCAAGCTCGCAGAAGTTCCCATCAAAAATGATATTTGAAGCGGGCCCCCAGCTTTGGAAGCAGTCGGAATGAGGATCGTCAGACTCGGGGCTTTCATCGAGATAGATGTCTTTTATAGTATTACCTTTTACAGTTGTGCCTGATCCAAAAAACCTAATGCCGTCCGGATCAACTGCCCCCACAGGTGCCGAACGATCGGGTTGTCTGGTGACACTGTGTGTGATTGTGTTTCCCTGTATCAGATGGTTAGATCCCTCGAAATATATACCGGCTGAAATAGATGCGTAGGTGATGTGGTTGTTCAGTATTTTATTCGTGGATGTCCCCGGATTTACATAAATTCCGTCTTTCCAGGAGTTATGGACAAAATTTCCACTTACTTCGTTGTTATTACCCTTTACGTTAATTCCCGGTACTGTGCCGGGTTTCGTCGGCGGACCGGCGACTTCCATGTTTTTAAAGGTCACATTACTTCCGAGTATGGTGACTGATCCCAAAATACATGCGTTAGATGAGGAAAGGCAAGAGGTGTTTGTTGTATTCGAGGCAACTATCTTCGGAGAGGAGGTTCCGGAGAATATTACTGGATAACTGGATACGCCCGACCTAAAAAAAGTTACATTCTCATTATAAACGCCGGCCGCTATAGTGACTGTGTCACCTGTTGTTGCTATGCCGGCAGCCTTATTTATGGTCTTCCAGGGTTGTGTCTGGGAACCTGGGTTTGAATCGTTTCCTGAAGGAGAAACATAATAGCTAGCGGCAAAGGTAGGAAAGCAAAATGCTGCGAAGATTACAAAAACTGAGATAAAACGCAGTCTTTTCATATAGATAGTCTAATCATAAGCTTATTTTTATTTTAAAGTCAATTAATATAGGTTCGGAACAAGCAAGACAGGTATTTACATTTGATGGCACTTTTAGTGATTTCTGATAACGAAACTAAACGGGAATGTAACGTAAGAGAACGTCGTTCTCTCGGGCAGCCTTCGCGCACCTTATCTTTTATTTGCGTTATTTTACTTGTTAGACACAAAAACTAAGCGATTTTTTGTATATCCAAGGTTTTTCACTCATCCTTTCCTGTTAAACGGAAACATTAAACTAAATCCTATTTTCCTGATAAACTTAAGGATAGTAAGCGAGGTGGTAAATATACAATTTTATAATCTTAAAACAAAAGAAAAAGTTGAAATTCCGGATAGTGAGATCGAAATAGTAACACTTGAAAACGGTAGAAAAGCTGCGAAAGCAGTATACAACGGTATGAAGCTCTTCAAATTCTTAAGTAAAGCAGATTCAGAAAAGCTTGCTGCTTAACCTTTAAGCAACTTTTTTCTGATTTTCTTGTTACTTTTTGAAAAGTGTTGGTGTGCTTTTTAAAAACGGGCGTTTAGGTCATTTACTTCTTCAGCAAAAATATTATTTTGCTGTATTATTAACCTAATGTCAGTAATTATTATAGCCATAAAACGCTTCATCGCACGTTATCCGTTTGCAATCGCCTTCCTGGCTATTGCAGCCGTGCTAATGTTAATCTTCTAAATAAAGTCCTGTCCTCACAAAGCCTCAGTTAAACTTGTTATGAAGATAAAAAAATATCACCGAATTTACGTTATAGATAACTGCAATGAAAAAATTAGCGACAATAAATTTCTAACGAATACTCTGCAGAAAATTTCGACTCAAGTCGGGATGCACGTATTTGAAAATCCGGTCAACCCAAATGAACACCCCGAAAGTCCAAGTTACTCAGCTTTAGGGGTGACGGATGTTTCCCGCGTCACAGTTCAAGCTTTCGGTGCCCCTAACAAAATAAGCGTCGATATCTTTAGCTTTAAAGAATGGAGCAGGGAAGAAATAAAGAAGCTGATCCTCAAGACGTTCTCTACAAAAAATTCAACACTAACAATCAAAGAAATTTGGTGGGGATAAAAAATTACCTGCTACTTCCGCATTTTGGTATGTCAGATACCAATAGTATAATTAGCTTTCTAGTCCAATGAACCTTAAACACAAAGGAAATATACTAATAATCCTCATTCTCCTTATTACCGTTGCATTATTTATGCTGGCGAAAGAACCGGGAGACTTAATCACAACAAATCCCCTACTGCTATTCAGTCAATTTTTAGCAATCATAGGAACTGCGCTTTTTAGCATGTCCTTCGTGCTAAGCTCACGTGCCCGGTCTGTAGAACATCTTTTTGACGGTCTCGGTAATGCCTACAAAGTACATCATTTTATAGGAACTACGGGCTTTCTCTTTCTCATAAACCACCCGGCGCTTCTGGTTCTGAAAGCTTTTTTTAATGATAGTTCAACAACGCTCTACCTTATCCCCGGAGACCTTCGTTCGTATAATTACGGAATATTTGCAATATATCTATTGATACTGCTGATTGTCCTTACCCTTTTTATTAAACTTCCTTATAACATCTGGAAATTCACGCATACCTTTATGGGGGCGGTATTACTCTTTGCGCTACTCCACGTCCTTAATATTGAAAGTGACGTATCCGGAAATACATTACTAGGTCTTTGGATGAAATTTCTTTTAATCGCGGGCGGTGCTGCTTTTATCTATAAACAGTTTTTGTACAAGAAAGTTTCCGGAAAATATATTTACCGGGTTTCGGGGTTGAGCACAGAGGGGGAGGTCGTTAATTTGAGTTTATCCCCCGAGGAAAAATCCGTGAACATCAGACCGGGACAGTACGCCTTTATAAAAGTCCTTGATAATAAGAATGTAACGAAAGAAGAGCATCCTTTTTCTATAGTCGAGGTAAACGATGCGGGTGAAGTCATTTTTTCAATCAAAAAACTTGGGGACTACACCCGCACTTTGGGAAATTTAAATAAGGGCGATACAGTTGAAATCGTTGGACCGTTTGGCGCTGTTTATAAAAAATTAAATACGGATTCTGACCTCGTTTTTATTGCGGGTGGGATAGGAGTCACTCCTTTTGTGGAAGCCGTGGAAAGAGCTTTGGAAGCAGGAAAAAATGTTTCCCTATACTACAGTGTGCATGAACAACCTGAAGCCTTATACAATGACAGGTTTAAAAAGCTTTCGGAAAAACATAGCGCATTTAATTATAAGGTTTGGCTCTCCAACACTCGGGGAAAAATCAGCGTAGCAACCATCGAGTCCGATCTTAAAAGCTTAAGTCATAAATTTTTTCTTATATGCGGGCCGAAACCAATGATGGACGGGTTAAAATCACAATTAAAATCCAAGGGTGTGAAACCAGGGAGCATTTATACGGAGGATTTTGATTTAAGATGACCGACGCATTTAACCATAAGCGCAATTCCGGTAGCAGAAAAAGGTAAATAACAAATACTCAGTCTCCTTGCGTGCTCCCCGGCAATAGTGTAAACTCCCCTGCAACTCAATAAATAAGGCGGGTACTCAGATATTTTTGTATTTCCGGACGGGTTGCTTACCGAAATAATAGCCAACCAATAGCCCTATCGGCACACTTTGAAAACACATTGAGGGGAGGAGAAATGCATCTACACACACTGGCGATTGTGCTTTTTATACTGTCCTTTGGGTATCAAGGAGAAGTTGAGGAGACTCCTTACCCGGTAGCCGAAACTACTACTGTCAAAACACCTGAGTTGGCGCCATTCGACGACGGTACAATAAACTGCCCGGGGAGTATCGCGCTGATGTACCACAAAATCGTAGCTGAACCGGAAGATGTAACTGACGGTTACGGAATCACAACCGATATCAATACTTTTGACAAAATCGTTTGGTATCTGGTTGAAGTAGGTTATTACTTTCCCACTCCTGAAGAATTTGCGCAGGACATGAAAACACGCGTGTGCAGGGAAAAATACGCGATCATAACCATCGATGATTCCTGGAACGATCCTGAAAAAATGGGCGTAAACGACGTGCTCAAAACTTACGGCGGGGGCAGCGGAATACCCGGATCTCCCAAAGTGTGGTTAGGCATAGTTTCAGGAGGGTTGACCGCGCCGTCCGCGAAGCCTGACCTACTCGCCAATATTAGGCGGGGCCAAGAACAGGGACTGGTGTACCCTGTTTCGCATTCCCGCACACACCCGGCAATTCTAATAGATCCGTTTTCGCCCTTTAGCCCGGTTAACGATAGCGTCTACGCTCAAATTGCGGGCGAGCTGGGACCGAGTAGAAGGGACGTTCTGAATCTTTTTGGCACCGAACCTTTCTTCTTTATCTACCCGGGAGGAAACGTTACACGAACAATTATGAACGGGTTGGCACCGGCAGGTTATTCCGGAGCTTTCACCGTAACACCGGGAGGATTGCACAGAGCTTATCCTTACCTGCTACCGCGGATAAATGCAGGGTACGGATGCGACAATAAGGTGAGCCAAACAATACTGTGCGTTATCTCAAAAATAAATAAGTACTCGCATCAGAGGTGAGTGGCGGTCCTAATGGACGAAAAGTTGATAATATAGTCAGCCTTTCGTCCATTTTTTTTGTCTACTAATCTTCCGGAGCTTAAAGATTACGCGCCGGCTTATAGAATCTTTAGTAATCAAACCGCGTCACAATCCCGAGTCTTCCTGAATTTTTTCCAAAATAAACCGGGCTTTCTCGTGATTGGGGTTTAACTCCAAAGCTTTTTTTAGGTAAAAAACCGCCCCCTGCAAATTATTTCTGTTAACTTCAATTTCCGACATATTAAAATATGACTGCCACATACCGGGGTGTGTTTTGATGTTTTCTAAAAAATGCTTTTCTGCTTTATCCGGCATACCCAGTCTAAGGTAACTCAGCCCCAAATTATTGCGTGCCTCGGGATAATCCCCGTTCCTTAAATTTAATGCCACCTCAGCTTCTTTGGCAGAGTTTTCAAAATCTTCATTTTCAATATAATAATCGGCTAAAACTTTGTGAGCTCGGGGGCTGCTCGGAACTACGCTTATTGTAGACAACCAAAGTTTTTCCGGAGTGGACCAATCGACGTTTCTTGTCACTACTCTAATTGAGTAAAATACCAAAAGCACGGCGGTGATAATAAGTGTTAGATATTTGATTCCGGTTTTTTTCTCCACCATCACAATAATTACTGCCATCAACATACAAAACCCGACGGTAGCGAGATACAAGTACCTTTCGGCAAAATAGCTTGAGATAAGAACCGGACTGAAAGTCAGGGAAAGCGCGACCGGCACAAATAGCAACAATCCTGAAATTTCAGGCTTTCTTTTTCTTAAGTAGAGAACCAACAAGAAAAAACATAATGTAAAAACCCACATTAGAAATAAATTGGCGTCCGTTAACACATCTCCTTCATGAAAGATCGAAAGGTTTTTAGGAAAAATAAGCAGTTTAAAATTTGAGTAAAGCGTGTAAGGAAACCTGTAAAAGTAAGGCATTGCGGCGTCAATGTTTGCCTCCGTGGAACCTGCTAGATACGAAACCCTGTTATTATATTGCCCTTGTTTATAAAAAAAATTTAAAAATGTTAAAGGAATAAAAACTGCGATGTTCTTTAATGAACTGTTAAAACTTTTCTTTTCTAAAATGAACCTGTCAATAATAAACACCAAAGGCACAAAAGATATTACAAAGTTACTCCTTATCATAAATATCCCAAAAACACATGACCACGCCGCACCCAACATATAAATCTTTCTGTGAGAGTTTTTATACAGGTAATAAAAAACTGCCATTGTAAGAAAGCCGGTTGTCTCCAGAGAATAGTTCGATGCCGATATCCATGAAACAGCTTCTGTATTAACCGGAAATGATGCAAATAGGAAAGATGCAACCGTACCGATTTTTTTTCCGAACAACAGTGTTCCCAAAACAAAAACCAAAAAGGAGTTTATTAAATGATAGAAAATGGAAACTATATGAAGAGGTACCGGACTTAAACCAAAAAACCTAAACGACAGAGCGTATACAATAGACTGAATTCTCATGGAACGGAAAGCTCCGGCCAAATCCCTTACGTCCGGATTATCACGAAAGCCTAAAATGTCGTCAGCTACAAACTGTCCTCTCAGAGAATTAAAATACAGCGCTGACACCAAAACGAAAAGTCCAAATATTATCAACCTGCTACCCTTGAGAATTGAAATAATTTCCGATACCGATTTAATTTTATTTTTTTCGTTTTCCGCCCAAACAGTTTCAATTACTCTACCCACATCTTTTCCGGATTTTTTAATATAAGACAAAACCTCTTCCCGCGAAAGCCCTGTCTTTTTTGAGATTTCCTCTAAAGGAGTATTTTTGTATGCCGATTTTAGAAATTTTTTCTGACTTTTTGTAATTTTTGACATAGCTACACTAAAAAACTGACCAAGACTTTTACTTAATCTACATTATTTTATTGGAAATTCACATTCCTTCCAACTGAGCAACCGGCGAAAAACTTGCCCCAAAATGCTATAGTATTACCCAACTACCCCGGGCTACCAATAATGTAGCCAAAATCAGCACTTTCACAACCTAAAAGGAGAGGAGGAAACGTGGCTAAACAAGGCGTTCTTACCCTAAGCATGAGTAAAGCGGGCTCTTATATTAACTGTCCGAAATATTACTTTCTCCATTATGTAATGCAGTGTGAGAGAAAAACCGATTACCCTCGGCTTATGGGTTCCACCGTACATCAATTCGTTCGGACAATGTACAGCTCTAAGAAGAATCCCCTGTACTATTCCACGCTGAAAAAAGCACAGGGAGCCTGGTTTTATAAGTGGAACGGGGCGTTGGAACAGAACAGGCTGATATTGCGGGAACAGTCAAAAAAGAGGGATGATGAGTTCGGAGTTTCCGGTTTGATGTGTGTTACACACTACTGGAATGAAAACATTGATAAACCCCGGCCCCTGGAAGTAGAAAAAAGATATAAGGTCAGAATGTTTCCGAAAGTCTGGTTTGTCGGAATTTTTGATCAAATCAGAGCCATCTCGATCGAGTCAATTGCCAAAATCAGACCGGAACTAATCATTAACGGGAAACTAATAGACGGTTATGATCCGGTTGTTCTCGTTGACCTAAAGACAGGTAGAGAATCGTACAACCCGCGGTATTTTCGCCCTGATATAACAAACGAGGAACTTGCAGCATTCCAATTTGATCTTCACGAGAACCTTCAAATAACAACGTATTACTGGCTGTACTACCAGGTGTATGGAAAACTTCCCGTCGCGTTTTACTGGTATCACTTACGCGATGGGAAAGCATTCAAAACATACCGCAACGTGAAAGACTTTCAAGAGTTCCTATATACAATGCGCCATGTGGCTGACGGAATAAAGAATGAGGCCTTTCCGATGCGCATCGAGAAACGTTGCAAATACTGCGACTACAACAAACAGTGCGCAGAACTAAGGCCGGACCGCCCCCTTATGGCTACCGAACCATCGGACGGAATAGATTTTAACGACGGAATGACAGTGTGGCCACAGGTTATATCCACCGGAGCAAAACAACTTAGATTGAAATTCCCGTCTACGACGAAAGAAGAGTAGTAGCAAGCACCGTTGATTTGGTTTATCCAATCTCCGGTGCTTTTTTTACGATGGGGGTAGTTGCTATACTAAAAATATCAGAGATTTAAGCTAGGAGGTGATCTTCGATGAAAGGTTTTTTAGATTTTATTAGAGAACAAGGTGTCGTAGGTTTGGCGGTCGGATTTATTTTGGGCGGTGCGGTGTCAAAACTAGTTGCATCTTTAGTGGGGGACATCATCAGCCCTTTGTTAGCCTCGGGGTTAAAAAACATCGAGAACCTGCAGGGCGCTTACCTTCAAGTCGGTACAGCAAAAATAATGTGGGGAAGTTTTGTGAATGTTTTCATAGATTTCGTCGTGATAGCCCTCGTGGTTTATTTCGGTGTAAAACTATTGAAACTCGATAGGCTGGATAAAAAGAAAGCTTGAGCTTTTAACAAAAATTAAGGCACCTGATGGTAAAACGCCGAGGGTGCTTTTTGTTATCCGTTAGACGCTGCCCAGAATTCAAGAGCCACAAAACATACGTAAATCATAACCAGAACTATCCCCTCTTTCCTTGAAATTGTATTTTTTGATCTCGCGAAAAAGTAAAAACAAACTAACGCAATTAGGATAAACACCAAGCTTTGTAAAAAATTATTGGTAAGCGTAACCGTACCTCCGTTCAAAAAAACTAAACCCCCGAATATTAAGGTGTTCGCAGATGCCGAACCTATGTAATCCCCAAAAGCAACGTCTTTTTTATTTTGTTTGATGCCTCTTAGTGCAAGAAAAAATTCAGGCAAATTTGTTCCGAGCGACAGTATCACTATACTCAGTAAAAACGGAGAAACCTTTGCAATTACTGAAAATGCTACAGTTTCTCTGACAATATACTCGCTTGAGAAAAAAACCAGGACCAGTCCTATTAAAATTTTCAACACATTCAGAACGTGTGTCTTTCCGTCCAATTTCAATGAGGTTTGAATAGTTTCAATTTTTTCTATAAGATTTTGTTTTCTTTGAACGATATAAAGTGTGGAAATGTACAGAAGAATCATTAGAATCGCCTCGAAAACACCTACCCTTTTGTCAGCTACTAACAAAGATGGGGCGACACACACTATCATCGCTGCCAACAACCCTTTGCTATCCATACGGTGACTAAGATTTATTCCGTTGCCGAATATCGCCAGTACGGGAACTATTAACAAGAAAATAACAACTATTCCCCCAAGAAGGTTGCCCACAAAAATCTGGGGGTCGTGCTCCACAACGGAAGTTACTCCCACCGCTAATTCCGGAATGGAGGTTAAAAGACCGAGTATAAAAAAGGATAGAGCAAAAGTTGAGATCTTCAATATTTTTGAAGCTTTTTCAACTGCTGAAATAATCAACCCCGATCCGAACCAAAGGACAATAAACATTAAAAAATACACCAACGCTCGGAGCAGGATTTCCATTAATTAATTATCCAGTATTAATTTTTTAATTCAACTTCGGCGGGGAAAAAGCTTTTAAAAAACGAGCAGTCTTAACAAGTGACCTCCGTAAGCAAACATCAGGGCACCTATGAAGTTGGCGACTAGCGCTGTCCACGTGTATTTCCAAAGCGAAATTTTATACATTCCTCCAAGCACGCTTACAATTTTTCCACCGTATCCAGGCAGAAATCTTCCGAAGATTAAAAACATAACGGAGTTAACGGGAAACTTTTTCTTGATTATCGGAATCGTGAATGTCTTACCTTTTGTCCCTGTAGCGTCCCTGACTTTTAAGCCTAGGAAATATTCCACCAATGCCGCGACCGTGTTCCCGACAGTAGCAATAATAGTTCCTCCAAGAATCCCGAACACCATGCCGTTCACGATTGTAAGTGAATCTGTAGGTACCGGTGTAACACTAAAAAGACCGTATAGACCTACACTTATCAGAGGCCCTAAGATCCCGGATGATTTAAGAAGCTCTTCCAAATTACTGAAATATTTCAAAGCCAGAACTACGATAGCGCCGGAAATGAGGGCACCGACAATAGTCCACCGCGCAGTCTTTTTTTCATTATCCATATGAAAAATTATACTTCATTTTTTGTCCGTAGAAGAACAGGAAGATAATTTTGATATACTCAGCATAGACCCGGCAACGTATGAAACATAAAGCAGCCCCGATCATAATAATTACTCTTATCTCCGCTCTTGGAATATTTCTGCGTTTGTGGCATATAGAATTCGGCCTTCCCCACAGTTTTTACGCCGACGAACCCGAGATAGCAGAACTTGCCATAAAATATACGTACGAAATTAAATCAATCGTCTCCGGGGGAGATTATTACAAACTGATTCCCATATCTTATGTTTACGGAGCTTTTCCCTCTTACCTTTTTACTATTTTTACGATGGGATTCAGCAAAATATCGAATGTTTTTGGGGTCCCGGCAACCAAGTACGACTTGTATGTGGCAATGAGAGTTTTCAATGCCCTATTAAGTTTTCTGATCGTACCGGTTATAACATTTATCTTTTACAAAAAAACAAGACGTGCAAAACTCTCAATACTCCTGTATTTTCTACTCGCACTAAACTGGAAACTAATAGTACACGCTCATTACATCAACGCGGATATAATACTAACCCTGCTGATATCATTATCTTTTCTTACAGCACTTCTCTATCTTGAAAAAGAAAAAAATGATACGCTGCTTACGGTTTTAACAGGAATATTTCTAGGGTTAGCCATCGGTACTAAAATCACTTCTCTTATAACGCTACCCCTTTTTGTCTGGGTCTTTTATAAGAGGGGGCAATTTAGGAACGTAGTAGCTTTGCTATTTATAACTTTTGGAGCATTCATATTGTCCAACCCGTTCTCTCTTATTTTCGTTCAGGATTTTGTTTACAGAGTTTATGAAATGGTGTTTAAAGAAGGCGGTCTTGTCTTCGATTCCGTAGACTATGGTTATTTTAAATACATTTACGCTCTCGGTTTTATCGTTACTCCTGCCGTTTTGTTTTTGTCGGTAATCGGGATATTTTCCAAGAGAAAAGAAAAATTTGACCTGTTCCTGATACTTAATATTCTTTTCTACCTGGTTTTCTTCTCCGTACAATCCAGAAGAATAGACAGGTGGCTTCTTCCGATTTTGCCGGTGGTTCTTTATTTTTCAGCTCGGGGTATAGAAAAACTCAGAAGTAAAATTAACGACAAACTGTCCTACTTAATAGTTTTTACTACTTTGGGATTTTATTTATATTTCCCTGCACTTTTATTAACTCAGTTTCAAAGGTGGACACCCAAGTCCGAAGCCTATTTATGGGCGCAGGAAAACACTCCCCCACTTACAACAAAACTTGTCTACACTGAGGAAGGATTGGACCCGATGAACAAGTTGCCGGGAGCAAAAGTTTATCAATACGAGGTTTACTCTTCAAAAAACGCCGAACTTTTTTACCCCAAAAATCCGGCTTATTACGATTATGTGATTGTCTCCTCAAGGCCGATGGAAAATTACAAAAAACCGGAGGTCGGCGGAGCTTACCCCGAATATTACAAAAGGTGGGATAAATTTTCCAATACTTTGGTTTCTAAGGAAAAGTTTGAGCTTGCGAAAGACTTCACTTTATCAAAACCGAGCTTGATACCGCTATCGGACGTGTTTATATACAGAAATTTAGATAAGAAACCATTACCCGTTTCGCGTGTGATTCCCTTTTTAAACTAAAGGTAATCCCTTAGACGTTTACTTCTCGAAGGATGTCTTAGTTTTCTCAACGCTTTGGCTTCTATTTGTCGGATTCTTTCGCGGGTAACACCGAACTCCTTGCCTACTTCCTCAAGTGTGCGGGTACGCCCGTCCTTTAATCCGAACCTCAGTTCCAAAACTTTTCTTTCTCTCGGATTTAAGGACTGCAAAACTTCGTCGATGTGTCCTTTTAATAATTCCCGGCTGGCCGCCTCAAAAGGAGACAGTGTAGTTTCGTCCTCAATGAATTCTTTTAGTCTGGTATCTTCTTCTTTTCCTACGGGAGTTTCCAGTGAAGTAACATCCTGAGCGATTTTTACAATGTCGTGAGCTTTCTCGGGTTCTATTCCCATAACCTTGGCTACTTCTTCGGGGGTCGGTGTTCTTTCAAATTTTTGCTCGAGTTCGCGCTCGATTTTCTTATACTTGTGGATTGTTTCCACCATGTGAACGGGAACACGGATTGTCTTGGCCTGGTCTGCAATAGCTCTGGTGATGGCTTGTCTTATCCACCATGTTGCGTAGGTTGAGAATTTAAAACCCCTTCGCCAATCAAATTTATCAACCGCCTTCATTAATCCCATGTTTCCTTCCTGAATAAGATCGAGGAACTGAAGCCCTCTGCCCATGTGTTTTTTTGCAATTGAAACAACAAGGCGGGTATTGGCTTTTATTAACATTTCGTGAGCACGGGCTCCCTCTTTATCATTTGTGCCGTGAGAAAATGCTTCTATTTCCTTCACTTCCCTTTCCTTGAGTCCCATTTCTTTAGAAATGTCTTTTGGACTGGGTTTTTTATTGCCCTCGTGCTGCATGTCCTTAATCATTTTTTTGTATCTTATTACCTCGGCTTTTTTTGCTAAATCAACTTCTTCCAGGGAAGTTAAAAGACTGTAGTTGCCAATTTCTCTGAGGTACATCCTTACCGGATCGGAGCTTACCGTCTTATCAAGTTTTATCTGTGAAAGATCGATGTCTTCAAACTTGTGTATTTTCTCGGCTTCTTTTTCGGAGGTCACGTCGAACACATCAACTCCGGCATCGACTAGTTTCTCGTAAAGAAAATCGAGTGTTTCAAGCTCTTCTTCGGCTTGGGGAAACAATTCAAGTATATTGTCCAGTGTGAGAAAACCTTGTTTTTTTCCTTTAGTTACAAGACGGGAAATGACTGCGTCGCTTATCGCACCTTTGCCTTTTTTTTCTTCAGACTCTTTAGATTTTTTTACCATGTTTAAAGTTTAATAATTAGGAAAATTAATACACTACAAAAACAATTTTTTAAGTTTTTCTACTTTTTTTGTTAGTTTTAGAACCAGATCCCAATCTTTTTCCAGTTCCGCAACCTTTATCTTCTCCGTTAAGATCCTAACTGCTCTTTTAGCAGAATCTTTTTTAATACGTTTAAAGACACTATCGATTTCCCTCTCAAGGATTTGAGGGGAGTTAACCTCAATAATACCATCAAAATCCCATAGGTAAAGTTCCGAAATATTGTCATGATAGCCTTCCTCGGCCTTTTTTATGACTTGTTTAATGTTGAAGGATTTTCTGTCTTCTTTTAAGTAGGCAACTAAGGCCTCATAGATATTAACCACTATAGGGTTTATGAAATCCTCAACGTCCATTTTATACCCGTATTCACGCATTATGTCAATATCCGCCTTTAATAAAAGGGCGAGAAAATAACCTTCGGGGTTGTCTCTGGAAAGAAGCGGTAGTTTTTCGTCATCTTCCCCCGCCCCATCGCTGTATCCTCCGAGAGAACCTCCCTTAAACATCGTGCTTACGGTGTCCTCGGACAAACCTAGTTCTGTTGCCAACATTTTCGAGTAGTGATCAACTATAACCGGGTTATTTATCTTCGAGAAAACAGGAACCAAGGTTTCTAAAATAAGCTTTTTACCGAGAGCCGACTCTTTGCTATTAACCTTAAGCGTACTTGAAATATAAAAATCGTAAACATCCACCGCATCCCGAATAGCAATTTTAGCTTTCTCAGGATCTGCTTTTAAAACCTCGTCCAAATCCTTATACGGAGGAGGGATTATGGTCACTTTTATGTTAAAACCCAGCTTTTCGGCGATTTCTACCGCGCGGTAAACAGCGTGCACGCCTGCTGAGTCAGCATCAAAACAGAACGTGAGGTCGTTGGTGTATCTTTGCAAAATTTTGAGCTGAGACTCTGCCAAAGCAGTCCCGGAAGAGGCAACAATGTTCTTTATCCCCTCCTGATACGCACTAATAACATCCATCTGTCCTTCAACAATCACGGCGCCGAGCTTTTTAATGTCTATTTTGGCGTTTACCAAATTAAAAAGGAACGTGCTTTTGTGAAACACCGCAGTTTCAGCAGTATTCATGTATTTCGGTTCACGATCCAATATAGTCCTACCGTTAAAACCAACAACATTCCCGTCTATTCCCTTGAAGGGAAAGACTACCCTTCCGCGGAACTTATCTAAATATCCGGTTCCCGAACTTTTCTCTGAAATCACACCGGCGTCCAGCATTTCATTCTCGTGTATACCTTGTTTCTTAAGAAATTTATGCAAAGAGTCCCAGGTATCGGGCGCGTACCCCATCTGAAAAAAATCTATCGTTTCGGGAGTTAGTTTTCTTTTCTCAGTGAGATACTGAAGCCCTATTTTTCCTTCGGGGTGCTTAGTCAAAACGTAGTGATAATACTTTGCTGTCAGATTATTTATCTGATAAAGCTCTTTTCTTTTAGCCGACTCGGGGTCGTAATCTTTCTTCTCAAGTTTTATTCCTGCTTTAACGGCTAACTGCTCGAGGGCCGCTGAAAACTCAATCCCTTCTATCTTTTCGACGAATTTAAATATGTCTCCCGCCTCACCGCAACCGAAACACTTATAAATCTGAAGCTCGGGAGAGACCATAAAAGAAGGGGTATTTTCTGAATGAAAGGGACAAATACCCTTATAGTTACGTCCTGCCTTTTTCAAGCTAACGTAAGAACCTACAAGATCTACAATGTCTATCTTTTGCTTAATCTCGTTAATCGTGTCCATTGTTCTTTGTATAGCATACCTCGGTTTAAATCACAAACAAAACCCAAATAGGCGGTAGATGCCTCATAAGAACGCTCTTTGGATCTTACGATTGCAGTCCTATAGTACTTTACTAAAATGCTATGGGGTGTTATAATTCCAGAATCCTTTAACTGGGACGCACCTTGAAATTATAAATCCAACAAGGAGATGAAATGAATAAGTTTTCGGTAGTTATAGTGCTAGTCGTGGTTTTTGCAGTGCTTGGCGCTGCCGCTTCGCCTGTGCAAGCGCAGGTGAGCGAAACGATGGTTATTTTCATTAAAGAGGCCTCGCTGGGGGAACACTCGTGTAGCTCGAGCGAATGGCACATTATCATCAACCAGGTTGAGAACGAAACCCTGGCACCAACCAGTGTCGACATATTCTGGAAAAACGGAACAACCGAAACCGTACCTTTATCTAAGTTTACCGGAGGTGCGGCCCATTATTACACGAACTCCAATCTGGACAGCCAGATTGTCAGTGCCTCCGCAGTAATTTATAGCGATTGGAGCGGACAGTTCGTGCTATCTCACGGTCCTTGCAATACGAATACGCCGACATTAACTACCACGGTAACTGTCACGGAAACGGTCACTCAAACTCCGACAGCTACCATCACGGTAACTGAGACATCTACCAACACCCCAACTGTTACGGAAACTCCTACGGAGACCGGAACACCTATCAACACTCCGACCGAGACTGTGACTCAAACGGAAACTCCGATAGAGACAATCACGCAGACTCCTACCGGAACACCTACTGAGACAGACACTCCGACGGCTACCATCACGGTAACCAACACTTCGTCCAATCCCACACCCATAGAACCTTCTTTGGGTGGCGGAAAACCGGAATCAAAGCAAGCGACCTTCTTTTGGCCAGCTATTCTCGGCCTTATAGCGATCGCGTCGTTCGTAGTGTTCAAAAAGCACTAAAACCTACCGGGGAGGCGCTGAGATAAAAACAATTTTCTTAGCGTCTCCCACATCCTTTTTAAGGAGGTTCCGATGAAAAGATTGGAACTGTTCGCGGCACTGCTTTTCTTGTTGTTAACGGTTTCGTGTAATCATCCCGTTAACACAGCCAGACCAACCGTTGTTCCCACAACCGAAACGCCTGAAGCACCCGTGGCTACACCCACTGCTCAGGAAACTGTTACGGAACAACCCACTCCGACGGCAACTCCAGCACCGGAGGTAAATCCTTACATCTTCGACGCGGGCGACCAAGATCTGGACATTTCTACAGGCTCTTTTTCCCTACGTTTCGAAGAAGGGGTCCTTGGTGAAATTGAAATCTCTGCCGGTCTAATCAGTCCTATAAATACAGGGGATTACAAAACTACCTCTGAAGGACTAACGTTAGGAACCGGAATTGGTGTTTCCAGAGCTGACAACTATGGAAATATCCTGCTGGGGTTTCACTCCGGGTACTACAGGAACAATCCGCTTCAAGCAGAACCTCTCCGATATTACTTCGAACATTGGGGAGCTTCGGACAAAGCGGTGGAAGAGAAACTTACACAGTCTTTGGGAAGTACGGGAAAAATCCAAATAGGAGATTCCGAGGTGAAAGTTACTGTAGCGGCAGCTATTCGAGTCGATAACACCGCGGCAGGAGAAATTCAACTATACCCTGAAAAGATGCTGGATATAGTAACCGATGAAAAATATTCCGTCATCGGAGATAGGACTCCCTTTAATAACGCAAAAAATAGTGAACACAATATTATGCTCAATTTTTGCGGCTGGGGTCCTGATAACAACTACTCGTATTACAGATACGTCATTTTGCTAGACGTACTTGAAATACCCCAAACGCCTTAATGCGTACCAATTTGGTATGTTTTAGGGCGTTTTTTTGTGCTCGTTTTGGATAATTAGGAAGATTTATGGCGGAGGGAGAGGGGTTCGGTCACCGGTAATTCTCTGCTGAGAATTCCGTCGACCCCGGCTCGGCACCGTCGTGCCTGCGCCTTTCGAACCACTTACTTCAGCAATGTTTCGTCAGTCTTACCTGCCGGCAAGCCTGCCGAAAGCATGGCGGAGGGAGAGGGGTTCGAACCCTCGTGCCGCTTTCGCGACGCGTCGCTTTCCAGGCGAGCCGATTAGACCACTCTCGCATCCCTCCAAAGCCTCAAACAGCCTTGATTTTAACACAAACTCGAACCGCCCTACCGTATAAGCCCTGTCCTATAAATACTTATCAAGTTTTTTGTTACGCAGCTCGTCCTGAATATCCTTAATTTTGTCGGTTTTATCTTTGGGCACGATTAACAAAGTATCTTCGGTATCTACCACCACCATGTCTTTCAACCCGAACACCGCAATTAGTTTATCCGGGTTATCGCTTTTGATTAGAGAGCTTTTTGAATCCAACGCGATTACATTTCCTTCTTTATAAACCTGATCTTTACGGGCAACGTATTCGTACAGTGAGTTCCACGTTCCGATATCTACCCAGTTATAGTTTAACTGCAATATCAGCGCGTCTTTAAACAGGTGCCTCGTCACAATTTCGGTTGCCCCCGCTTCCATGCCCTGATAGATTGCTACAACTCCATCTAAACTGTTTGTGTCGCTTATAATTTTTCTAATCTGCATTAAAGCCGTGTACCAATCGGGTTTGTATCTTTCATAAGCCTCGAGTAGCATCTGCGGATACCAGCAATTATGATTACTGTGTTTCACAACGTTAAAATTTTCAATTAGTTCTTTGGTTTCGGCATAATTTGAGCGGCGGTCTACAAATTCTTTTGCCTCAAAAACATCGACATTTCCATATGAGTGAATTTTCCTACCCAGCTTCAGGTAATCTACCCCAAGGTCGGGGTATGTTACGGCAATTCCACCGGAAATAAACTTTTTATGCTCTTTCACAAGCTTTTCAGCAGTTTCTATTAAGAGTAGATAATTGTTTTCGGGAATTCTCACGCAGTCGGACTGCACTATCATAAAAGGTTCGCCCGGAAATTTAACGTCGAGGTAAACAATTGCCAGTCCGTCTGCTGGCCCTCTATTTTTTGGTGAGTCCGGCTCTAAAATATAATTTTCCAAAGGTATTTGTGGAACCTGCTCCCGCGCGATTTTCAAATACCGTTCTTTTGTGGAAATAAGTATGTCGGCTGCGGGATATTTTCTAAGAAGGGTCTTAACGTTGTACGAAAAAAGCGACTCTCCGTTCAAAATTCTCTGGAATTGTTTGGGATTATTTTCCCTGCTATATGGCCATAATTTTGTGCCCTGGCCTCCGGCGCTGACGATGAATTTCATAATTCATTATAACAAGTCGGCGTGCGCGGCGGGAAAGGTTGGAAATAATGGCTTGTATCCTTATAATTAAAAGGTGGGAGATCAAAAAACAACTGAGGAACAACTTCAGGATGCTTACGACAAATTTCTAATAAAAATGCTTGCCTTAAAACTGGAGAAATTAGAAATAATAAGAAAATACAGAGAAAAAGTTGACGCTGCAAAACTGAAGGTAATTGATGAGAGTCTAAAAGGAGGGTACGCAAAATGACAACAATCCCCACGATTCCGGCATTTCCCCAACTTCCCGAAGGTATACCGCCTATGCCTAGTATAGAAGGGGTTGCAGAAAAAAGCAGCGAGGTAGTGGGTTTAATATCAAAAGGGGCTGAAGGTGCCGTCAGAAACGTCGGGCACTTCGGAGACGGACTGAAAAGCTCGCTCGAAAAGGAATTATCCCCCTCCGATGCTCAGAACATCGCAAACGATATGGCTGCTGTCGATAGAAGCGCGAAAGAAGCGTTTGAGCAACTTCAGGAGGAAGTTAGAAAAATTTCCGGAAACGGAGAATCCCACACCCCGCCACGTACTGAGACAACTTCTAATAAACCTCCCGCCGAAGTTCTTAGAGGGGAAGTTGTTTTCTCAAACGGCGAATGGCTCGCAGACGATATAAACGAACAAACCAAAAAATGGTTGAATAGCCACAATTACGGAGAATTTGCAGGAGAATTTACCGGTGAAGAAAAACAGAAAGCCCGGGATTTCGGAAAGGGCGTGTACCAAAATGCCGAAGAAAAAGTAAAGGCGGGAAAACACCCTGTCGATGAAAACCCCCTCGAAGCCCTGAAAAAAATAGAAACGGACGGGGACGACGGAGAAAGTATGAGGCTACTCATCAGGATAGCTGTAAGAGCGGGGATAAAAATAGCTACCATAATCGCCCAAAACATAGCCAAAGACAAAGACGTCCCTAAGGAACTACGCATCGCCGCGGGAATATTTGCAGATTCTATGGGAATGGTCGATCAGATAGTTGCGGGAGATGAACACACTAACCTTGGTCAGGATATTTCCAGGTACATTAAAGAGAGAAATGCCGCTAAGTTAAGTGAGCATGGTGAATAATAGATAAAAGTTACTGAGAGAAGATAAAAGTATCACCAACTTAACACCGAGCGAAAGTTCTTTGTTCTTTAGTGAATATTCTGAAACCAAAGCTATAAATAAATAAGGCAAAAAATCCAAAGAATATCTATACCCAAACTGAATCCAACCAACACCGAAATATAACAAGATGGGAATCATAATTAGAAAAGACGTGAGCAAAAGCAATATGGATTCTCTTTTCTTATAAGCCAAAGTAAACAGCAGAAAAAATACCGGGGAAGTAACAAAAATACTCATCCCCCAAGGATCGGCTTCTACAAAAGGAAACTTCAGTACCTTAGAAACACCGTCGGAGAGAACCGGTTTTGGAGCGTTGAGAAAAAGATAATAAATGTTGCCCGGTACATGTTTCAAGCTAAATATTCCGTAATTACGGGCTGTCTGATGCCACGGAAAAAGAAAATTTTGGACATACCCAAGTTCTTTCCACGTCCCGTACCTCGCGTAGTTATAAGAAATCATTATGACTAAAGCGCAGAAGAAGGGGGCTAACAGTAAAATAAACTTCTTCGTTAAAGCGCGGTCAAACTTGAAGCGGAAATTATTTTCCGACAAGAGTAAAAATATGTAAAAAATAATTCCTAGGGCAGCGGTGAATCTTGTTAACAAAATTAGACCGTATATTATCCCAACATAAGCCATTGAATATCCTTTCTTGTATAGCAAATAAGCAAGGAACGTTAGAAACACGGAAACTGTAGAAGCAAAATACCAGCTCGATGGCAAAGAAAAAACTCCGATAAAACAGGTAGAAAAAATAAAAGAATAGACCCAAAAAGTTACATCTTTTTTTGAACTGCACGTTATAAAAACTTTACCGAGAACCCACACTAAAAGTGCGCCGATGACTATCTGAACAAACCCTTGTATCGAAGCAACCCCTAGCAATTTCAAAATTATTACCGGAAACATTAGAAGAACAGCAGGAAACGGGGGATTAGGCCAATAATAGTAACCGTTGTGCAAAACCATATCGGTCAAATGGGGAGGCATGCTAACAAAATCCAGATGTCCCCTTAAAAAAGATTCCGCAAGAAAAACGTACTGTTGATTTCCCATTGAAATAAGGTTCAAAACAATTACCGTAACGCCCAACAGAACAAAGAATAATTTCATCGTCAAATCAAGTACTTTAGACAAATTCAACATAATACAATATCATACTACAGTATGACCGGTTACTTCGGCGAATATCTTAAGGTCGCTCCTTTTTCTCACGCCCTGTGGAGGGCAACTGAAGCAGAGATAATATCTGACCTGGAAATAACTAAACCCGTCCTCGATATAGGTTGCGGTTTCGGCGAATTTGGAGGAATTTTTTATAAGACCTGCGTAGAAATTGGTTTGGATAAATCACAAAAAGATCTTGATATAGCAAAAAACAAAGGCGTTTATGAAAAACTTGTTTTTGCAGATGCGGTTGAACTGCCCCTCGAAAATAATACCTTCTCTACCTGCGTCTCCATAAGTACCCTGGAACACATAAACGGGGCGGATAAAGTTATAAAAGAAGTTCACAGAGTTTTAAAAAATGACGGCGTGTTTATATTCACAGTCCCGACAAAAGAAATAAACAACAGACTGTGGGGACAAAAAATTCTCAGGAAAGCCGGCCTAAAACGGCTTGCAAACAAGTATATAAAAACCTACCACAAAGTATTTAAGCACGAAACCATAGTGACTAAAGAACAGTGGGAAAAATGGCTACAGGAAGCCGGGTTTAAAAAAATCCAGGTAATAAACACCCTTTCTGATAAACATCTTTTAGCTTTTGAAACTTTTCTGATTACCGGAGGCGCTTCTCAAATCCTAAGAAAAATTACCGGTAAAAGAATGGTGTGGAATAATCCGGTTAGAACAAAGCTTATGACTAAATTATACCGACTTATAAAAGACAAAAATGAAAATATGCTTAATGCGTCAAATGTTGTTTTTATAGCGACAAAATGAACAGTTGCGATGTTTGTAAAAATGAAGGTCTTAAAAAAATAACTCTAAGTGGTTTCTCCATTCTAAAGTGCGGTAACTGTGGTTTTGGAAGACTAGAAATTTTACCTGAAGTAGAAACTGCCAATAAAATATACGGCTCTGAATATTTCGACGAAAAAAGTGAACCGGATCACTTGAAAGATTCAAAAAAGAAATATTTATTTGTTAAAAATTACTTAGAAGGTACCAATACAATTCTGGATTTCGGTTGCGGTACTGGAAATTTCCTCCTTGCCGTTAAACCCGACGGACATTCTATATATGGGCATGATATTTCACAGCATGCCGCGCAAGTTGCGTCAAAAAGATTGAACGCTAACGTAACCTCCGGTCCTGCGTTCGAAGAAACTTTTAATGAAGGGCAGTTTGACTGCATAACCTGTTTCGACGTTATAGAGCATCTTTCGGACTATAGAGATAAAATTAGGCTTTTCCGCAGGTGGCTGAAACTGGACGGGCTCCTCTTTATTACTACGCCGAATATTAACAGCTGGGACGCTACGGTTCTTGGAAAACGCTGGTACGGTTTTAAAAAATACCCTGAGCACGTCGTCTATTTTTCTCCTAAATCAATAACGGAACTACTTAAATCCGAAGGTTTTGATATTCAAAAAATAAAGGTTTGGGGATTTGTCCGCTCATTTAAATACATTATCGAACATTTATTCCAAGATAGAGGCGCGGGAAGAATTCTTATGCGGACTACAAATAAACTGGGACTTGGTTCAGCTGAAATTTATCTGCCTATGGTGGATATGGTTGTCGTCGCCAGAAAACACTAAGGGCTACTTTTCCATTGCTCTTCTTCTAAGGCTTACAGGCATTTTTTCAATTGCATATCTCAAAGCTGTCCTCGGCATTTTGTCTTTATTTTTCAAAACGTAGTTAAAAACTTCTTTTTGGTGTTTGTGGCTTGCCACTTTAAGCAACCAACCGTAACCCTTTTGAACCATATCCTCTTTATCTAACAACATAGTATCCGCCAGCTCAAATACATCTTTCAAAAACTTTCCTTCTTTCGCAGGGATTATCAAACTCACCGCCGCTGCCCTTCTCAGCCAAAGATTTTTATTTTTTGACCAAACTTTAAGCGTTTTAATATATTTAGGATATTTTTCTATAAAGGCACCGACGGTATGGTTACAAAACGTATCGCATTCTGCCCAATTATCGATATATTTACTAATCCAGTGCTCGTAAAGGATGATATCCTTTTCGGCGTAATCATTTTTCCGATGCACCCAGCCTGCCGCAGTCCAGGACTCCTCACAGTACCCGGACTTAAAAAGATCTTCGCATATTGAAAATAATTCCTTTTTACTTAATTCACTGACATGAATAAAATTCTCTCTCGCTATTTTTCCAACAATTCCTGACTTAACTCCGTGGCATAAAACGGGATCTTTAAAAAATCTTTGAAAACTTGCACGGGTTTTGGCATCCGAATTCTTTTTAAGTTGAGTTCTAATGTGGGAGACAATTTTAGTTTTTCCGGGTTTCCGCACAACTTCTTTTTTCATGTTTTTACATTCTACCAAAAAAGAACCCCCCGCCCGTTTTTATACGTTTGGGGGTGTGGTTAAACCTTCTTAGACTTTGCCAACAAAGAAACCTGATACACTACTCTTCGGGGCGGCCACTCTAGAATTATTCCTACGTTCCGGCAAGTTTCCGTAAGATTTACACCCATGGCCTCTGCATTTGTGATTGAAACGTACCCCGGAAAATCCTTACATTTTTCTTGGCACAGATCTTTTAAAATTGCCCGGACGTGACCTTGCCAATGCCTGGGATTTTCTAAAGCGCGGGGTGTCCAGTCAGGATGTTCGCACTCTTTCTTTTCTACATACGCTCTCAGGTCAAATTTTATTGCAGCAACATAAACCTCGGATTCAAAAATGTCGAGAAACAGCGCTGCATGGGGAGGACAGCCCGGTTTAATTCTCAAGTTCGGACATCCCTTGGCGTGCTTATAATAGGCTGACGCGCAAAGAGGACGTACAATCCTTGGTTGATAAACTACAGTGACGGGTCCTCTGAAAACCGCCTCCTTTTCAACTGCGTTTATGTCCATTTTTCTCTCCTTAAATAGACTTTTGTGTGGATGCACTCTTAATTTTGGATTATATCAGAAGTGGGCAAAAAATATCCGGCGGTAAACGCCGGCCATTTTTGTTGGCGGAGGGAGTTTTACTTCGTAAAGCAATTCTGCTCGCTGCGCTCGCATAAATGTGTTATTCGAACCTGCTTCGCTGTTCAATCAACTTCCCTCAAGCAATTTCCGTCAGACCCTTCGGGCCTGCCGTAAATTCCTGGCGGAGGGAGTGGGATTCGAACCCACGTGTGAGTTGCCCCACGCTTGGTTTTCGAGACCAGCCCGGTATGACCACTTCGGTATCCCTCCATGGAGGCACAAACGAGCTTTAAAGACAGGGTATTAGAAGAAGTACGGAAAATCCCAAAAGGCTCGGTTGCGAGCTACGGCCAAATCGCCCTTTTTGCCGGAAAACCCAGAGGGGCAAGAGAAGTCGGATGGATACTCAACCGATGGGGAGACGATGGAATTACACCGTGGTGGAGAATAATCAACGCAAAAGGCTACATAAGCATAAAACACAACGAAATCTCTGCACTAGAACAAAAAAGATTACTTGAAAACGACGGTATTGAAGTGGGAAAAAATTTTAGCGTATCAAAATCTTATTTCATCTAACTTTAATCTGGTGGACCGTAGCGGAATCGAACCGCTGATCTCCGCAATGCGAATGCGGCGCTCTACCAACTGAGCTAACGGCCCCCGTATAACACTGCCAAAACAACCGGAATAGCCTGCCAATATTACCTTATGCGCCTTCAAAATCCAAACTTAGCGGTTGTGGTTCCAGACAGGGTGGGCGTGTCCCAATGCCTTTCTTTCTTTAAGATAATTAACGTGTTCCTCCCGCTTGGCGTTTAGTTTCTCGACGTCAAACCCCGCCTCGCTAATCACTTTAACGGCAAATTCTCCTCCGACAAAGTGGGGCAAAATAACATAAGTTGCACCGCACTCGTAAAGTTTAATTGCGTCATCTATGTTGTAAGAAAGAAGCAATACGAGGGAATCCTTGTTCTCCGCCCGCACTTTGTTTACCAAAAAGTTGTTTGTTTCAAATTCCGGAATAGTAGAAATAATTATTTTCGCCCTTCCTATCGAGATTTCCTCTAAAAACTCACTGTCTTCCGCATCGCCGTAAATACAATTTATACCTTTACCCGTGAGTTCCTTGATGATGTCGGGATCGAAATCAATCGCCAAAAACTGCGCCCCAAACTCCTTAAATATTTTCACGAAATCGTAACCTGCCCTGTTGCAACCGAACAATATAGTGTCGTAGACACGGGCGGAATCACTTTCGGTGGCGGGCGCCCTACTTTCAAATATTTTTAAAAAAGGTATAAACAGCGGATAAATTTTTTCCGCATACACAATTAAGTAGGACGAGAGGGCTATACTTAAAAATCCTAAAATTGTAATTACTCCCACAACTTCTTCCGAAACATGCCCCACCTTTAAACCAAGGAGTGCGAAAATCATTGAGAACTCACTTATCTGGGCTAAACCGGTGCCGGTTAAAAATGCCGTCTTTTTTGAATAACCAAAAATCTCCACCAGAATTGCGAGAATCAACGGTTTCCCGATTAACACAAACGCCGCAAGGATGGAAAGCGGAACAAACATTCCGGATAAAGTGTCAAACGATATCGTGTACCCCAGGGAAATGAAAAACATAACGATAAAAAAATCACGCAGGGGTTTCAGACGCGAACTTATTTCCGAACTGTACGGCAAAATAGACAAAGAAACACCGGCAAGGAGGGCACCTATCTCGACTGAAAAACCAAGAATTCCGAATAACGTAGCCAAACCAAATCCCCACGCCAGTGAAAAGAGGAAAAGGTATTCCTGCGAACGCGCGAAAAACGTGCCCAAAGCCGGCATCACATAATAGCTTACTAGGGAAATTACTAATATCACCGCGAGACCTTTTACAATTAGGAGAAGAAATGAAGACATTCCTTCGTTCCCGCCGGCAATTCCGGAGACCGCGATTAAAGCTATGGCCGCAAGAATATCCTGGAGAAGCAAAATACCTATGGTGAGGCGCCCGTATAATTTTTCCAGGTCTTTTTTATCGGAGAGGAATTTTAACACTACAATGGTACTACTGAAGGACAGCGCAATTCCGATATACAAACTTTCTATTACAGAAAAACTCAGCAAGAGCGATATCAAAAACCCGAAAAAAGCTGTAAATATAACCTGGAGAAATCCGATTAAAAATGACGTCGTCCCAAAGCTTTTAAGTTCCCGTGGATTCAGGTGCAGTCCTACAATAAAAAGCAAAATCGCTATTCCCATTTGGGAAAAAACCGACATCGCTTCATCTGATTTTAAAACCCCGAATACATAAGGACCCAAGAGAATCCCTGTGAGCACATACCCGATAACGATAGGTTGCTTGAGAACACGCATTATACCCGCGAGGGCAGCCGCGACCACAATAATCACACTAAGTTCGGTAAATACGTTCATGTATGTATTAGTTTAAGGCAATTGGGTTTGTTTGGGAATAAACAGCGCGCACTAGTGTTTCCGAAATTTCCTGGCGCACCCGGAGGGACTCGAACCCCCGACTTCAGCGTCCGCAACGCTGCGTTCTATCCTCTGAACTACGGGTGCCAATTTACAGGGTGATTATATATTAAATTTGCTTTTAACGTTCTCGAAGAACTTGTCCAGAAAAGATAAGGGCTCGATCGAGAGAAAGTTAATATGCTTGTCCAGCGCTTCCTTTATCTTTGTTCTGTCTTCCAGGATAAAGCTAAAAAACAGACGCCCCGGCAAGTAAGTGTAAGTATCCACGATTAATATTTCCGCCTCGGCAACTTTTTTAAAGAAAAATTGTTTTAATTCGTACCAGTAATACATTGAGTCACCGTACTTAATACCATGGCTTGAAACCTCAACATGAACGGTGTGTTCCGGCAGCCTGTTCAAAGAAATAAGGAAGAAAATCAAGCTCGCTACCACAAAGATCAAGCCAAATTCTTGCATCACTACGAGAAGAAGCGCAATGACAACAGCAATAATGATAACGGTTCTCGAAAACCTTTTGTTCATCTCCTTAATTTCAGCTTTAACCACCGAATCCCACTCTATATATTTTTCTTTAGGCCCCAATGTTTGAGGGTCAAAACCATCAGGTCTTTTAGTGTCAGAAGGTTTTTGATTGGACATTCCGAAAAAATTCAATATTTTTGAGTAAGGTATTTGCATAGTCCAATAATAGTTTTTTTACCGAGGGAACGCAATAAACTTGGGCTCTCTATTACTTTTGGGAAAAATTGAATTTCTGGCGGAGGGTGTGTGCCGTACTTGGAACTTTTTTTGCCTCATATTGCAAATATTAATTTGGCTATATATGATTTAGATATGTTAAAAAAAGTGCTAGTACTGATAATTATTGCCCCAATACTTCTCTTTCTAGCCTTGAGTGTAGGAAATAGTATTGGTCGGAATAAAAAATTCAATGAAAAGAGTGCCAGTTTTTTTGAAAAAGAACGTCAGCAGGAATATGTTACGAAATTCGAGAAAAACCAAGCAGAAATACCCCAGAATTTTCCACAATACCTTCATTATCCAAAATTCGATAAAACAGCTGTAATAGTAGATAACAATGAGAAACAACAATATGGGGTTGTGTATATGACTGATGACAGTCTAGATAAGATCACGACATACTATCAACAAGTACTAAAACTCCAAGGTTTTCATACCACAGACCCTAAAGATGTTACTACCGATAGTAGCGGAAGAGTAAAGAGAGATTTTAGAGCATTTTCAGAATATGACAAAAAACCTGAAGTTGTAATTGACTTATTTATTACTCAATGGACAGATTTTAATACTATACAAATACAGTATCAACAAAAACTTTAATCAAGTTTCATGGCGGAGGGTGTGGGACGCACTTGGAACTTTTTTCTCAAATATCAGTTGCAAAATACTATAAAACTTGTAGCATAAAAACATAACTTCAGTTGTCCCACCCTGGTATAAAGAAATAGCTGACTTAACAAAAACATCTCCCAGGCTCAGTGATGAGGAGAAAAAACAGCTTTCTGAGTTACTGGAAAATCCGGTGCTGATGGAAATGAATTTTAACAAACCTGAAAACCTAGATGTGTTTAGGAGGGTTTTGACCAACGAATTATCTAGACTAATCTGTGAAAACGAAAAGTTTTGGGTATATATGGGCAACATTAGACACAATAAAACACTTACACCTGAAGAAAAAACAGCTATCAACGAGCTTACCTTTCTTTTGCACCTATGGGGCGTAGCCCATCACATAGAGTAAGAATTGTTTAACAAAATTTTCTTAAATCAGCATTTTGGAGCTTATCTATTAAGGATAAAAATAGCGTCAACACAATACAAACTACCCTATCAAGAACTAGCTAATGCTTCAAAAAGCAACGATATTGATACATGGCGGAGGGTACAGGATTTGAACCTGTGGACGGCAATTAACCGTCACGGCTTAGCAAGCCGCTGCATTACCGCTCTGCCAACCCTCCGCGGTATAAACACTGCGCACGTCAATGTGCCGCACCATTATAACAAACTTTTTCGCGTTTACTTAGGGCGAAACATTGAACTTCCGCCGCCCCGGCTTCATACAACACCTTAGCTGATTCTAAAAATGTAGCTCCGGTTGTGCTTATGTCATCTACCAGAATAACTTTTTTACCTAAAAGTTGCCCGGGGTTAGTCACTGTAAACGCCCCTTTAACATTCTCCCGCCTGCCTTCCCTATTCTGAGTGTGTTGGGATTCCGTGCTCCTGCTTCGGACCAGCAAATCTTTTTTTAAAACCAACTTAAATTTCTTTGAAACTTCTTCCGCAATCATGTTTGCCTGATTAAATCCCCTTTGAGAAAGCTTCTTAGGACTGGAGGGTATAGGTAAACACAAATCCGCACTTAGGTTACCCCACTCCTCACTGCAAACAGAAGTAGCCTCAATACATAGTTTTCTTAAACTCAAAAATTGTCTTGCCCCGTATTTGGAAAATTTTATGCAGTCTCTTACCTTTCCTGAGTAACTGTAAACGCACAGAAGACGGGTCGGTACTCCTATTTTTCTGCACCGTTCGTGTGGGTAGGCAATAGTGAGCACTCCCCCAGACAGGCATCACAAAAAATGTCTCCCTCTGCGCCGCAAAAAATACATTTAGGAGGAAATAGATATTTTAAAATGTTTTCCATATGTTATCCACAACGATTATTATGTTGTTAAATCAACGCATTTTGTATATACGCCCTATAGCTTATTAAGATTTAAACCCTGTAGTAATATTACACTACCCGAAGTTTTTGGAAAGCCGTTCATCACTAATGAGCTTAGAATGAGATATAATCCTGTGGTGGAGACAATAAAAAATAGACCATGGGTTCTTTATATTTTGATATTACCTATAGTTGCCTGGTCGGTTGTTTACTACCTTTTACCGCAGTTTTCAGATGTTAAAACCCAAGATCCTGAACACCCTTCAGATTTTTTAATGTATCTTACGGGGGCAACCATCGTGAGAGAAGGTAAGATTAGCAATTTGTACGACTACGAAACGCAAAGAAGTTACCAACGCTCTATCTCAGGAACAACCCCTACCGAACTTATTACGGGCGTCCTTGCTTTCAGAACGCCTCCTACTACTGCGTGGTTGTATTCGCTTCTTCCGGTACAAGATTCGGTAAAGTCTTTCTGGATAGTAGTTTTCATAAATTCTGTGTGTATTGTTACCGCAATTTACTTATTGAGCGGCTCTCTTATAAAAACCTGCGTATATAGCACTGCAGTAACATTCTTCCTTTCTTTTTGGATGACTCTGATAGGAGGGCACCCGAACGGCTTGTTACTGCTCATAATGGTTTTGGCTTATACCGCGTTGAAGAATAAGCGTCCGGGTGTTGCCGGGATTATTACGGGATTCCTCTTTTTGAAGCCAACCTTTCTCTTACTGGTTCCCTTTATGTTTCTTTTAACAAAAGACAAAAAACAGTTGTTTTCTTACGCCGGATTTTTTTTACTCACAATTCTGTTTCTGATTGGAGTGAACACAGCTATTTTCGGACCCCGTTTCGTTCAAACCTACATACCTTATCTGATTAACAGCGAAAATAGCAGTTACGGGACTGACATCTCTAATAACACGAACCTAACTGCTGTTATGTACACCGTTCAAAAATGGCTAGGGAGTGCACACAGTACGTGGATTCCAATTGGCGTTGTCGTAGCTCTTAATATCTTTTCACTTCTGGCAATTTATAAAAAGAGATTAATTTTTTCTCCGGCACACGGATTTGGATTAATTTGTTTATTGTTGCCGCTTTTGAATTTGCACACAATGCACGCTGATCTGCTTGTTCACTTAATACCTCTAATTTTAATTGTGGGCACCCTGGTTAAAAACAAACGCTGGTTATTAGCGGTGATTTTGGCAATTGTACTGATAATACTGCCGTGGTATTCACTTGCAGATCTTGAATGGCTAGTAACTCTCGTGATACTCGGATTGTCTTTTTTGTTATTAAATAATTTGAAGTGGCTGGGAAATCAAAAGACACGTGCGTAAAGTATTTTCGGTTTTTTTACAAGTTATTGTCCCGGTCAGTGCCTTCATATTCTGGGCGGGGCATTTTGAAAAAAATATTTTGAATGTGTTCTTTTTGCTTTTTTTGTACGTTTTAGCCTATTTTTTGTGCTGCGTTTTTTTCCCACAGATAAAAATGAACACACGGATTTTATTAACCACCGGGGTGGTTGCTGGTTTAGGCGGGTCTCTAATACTCGGCACCTTCTATACACCTCACGAAACGTACGACGGAGCTTATTTTCATACAAAAGTAATAAACTCAGTTATAGCTAACGGAAAATACGAGCCCCTTTTTGAAACCACGAAACCATATCCGGTTGAGTATCTAATGGGATTTATAGGGAAATTCTCCGGCTACGCTGTAATCAATTTTGTATACGCAGCAACAGGTATAATAAGCATCTTGCTCACGTTCAAACTGTTACAGAAGTTAGGAACAAAAGAGTCTGCCGCCTTATTTCTCTCCGGCGTTTTGTTTACATCCCCGGTATTTTTTAATCTTGCTTTTTCTGACTATAAAGTCGACATCTTCTTGTATCTGGTTACCGTATCTTCATACCTCATATTCCTCAAAATGATGGAGGAAAACAAATATAAAATTATGCCTCTGCTCGGTCTCTTCTTGGGGCTTGGGGTATTGATTAAAATCGGTTTTGCGCCTATTGCGGCAGTTATCGGTACGATTACCTTTTATGAATTTGTGTTTGTGCAAAAACAAAAAAACTTAATACTTCCAATCTCTTTGTTAGTTTTTACCATTTTACCCGTTGTGCTGTGGGGGTGTTACTTCGGGATAAAAATACCGTTGTTTCAAAAAACAATTGCTCAAAAACACCAGGAAGTTCTGAGAGTAAATCCTACTGTTACGGATGCGTGTTACACGGATTTAAAAGTTTACGACCTTGCTACTTACAGCAAGGAAACCAGATTTCCAGCCTACTTATTACAACCCCTCTATTATCTTGCGGGGAATAATATGGATCCTGTCGGTTTTCAGGCCAATAACACTTTAAGTTCATTTCTATACATAGGAGTGTTTTTTTCTCTTTTGTGGCCGTTGACCAAAGAATATTCTAACAAAAAAAATTTGTACGTTTTCTTAATTTACGTTACGTACCTACTAAGTTTTCTATTTACTGTCGGGGCAATATACTGGTATTTACTTCCTGTACTTCCTTTGAGTTTGTTTTTTTTCTATAGAGTTCTGGCAGCAAGTGTTTCAAAGGCCGCATTAAAAAGAATTATTCTGGTAGTAGCCGTTGATTCAATTTTGCTGCTGACAGTTGTTTTACTGAATTATCGACAAGACATCGAAATTAACAAAGACGAAGATAAGAAAAATAGAGAGTTCAGTAAATACCTTCAAGAAAACACCGAAGGATTAATTCTTGACACTTCATTTTTGCAAACTCCTGTGATGTATCCGTATTTCACCGACAGTCAAAATAGGATAGTGAAAACGGATTTTATTTTTGCTGACACATCGTTGGACAACAAAAATATATATACAATTCTAGAAAAAGAAAATATAAATTACCTGATTACCAATATGGAAGTATCCGTAAAATATCCGCAAGGCGAATGTCTGGCTAGGTACAAAGAAGGGTTAAAAAACTTTCTAAATACTTATACAGATACGGTGTACGAGGATGATAGAGGATACGTAGTTTCCAAATTAAAGTAAAAGATACGGCCACCTCACGGTGACCTTAAATTTTTCTGGTGGAGATGGGGGGAATCGAACCCCCGTCTTGAGAACTTTTTATGCAGCATCTACAAGCGTATCCAAGCTTATCTTAGATAGAGCCGGGTGCTTGAAGTACCTTTTCTGCCCTAACGCAAGCTAAAATCTTTGGACTTTTCGTCCCCGGTGTATCCGCAGGGCTGCCACGGATATGACCTCTTCCCGGATTTATTAGACCCCGAAAGCCCTTCCGGGCAAAAGCAACGGGATCCACAGCGTTAATAAATTAAGCTGCTACGGCGGCCATTGCTGGTACGCCTACAAATGCTTCTTTATCGGCATTTATGGTTTTGCTAAATTTGAGGGTTCAGCTTCCCTGCTTGCAGCTGCACGAAATTGGACTCAATCAAATCCTTGTGCATCCCCTTTTTTAAAGTACACCAGTATTTTACCATAAAAATACGGGGAATTATAACTATAGGTCTGCGGTATAAAGAGGGTTATCGAGACATTATTTCTTTTGATTCCCGCGCCAAATCAAGCTGTATCTGCCGTTCTTTTGTCACTACCTTCTTCTCGAACTCCCCTTTACCCTTGGCTACTGCAAATTCGAGCTTTACCAGCCCGTTTTTAAGGATTAGGGCCAAAGGAACGGCTGTCTTGCCCTTCTCAGAAATAGCTCTCAATACTTCCAGTACCTCGTTCTTATTAACAAGTAAGCTTCTGCGTCTCTTAGCATCCTCTTCAACAAAGTTTTTGGACTGCTTGGAGTAGCGGCCGATGTACAGATTGACCACATAAAGTTGGCCGTCCTCACCCTCTACATAAGAACCCTCAAAACTAACCTTCCCTTCCCGGAGAGCTTTGACTTCGTAGCCTTTTAGAACAATACCCGCAACATAAGTCTCAATGACCGAAAAGTTGCGCAGGGCTTTTCTATTCTTGGCTAAAACATAGTCTCCCATGGGTCCTATTTTAACAGGTTTTTGATAGTGTTGATGGTATAATTTAAGGGACTTTATGAGGTACAAATACCTGATTGGAAAATATATTTATTCCTTTTTGTTAGTGGTTTTTGCTGCCACCGTAATAGCGCCGGAAGGTAACGCGGCTGACATCACCAGCTCTATGGATCTCTTTGAACCCGGTACTACGTGCCGCAATCTTGAAGAAGACCCGCGTTTAGGAGTAGTATGCGGAGTCGTAAGAAGCGCTACTCCGAGAGATGTAGAAACCGCAAACGGAATTGCAACACACCCCAACGCTCCCGCAAAAGGTGTTTCCGTTTATATCTACGAATGCGAAGCAAATTCTCCGACTTGCAAGTTCCAAGGAAATTTAACAAACCCCTTTTCTTCAACGTCAACAGATGAAAACGGATATTACAGTCTTACTTTTAGAAAAATCGGGAACAACCAAATTAGATACCTTGCCTTTGTCTGCGATAACAAGCTCGCGGGACTGTACAAAGTCCCTTCATTCACAAGCTTCGTATTGAATACCCCTCTCAAATGCCCTGAAACCTCAACTTACAAGGCTCCATCGCAATATCTGGACCCTGTAGCCCCCGGGTCTTTTCTAAGCTGTGATATAAAAAGACCGGATCCTCTGGCTACCGACTCCCCGGTTTCTTTCGAAGGCTACTTCGGAAAGGAGCTGCAACCTCAAGTGGAGTATAACTTTACGTTGGGTGTAGATGCCGCGGACTCGAGGTATATGCCTAGGGGGAGTGTGTTTGGAGACGGTACGGATAGTTTGTTAAACCCTGACAAGGAAGCGCCGGATAGAGGAGCTTTTTATTACAGCGACTGTCTTCTAGTTTATAAAGATTGGCCTAATGTCAACCAGCTTTGCCTTAGACCGAGTAAAGAAACCCCCTCCGATGAAGAATTGAGTGAATATGAGGAGGCTCTCTACACAGAACCCCGTTTTACAACTATGAATTTTCTACCCAACATACCAATAAAAAGTACCTTACTTTTTTTCAAAGATTTGACTGCCCGCCAGGATGTTGTGAGCTATGTGCAAAATCCTACCGCTCCCGCCCAACTACTCCACACCATATTTAGCAACTGTAAGGGAAGCGTTTACCTCAGAAAGTGGGATGACCCCGACAAAACAAATACTCTCCCTGATTGTGCAGAGCTAAAGTCGTGCAATACCGCGTCATCGGGATATGAAGGAGATTATAGAAACAGACAATACAGCGCAGGACCGGCAAGAAACTTAGCAAACCCGGCCATCTTACGTGCAGAATCAGAAGCATATTTAGTTCCGGGGAGTACGCTTGTTGAAACTGAAGTGTGCACACATATAGGAAAAAAGATAAAAATAAAAGACATTCAGCCTCCGTGGGATTACTGCCAACTAGGAACGGCAGGATGCGGCTACATCCTGGATAAAACGTACTGGAACCCCGAATTTGCTTATCTTTACGGTATAAAAGGAACATCAATGAAGATGGGCTATGGATTTGAAGGACTAAACGATACTTACTGGGCTCCCGGGGCGTCTGCAAACGCAAACCAAATAGCTTTCACGCCCGGGAATGAAAAGGCAGGAATTCCCGTTAAGGGAGGAACCTATTACTCGGATAATAATTATTCGTTGAATAACGGTTTAACGCCTATGAGTGGGGGGATACTGTCCACAGACCTAGCGGTATCCGCAGAATCTGACGGCATTAAACGCCCGCTAGCTTATGTTCTCCAACGTCCGGGGGAAACACTGGCAGATAAAGCAATATACCAACAGGGGGCTGTAAAAATAGAGGACGCGGGCTCAAATCTCCTAGAGTACTGCGAAAACTCGAATGTAAACCCTCAACACACTTCGAACTTAGAAGAATTTACATCGGCAAGTCAGGACACATTACTCATAAATAACTGGTTTAGAGGGAATCAGGATCACTATTTTCAAAATTTGATAGATCTCTTATTTCCTGATAAAAGTGCTCAAACCGCCACCACGACCATATTCAGGACAACCGCGGGGATTAATAGAACACAGGCACTGGAAGAGAACGTCGCAACTATTAACAGATTCGACGCATACGACAGTCTGCTGACCACCGCTCATGGAGAGGGTATGTATGACGCAGGTTTGGGAGCCGCCCTGTACCAGTTGGCGCTACAATACCTCTGGCCCGGCACTAGTGAAACAGGAAAATCTTACTTTGACAGAAAGAGTCCTTACCCCCTCGAAGATGGCCAAAGAATTGACGACCTGACAGTAACGTTTGATTTAAGTGAGGATAATTTCACAGATATTTTCAAGCTACCGAACGACGGGCATGTAGAGAATGCTGATTGGGGGACAAACAACGACAACGTCTGTTATCCCTGGAACGATATAGGGGTCAATGGGTACTGCTATCAAGATTTCGAAGTAAAATATAGCGTAATACCAAAAGAAATAACCAGAACATGCAAAGTAGCAAACTGCGAAGTTTTCGAAATAGGCACCGGGTGTGACTGGTGTGTCTATGAAGGAGGAGATCTCAAGTTTGACTGCTATAAAAATAGTGGTTTAGTGGGAGATTGTTCGGCTAGTGACCAATATGACCTCGGGGCGGTTGGCCCGGACACATACTTTAGTGAAGCGTGCGCTAAGGTGAAAATAGACTGCATGCCGGGACCGGGGAGCGCACTCCAAAGCTGCATTGAAGACAACTACGAGCTCAAAGATATCCCTGAAGCAACGTGTCCTACCAGCGGTTACTGGAATGTTAACTGGAGTGGGGTGTATGAACGATATCCCGAGTGGGATCAATATGACTACGAGATGGGCATGCTGCAAATTTCTTGTGAAGAGGGGTATTGTAATGCCCCGAGTTGGGGTGACGCCCGTAGATGCAAGGATCAATATGGAGATTTTCACGAAGAATTCGAAATATCCTGTACTGTAGGTGTGGAAAAGGAAACCTCAAGAGCTCCGGCATGCAACATGCAAGATGCAGGTCCCTACGCATGCTCTGCAGACATAGATAAAGACTCGAATTTTAAACAAACTCAAGAAATATTAAGAGGATACGAAGGAGAAACCTACAATGTAGACAGCACAGTTCTTATCAACAATGAGATCTGGAAAAAACTGGCAAGACCCGGAAACAAAACTTATGGAACTCTGGCCTTTTCCTCTGCTGACACGTCTGTAACCCCAGCCGGCACAGACAACAAGAACACCAACAGAAACAAAGATATATCGGGTTTTGGGGGAGCCTCTCCTGAGTATAAGATGATATCCGCGCACGCACTGTACGTTAACTACTTCACCGGCGGAGAAGATATTTATTACCACTGCAACAACTCGGAAAAGGGGTGGTTCGGAACCTGGACCTGCCCTCTCTTGCCGGTACCCAAGCCCCCGATAATTGACTTTGCTACGCTCACTTCAAACCTAGAAACAGCGTGCACCCTGTCTACCAACAGTACATGCCAAGTCAAGTTCGATGATACAGGAAACATAGGCGCCCTATCCCCTGCGTTCATAGGAATTGTAAACGCGGCGGCTGACAAGTTTAAGGTACCCGCAGCTTCGATACTTACGTATCTTAGTGTAATAAATAAAACTAAAATACCTTTATACCAGCAACTTTTCTCCCTGGCAGGACAAACAACTCTACTGGATGGCAGTTTACCTTGGTACGGAAGACTACCCCAATGTGACGATAATAATACCGCTGCTATTGGTCCGTATGACTGGATAAAAACTTGGTTTGACAAGACTATCGCACTGGATTCATACAAAAACGCTTTCGTCGGACTATCGGATGGAAGAGCGGAAATAGCTTCAAGGTGTAATTTCTTAGATGCCACGTTCGCCGCGGCAGCTGCGTTAACGAACGGGGGTAATCAATGTCAACCGTGGACTTGGGATGACGCATTCCCAAAAATTGAACAACTTGCTTTTGGAACAGCGGGCGCAGGTTCTCCCGACGAAGGAGGGGATTATTGGGCCGAAAAAAGATCCCTCTGGGAATCTTGCTACGGGGGAACGCTGGATAGACTCCCAGAATAAAGATTACCAACGCAACAGCGCATTAACACAAATCACAACAATGGGGGAATACATCCGTACACTTCTTATCTTCGAAAACTATCTCTTCTTCTGTCCGGTGCCCAGAAACTCCTCTACTCTTTTTTCCATGCCGATTCCTATACCAAAACAGTAGAGAATTATAAAAACCGGGACGACCATCGCAAAAAGAGCTCCCGCACCCCCAGACGTTTCCGTCGCGTACCCCTCAACAACCAAAATCGCAATAATCGTACCTAGAGGAACAATAATACCCATTCCGAACAATGTAATGACATATTTAAACATGCGCATAAACCATGCCTTAAACTTATCATCATTACCCGGAACAGCTGCAAGAGCAAATTCAATCGGAGCCGTGAGTATAGAGAAAACAATCTTCAAATACAGGATGATTGCCTTGAAATTATAAATAAGTCCGGCAATCAAGTAGATAATAATTATCAACAGAATAAACAGCAGGAACAAAGGGGCGTTACCTACAAGTACTTGCAGGGGTATTAAAAGCGCCCACATCTTTAAAGAACCCGCGTCTACAAATTTTGCGGCTTCCGTATCTTTAAGAGTATCCACAAATATACTCCCCGCAATAGCCCAATTACTCTTAAACAAGGTCCACCCCAAACTACCGAGTGTCGCCCCAATAGGATAACTGAATGTTATTAAAATAATTGCGATCACGATTCTGGGCAAGGCGTACTGAACACTTACAACTAACTGACTGGATATTTTCCTTCTAAGAATAATAATTATTCCCGTATACAAGAGAATCAAAGCCATTGCGGCGTAGGCAAGATTTCGGAACACTTTCCAAGCATTAAGAATAGAGTTTAGCAGCGCGTGCCCATAACCATCGGTGGCAGCGTAGGTTTTATTTATTATGGGTATTCTGGAAATAGTGTCGTTCACATAAAAAGCAAGGTTGGCGGGTAAAGGTTCCCTGTGTGTGAAATCCTCAGCCATATAAGCTAGCCCTAAAAGAGTGCCCGAACTTCTGTTGGCGTAATATTTGTCAAGCCAGTTACTTCCTGTTGGTCCCGGAAGAGTATTGGTAATTTCCTGACAAGTTTGATCGGCAGTACCACCGCACTGTGCAAAATCCGAATCCGCCTCAATTTCAAGCTTATCAAAAATGTAGGAAGAACACCCCACTGTTTCGGTCACACCGTAGCCTGAAACCGTGCTATAAGCAGAAGTAGCAACTGATGTTACGAAATCTTTTGTGGTAAGAGGAATTCCAATGATATCACTTAGTAAATTCTTATCGAACATGTTCTGTTCAACTAAGCAGGGGTCTGCGGCAAATACTTTATTTACTCCCGGAATAAACATCAGTGAAAAAATCGCTATGGTTAATAAAGTTTTTGTTGGTTTACTCATTAAATCCTTTAAATAAATGGTTTCCTTTTTGTCCCCCTAATTATAGAATACTATTATATGCCAGACAATCCCCTATTTCCAGGGTACATACCAAGAAAAGACGGCGATTTCAATAATCCGCTATTCCCGGGGTATGCGGAGGGGCAACGAGCCTACAGACCGGCGCCGGGAACTCCCCTAGGAAAATACGAATATAACGCAGATTATTGGCTAGAACAGCTGGATCAAATGTCCATAGACACCGGAAATTTTCCTAAATGGTTTTTAGACAGGTACGTCGACGACTTCAAACGAAATCTTAGGGCAATGTATAGCGTAGAGAACATCCCTGTCGAACAAATGGATGATTATGACCAGGATGTTATGCCCGGAGTTACAAGTGTAAGTCTTTCTCTCGACCCGGCTGAGTGGAAAGATCCGGGTAAAGTTGTTGAAAGTACAGTAAAAAGCTGGATAAAAGCGGGTACCGGGTTGAAATTCAACAAAGAAGGTTGGGGCCTTCAACCGGGGTTAATAGACCTTTCCGACTACGATAACAATGTAAGAACTGCCTTGTGGAAAGCGGCGTTTGGGGTGCAGGAAGAATCGGACTTGAGTGAGTTAGGCAGAATCGGTGGCCGTTCGATAGCTGAAACTACAAGAGCTATGGCAGGCGATGCCTCCGGAGCAACCGGAGTATTCAATTTCAGACCCGCGGACTATGTCGTAAGTGGAAAAAATGCATACCAGGAAATGGCAAAAAGTGCCGTCGACGTAGAAAGGTACATTAAAGCAGGACCGAAAAGAGACTCCAAGCACGACGCGTTTCTAGGTGCATTCACAGAGGCACTTTCAGAGGAGCTGGACGGCAAAATACCGGAGGTAGACGAGCAGGGAGCTCCGAAACGGGACTCAAGCGGTAAATTAATCTATCAAAAAATTACTGTTACCAAGAAAGACAAAGCCGGAAACGACGTGAAAATCAAAGATTCTGACGGAAACTACACGGTAGAAAAGTTAGAAATTGATAAAACCAGAAAAGAGCTTTTTGCGGAACTCTTCGAAGACCCCGTTGAAAGAGAAAACTTCAGACGGGCTACTGCTGTGTTTTCAGCGCGCCAGGACATGGCGTCGAGAATGAAACTCAGTAACGACTTGGTATTCGCGAAGTTTGGACTAAAAGGGTTTCTTGACGCGCGTATATCCAAACATCCCGAGGAAAAAAATAGAGGTGAAGATATTGTACCGGAAAGTGGGGTAACAAGATTTCAGGACAGACTGTCCAACCTTAAGGAAGGGTTACAAAAAAGCATCGGTATAAACGAACTAGGGGTTGCGACCGGAGACGGAAACATCGACAAGATATCAAACGGTTTGAGGGGAATCGACATAAAAGACCTCGGCCTCGCAGCAGTTGCAGACGACCTCAAAAAATCCGGAGATGCATATAAAGAGTACCTTCAACAAGTTTGGGAAGCATTTAATAAGTTCGAAGGCAAAGAGATAAAAAACGGAGTTGTGAAAAATGTTAATAAAATCTCGGAAAGAGAACTTCTCAACATTCTCCAAAACATTAAGGTTAAGGGTAAAGGCCTGGTAGGCGGAGATATTATTACTCCGAGCATACATCGCGATTTATTAAGAAAAATAGACAGCGATGTAACACTTCCGGGAAAATTCGGTAAGGTTGAAAAAAGATTGCAAATAGGTGCCTACCTTCCAAAACTTGAATCCCTGACAGCAACCGAGCGGGATAACGACGGAGACCTAAAAATCTCAAAGCTATTTGAGGAAAACGGGTTATCCCCCTACAAAGGCTTTTTCGGAAACCAGGCCCGAATGGTTGCAAGCAGACTTGAATTAGACCGCAGCTCCTACGCTATCGAAGAATTTTATGACGCTGTTACGCAGGGTAAGTTTATGGAAAGGTTTGTTTGGAACAGAATTTCCACAAAGCTTGTAGGCTATACCCCAGGCGAGCTTTTGAAGAACGGGCTCACGAAAGTAGGATATTTTGGGCTGAATATAGATGACGACCACGTTTCTAACAAGCTCAGAAACAACGTTTTATTTAATAGCGCCTTCCGTTACAAATTCAACATCAAACTAGAGGAATACGGTGAAAAAGCAAAATTCGTGGGGGATAAAAGACTGGCCTTTATCGAAACCCACTCCATTTTTTTAGCAAATTTGAAAAACAACCTCAGCGCGCAAGATTTAGCAGACCTTCTCTCAGGAAAAGTAGATCTTTTTGATGCAAAAGGCAATATCCTTCAAAGGTTCAGGGATAAAGTACCCGGGATGTGGGTACAAGATACATATCAAGGAAGGTACATACAAGGACAGCTGGTCAAGTTCAGATCGTGGCTCAGTGAAGTAAAACCATTCGGAATCGACATCGACCATATGAAAGAAGGGGACGAAGATAAACTACTGGCACTCTTCAAAGCTTTGGGTAAGGAAAATAGTTTTTACGGAACTTTGGGTATTACGACAGAATACGCCGGCGCAATACAACGTCTTGGAATGGCGTTAAATAAACTTCAGAAAAAAATATTCGGAAGCGATATATTCAAAAAGGCTGTACTCCCCGTCCTTCAATTAAAAACAATTATCGCTGAAAGAGTCTCAAAATTTACAGCCGATGTCCTCGCGGCACTGGCGACAAAGGGTATACACGTACTGACCGGGGGAGCTACCACTATCTTCGACAAATTGATCGAAAAGATTTTAAAGCCCCTTATACGTTTTATGACGAGAAAAGCAGTTGAGTTCGCTCAAAACTTCGTGGGGGCACTTGCGCAAGGTGACATCAGTAGAGCTATGGCGCAGGTAGATAAAGAGATTGCGCAGGTCGTCAAGTTCTCTATGTACGTAATCGGCATCCCGCTTATATTTATCTACATCCTTGTTTACGGACTTTTCGGAACAGTCTTAAACTCGATATCTCCCATAGACCCGACGAGGGATAATATGGGCTACGGAGGAAACCTTGCAGGTGGAGCGCTTCCGCAAGGCGAGAACGCCTTAATAAAAATTGAGAAGGATTTACAGGTATTTGCGAAGGGATCCCAAGTTGTTTCGGATATAAATCCGATAAGTGTCCCAAACGACGCTGTGGGATTCACTTTAAAGTATACGATTAAAGTAACCGCAAAGGTTGACATTGCAGACACACCTATAGTTATAACAGACACATTAACCCGTCTGGCTGACGGTGAGGTGCCTGTACCAGGATACGAAACTCCAACACAAATAGAAATTGCCCCTTCTTATGTAGCAGGTGTAACCACAGAGTATGTTTTTGAGGTAAACAATCTCGACGGAGAATTTGCCAGGGATTCTCTTATAAAAAACGAGCTTTCTGCTACTACACCTGAGTTTGAAGGGACTCCGGAAGATACCGTCGTGTACACCAGATACCTAAGAGTTGGGACGCCTAAAATACCTCTGGATTGCTTTGTCTTTGAAAATATTCCGGCAAACGAAATGCCCTACTTTGAAAACGCAGTGATTTTAATTGCGCAAAAAACGGGACCCTTCTTAGCTAACCTGTGCGCGGGCGCGGGCACAGTGAAAATACAACGTGTGGTAGCCAACGACTGGGGGTGGGCTTACTGTCCTAACCGTATTACCTTCGGAAACGCAGGTGTAGCTTACGGTTACTACACAACCCAAAGTAAACTAAACTATTTTTTGGCACACGAGCTGGGACATATATGGGAATGCACTTTCGGTCTTCCACCAGGATTTTATGATGTCTTCAACTCTAGGGAAGGTGCTCTCCCAACATACGACATGGTCGAAACCTGCGGAATAAATACGAACATATCAGAAGATTTTGCCGAAACTATAGGCGACTTCATGACGATAAACACTTTCGGAGGGTGCCACGGAGGAGGAGCTCCTTCAGATTATGATGCTTTTTGGAGGTTATACCCCGCACACTATAGATTTATGAACGAGATATTATTACAATAACAACGAAATGAAAAAATACACCATATACATCAAAAAATACTTTCCATTTATTATCTTGCTTGTTATCGGTATTATAATTTTTTCGGTAAAAGGTCCCCGGCAACCCGGGAGTGTCGGCATCCCTGCAAAATATCTTACAGAAAAACAAAAATTTATCGAGGTAGTACCTCTCGACAGTTCTATTGGTAAAAATATATCCGACATCGAGGAAACAACACCGGAACTTGTTGTCAAAAACAAAGAACCTCCGAGAGCGGGATTAACCCAAACGTATTTGTATGACAATAAAAACGCGATCGCCTTCCAAACGGTATCGGACGAAACAGGAAAAATACTCGCTATTTCAAGGACACCTTTATCTGAACCTGAGAGAGATGCAGATAGCCTTATGAGAACACTGGGCGTCGGAGCGCCTGAGGGGGTAATGTATCCTAAAGGAGCTATTATGGGAACCGCATACGTTTATCCGAGCATCGGTGTAGCATTCGTATTTAATATAGAAACTAGGCAAGTTCACTCCGTTATTAACTTCGAAATAATGTCTCTAACCCAATTTAAACAAATGTTCTCAACTGTATACCAGGACACGCCTGACAAGAGTGCTTATTAGCGAAGAACGACGCTGTTAATTTTAATAGGGAAAGAAAACGCTTACTCAATATAAATCAACAAATTAAGGAGTCGTTGGCGGAGCCGGGGTTGACACATCAGTGAAATCTTTAATACCTTGTATAATTCCCGAAAATATATCGGCAAAGCCTATTTTAAAACCAAAAAATCCTGAGACTATAGTAAAAAGAGCATAAAAACCGGCAATAATAATTACACCGAAAAGGGCGTAAGTCCAAGTACTTTTTGCAGAATCGAGACCGCGGGGGTCACCCAAAGCCATAGAAGCTTTCCAGGCACCGTACGCAACCACAACAACGAATACTATTCCAACAAGGTACACGACCCAGTTCATTATTCTGATAAGAATGGTTCCAAAGTTATCCCACGTGGGATCATTCATATCAACTGCCGGCGGCGTGGGGTCTTCAGGAGCAAATGCAGCAAGAGTTCCGTGACCGGTAGAAACATAAAATACCACTCCTACTAATAGAAGACGTAAAATAAATTTTGTGCTTGGTTTTTTTAAAAAATCGATCATAAACATACCTAGTCTACTAACTCAGATCTCCAATCCCCAATAAGTTGAAGAAGATATATTTGATTCCCCACGCTCCCGCCGAAACCAAGAGTCCTATTATGCTCCATGTAAGAGCCCTTTTAGCCTTTTGTACGGTTTTAGGATCTCCCCCTCCGGTGACAAACATAACGAACGAATAGGCGATGGCTATAATGGCAAGCCCGAATCCTATGATTATGGCTATATTGGCGAATATGGTGGCAAGACCGGCCAAATTCGTAAATCTATTCGTATTTACTGCGTCAGGTACAGAGGAAACAACGTTTCTTGACCATTTAAAAGGATCGTCCATTTAGTTTAATACTCCGAAATTTAAACAGGGGCCCGGGCCTACCGGGCCCACTTAATGACAAACTAAAGCGGTGGCCCCGTGATTAGTAGTTAGTGACAAATGAGTCGTCCCCACCTAACAAAGTTAATATTAAGGCTCTTATTCCGTAGACCAACAACAAACCGACGCCTCCGATAACTGCATAAGTAAGGGTTTTCTGTGCAGAATCGACTGCATTTTTGTCCCCTCCGGATGAGACGTACTTAACGAACCCTATAGCAAGGAAAAGCACTACTAAAGCTAGACCTACTATAATAACAATGTTTGTAATCATTGTAACTAGACCGGACACTGACGTGATACTTATCCCTGTCAAAGGATCTGTACCCACAGAAGCGGCGTATACCTTAGTTTCGAATAAAGATAATAAGTTCATATAAATTGTTTAAATTTCTACACCTCCCTCAGAAAAATCATTTACAACCCTGAGTTAACCCCCAGGATACTGTTAATTATAACCCGCAGTATAAATACTGACAACAACACAAAAAGGGTGCCCAAAATGGCAGCTGTGAACTGATCTTTGCCTTCTTTTACCCTTCCGGGGTCGCCCTCACTTGATATAAGCAAGTAACCTGAGTAGATAATGCCTAATATTCCGACGAAAATGCCGGTGTAGAAGAGGATTCTGAAAACAGGGGCCAGAAGCCCCGCAATGTCCGAGATTATAGGACCGCGGTAAACGGGAAACGAGCCGGCGGACCAAGTATCGTTTATATCTTCGGGTACGTCAGCGCGGCAATATCCATTTAAACAAGTCCACGCCGTATTATTGCATGCATCCCCCGTAGTACAACAGGTTCCGTCGAGATTCCCACAAGTGCCCTGGGGAACACAGTAACCTTTTGGACTGGCCGCATCTGCTTTAGTTGCGTCACAAATATCTGTCCCTAAGCAGGTGCCCGGATTAAAGATAGGGTCGATTGGGTCGGGGCAACATTTCAATGGCGCAGTTCCACAAGTTTGACCAGGTATATAACAAAGTCCGGTAGCTCCGTTACATTCCAAATTCGATACGGTAGTTTTAACACAATATCTTGTCCCGGCATCCCCAGGACAGCAAACATCTCCTACATTAGAGCACGAAGGGAGGGTATTTACATCCGCGCACTTATTAGATACTTGGTCGCAATAGACCGCGCTCCCCTGGCATACATAGGCAGAGGCCTCATAATTCCAACAACAATTGTCCCCTACCGATGTACATTTTGCGCAAATGCTTACTCTCGGATCTGCAGGTCCTATTACGCAAAAAAGTCCGGAGTCGCACACACATGTAGTGGGGAGAGCTTCTGATAGACAGGGAGCTTCCCCAGCACTAGGCGGAAGGGTGTTGTCACAGCAGGATTGTTGGGCAGCACCACACTGCGCATAAGTAGACGGTGAAAAAGCCAGGAATAGAAATAAAAAAATACCTGCGGATAAAGTGTATTTCAACAAAGAACCCAGGCTCCTTACCTTGCGCACTTCCTTTTTATAAAGACTGTTCATACTCTACTATAAAATCTACCAGTTATTTGGTTAAAAATCCACAAAAACTTTGAGCCTTTTTCCCAATGTTATTGTGGAACTTTCTACAAATTTAGATTTCCTAAGCTGGTATAATATGGGGGCATGCCCGAACTTAAAAAAATAGTTACAATACCCTCGGTTAATAACGGAGTGCTTTACAAAACAGTAGGCATCGTGTTCCTTTTACTTACCTCGGTGCTACTAGCTTCCCGCGTCCTCGCAGACGACCCCTGTAAAAACATCTCCGACCTCGACGACAAAGCAAAATGCTACGAAGAACAAATAGAAAAAAAAGAAAACGAATATCAATCCACAAGCAGCAAGCTCGAACAAATCCGCAACACGAAAAATCAGATTTCACAAAAAATCTCCGGGCTTCTTAGTCAAATCAGCGTTACACAGGGAGAGATTGACGACCTTCAAAATGAAATTACTAAAATCAAAAAACAACTTGATGAAATAAACGCAATTCTTGCCGACAGAAAAACCTCTCTTGCCGAAAAAATATCTTTGAGAAACAAAGTAGTACGCACGTATTCAAAGAGACACCTACTCAACGACATTGAAACCTTTTTAGCAACAAACACTTCAATAGGTTTAAACGGTTTTCAGTTCGCTACCCTATCCCAAGCTTTTAATACCGCAGTAACCGACGAAACAATTAAAATAATTTCGGGGTTGAATTCTGAAATAGACAGCTACGAAAAAGATAAGGCTGAAGGAGAAAAATTGAAGGGAGAGCTTGAAGCCACCCAACAGGAATTTTTGGCCGCAAAAGCTGAATTGGATGCGCGCAAGAATTCTGCACAGGGAGAGTTGAGTGACGCCGCAAAAAAAGAATCAGGGTATCAGGACAAACTCGAAGATCTGGAAGATGAGATTTCCGCACTTTCTGAAAAGCAACAAAGTATTTTGAAACAAAAATACGGAGATGAGTACGGTTCTGTGGGAGATTACGATACACCAACCTCAAAAACTCCGGACCCGCCGTTTAAACCTGCTTACGCCGCATTCAGTTACGGAGCTTACACTCACTATAAAGGGATGAGCCAATACGGCGCCAAAGGACGTGCGGACTCGGGAAAAAGTTATGAGGACATAATAGAATTTTATTACAAAACGGGTGTGGACGAGGTGGACGATTTCCCCGATGAATTATGTGTAGAGGGTCAAGGAGATATGGATTTCCAGGAGTATTTATACGGTATCGCTGAAATGCCCAGCGACTGGCACAAAGAGGCTCTAAAAGCACAGGCAATTGCAGCAAGATCCTATGCCTACAGATATCAAAAAAAGGGTAACTGCATTTGTACCACACAAAGCTGTCAGGTTTTCCTTAAGAGTAAAAGCGACAACCCCCCTTCCCGGTGGAAAGACGCCGTTGATGATACAGAAGGTATGGTCGTAAGTGACGGAGTTGTTACCTACTACTCCTCTACTACCGGCGGCTATATAGAGAATGTCGGTTGGGACACCTACGGAAGCTGGCCGGGAAATGCTTACGAAAAGAAAGCCGGCTCCCCCTGGTTCTATAAAGCCTGGTATACAAAAAGTTACAGTAGCAGCGATACCTGCGGGCACAACCACCCGTGGCTCTCAGAAAAAGAAATGGCTGACATCCTCAATGCCTACGTAGTCTGGAGCAACGGCTCGGGAGACGAAAAAGACCATATATCCCCAGTCACTACCAGCTGCTGGGGAGGCGACCCTTACTCTCTCGACGAAATGGCTTCAAAAGCCGATAAGTACGGCAAAAAATATTCAAAAGTCACCTCAGTTGACGTAGATATAAGCAACGGTGGTTACACTTCCAAAGTAACCCTCGGTACAGATAACGGAACCGTTACCCTAAACGGCGACACATTTAAAACAGTATTTAACCTCCGCGCCCCCGGATACGTTGCTATCAGAAGCAGACTTTTCGATCTTGAAAAAAGAAACTAAACCACGCAACGCAAAGTCAGACGTTGTAATGCTATAATTGCAACATGTTCGGATCACTCCAGGAAAACCCTAAAGCCACCTCTTATGACGGAAGGGACGACGACGAAAGAATAAAGTATGTCATAAGAAAATCCCCGATTTTAGCCGTTCCCTGGATAATCGCGACAATAATCCTGTTCCTTCTCCCCTTGTTAGTTCCGCTTATCCTTAAATATATTCCCGAAGGGTCTCCTGTTCTTTTTGACGGGGGCTCCGTATTAATAATAACGGTATTGTGGTACCTCTTCTCTTTCGGATTTTTTCTTCAAAGTATTTTAAGCTGGTTTTTCAACATACTTATAATTACGAACAAGAAAATTGTAGATATAGATTTTACCGGATTCCTTTATAAAAATATTTCTGAAACTACGTTGGATAATATTGAGGACGTAACTTCAAATGTTGCGGGGGCGTTCGGGGTTACATTTAACATCGGTTCCCTTTTTATACAAACCGCAGCAGAAAAAAGAGAATTTGAGTTCAACGGGGTGGCGGATCCTTCAAGAATACGGGACATCTTGTCCGACTTAGTTGCAAAGGTAAAACATCATGGGAACAACGCCTAACTTAGAAAATTTATTGCCTACGGCCGGTATTGTCGCAATTACAGATGTTGTGGTATTTATTTCCGTTGCCGGATACGCTGTTTTCTCGTTTCTTCTAATGAGGCAAGTGAGACTTATGAATAAAAGTTTCTCTACGCCTCTTGGCGCGTTGTTCACCTTTTTCGGACGTTTACATTTTTTTGTAGCATTAATTTTGCTACTCGCAGCCTTGCTTAATTTATAAAAAATGAAAAAGAAACTTACTGCCAAAATTCAAGAGATAAATCCCACACTCCAACAGTTCTCTACCTCTTTTTCTAAATGTCTTGTTATAGAGCCGGAGTCCAAGGAAATTTTGCTTAAAAAAGGCAGCATTTACGCAGTTTACGAAGTTACCGGAACAGCTAATTTTGATACCGCCCTTACGGATCGCGTCCTTCGTGACATTCTTCACAACAGCTATTTTCAATCAGATAATATTTCACCGATTCAATCTTTGGAAAAAGCAATTGTCGAAGCAAAAGAAAAAATATTGCAACTTTCAAACGATGCTTTAAGCGCAGAACCGGCAGCAGTACAGCTGAACGTTACTGCAGGAGTTTTGTGGGGAAATGTATTTTATGCAGTAGGCGTAGGGGACGCCGATAGCTATCTTATGCGCGAAGGCGGGGTAAAACCCATCGAGGCCGTAAGTGAGGGCACCTTTACCGCAGCATCGGGGATTGTAAAAGACGAGGATGTAGTAATACTCTGTTCAAGACAATTTTCAAAAAATTATCCTCCCCAAAAACTTCTTTCAACAAGAATTGCGGAACAGAATTTAAAAGAAAATGAGGCCTGTATACTTTTGAAATTTATTATTGATACTTCCTTTACCGAAGAAGAGGTTATTGATTTTGGTCTCGAAAAACAAGCGAGCAAAAATAGAAAAAGAGAACAGGTCGAAAAAATAATATTAGGGGCAAGAAAGAGCGTTGAAAAAGCCGCTCCTCTGGCTAAAAAATTTACGGGATTGTTTGCAAAAAAGAAACAGACAACCTCCAGAATTGATATTTCGGGTGTAAACAAAAAGCAGGGGATAAAAATAAACAAAAAGGTAGTGTTTCTCTTGCCGGTCCTGGGAGTCATTTTAATCGGAGCTCTAATCTGGCAACTTGCAGGAAAGAAATCTCCTCCCAAAGTACCCGAGCAACAAGTTCAGAATGAAACACCTGCGGAAGTAACCCAGCCACAGGAACAAACAATAAATATAGCGGAAATTACTAAAGACGACGGACAATATAAAGTACTCCGCGTTACCCCTGAGATCTTTTACGACATAAAAATTACCGATCAAAGTGCGGAACCCGGAGAAATAGTTTCGGTCGCCGAATATCTAATAGTGTCCGACACCACATCCGGAAAAATTTACAAATCGGTCACGGATACCGCAAAATTCGAGGCAGAAACTGCAAGTTACCCGGGAATTAAATCGTTAATAAACGCTAACGGAAAGGTGGGGTTTCTTCAAAACAATAAGTTTTATTCCTACTCCCCCGCTACTCCGTCGGATATAACTTCTTTTGATATGCCCGGTGTTGAAATTATAAATACATACTCGGACTATCTCTACGGAATAACAGCAGATAAATTAAACAGATATCAAAAAGACGGGGCGCAGTACACCGAAACCCTGTGGGGACAAAATGCGGAATTTCAAAACGCGAGATCTCTTACGGTTGCGTACAGCATTTATCTGCTAACTTCTAACGGAACACTCACAAAATATACAAGCGGAAATAAAAATACTTTTGAAGTAAAAGGATTAAACAACACACTTGCGGGGGCAACAAAAGTTATTACCGATATAGATTTTGATAATATTTATATTCTTGATCCGCCTAATCAAAGAGTTGTTGTGTTGGATGACGAAGGCGTACTCATTAAACAATACACACACGAACCTCAGGCATCCTGGGATTCTCTAAAAAATATAACTGTAACTTCCGACGAAAGCACAATTTACCTTCTGAACGGTAGCAAAGTAATGACATTAATTTTGGAAGCTCAAAACTGAGCAACCGCCCTTTAAGACCTGTAGTATTTGTTGCAACTGGTGCATTCTCGCCCCAAATTAAAGCATTGACCTTATTGAGGAGAGTCAGTAGAATACCAGTTGCTTAAGTAGGATGATGACCAAAGAAAAGTATATTCGGGACAACCTACGGAAGACCCTCTGCCACAAATGCGGTACGAGTTTAGAGAGAGCCGAGATCGTGCCCATTTCAAGCGAAGCTAGTATAGCGTGGGTCGCGCACGCCGTCTGCCCTAAATGTAAAGCAGAAAGCATGGTAACCATTACACCAACAGGCAACGGAATAGTGCCGGTACAATCCGAC
>LCBB01000008.1:0-22741 GCA_000996895.1 candidate division WWE3 bacterium GW2011_GWC2_41_23
TGTGTGTTAAAATCTTATTGCTTTGCTCCCGTAGTTCAACGGATAGAACGTGTTCCTCCTAAGAATAAGATGCAGGTTCAATTCCCGCCGGGGGCACCATTTGAGGATAGTTTGCTACGTTTAAATTTTTGCGGAGTGTAAAAGCTTGCTCGCCTTGAGTACAAGGCTGCGCTTCGTTTTTCACACTCTCCTCGCATTAGCTCGTCGGGGTGTAGCTCAGTTGGCTAGAGTGCACGGTTCGGGACCGTGAGGCCGGCGGTTCGAGTCCGCCCACCCCGACCAGAATGGCCATAGTACAGACCGCCATGCTTAGAATACCCTTTAAGGTCTTGGTAAAACCTGTCTCGGCTATTTTAAATTCGAACCACTGTTTTGCTTGATTTGGCTTGAGTTTCATAATAACTAGGTGTATATAGTAACCAGTAAAAATGGTAAACCTAAAAACCAATAAACGATTAAAGACTCTTATTGAAAAGGCAAAATCAGGGATTGATGCTCTCTATACAACTGAGATATCTAAGTTTGAGGAGCACACGCTCGAGAAAAAGGGAGACAGTTTTGCTTACAGCATCTCGTTTGAAGGCGGTAGTGAACACCTAAAATACAATGTTATTATAAACGCAATTGGAGCGATTGGTAAAATAAAAGAGCACATCAGAGACATTGAACAAAACGGCGATGTTGAGACATTTATAAATAAATCGAAGGAACTTAGTTTAATCATGGATCTCTGGAACATAGACAAACACGGGTATCCACTAAAACAACCAAGAACCCAGCACTACCCCATAATTGATAGTATTAGATCTGGGCTATCTGGTTATCGGGAGGGAGGCATAATAAAATACGGCAACGACGAAGATAATTTAGCTACAGCTAAAAACATGGCTATAAAAATTTCCTTTAACATAGTGGATAAAAATACAGGTAAAGTGTTATCAGACGGGGACGCTTTGTTAAAAAGTGCTTTGGAACAAATACAAGATTATATAAGTACAAAGTGAAATACACTAGCAATGAAAATCAGATTAAAACCCTGGTTCAACGCTAAATATCAGGGTTCCTATAGATGTCTTCAACTGTGCGCTTTCTTTACCTTTGTATTTATTGTATTTTGTAGATAATATTAGTTTAAGAACCGGACCATCATTATCTAGATCGATTTTGGTCACACTTTTCTTTATATATTTATCTTTTTTACTACTATCATTTAATTTAACCCTACAACTACCTAAATAGTAACCATTTAAACTGCCTTTTTCGTTATAAACTTTCTGCATAAGTTGTTGTGCTTGAATACCGTGTTTCTGCGGATTATCGAATCTTAGTTTCCTGGCGATCTCTGCACGTGTGTCACTCCATACGCCTCTTATGGAAGGGTGTGTCCAGCTGTAGCTCAAAGGAAGCTCGTCCTCTTCGAGATAGAGGCTTATATTTTCACCACCAAAAGAAACAATAGTTTTTTGCTTTTCTCGATTAATAACGGGTAGCTCATGTACCGTTAGGTGACTTTTTGAGCCAATAAACCTAACGACAACCTGAGAACAGCCGTTAGCATCCTTTTTATCAGTTATTTTAACTATCGCATATTTCTTCGAGTTTAAAACACCGATAAGAACACACATACTAATATAATATATAAAATTCCATGACTGTGCTGCTCGACCAGGAAAACTTGTTTATCCAAAACGAAAGTAACTTTGTGTTTCTAAATATCCAAACAAAAAAAGAGACCCGGGATAAATCCCTGGCCTCTTTTAGCGCATGTTGGGTTGCCCCAACATGCTTCAGACATTATATCAAAATATTTTTTTACGTCAACACTTTTTGTGTAAGAAAATAAATTTTCGCGGAGATTATTTGAAAGATAAAAGCTCGGGTTTGAAAACTAACGCAAGTCCGATAAGTAAAACAATAATTCCGCCGATCAAATGGGAATATTTAGCATATTTGTTCTTTATTCCGAAGGCTTGCAACGTTATCACGGCACCCACAAATACAATGATATCGTCGAGCATGAAAATAAGAATATAAAACACGAGGTACAGGTAGTATTGCCAAACCGGAAGGTTGTTCATGCTCAAAACTTTGGTATAAACAGCCGGAAGTCCCGCAGAGCATAGAAGTTCTATTAAATTTACCGAGGCTGCGAGTACGACCATACCTAACAATGCGATAGAGAGATGTTTATTCAGCACAACCTCTTTGATGTGTTCAATAAATCCGCGCCTTTTTTCGTTTTCGGTAACAACACAGCCACCCCTGTTTTTATAAAAATCGTATAAGTAATAAACACCCAACCCGAGTGCAAAAATCCCCACAATATATCTGACGACCAGGGCGTATCCGATAACCATAAAGAAGTTAAGCCACGCAGCCAGAAAAAGGAAGTAAACGAGGCCGGAAGTAAGTATAAAAGTCCCTCCGAGTAACCACATCTTCTTCCTGTCTTTCATGCCCAGTAAAAGACTAATAAGGAATAGTAGAGCCCACATAGCGCAGGGGTTAAAGCCGTCCATTAAGGCTATAGTAAAAGTGAACAAGGGAAGGGGTAAAGATTCAAGGTTAGGTTTGGCGGGGCTTTTTGCCTCATCTTTTTTGGAAACATCGGCAGTAAGATACGTTTTTACGGTAACTAGTTGAGGATTTTCGGCTAACACCTGTTTTACAACGTCTTCGGGAGGATTTTGCAAAGCCTCCGTAATCTTTCTCTCGATTTGAACTCCCGTAGTTTCTGCGCTACCGAATCCGATAACCTGTTCTTTACCTATAACTAAAAAGGGTACGCCCCCGGCGTCCACACCCAGCTTTTCTCCTACTTTTACAATAAGCTGTAGATTTTGGGGATTTCTGGAAACTTCGTAGGAATTTATAACAAGTCCGGGGTATTTTGGCGCGATTTCTTTTAAAAAAGCTTTTTCTTCGGTGCAGTGGGAGCAGGAATTGCTTTGAAAGAGGTATATATCGAGCTGATCTGCGGCGCTGACAGGTGTACGCGAGAGAAATACAGCCGTAAGTATTGTGAAAATGAAGAGCAAAGCACTTTTGCGCATCCGCTACTTCTCCTTGTTCTGGTTAATAATTTTCAACAGGTCTTTTTCTTCTATTTCCCCGCTTACTCTTGCTAATTCGTTATCTTGAGAATCCAGAAAAATGAAAGTGGGTAGAAGTCCCGCTTCCAGTCCGTAATTCTTAATAATTTCCGGGCTTTCGTCGTATTCGTAGTATTCAGTTTTCAGCCAGGGGTTTTCATTTTCAATCCTCTTCCAGATGGGCTTCATTACAAGACATCCGGAGCACCAAATTGCCCCTATTTTTAAAACTTTCATTGGGTTATTGTACAATGAGAGGAAGGATATGTTAATCCTAAGACACCACAAATTCGCTAAACTTTCAAACGTACTGATCGCCATCGGCGCCCTATTTTTGATTGTTTCATTCGGTCCGTTGATAAAGGACGAAATGTGGTTCTACGTAAAGGAGTTGCGTAACCAGGAGTATAAAATCAACGCTGAGGGAGGGGAACAGGAAAGTGTTTTCGCACGACTTTTGTCTTCGGATCCCGTTAGTATAACCCCCGTCGATACCGAGTTTTCCATCGTCATTGAAAGAATTGGAGTGAACGCGCCTATTATCGCCGACGTATCGGTTATGGACGAAAAGGCTTATAGAGAAGCACTTAAGCACGGAATTGCGCACGCCTCCGCGTCCCAGTATCCTTCCAAGAGTCCCGGTAACGTGTATCTTTTTGCGCACGCTTCCTTGAATTTCTTTGATCTCGGAGGCTATGCTTCGGTGTTTAACTTACTGAGAAAACTGAATTATGGAGACAAAGTTCATGTGTTTTATAAAGGCGATGATTATATTTATGAGGTTATGAATAAGGAAGTTGTTAAAGGGTGGAACACCGCACCCTTGTCGAGACCCGTGCTTGAGCCGGTTCTCACTTTACAGACATGCGACCCTCCCGGAACGACAATAAATAGATATGTAGTGACGGCTGTGTTGAAGGATGTCGTTGTAAAGTAACTTTTTTGTCCGGTGCTTTGAAGCTTATCTAATCCCGACTGTGTAAAGATCCGTTTGTTCCCCTGATTTGAAAGAGGTCAGAATGATTATTTTGTCGCCTGAAGGGACTGCAAATACCGAGTTGAACATAAGAGTGTTGTTATAAATTTCAACTTTGTTCGTGCCGTCAATCCTTACCAGCGATATTATTCCTCTTTTGTCCTGCTCGATATTTCCTTCGACTAGAATCAGGTGAAAACTATCCGAGTACCAGGATACTTTAGGTTGGGCGTCGGCTAAATTTGTGGTAAAAGCGGTATTTTCTATCTTTTCTCCGATCGGAATAGGGCGTTCGAAGTTGTATGTCCTGTATTCCAGCGTGTCTCCGGTTTGGACTGTGTATAGGAATTTTTTGTCGTCGGGTGCCCAATAAGCTCTTGTGGAAAGTGCCAGTTGTTTAATATTTTCCGGAACATCCAGCTTTTCAACTAAAACGGTTCTTTTTTCTGATAGAAGTACCTGCCAATCCTGTCTTATTGTGTCAGGGTTTAAAGCTGTTGAAGCTGTGTTGGATGCCAGGTCCACTAAATAGTATGTGTCGTTTGCTGCCTGTAAAAGCAGCTGGGTTTCATCGGGGGACCATTCTATGCTCTTGCCCTGGGAATATTTTACAAATTTTGTATCCTGCACTGCCATCACGGAAGTATTCCTGAAAAGACCAATTCCGGCTCCGTTTAGTGAGGTAACCCAGACCCCCGGCTTCTCTCCGTCTTCGGAGAAGTACGCTATTTTGTTTAAGGAAGGCGAGATACTGGGGTATTTTGCTCCGGTATTGGTCAAGGGTTCGAGTCTGGGGCTTTGAGAGACTAGGACAGCGGTGATGTCAGTTACCAGTTCCTCGTATATCTCAATTTCTTTGTTCCAGGGTACGAATCCCTTTTTCTCTATCTTTATTTTATGCTTGCCTGGGGCAATTCCGGACAGGGTGTCATTTGTGGCTGTTCTTAGTTTTCCGTCTAAATAGACACTGGCTCCATCGGGGATAGACTTAGCGCTTACCATACCGGTCTTCGCAAGATCGATAGTGGAGTCCTTACCTTTGTCCAGTCTGTAGCCCGAGGTGTAGAGGTAAAGAACAGATGTTATGCCCATTATTACTGCAATGGTTAGTATTTTTTCTAAAATGCTTATTCTTTTCTTCTTTTCGGCACTCATAATGCCTATTTTACCAGAAAATGGGGATAAAGTTTACGGTACGGTTTTTGACTGGGGCGTGAGTTATGACGCACTTTTTAAGTTTCGGGCCTCCCGGGATGTATAATTACTCTTATATATGACGTGCGCAAGACGGGTAAACATACTGGGTGTAAATGTGAACATGGGCTGTGATGTTAAGGCAGTTCTGGAAAAAATAGAAACTGACTTTTTGCACGGAGGCTCTCATTACATCTGCACAACAAATCCTGAGTTCATAATGTCCGCCCAGAAAGACGAGAAGTTTAGAAATATGATAAACGATGCCGATCTTTCCTTACCGGATGGGGCGGGAGTTGTGATGGCAGATTACTACCTTAGAAAAATGTCGGAGTCGGATGTTAAGAACAATATAGCGAGATTTTTTATAGGACTGAGTAAGGGTTTACAAACGGCTACGGCATCTTTTAGTAAATCTATGAATTTCGCACCCAAAGTTACTGGAGTGCGTTTAAGCGAAGAAATTTTTAAGGCATCGGCTGAGAAAAAATACTCCGTGTTCTTGCTTGGAGGGATGCAAAGGAACTGGCTGGGAAAACTTTCAAGTTCTGAAGGAGAGGATCTTGCACAAAAAACTGCGGAGAGGTTAAAAATGTATCATCCCGGTGTTAATATAATTGGAGCGTCGTCTGCCTTTTCATACAAAGAAGAAGATGACGAACCGACGCTTAAATATATCAAAGACTGCATGAGTAAGACAGGGGTGGAAGTTTTGGATTTCATACTCGTTGCGTACGGACATAAAAAACAGGAAGCTTGGCTACAGAGAAATTTGGACAAAATTCCTTCGCGTGTTGGGGTTGGAGTCGGAGGAACTTTTGATTATTTGTCAGGTGTTAGTAAGAAACCGAGTGACAAAATAACACAGTTTAATCTGGAGTGGGTGTTTCGTTTATGTACTCAACCGTGGCGTTTTTCCCGTATTGTCAGAGCCTTTCCTTTGTTTCCGATCAAGGTATTTTTGGAATCTTTGAAGTAATTTTCCCGCGTATATACACAAATAGTAATCACTATTGCTACAACATTCATCTGTTGACACTATATGAAACAAGTGTTTACATTTAACTATGATAAATCTTGAAGATAAACTTTATACGTCTACTGAAGTGGCAGATATTTTAGGTGTAAGTCTCCGTTCCGTTTATAGATACATCGAGGAAGATAAATTACAGGCCGAAGTGAAAACTGCGACCGGTCGTCATAGATTTACTAAGAAAAACATCTTAGACTTTTTGTATCCGGGTGGTGCTGAGGAAAAAGCAGGACAAGCCATGCCTAAAGAAGCTGTAAAGGTTGAAGTTAAGGAGCCAAAGAAAAAAGAAAAAGTACAGGAAGCACCTGTTGAAGAAACGCCTGTTGAAGTGACACCTGAAGAAGAGGAAGAAGAAGTCGAAGTAGTTGCTCCAAAAGAAGAAATAAAAGTAGCTCCCGTCGAAGAAGAGCCGATTGATTGGTTGGCTAAGTTCAGAGAAGCCGCAAAAAAGTTCGATGAAGAGAACGCCAAGAGGGTAGAAGCCTCTGCTAAAGCTCCTGTAGCGGAAGAGAAGGAAACATTTGCAAGTATTACCGAACAAGAGCCCGTATCTCCCAAGAGTCAGCTGTTCTTTTATAGAAGCAGACTCGGCGGACTTAAGGATATTGCTCAGAATATCGATAAATCTTCGAGAAATTCCGGGATTGATTACGCATTTACAATGAATGCAGGGCTATCGTTGTTTAAGGCTATAAAGCCTTTCTCGGTACTGCATGTTTACATCAAATCCAAAGACAAGGATTTTTTTGAAAGGATTCTTATGTTAACACCTTCCGACGAGAATAACGCTCAGCTTTGCATAATGACCAATGATGACAAAGACGTTTATACATCTAGCGAAGAGCTCCACGGATTGTTCGTGGCGGACAAGACCAGGTTGCTAGCAGACATTAGAAAACATGGCGACAGCGACCTTATAGAAGAAGCAGAATCGATACTGTAAGGCTTACATTAAATAACAAGTACACGCGCACCCGGGGTGGGATATTGCCCAAAGACGGGTGTGCGTGTATTATTCAGTAACATGACTGCAAAGAAGTCTCCGAAAGTCCACAAGATACTATTAGTTGCCACGGAAGCGCAGCCCTACGTTTCTGTAGGAGGGGCAGGCTCGGTTATAGGACATTTGTCTACGGCTTTAACAGCTCTTGGATATGAGGTAGCAGTTTTTATTCCCAAATTCGGTCTAATAGATGAACAGAAGTATCCGATGAAGATGGTGATGGAGGGTCTGTCCGTTCCCACGGACGATTCTGTGAACCCGGAGCTAGTGTGTAATGTGAAAAGTTATGAAAATGGCTCGGGGGTGAAAGTATTTTTTCTTGAAAATCAGGAGTATTTTGAAAAACGGGCAAACGTGTATGGATACTCCGATGACCCCACGCGTTTTTTAATTCTCTCTAGGGGAGCTTTAGAATTTGTGAGGCGCGGGGGATTTATTCCTGACGTCATACATTGCAACGATTGGCATGCCGCCTCAATTCCATTTTATCTTAAAACAGTTTATAAAAATGACCCGGTGTTAAAAAATATCTCATCATTACTAACTATTCATAATTTGGCATACCAGGGTACGTTTGACCACAGGCATGTTTCTGAAATGAATTATGATGACGGTAAATCTGTCATAGGTTCTATATTTTCTGACAGGGCGAGCACACTTAACTACATGAGAAGAGGGATTATTTTTGCCGATGCCGTAAATACGGTATCTAAAACTTACTCAAAAGAAATTCTTACTCCTGAATTTGGAGAGGGCCTGGATAAATTATTATCGGAACTTAAAGGAAAGTTATTCGGAATTGTTAACGGGGTAGACTATGAAGAATTCGATCCGGTTACTGACAAGTTAATACCCAGAAATTTTGATGCGGGGAGTATAGAACTTAGGGCTGAGAACAAGAAAGCTTTGCAAAAAGAATTCGACATCTCCGTGCACCCTGACAAAATGGTGTTCGCTTTCGTAGGTAGGCTGGATTTTATGAAAGGTGTCGATTTATTAACTACAGTTATGCACCATGTGCTGAAAGAGTATGACGTGCAGTTTGTAGAGATTGGCGCTGGAGACTGGTCTTTGACAGAACGTCTAAATAACCTGAAAGCTGAGTTTCCGACGCAAGTTGGCATACATCCTTACCCAAATTTTACGTTGCCCCGGTTGGTCTTCGGAGGGGCGGATTGTATTTTGTACCCATCTCGTTTTGAACCTTGCGGTATCGTCCAAATTGAAGCGATGAGGTACGGTGCCATTCCTATTGTTAGAAATGTGGGAGGTTTGGCAGACACTGTCGAAAACTTTGACACGTTAAAACAAACTGGCACAGGTTTTTTATTTAACGAATTTAACGAGTTTTCTCTTTTCGGTAAGATTATAAGAGCCATCGAGCTGTTTAAGAACAAGGAGTTATGGCGTAATCTCCAGCTAAACGCAATGAAAGCCGACTATAGCTGGGACTTTAGCGCCAGAGAATACGGTAAATTGTACGAAACTACTAATAATTTTCATGAAAATCCTCATGTGTCATTCTCTTCTTTGGAAGGTTTGACAAACCTATAAGTATTTGATACGATTTCGGCATTAACGGGTGCGACCCGAGGGGGACATTAAAGTTTCTTATGCTGTGGGCAGGAGTATAAGAAGCCGTCCCTCCCGGATCGTACCCTTTAATTTTTTCTGCTAGCGATCTGTCTACAAAAATCCCCGGCATCTGCAAAAAGAAATCTTTGACAAACACCCCGCTTTTATCTCATAATACGCGGGTGAAGATAGCCCTGGTTTTACACTTATACCAACCACCTACACAGGACGAAGCGGTGTTCCGCAGGATATTTTCCCAATGCTACCAACCTCTTATAAAACTCATTAAAAATAAGAAAAACTTTTCTCTGACACTAAATATTCCTTTGAGCCTGCTCGAACAGGCGGACAAATACGGATACGGAGACTGGATTTCCGACATTAAAACTTTATACGCCTCCGAGCGTGTTGAACTAGTAGGTACTGCGGCTTACCACCCATTACTGACGAAATTGTCTATAGAATCGGCTGAGAGGCAAATCGTTTTAAACGAATATGCGCTTGGTTATTATTTCGGTAGCAGGACCGGTTTTGAAGGCGAAGCGGCAGTAATGACAAAAAATATCGGAGGATTTTTTTCCCCCGAGTGTGCCGTGAACAACGAGGTTGTGTCTTTGGTAAGCGAACTTGGTTACGACTGGGTTTTAGTAGATCAGACAGCAATTCCTAATTTGTCATACGACGGTTATGACCCCGTTTATAATACGTTGAAGGGATTGGATATCAAGATTGTGTCAAGAAACAAAAGTCTTAGCGACGCCCTGTCTTTTTACAGGGAACCTTCGGTGGACCAAATAATAAACACTATTTTTTCGAAAGGCGACAACCAGGTTATTGCCTTGGACGGGGAGACTTTCGGGCACCACAATCCGCTTGGAATAGCGATGTTGGAAGATATTATAGATGTTGTGGTGGATAGAGGCGGAAGTTTTAGCAGCGTTTGTCAGTTGCTTCCGGAAATGAAAGCCCGAAATATCGAGGAGATAATTGAGTCAACCTGGGGTGCCGGTTACGAGGATATGGCTACGGGTAACGCTTACCCTTATTGGTCAGGAAACGAAATTCAGAAGCGCCTCGGTTCTCTTGAAAAGATTTTGGGAGATTACCAGGCAAGTATTCCGGTGAGCGACGAACCTCATGACTCAGCCGCACAGCCCTTGTGGTTTTACGAAAGTATGACAGATACCCTCGACGAAACTAAAGAATATTTGAAAAGACTGTTTTGGATAATGAAATACGAACACAGCGATAAGTACTGGTGGTCCTCAAAGAAGGCAATACTCGGAAACCCGATGCTTTTTCATAGGGGTATGGTTGAGAAATCTTTATCGTACGCATCGAATGTTGCCGCCAGCATACCGGATAGCAAAGGTAAGGATAAAATTCTCAAGTTGGTGAAGAGCATCGCATCTATGCTAGAATCGTAGTAATGAAATGGCTAAGCTTTCTTCACTTTTATCAACCGGCCGATCAGCAAAGAGATATTCTTGAGGCTGTCGTCTCACAATCCTATCTCCCTGTTTTAAAAACCATAAACGCGTCAAAATTTGGCAGTCAATCTATCAATATTTCAGGTTCTCTATTAGAGTTACTTGATAACAGCGGGTACCACGAATTGCTGGATATGTTTAAGAAGTCGTTGGAAGAAGGAAAGATAGAACTTACGGGGTCCTGCAAGTATCATTCCTTCATTCCTCTTGTTCCTGAAGCCGAGGTTTATAGACAAATAGTGAAGAACGAAGAAACACTCGAGTTCTATTTCGGAAACGGGTTTAAAAAGGCGGGTTTCTTTCCGCCGGAGATGGCCTATTCGGAGTTTTTGCCGGGTATGCTGGAAGAGCTAGGTTACAAGTGGCTGATTCTTGACGAGATTGCCTACAACAAAGAGGAAGTATTTCCCTCGGGTAATAGTTTGTACCGTATAAAGGACAGCAATTTGGCAGTATTTTTCAGGAATAGGCGTTTGAGCAATTTGGTTATGAGTGCTGTAGTAAGAAGCAAAGAAACCTTAGATCCTGCGATTAAAGATATGCTTCCGAATAAATATGTTGTTACGGGGATGGACGGGGAAACTTTTGGACACCACAGGCCCGGGCTCGAGAGCCTTCTTGGGGAAATAATAAACTCCGAAGAGCCGTATTCTACTATGTCAATCAGTGAATTTTTAAACAATAATTCCAGAGGGTTGCCCGTAGAAACAGTCACGCCCCGCGAGTCCACGTGGGCAAGCAGCCCCGAAGATATCGAGAGAGGCTCCCAATTTTTGTCATGGCTTGACACCTCCAATCCTATACACGGGTATCAGTGGGACTTTTTCAAATTTGTTCTCGATTTGTTTTATAAAATTCCGGAAAGCTCTGAAAACTACGATATGTTAAAGAGCAAAATGGATATCGCTATGTCCAGCGATCATTTTTGGTGGGCATCTGCCAAACCCTGGTGGAGTCTTGAGATGATAGAGCAGGGCGCTTTTAGATTTCTCGATATTATTAAAAGCCTCCCGGGTATTTCAGAAAATGATGTAAGCACCGCCCAAAAATATTATCAGTTAATTGTATCAACAGCTTTTGAATGGCAGAGGACCGGGAAAGTAAGGCAAATGGCTAAAGAACAAAACGAAGCCACGCGCATCCCGTTCAAAGAAAGAACATATGACAAAGGAGGACACCAAAAAGGAGTGTGGGAAGCGTTCATTCATCTTATTCAGGAAGAAGAAAAGAAAGCGGTAAAAAATCGAGAATACGAGAAGGCCGTGTTGTGGCGGGATGCTTTGTTTAAATTAGAGAATAAATTGGATATATACGATATGATTAACGCCATAGATTTATTAAGGCTAGAGATAGGCAACGACGAAGTAGAAAAAACTTTGAATAAGTACACCGAGAAATACCACAAAATCCGGGGCGGGCAACCTGAGCAAAGAGGCTAGTTGTTGAAAGACCGATTTCTGATAACATTACCTGTATGAAAGTACTTCTTGCTGCCTCAGAAGTAGCACCTGTTATAAAAATAGGCGGATTGGGAGACGTCATAGGTGCCCTTCCCAAAGCTTTAGAAAAAATATCCGTAAACGTAGATGTTATAGTTCCTTTTTTTCCTTCCGCAAAAATAGAAAACCTGCAATTATACAAAAGCTTCGATCTCCATGTACCTTTTGCAAACAAGAATAATGTGGTGGAGGTTTTTAAGACCAAACTTCCGGATTCTAACGTCGACCTTTACTTACTAAAAAACGAAGAGTTTTTTGTCGCCGGAGGTTCTAATTTCTTCGCGAACAACGTGACCGAGACCCAGATGTTTGCTTTTTTTAACAAAGCTATTGTGGAGTATGTCAAATCTTCCTTTAACACTTACGATATAGTTCACTGTAATGACTGGCACACAGGATTAGTGACGGGACTGCTAAACGACGAGCTGGGCAGCGAACGCCCCAGAACGCTTTTTACCATTCACAATCTTAACTACCAGGGTATAGGAAATCCCGCATTATTAAGGGACACGGGCATAGTACCCGGTGAACACCCGCTAATAGACTGGGATTTGGCTGACGGTGACTTGAATATGATGCAGCAGGGGATTACTTCGAGCGATTTTATTAACACGGTGTCCCCCTCGTACGCGAAAGAAATATTGACCAAGGAATTCGGCAGTAACTTTGAGGACATTTTAAAAGCAAGGGAAGGACGCCTGAGCGGAATTCTAAACGGGGTAGACTATTCGGCGCAACCCCGCACTTACGACATAAACTCCGTAGAAGAAGGCAAAAAGGAAGCAAAGAAGGCGCTGATGGATAGACTAAAAATAGATAAAAAACACAAGGACGCGCCCATTTTTTCATTTATTGGCAGGATAGATGCTTTCCAAAAGGGCCTCGACATTCTGTTCGACAGTCTTCCGGATTTACTAAAGGAGGACGCAGTATTTGTGTTGCTCGGAACCGGAGACAAAAAGTGGGAAGAAAAACTCATTACCCTTTCCAAACACAAGACAATTAGCGACAAATTTTCATGCAATATTATGTTCGACATTGAGTTGGCTAACCTTATGTACGCTGGAAGTGACTTTTTGGTTGTGCCATCGAGATACGAACCCTGCGGATTAATCCAAATGATAGCTATGTGGTATGGGACTCTTCCCATCGTTCACGATGTGGGAGGTTTAAAGGATACGGTAAAGAATGGGGAAACAGGTTTTGTTTTTAACAGATATTCAGCGGGAGCGTTATCAGCTTCAATGAAAGAGGCTCTCGATGTATATGGTACAGAGAAAATGACACAAATGATTCAGAATGCTATGAAAAAAGACTTTGGCTGGGAACAAAGTGCTGTAGAATATAAGAAGTTATACGAAAAGATAACTGCCCATGTCTAAATTTATTTTTGATGAACTTACAGGTACTCCGACCATTCTTGCGACCAACAGAGCCAAGAGAGTGGATCAGACGGGAGCGGCAGGCAATAAGCCGGCGTCTTCCAAAGATAACAAACCACAGCCCTGCTTTTTTTGCCCGGGCAACGAAAGCCTAACTACCGAGGCCGTTTATCAGGATGCCGACGATTGGAATGTCAGAGTTTTTCCTAATAAATATCCTCTGGTCGAGGCTCACGAAATTGTTGTTCACAGCCCCGATCACACTAAAGATATCCCTGATTTTGAACATGAACAGAACGTGAAAATAATAAGGGCATTTCTAAACCGTACTAACTACTACACCTCCCAGGGAAAAGAAGTAATGATTTTTAACAACCGTGGGGGCAAGGCGGGGGCTTCGATTTTGCACCCCCACTCACAAATCGTTGCCCTGCCGGGATTTCCGGGAATAATCGAGATGGAGAAGAACAAAGCTTTAAGATATGTGAATGAAAAAAACAGCTGTTATTGGTGTGACATGGTAAAAGACGGGTTGATGGAGACTAATCTTGTTTACGAATCAAAACACTTTGCTTTACTAGTTCCGGAAGCAAGCAGGTGGAGTTATGAGATGATTCTTATACCCAAGAACCACCGACCGAATTTTGAATACATGGACGAGGTTGAGATTAACGACTTCGCCCGGATTATGAAAGCAGCCTTGTACGCTTATGATGTTTTGTTCGGAAGGCCTGACAGAAACTTTTGGATTCATAATCAAAGGTACGAACCGTACCACTGGCACGTCGGATTCATAGCTCACATAAAAGTGATGGGAGGTCTCGAACTCGGAGCAGGAATTTGGGTTAGTGACAAGGCTACGCCAACAGATGCCGCCAAAACGTTGTCAGTTCATGTCAAAGAATGTTACGAAAATGAGACTTTGAGCTTGGTATAGTTCTTAGAAGACTATTTTGAGCCGACAAAAACGCCCCCGAAGAGGCGTTTATTTTTTGCAAATGTATAGTCAAGTATTACTTTTGTAATCAAATGAGACTACTTTTGTAATCAAATGAGACTACTTTTGTAATCAAATGAGACTACTTTTGTAATCAAATGAGACTACTTCAACTCTACCTTAGCTCCTGCTTCTTCAAGCTTTTTCTTAGCCTCTTCTGCAGCTTCCTTCTTTGCTCCTTCGAGAATTGCTTTAGGAGCTGATTCTACGAGACTCTTGGCTTCCACAAGACCCAGCGCGGGGTTGATCTCTCTTACCGATTTGATAACCGAGATTTTGTTCGCTCCGGCGTCTGTTAAAACTACGTCGAATTCTGTTTTTTCTTCTACAGGTTCGGCGGGCTCGCCACCGTTACCGGCTGCGGGCATCATTGCTCCCATCATCATGGGTGCTGATGCTGTAACTCCGAATTTTTCCTCAAGAGCTTTTACGAGATCGTTAAGTTCTAAAACGGTCATTTTTTCGACCATTTCCATAACTTTTTTTGCGTCTGCGCTTAACTTTATGTCTTTTTCGTCTGCCATATTTAATCCGCACCCCCTTTCAAGGGTTAATAAATAATTAGTTAACTGTCCTTTTTCTTAGCAACGGCACCGAGAGCATACACAAACTTTTTGTGCACTCCTCCCAAAACGTTCACAAATCCGCTTAAAGGTGACTTCAAGTTTCCAACCACTTGACTGAGAAGAACCTCTTTCGAAGGAATATTTTTTATTTCTTCGACTCTGGCTGAGTCAGCGTAGACCCCTTCAATTAGGGCTGATTTAATCTTAGGAAGCTCCAGTTTCCTGGCGAATTCGAAGATGGTCTTTATAGACGAGATAGCATCTTCGAATGAAAGCACGGCCATCGTGGGGCCTTCCAGGTCCTTTTTAATGTCGTCCGTTTTGATTTTTTCTTCTTCCAGAGCGACTTTAAGAAGGGTGTTTTTAATAACAAGCATCTCGGAATTTTCCGCTTTCAACTTAGCTCTAAGGTCGTTGGCGCTACCGGCAGAAAGTCCGCGGTAATCGGCAAAAACAATAGATTTAGCCCTGGCGACTTTTTCCTTTAAGATTTTTACTGTTTCTTCATTTTTTACTTTTCCGATTCTAGTGTCTTTTTTCATTTTGGCTACGTATGCACCTCCTAAAAATACTTTTTTGGACGGGGCGGTAAACTTGGGAGCCGTCACCGACCATAAAATTACTCTTAAAAAATTCAAACCCACCAAAGACGGTGAGTTAAACCACAAAAATATACTGATTTAAGGTTTACCTCGGCAAGATTATTAAGCTTTACCGGTCTATACCGTGAAGCCCTTGCTATCTTTGGTTCCTTTTCACTCGCGAAGCGCGAAGAAAAGATAGAAGTCACAGACTTTGCTCTGTGTTCTTCGTCACAGGGGTAGTTTAAAGGGGTAGGGCGGGGTTGTCAATGGGTTGACGGGCAAGAGCCATATGTATCGGTTAGTTGAATATGACCGCTCCCTCCGAAACATTGTTTCGGACCTGCGTTGCCGTAAGAGGGTAAGAAAACAGTCTAAATTCGTCTATCTGTCCTGTAAAGTAGGATGTATTGATTTTGCCCAAAGTTATATTGGAGGTGTCAAATGCTGTTGTGTCCACAACGGTGACTTGATGCCAGTTTGTGTCGGGTAGCGTAGTTGTTGAATAACCGTCGACGTAGATGGTTGGGGAGGAGAAGCCGTTTGCGTTAATCGTTCCGGACGAGACCGATATTGTAATACCTCCGTTTGCCAGGTCCACTATTGATTGGGTTGTTGAGGCAGGTTTTATCCAGAAGCTCACGGCGTATGATGTGGGACCCGTTGCTAAGATGCTGTAGTCATCGGATCCGTCAAAGTGCAAACTTCCGTTTGTTTTCCCGGAGGCCCCGTTATACCAGGCCTCGTCGGTTTGGAGAGAGGCACAGGATCCTTCGGAAGAGTTGGTTCCCGATCCGCCTATCGATATTATTCCATCATATGTTCCGGATTTGCCGGAATCATTTGCCACCAAACCTTGGCATTCATCCAGTTTCCACCACAAAGAAGGTCCGCCCCTGTCGTAATCCCAGGCGATTTGAGCTGGAGTACGTGCATAGTCGTATACGGTAAGATGGGAGATTTTACCGTTGAATTTATGCTGAGGAGAACCGGAATAATACCTTGTGCCAATAAACGTACTGTCTATGCTAGCGGCGCTTTGTCTTGTTTCTCCCGTTCCCGTTCCATCTCCTGTTCCATTTAAATACAAAGTTACGGTCGTTCCATTGCGGGTTACGGCAACGTGATTCCACGTATTTGCAACCAAGGTTGTGGAGCCGTTAATACCTCCCCCCGAAGGCGCCGAGTTGTCGTAAAGTAGTGTGCCGGTCGAATTGTTTATCGCAAGCATATGAGTGAAATTCCCGGCGTCATTGTCATTTTGTGCGAATATGGTAAATGTATTTGAAACGTCTGTGACTTTTCCGGGAAAAATCCAGGCTTCTACAGTAAAATTATCCTGGGCAACCAGCTCTCCGGTTGCAATACTTACGTAGTCATCTGTTCCATCAAACTCCAAGGCTCCGCCCACATTCCCGTTTGTCCAGGTAGCGTTTCCATAAATGGTTCCGGTGTTACCGTTTCCGGATATATCGTTTAATGTTGAACCCGTTTTTTCGTCAAAAGAGTAGTTAGCTACGGGGTTGTTGCATGTTGACGAGTCTCCGGGAACGCAATACGTTCCTTTTGCGCTATTTAAAGGTATGCCCGAGCTATCAGTTGACAGTGCGCCAAAACTAAACACCCTGCCCCTGTTATATGCCTGGGCAATTTGAGATTTATCTAGTGCCGCCGTGTATACTTTCAGCTCGTCGATTCTTCCTGCAAACTGGTGCTGGGGAGTACCTGAATAATACCTCGCCCCAATTAAAGAGTTATCTACCGCCGCGTAACTTGATCTGGCTTCGGCTGTGCCACCACCCTGTTCGTAACCGTCAATGTAAAAGGATACAGCGTTCCCGTCTCTGACAACGGCTATGTGGGTCCATTTTGAGGCAGTTAAAGCAATGTTGCTGCTTAAAACCCCGTCCGAAGGGAGCTCATTGTCGTAGGTTAGTTTTCCTGTTGATCCCGAAATCGCAAAATTATGGGTTGCATATCCCGAACCATTGTCATTTTGTGTAAAGATTGTGAAATCATGAGCGCCATTTACACTTGCGGGGTAAACCCATCCTTCGATTGTTATTGTATCTTGGTCAACCAGCTCACCGGAAGCTACGGTTACGTAATCATTAGCGCCGTCAAACTCCAGCGCCCGATCAAACTTGCCGTCCTGGGACCAGGTGGCACCGATAATTGTACCGTCGTAAACACTTTCGAAGGGGCTGGTATTGTGAACTGTGTTTCCATATCCTTCGTCCATTTTCCAGTATGCTTTCGCACTTCCGACAGGGGATCCCGGAATGGGGTGGCCGGCGTTGTAATCGTTTAACAGTGCGGTGGGAACTACGGCGTAGTCGTAGATTTTAACTTCATCTAAGTAACCTTTAAAGAATTCTGAACCGGCAGTATTAGAGCCCAGTCGCAGGCCCGCGTCATTGGTAGCAAGGGTAGTGTGTGTTCCCGCGGTTACAGTTTTATCTTCTGTGTTTACATAAACTTTGCACGAAGTTTCCTCTCTTACTGCGGCAACGTGGACCCAGCCTGACGATGAAGTAACGGCGGAATTGGCCGTTTTGCTTACGGTTTCGGTTGTTCCGTTGTCGGTAAGACAGTTTACGGCTCCGTTTGCGTCCACGAATAAGGCGTATCCGCCGGACGTCGCAGTGCTGTGCTTACTCACTATGTTATATGGGGCAGATCCTGCGGTGCCGAGGTTTATCCACGACTCAAGTGTAAAGTCGGTTGTGATGTCGAAAGGTGTATCTGATGTTGATACGTAATCTGTTGCCCCGTCAAAGACACCGGCACTACCGAACTTTCCCGTTGTATAGCGGTTTGTCGTTGAGCCGGTCCATGTGCCCGAGTTGTTGTTTGTGGAGATGTCAAACACCCCTGTTGTGCTCTTCTGGTCGAAGGTGTAGTAGGCGACAGGACTTTTTGGTGAAGTATAACTTCCTGCAACTTCCGAAGCGGCTAGCACGGTATTATATAATTTGACTTCATCCACTTTTCCTACGAAACCGCTTGTGGAGAGGCTGTTGTTGTTTCCCACATAAAAAGATTTTAGGTCTGAGATGCCGGTAGTGTTAGTCACAGTAGAATCCAGCTTACCGTTTACATAAAGTTTGGTTTCAGTGGAATTTCCTGTGAGTGTAATGTAGTACCAGTTGTTTGTTGAAAGAGTTGTTGATGAAGCTCGTTCGTCAATTCCGTTAGATGAGTAGAGAAGTTTTCCGGCATTTGAAGGGTCTGTTTTTATATACATGGATTTGGTTGTCCCACTACCGTAGGTCAGGTATTTTGTAGTGGCATCGAGGGTCGTGGGGTGGTACCACCCCGAAACTGACACCTGCTCCGAGATATTGAATTCGGGGGTGTACATCTGTTCGTCTCCGTAGGTGTTGAGGGTGTCTGTTATTGTTATGTATGTGGCCTCTGCCCAATCTGCGGTTCTCGCGATATTTGACATTCTGACCTCATCAAGAGTGCCTGTAAATAACTGACCACCTGCTGTTGTTCTTCTTCCAAAATCAAAGGCACCGGTAGGATTTGTGTAGTTGTTAGAGGCGTTTGTTGCCAGAGATTTTTCTACGCCGTTGACATAAAATTTATGTGTTGCGCCTGTGCCGTTTCTGGTATAAACAACATGGTTCCACTGTCCGGCTGTTAAGGCGTTTGTTCCCGTATAGGATATGAATGTACCGTTGATAATTGTTCCCACTGCACAGCTGCTGTTATTAATTTCCAGCTGAATTACTCCCGCTTCATTATTTCTCCCCAGGACAGTTTGTCTGGTTGCACACGTAGTAGGTTTAACCCATGCTTCAACAGTCATAATATTACCCATATTAAATGTGGCATCGTTAGGGATGCTCACAATGTTATTAGTACCGTCGAAAACCTGACCACCGTTAGCGGCACCGTTTGCTGTGTAGGATGGTTTGGTAGCTAAGGTTTTTGTACCGTCATTTGAGTTAGTGGTTGAATCATCAATATTTGTTCCTGAAGATTCGTCTAGGTGCCAGACACTTACGTGATTGCTGTCCCACACGTTTTCGGAGCTCTGCCCGTCTGTAAGCGAAGTATTGTTAAAATACATATAAATGTAATCTGTGGTCGAGCCGGCAGGTATGTTAGGCACTTTTACCCAGACGTAGGAGTCGCCCGTCTCATCCCATTTTTCGATTTCGTAACTCAACAGTGTATCTCCGTCGCTATCTGTAAATCTTATATCTTGTCCTAAATCTTGGGTTCTAGTGTAACTTATTCTGGATGCGTTTAGTTTTATTAGCACGGGGAAATTAGTCAAATCTTCAGCTGATGCAGAGTTATCAAAAGTTATAGGTATTCTGGAGGTTAAAGATGTGCCGGATAGTTTAGCCCCGCCCGGTGTTACTCTAAACGCATCACCGGTACCATCGAATACCAGGCTGTTTCCCAATTTCCCCGGGCTGCTGACTGCATTCCCTTCCCAGTACCCGTTGTATCCATTGCTTGTGCTATCACACCCGTCGGTAGTTCCCACTCCACACGAGTCGGCAGCTACTTCTTCCATACCCCACCGAGCCAGTAAGCCCCTATTTATTTTTGCAGCCACATTTGCACCCAATGATGTTGCACCACCGGGGTTTGTTCCGTAGAGTTCATTCTCTATCTCTTGTGCGGATCTCGCATAACGGTATATTTTTGTTTCGTCAATATGTCCAAGCCAATTCCCGGTTGTACCGTCATTGGCGTCCCCTATGTAAAGTAGGTCGTTGTTTGCTAATGATCCTGTGGTGGCTATAGTGCTATCTGTGCCTTCAAGTACACCGTCAACATAGAGCAATAAACTGGTTGTTCCGTTCTTTACGGCCGCCACATGGTGCCATTTGCTGTCCCTGTAGCTAACTGAGCTTGTCACTGAGTCTTTAGGGAATGTTGTGTTGTCATCAGAAATTTCGACCACGACTTTTCCGTCTGTGCCAATTTTGATTTGATACCCGCCGTCGGATCCGATCGATTCATATTTTGAAATGAGAGCTGTGCTTCCTATTGTTGAGTATGGTTGTGTGAACCACATGCTTATGGTGAAGTTGTTGGATGCAGCGAAGTCCAGTTTTGGGTTATCTATCACTTTTACGTAATCATCTATCCCGTCAAACTCCAGACACAAACCGGATATGCAATTTTGCTCTGATTCCCAGGTAGTTCCTTCCAGTTGCCCATTGAGTTTATTTGACGTTGAATCGTGCACTATAGCGGGCAAAATATTTTCTATATCTAAAACAAGCCATGACGCCGGAGCCTTTGTTGTACTGGTACTGCCATTTTTGATTTGAATGTCGAGGGTTGAGTTTGAGGTCGGTAATGTAATACCGCCGGTTTGCACTCTGGTGTAGGAAGTGCTTGCTGTAGTTGTTTCGGTTCCGGTTACAGCCTCCGAACCTGTTATATTGTATAGTTGGGCGTATGCGGTTGATCCTGTTGCCGACAGCGTGGCTTCAAACGATCCGGATACTGTTCCGGTGAAAGCTCCGGGGTCATAGGAGTTAAGATATTTTTTTGAAGCGTAGGTGCTTGTGCTTTCGGTGGCAAGGTCGGTATTTAGCGATCTGAATGTTCTTAGCGAGGTTATACCTTGCGCTGCAGATTGGTAATGGGTTATTTTTGCGTTATATAGTTTTACGCTGACGTTACCGGGTGTTTTGGTACAGGCCATGTAGTCCCCATCGGGCAGACCTAGAGAAGACGAAACCGAGCGTTTTATCCCGTCGGATACTTTTGTGGAAATCTCACTTCCCGATACTTGGTTTGTACAACTGCTACCGTTTTGGTAAAGTGCTACGTATACTACCGGGTCTCCCAGATTACTTACTTGAATGAGTAGGGAAGATCCGGTGGAAGTGGTTGTGTTTGTAGCCTCATTTTTTAATTGTATGTCTATTGTGTTCGTGGTTGTAGGTATGTATGGAGTTAGATCTGTGCTTCTTACGCGTGTTGCGGACGTTGCGATGGTTGTAATTTCCGAGTTTGTAATCGCTGCGCTTGTGGAGGTGTCGTATAGTCTTGCATATCCCGTTCCCGCAGAAGTTTTAATATTTGATTCAAAATAATAAGCGAAATTACCGCCATTCATGTTAGGGTAGGGACTTAGTGCAAGGTGATAAATTTGGCTGTAAGTTGCATCACTATCGGTATAACGGTATGTGTTGTAAGGTTGTACTATTTCCAAATCTCGTATTCCGTTCGTACCATCGGACTGTTCCTGTATTATCTTGGCGTTATAAACATAGTACGGTACCGCATCAGAACTGCTTGTTTTTGTTCTCACTACATATTCTTTTCCTGTTGTAAGGGTCACAGACGGGCTTCTTAAATGCGTCGTTGTTCCCAGCGCGGCAGTGCTAACTTCGGAACCGCTGACAGATGTGCCATCCGTCAGATTGTACAGTTCCGCATATATGGTATTGGTTGTATTTGAAAGATCTGAAACCTGAATAATTATCCACGAATTTGCTATCGACGTAGTATTGGTAGCCGAGTTTTTTATTTGTGTGTCCATATCTTGTGTAACGAAGTATGTACTGGATGTTTGGGGCATGTTGGAAGTAATATCGGAGCTTCTTACCCTTGAGTACGATGCTGCTATTGTGGTAATTTCCCCACCAGTCACAGCACTTTCGGCAGTTGCGTTGTACAGACGTGCATACCCAGTCTCAGCTGATGTTTTCATGGTGGCCTCATAGAAATAATTAAAGGTTCCACCCTCGAATCCTATCTGTGTGGCATAAAAACCCGGGTTGAAAGTTGTATATTTTATGGTACTTGAGTACGTTGCGTCTGAATCGGTCATCGCACCATTAACTTGCATTTGATAAAGCTCCAAATCTCGTATCCCGTTCGTACCATCGGATTGTTGCAAGACAACCTTCGCATTTATCATTTTTGCTGTATTGGCACTTGCTTTTATGCAAACAGAGTAGTCTGTGTCATCTGTTAGGGATATGCTTCCGCTTCTTACCCTGGTATAAGAAGTGCTCGTCACACTAACCTCTGAGCCTGAAACCTGGGAAGTACACAGAGCCCCGTCTGTGTATAGCGCCGCGTATGTAGTTTGGTCAGCAGTATCGTTGGCGAGTACTGCTTCAAAGTATGTAGTCGGGGTGGGTGTAAATCTGGTTGAATCGTATCGCCACACTTTCTTGTCCGTTAAATTTGCGTAAGATGTGTCTGTGGCAGTGGTTGATGCACCCAGTTCGACATCAGTTTCTGTATCGGTAATTTTCGTGTCGTCGGTTTGAATAACTATGAGTCTTGCTGCGTATAGTGTGTGTGGGTGACTTGAGTTGGCTGCTTTCCAGCGTACCGTGTACGTTGTGTTATCGGTTA
>LCBB01000008.1:22795-23232 GCA_000996895.1 candidate division WWE3 bacterium GW2011_GWC2_41_23
GTCGGAATATCCGTATTCGTAATAATCTATCTCTAAGTAGACTGTGGCTCCAGAGTACTTGTCTGCGTCCCAGTACACGAGTCCGAGTGAATTGTCGGTGGGAACGTATGTGGTCGAAGTCGTATATAAAGATGTGGCTGTCATGATTGGTATTTGTTGTTCTATCGTGGGTTTTTGTGTCTTAACCACAGATTCAAAGTAGGTGGTTGGTGCCGGGTCGAACTTGGATGAATCGTAATAGTAGACTTTTGGATTATCTAACTGGGCATAACTGCTGTTGCTGTGGGTTTCTCTTGCCCCTATCTCCACCTGTGTTTGTGTATCGGTAACCTTTGTGGCGTCGGTTTGAATAACTATGAGTCTTGCTGCGTATAGTGTGTGTGGGTGACTTGAGTTGGCTGCTTTCCAGCGTACCGTGTACGTTGTGTTATCGGTTA
>LCBB01000008.1:23288-34225 GCA_000996895.1 candidate division WWE3 bacterium GW2011_GWC2_41_23
GTCGGAATATCCGTATTCGTAATAATCTATCTCTAAGTAGACTGTGGCTCCAGAGTACTTGTCTGCGTCCCAGTACACGAGTCCGAGTGAATTGTCGGTCGGTAGATAGGTGGTTGAATTTGTGTAAAACGGTGCTGTTACCATGATTGGTATTTGTTGTTCTATCCCGACACCTACGCTTAGAGATACACCCGCAGTGGCTTCAAAAAAATTCGTTGGTGCGGGATCATATTTTGAAGAATCGTAGTTATAGATTTTTTTGTCTGTCTGAGGTGTGTAAGATGTAGCAGAACTGCTTTCATAGCTCCCAATCTCAGTCTTAGTCTCAGTCTGAGTAATCCCCACACCACTTTCCTGTTTGATTATAAGACGAGCATTGTTTACCCTCACTTTAGTGTCACCGGGATCGCCCAAACTATACTCGTAAATGGATTCAGAGTTTGTTGCATCGTACACGGAAATTGACGGGTCAACTGAGTCCCCGTCCCCCGCCCGAAACTTAACCGTATAGGACGAGGCTGTTCTGGAAGATATTGCCGAGATTTCGGGCGAGCGTACCTGAGCCCATGTAGTGCCACTATCCAGACTCACGACCGCTTCCAAATAAACAGTATCGGAGCTATAGTTTTCGGGGACAAAATAGACAATTCCGAGAGACGCGTCATCTGGTTGGTAGCTATCACTGGTAAATTCCGTGCTGCTCACAGATGTTGTCGGGTCTGAAGTTGCCCCATTCCTAACCAAAATGTAATCCCAATTAGCATTCATAGACTGACCCGTATTAATGTCATCTTCCCGTCTAATAAATCTGATGGGTTCGTTATCTACGGAGTTAGAAAGGTCGGTTGCAGAAGCTACTAAGGCGTCCGTATCGTAATTGTAGTAGTAAATTGCTGCGGTAGAACCTGAATAAATTCTTAATCTTACCAATAGATTGCTGACCAGCGTGCTGTCATAGATGGATGTCCAGGTACCGCCGTTTCTGTAATAAAGCCGAAGGGTAGATCCCGGATGTATCAGCCCTCCGAAAGTATCGGATGTACTTAGCCAGGTGCTGAGCGGATTATATCCATTAGTTGGCATCGTCACGTGTTGTATTTTTGTCTCAATGACGGGTTGCTGAGCTTTGCTGAACGCCGAGTTAGATTGTAACCACCCGGTTGTGGAGGTGGCGTTTAAAACACCTCCAGATACGCTAATACCTGTTGCGTCTACGACAGTCCATTTATTTGTGTCTACAGAACTGCCGCTAAAATCATCGAAAAACATGAAGGTATTGTCGCCGTTGCTTGCGGAGGATGCGGAGGCATTGCCGTAGAATAAATATATGGTTGTATCGCCGGATTCGGCTATGCTTGGAACTTCAACCCAGAATTTCGCCGAGGTGCTGTCAGTTTTGCTTTCCAGCCAGTGATCTAATTCCGTGCCCGAGGAATCTGTGAAGCGAATATCCGAAAAATCTGAATTCATGTCCGAGTCGTACGTAACACTAACCAGAACTTGGAAATTAGTTAGAGCTGAGGCGTTTGAATTAGTAACAGTTACTACTCTACTTTTTGTTGATCCGGTTAGCCAGGAGACAGAAGCCGGTGTGTTCATAATCTCCAGCTGCTGTTCAATCTTAGTATTTTCTTTCTGGTCATACCCCTCCTCAAATTTCCAATAAGCGGTAGGTTCCGGACCCGATGTTTCATTTCCCGTCGAACTTTGACTCGGACTAAAGGTTGCCTGTGAGAATTGGCTGGTTTGAGCAACAGACTCTGCATAAGCATTTCCGTAATAAAAGTAAACAACGGTGGAACCCTTATTTATTGTTGGAAGTAAGATATAAAAATCGGTGGAATTTGTGTTGCACGCTCCATTTGCCGAATCTACATAGTAATCCAGTACCTGTCCGCTAACATCAACAAATCGTGTGTCGGCGCACGTGTTTTGCATTTTGGATTCCCCAACCAACGTTGCGGTGTCTGTTTCAAACAAAATTTTCTTATCGGAGTCCGGGGCTCCCGGGTTAGTGATAGTAATAGTTTTTCTGTAGTGCCAGTTATCGTCAAACCAGTCGGCAAAAACTTTGTCAGGGTTCTTCACCGATAACCACACGACAGGGGCTAATACTATAAGCATTCCGAGTGAGACCGGAATGAGAAACTTTTTGTAAATGGGGTAGTGAGTTCTCCAAAATTTGTTTATTTTGTAAAAGGGCAGTTTCTGAGTATAAAAGTTATTCCATTCATCGGTAATGCTCTTACGAACAAAGTTTATTTTTGATATGGTTCTGCTAATTTTATGGTGTAATTTGCCCTTAAACCGCCCCCTATGACTTTTTTTCGATTCGGCCGGGGAGGAGAAGGACTTGACGGATTTTGTTCTATAGGTCGCAAGAGATATGGTCAGGCTGTTCCACCCTCCGTGCATCTTTCTTAACATTATCTTAATATTTTGTCTCCTTCTCATGGCAGTTTGTGTAATTTTAATCTAATTTTAATGCTCAATCTATATGACATAGTATGTAATATTCCCGGAAGGATTTTGAGTTTACGATAGGCCGGACAGTTTAATTTATATTTATGCCCGACATGTTTATCCCCTCAAAATTCATAGCAGGAACGCAGATTCCCTCCGTAATGCTCCAGCCTGTATTTGTGCCTGTCTGAGTAGCGTCTGTAGCAGTCGGGGTTTGCTGGGATCCGGAACCGTCCGCGTCTTCCAGATCGATATAGGTAATACTTTGAGTTGCACCTGTTTGTATGTTAATTGCCCAGGGGTTATCGTTTACTACTGAATCAAGGTAAATTTTTCCGGGTCCGCAGTTTGTACCTTGAATTGTTATGTCGTTGGCGATTATGGTTGTATAAGTTTCATCGAACTGAAGATTTTTACCTGCAGATGCCGAAAACTGGTAAAAGGTAGTGTCGGAGGAATAATCGAGTTGGGAAACCCCTGTTGTATCAAATGTGATTTGACCATTGTTGTGATTAAATGCGCCTGTTTTGATAAAATCACCTCCCAGTGTGAATGAGGTATCGCTTGTTCCTACCGGTGCTGTAAATGTTCCTGTGATGGTTAAATCTCCGTCAATATTAAGAGTTTTCGAGGCTGAGTCCGAGTTTGTAAAGGTGGTGTTATTGGAAACTGTGACATTACCTAGTACTGAGATGTTGGGGTCCCAGGTCGTCGCTTCGACAACAACACCTGTGTTTGTACCATTGCCGACTGTTAAATTACCGTTAACTGTTAAGGTGCCTAAATCTATGTAGGAGGTTACGGAATTTCCGGAAGGTTGGACATACAGATCATGATATGTTGTTGTTTTAACTATTTGAGCAGATGAGCTTGTGTAATATATATAGTTGGGGTTAGCTGTTGCAGTAAGTACACCTCCTGTTCCAAAAACACCTCCCTTAAAGTGAGTTGTTGAATTTGTTGAATTTATGTAACCTGCATTCACATCTCCTCCTGACAAGTTTCCGGTGACAGTGACAACACCTGTGTTCTGATTTGTTAGTTGCACGTTTCCCGCTCCTACTGCAACGTCTCCACTAAATGTGGTAGTAGCAGAACCTGAGATACTTTGATCGTTAGTGTCGAATGTATATGTGCCCGTTCCCGAGGTGAATGAACCGTTGTTGGATAAACCGCTTCGCAATGTAAAAGAGGGGTTGTTTGAGGTATTAAACCAGCCGTCTATCTCTATCGACAGAAGCCCTGAGAATATATTTGTTCCTGAGGCAGAGGATCTTGTGAATATTCCATTTTCGGCAACTGTCGTTGTTCCTGAGAAGGTTTGGTCTCCTGTGCTGGATATCGTTAACGAATCATATAAGACTGTGTTTCCGTTAACAGACAATGAGTAGGTTGAGGGTATGGATAAGGTTCCTGCCGTAACTGTTAGGTTGTTGGAGATCGTAGTACTGCCCCCGACAGCTCCTGTCTGTCCTAGCATATTAACGATTGCGTCATAAAAGGTTATGGCCCCTGATGTGAGTGTGGGGCTACCTGACCCGGGTTGAAAGTACACGGCACTTGTTCCTTGGTTAAATGTTCCTGTTTTAGTAAATAGAGTGCTGGTGGTTCCTGTCAGATATATGTTTGAGTCATTGGCAGTAAGTATTCCTCCCGATGCAATGTCTATCTTTCCTGAGTTAAGTTGATAGTTGGATGCGGTGGTGTTAAGCACACCAATTCCTGATGTTGTTCCTTGTATGGTTGTTGTTCCTGTTGAAGCAACTGTAAATGCACCTGCCAGATTAACTGAAAGTGAGTATGAAGAGGTAGCAGTTGGGTTAATGGTAAAGTTGCCATTAGCTGATGCTGCTCCTAAAAATGTATATGTGGTACCTGCAGTCAATGTTGGGTTAAGAGTAAGGGAGGCATATGTAAGGGCTTCAATATCTGTTCCAGAGGTACCTTGGAATTGGACTTCGTCTGGAACTGTGAATGTTCCACCATCAACATATAACGGTCTGGATGTTCCTGTTCCCGAGCCTGTAAGGGTTAGTAATTCTTGTGCTCCTGTGTATGATCCGACAACATGAAGTTTTCCTGTTGTGACGTATCCACCCGGTGAATATGTATCTCCCGTATATATATGTGTCTCATAGGAGGGGCCGACAACAACATGATTACTTCCCGGAGTTGTAATTAAATCCTCGGCATCAGCCGTATTTCCTGCCAGGATTTCTGCGTTTGAAATCCAGCTATCAACATCATCTCTTAGCACAACTCTATCCACAATAATTGGCACGTTGGCTTGAGCTGACCCGTTGCTTACCATAACGGTACTTCCGGCCACGGATACTCCGGATAGATACGCGTACACTGTCTGACCACTTGATATGGGAATTCCCGTAGTTGACCATGCTCCCGTGTTCTGATCACAGGTTCCGGAAAATGATCCTGCGCCGTTGACCCTAACTAGTATTGTTTTTGAATTACCCCCACTACAGTCATATGCCAGACTCTCATTTGAGGATTGATATATGGTTCCTGATAGATCTATTCCGGCAACGGCTATGGTTAGTGTTCTAAACGTGGCAAAGTTTCCGTAAGTGTTGCTTCCTGTGGGGTCAATCGCTCTTGCTCTCCAGTAATATGTACCCGGAGAAAGTGTGTCTCCTGCCTGAACGGTAAATTCTGCCGCGCTTCCTGATGAAAAAGGATGTCCTGCCGTAAATCCTGAATCCGTAGTTGACACTTTATTAAGAAGAGGACTACCCCCCTGACTGTCAAAAGTGGTAGCAGTATCTAGCTGAAAATTATATTCCACGGGGTTGGAATCAGCATCTGTGGCTGTGAAATTAAAGGTTGGCGTGGTATCAGTAGTTGACCCCCCGTCGTTGGGTGTGTTAAGAACTGTAGTTGGCGGTGTATTTATATACCCCCTATCTGCCGTGGAGGTTTGCGAGGTTGCACCGGTTGCTGTCAAAACACATTTAAAATATCTTCCGCTACCGTCTGCCGGCGCTCCCGTGTCATTGTAAGGGTCTGTTGTGCCTCCCGATATATCGGAATAACTTGCATCTGAATCAGCAGCACTTCTTTGCCACTGGTATGAAATAGTTCCAACCCCACGGTAACCTGTATCCGTGTTACTATCTCCGCTTGTTCCGGCAGAATTGAATGCCTGCACTTTATACGTTCTTGATGTACCGTTTGTGGTGCCTTCCCCGCTAAGGGATAGAGTTACGTGAGCTCCGCTTGTACCATCCGTTGCTGAGGCGGTACCGGCTGTTATCGATCCTGACGGAGCAGAGGAGTCATCAAAGGTTGCCACATCTCCAAGTGTCGCAATTAGATTGGCTCCCTCATAAACATAATATCCGGAAGCACCCGATGATTTTGTCCATGTTACCGTCACCTTATCAGTTAGTGTTCCGTCGGTTGCCGAGACATTTGTCGGTGCCTGCGGAGGTGTGGCCGGTTTAAAGGCAAACTGGCCTGCTACAACTTCGGTTGCACTAGTTTCGGCGGTAATTGATACGTTGCCCGTAGGTCCCGATGAAGCGAAAGTTTGGGATGCTACGCTCATATATATATTTCCTGAAGCTAGGTTGTTTGTCTCAGTAGCCCAACTACCCCCCGGCATTGATACTGTAGCGTCTGTTTGAACCCCCCACCCCGCAATAACAAATGCTCCGGGGGTTACAGTTGTAATTGAAGGAGCTGAGAACGAGGTAGTAGCAACATCTATATACTCGACTAAATTATCGGACATTGTTTCATCCGCCGGGTTAGCTGAGTCAACTCCGCCCAACGAAGCGACCCACCAAGAGGTATTATCGTTTGCTCCGGGTCCTGTAAAGTTATATGTCGTTGGTTCGGTGCCTATATTCGTTATTAATTTGTAGAAAAAACCGAAAGATAGGTCAGTGCTACCGGCGTTTGATGCCAACTGATCACCTTCTACCCAACCTTGTCCGCTAGGCGGAACGAACGTGTTGTCATCTTCCTCGCCCACGACAACAACTATAAAATCGCCTGTACCCGCGGAAGGTCGTGTAACTGTAAATGCTGAAGTTGTGTCTGTGCCGGTGTTTTCGTCAAGAACTGTGATTGCCGCCAGAGCTGTTTTAGTTTCAAAAAGACATAAAGATAGTACAGCCAGAAAAATTCCGATTATTTTGTAAGACGGGGTTTTATGAACCTTCTTACTTTGTGGCATAAGCATTAATTCCTTGCCAAGAACTTGTTTCTGCGAAAACTCTTCTGCTGCCTATAGACATCGAGGCCGGACCGAAGTCATATATTTTTAGTTCTGTAGTCGGGTTTACATAGTCGTAAATAAGCTCTTTAGTTTCTCCTGCTTTTATATCCACTCCCCATGTAATTTTTTCGGCTTCAAGTTTAGCTTCTCCCACCCAGGCAATTTTAATGGAGGAGGGGATTGTTTCTACTACCTGTCCCTTAAAATTATTCTTCGAGAATATTTTCAAAACCATGTGGTAACGTACTGTTTCCGAGGGATTTAACCTGGTTGTTGTTTGTCTTTCGATGTTAAAATCTATGTCTTTTTTAACCCCGATCTTTTTTTCGATTACTGCGTTGGTATCAAGGTTAGTTAGTTTTATTTTGTAAATACCTTCAAGCTTAGGTACAAAACCGGATTGGTAGTCCGGATTATTTGTTACAGTTCCGTCTTCAGCGCAGGTGGTGGAAGTCGGAAGCATTTCATTTTCAGTTGAAAGCCCAATATTAGTTTTGTCGGGTCCGGTAACCATAACTTCAAGGTTGCTATGACAGAGTGTTTTGCCTTCTTTGTCTGTAGTAGAAATCAAAATAACAGCCATTTCGTTCGGAGAGTAGACTGATTTGTTTGTATTAAGAACTGTAAATCCCTCGGCAGTTTTCTTAGAAGAAGCCAAAATGATTAAGAAGGTAACGGCTACAACCGCAACGGCGGCTATCCCGACAATTAAAGGTTTTTTAGCCTGCTTTTTTTGGTTCACGGGGACAGCATCCGTTCCGAAAATTGTCATCTCCATTTCGGTATTTTCCATATTTATAATCCTGCCTCCACAGTAACAATCCACCAATCGAAGGTGATGTCGTTGGATGCGGGATTATCAACTGCTACAGTAAACGACTCTCCTGCGATTTTCTGTTTAACTATTACAGACTGACCTCCGGTGCTGGAAGTCGCTGTTATGAATATTTTAGACCCTTCCGCTACTAAAGTGTTATCGACTTTAATTTGAGTTTGGCCTATAAGAATTGTACCGCTTCCGATGGTCTTCGAGGCAGCCAAAATTGTTACGTTTTCCGCGGCTACATCTGTGGCTTCCACTTTTTCAGCAGTTAAGGTGCCTTTTACCGTTACATTTCCGTCGGGGTTAACCACCAAGGCTCCATTAAGTAAGTCAACATTTCCTGCGAGTGACCTTTGTAGGTATAAAGTTTGATCGGTACACAGAGTTCCGTTGGTTGTACCTGTAAGCTCGTTATAGCAAGAAGGTCCGGCCACCTCGAAAACATTATTAAGGGTGTCGAGTTTCATAAGTCCTGCAGTGATATCTCCGGTCACGGTCACGTTGTACAGGGTAGTCTCACCTAGTACATTAAGGTCGGTTGATACCGCAAGAGCAGTTCCGTTATTGGAAAGACCGAGGGCAGCTACGAAGGCTTTCAAATCTTCGAATACTTTGTACATTTCGGCTAGCATTCCTTCTGGTGTAGTAATCGCGATAGACGAGCTGCTTTCAGTGCTTTGAGCAGTAACTTGACTCAATAATTCCTTAATTGTTAATACCTCAGATTTCAGATTTGTGACGTCAGTTTCAAGGGTTTCGAGTTGCGATAGTGAATTATCAATTGTATTTGTAGTAGTGCTAAGGCTGCCATCTATAGTTGCAGTGTGGGAAGAAAGGTTCATCTCAAGAGCAGCGAGTTTGGTGTTTAGCTCTTTTGTAGCCTCTATTAATAGACCGGATGTTTCTCCGTAGCGTAATCCGTAGTACCCGCTGTTTGGATCTTGGAACACAAGCTCGGGCATAACGTCCATGACTTCCTGAGCAATCATACCCGTTGCTTTTACCCCATCCCCGGCCCAATTAAAGGTTACACCGCGTAGTTGGGATACTTTGTCCAGGGCGTTTTCTATTGTTGCAACATTGGTCTTTAGTCTCTCGTCAGATGAGCTGGTACTTAAGACTCCGGTGTTAGTTATATATAGGGGTACATTACTTACGTTGCTCGTACCTACGGCTCTAAATCTGGCGCTTCCATTGACGTCGATGGTATTGGTTGGGTTTGTTACTCCTATACCAACGTTAGCATTGAAGGTTAGCTGGTCTGTACTCATATCTCCATATATGAACGCAGTTTCTGCGGGAGAAGAGGTGTTATCTATATACAGTTTATTTGACCCCGTTTCAGAATAACCGGCCTCGTTACCGATAATGATGTTGTTGTCGGAGTTATAGGATAGGCTATATCCAGCACTATAACCTATGACTACGTTGTAACTGGATAGTGTCCTCCACGTGGTTCCGCGTCCAGCCCTATAACCCAGGAATGTGTTACCGTATCCGGTTTGGCTATTGTATCCTGCTTCATAACCAATAGCAGTGTTGTAGTAACCGGAACTATTGCCGTATAGGGCGTAATTTCCGACGCCTGTATTTCGTATGCCTGTTGTGGTGCTGGCAACAGCAGATTTACCCGTGGCGGTATTCTCAGAACCGGTTGTTACGTAATAAAGCGCTGCCTGTCCCAGGGAGGTGTTGTCATAGGCTGTTGTCCCTCTATATTGGGATTCGGCTCCAATGGCGGTGTTGTTATAGCCAGTTGTATTTGAGGAACCTGCAATATAGCCTATGAATGTATTGTTTAGGCCGCTACTGCCGGCAATGGTATTAGAAGATCCTGCTAAATATCCCATGAATACATTTTTGAGATTGTCCGTGTGGATTCTCAGTAACTCAGAACCGGTAGAATCCTGCAGTTGTATCAAAGGATTGGCGTTTGTTTGTGAAGAATACGCTTTAATTATGAATTGTTCGGTATCAGCAGAACCTGCGATTTCAAGTTTAGCGGTAGGACCTGTTGTACCGATCCCAAGATTTCCTTGGCTTAGTATTAAATCATTTGCAGGGGTTATGGTCATATTACCGACTGTGTTACTAATGATTGAACTTGCTCCCCCCACACTCAGGGTAGAAGTAGGAGCAGAGGTCCCTACTCCCAATCTTGAGTTGGCATTATCCCACCATAGATTGTTTGATCCGGATATTGCTGTGGAACCTGTGAAAAAAGCAATTTGTGTGGCAACACCGGAGCCGGCTATTGTTGCTGTACCTGATCCTGCGGCACCAAGATCCTGCCATGTAGATCCGTTGTAGTAGTAGAGTTGATCTCCGTCATTGTATATGTCTCCTGTTACAGGACTGGATGGGGCAGTACCCGATGCAACTCTTATTGAAGGCTTACTTGTTGTTGCACCCGATATATCAAGCCATGCGGTAGGAGAGGTTATTCCTATCCCAATATTTGCGTTGAAGGTCAGTTGGTCTGTGTCCATGTCTCCGTAGATGAATGCGCTTCCTCCCGGAGCTGATCCGCTATCTATATATAGTTTATTTGAACCAGTCTCGTTATAACCTGCTTGATAACCTAGGAATATGTTGCTACTTGAGTTATTCGATAAGCTGTGTCCTGCTTGATATCCTATCGCTATGTTGTAGTCGGATGCCGATCGTGCCGTCCCATCCCCCGCGTAGTTTCCCATAAACACGTTTCCAAGCCCGGTTTGATTGTTAATCCCGGCTCCACGTCCTACCGCCGTATTGTAGTTTCCGGATGTATTTTTCCAAAGTGCGGCGTAGCCAAGAGCTGTGTTGTAATCTCCAATGGTATTGTAGTAAAGTGCTGTATACCCCACAGCGGTATTATCATTTCCTGAGGTATTTAGTCTGAGTGAATAAGTACCCACTGCTGTATTTTCGGTGGAATCGCTGTTTTCTAACGCATATGCTCCTATTGCTACCGCGTAATCCTCTGTCGTAGATTTTGCGAGTGCATTGGAACCTAAAACCGTATTGTATATCCCATTTACACTTGAAGAACCCGCTAAATAGCCTATAAATGTGTTATCGTAACCGGATGCAGTTTCATTATTAACTCCGGCACCGTAACCGAAGTATGCGTTTGTTACAGCATCAGAGTGTATAGAGAGTAGAGGAGTGCCAGTTGAGGATTGGAGTTGTATTAAAGGATTTTGGTTGGTCTGGCTTGAGAACGCTCTTATCACAAACTGCTCAGTATCAGCAGAACCTGCAAGTTCAAGTTTAGCGGTAGGACCTGATGTTCCTATACCAAGATTTCCATTTGTATTGTCCCACCATAGATTATTACTACCCGATATGGCAGTTGATGCTGAGAAGAATGCTACCTGAGTTGCAAGACCGGATCCCGATATGGTGGCGGTTGAGACTGTATTGGAG
>LCBB01000009.1 GCA_000996895.1 candidate division WWE3 bacterium GW2011_GWC2_41_23
ATAGTGCCGGTACAATCCGACCTTAAAGGTACGGAATTTAAAAAATTTGTCGGAATCAAGTCCGTAAGCTATGATGAGGTCTTGGACCTTCATCTGGCCTTAAAAAAAGAACGTATATGGAACTTATTGCAGAAAAAAGAGAAAAACTTGGTAAAGCCTCGAAAAGCCTAAAGAAAACGGGCTTTATGCCCGCTGTTATATTCGGAAAAGGCTTAGAATCCCAATCTATAACAGTACCTCAGGTAGAGGTTGAAAAGGCCTACAACGCGGGCGGAGAAACTACCCTTATAGACATAAAAATAGGCAAGGAAACTGAAAAAGTGCTTTTTAAAGAAGTGCAGGAAGATCCCCTTACCGGAAAAATAATCCACGTCGGCTTTTACAAACCCAACCTTAAGGAAAAGACCGAAGCTCAGGTGCCGGTCGAAGTAATAGGCGAGGAAAACAACGAATTCTTAAAGACCGGAGGCGCTATAGTCTTAATACTCACTAACGAAATAGCCGTGGAAGCTTTACCTATGGACCTTCCCCACGCATTTATAGTCGATGTGTCTAATATGCAGATCGGCGATGTGGTCACGGCAGGACAGCTTAGCTACGATACCTCCAAAGTGAGCCTGGTCGACCTTGAAGCCGGAGATATGGTAATTAAGCTGGATAAGATCGAGGAACAGGTAGAAGAAGAGATCGCCGTAACTGAAGAGGAAGCTCTTGAGAAGATAGAAGCCACTGAAGAGAAAGAACCTGAAGAAGGCGAAGGGGGCGAAGAAGGTAAGGAAAAGAAAGAAAAGAAGGAAGAAAAGTAAATTCCCCTGACAAGTTTCCCCGACAGTTAACCGCTTAAGTTACGCTATTAAACTCCCGGCCACTCTGATTTTGCCAGTATAGGTTGTTTCACCAAACCTTTTTCCAAAAATTCCCCCCAAATTGTTTCCGTTACAAAAGGCATAAATGGGTGTAACACCTTTAAGCAATTTATAAGAAGATAAGAAAGATTCTTCAGCCCCGTTATCCTCAACGCGGGATCTTCCCTTAACTTAACATCTTCAATATAGGTAGAGGCCAGCTTGTCCCACATATAGTGATAGATGGCATCCCCGGCATCTGAAAATCTGTACTTGCCCAGTGATTTATCCACGGTATTCACCAGTTCTTTAAAATCGTCGTACATTTCCAGATCCGTCGAACCTTTGGCTAAGTCGCTGTGCTTAAAACTTTTTAAATCTTCTGCTGTCAGATTTTCCTGCTCCGTCAGCATAAATAAGAATCTGACCATGTTCCAAATTTTGTTCGAGAAGTTTCTGTAAGACAAAACCTTGTCTTTTGGGAATGCAAAATCTTTTCCGTTGGCGGTCCCGCTTATTAATCCCATCCTCAAAGCGTCGGTACCGAACTCACTCTGGTACTCTTCGGGGTTAATAACGTTTCCCAAACTCTTGCTCATTTTCTTGCCGTCCAAGGCCATTACCCTGCCGTGAAGGTAAACATCTTTAAAGGGCGGTTTGCCTGTAAGGTATATTCCGAACATTATCATTCGGGACACCCATCTTGTGATTATCTCCCAGCCTGTTTCCAGAACATCCGTTGGGTAGAAATGTTTAAAATCGTCCGAGTCAGGATACCCTAACGTGATCAAAGGCCACTGCCCGCTGGAAAACCACGTATCAAATGTGTCGGTTTCGGGTAAAAATCTTTCCCCCGGAGAATCTTTTTGAATGACATACTTTGCACTATTAGGGGCAAATAGAGACTGCAGCCCTGAAGAAATCTCGCCTATTTTGTGTTCCTGCAAAAGTTCTGCAACTTTCCCCGAGATAGCCTTACCGTCTTTAATAAAAGTCACGAATAAATCGGGGTTCTCATCAACGCTATACCACGCCGGAACTCTTATCCCCCAAACTATCTGACGGGAAATCGCCCAATCCCTCATATTCTCCATCCATCTCGTGTAAGTTATTTCCTGCCACTTAGGATAGATTTTTACACCGCCGTTTTTTACAGCATCCAAACCGGCCTTCTTCAAACTTTCCACTTTTATAAACCAATTAGGCATCACCAGCTGCTCAATGTAATCCTCAGTTCTGTAATCAACCGGTACAGGGTGCACGTAAGAGGTATCGATTTTTTCCATCGCCCCCATCTCCTGAAGATCTTCAACGATTTTGGCTCTGGCATCTAAAACTTTCATTCCCGCATATTTTCCCGCCAACGCCGTCATTTTTCCGTCAATCCCGATTACCTGTTTTACTTCCAGCTTATGTCGCAATCCTATCTCATAGTCATTTTTATCGTGGGCGGGGGTAACTTTTAAAACTCCTGTTCCAAAAGAAGGGTCAACATAGGAATCACCTATTACAGGTAAGCTGTTTTTTCCCGTAACATCCTCAAAAACAATTTCTTTCCCGATGTAATCTCTGTAACGGGGATCTTCCGGGTTAACCGCCAACGCCGTGTCCCCAAGCTTGGTTTCCGGTCTTACCGTAGCCACTGTTAAAGGACCGTATTTAATATAATAAAGGGGGTCGGTTCTTTCTTTCATCACGATTTCGGCGTCCGAAAAAGTAGTGCCGTACTTAAAAGAGTAATTAACAACGTAGTCGGAACGGTAGATGAGGCCGTCTTTAACCATTTTTTCAAATGTGCTCACGACGGTGTTAATGGATTTTTCTTCGAGAGTAAAAGTGTAGCGGGACCAATCAACGCTCGCCCCCATATTTTTAATTTGCTCTTCGATTAAAGATTTGTTATTCAAAACAAATCCCATCATCATTTTGTAAAAAGTGTCGTGGTCGTAATCAAAGCGCGATTTTCCTTCTTTTTTGAGCTCCCTCTCGTAAGTGGTCTGAGATTCAAAACCTGCGTGATCCGTACCGGGGACCCATAGAGCCTCGTAACCCCGCATCCTTTTCCAGCGTATTAATAGATCCTCAATAGCTATCATCAGCGCGTTTCCGACGTGCATCTTTCCTGATGCGTTCGGAGGAGGAAGTATTATTGTGTAGGGTTTTTTACCTGAAGTTGAGTCCGCTTTAAAGGCCAATGCGTCTTCCCATTTTTTAAGGACTTCGGGCTCTTTTATTTTATGTTCGTACCTTTTATCCATAGTTTATTGCCTGAGATTATCACAAAAAACGTGCCAGCTCAATCAAAAAATGGTATATAATAAGTCAATGCGTTACAGCCAGACAATCGGAAAAACTTTAAAAGAAGCTCCAAAAGATGAAACAAGTAAAAACGCCCAGCTTTTAACCAGAGCCGGATACATCAGTAAAGAGATGGCCGGGGTCTATGTTTTTCTTCCTTTAGGATTAAAAACACTGAACAAAATTGTTGAGATTATCAGAGAAGAAATTGTGGCTGTCGGTGGTCAGGAACTCCAAATGACCGCTTTGCAAAACCCCGACTCCTGGAAGAAATCCGGAAGATGGGGCGATGATGTTGTGGATATTTGGTTTAAGACAAAGCTTAAGAACGACACCGAGATAGGACTGGGCACTACTCACGAAGAACCGTTGGCAGCTTTAATGTCCCGCCAAATAAATTCTTACAAAGATCTTCCATCCTACCCTTTTCAAATCCAAACTAAATTCCGAAATGAAGTCAGAGCAAAAAACGGACTTTTAAGAACCCGCGAATTCTTAATGAAGGACCTTTATTCTTTTAACAAAGACGAAGAAGAGCTCGATGTCTTTTACGGGAAAGTCACCGAAGCATATTTCAAAATATTTTCCCGCGCGGGAATCGGAGAACAAACCTATCTTACCTTTGCCAGCGGAGGAACCTTCAGCAAGTACAGCCATGAATTTCAAACGGTATGCGAATCGGGGGAAGACACAATTTATATAGACCGCAAGAAAAAAATAGGGATTAACAAAGAGGTTCTGACCGGCGAAGTTTTAGCGGACCTGGGCGTTAATAAAGAAGACCTTGAAGAAGTCAGAGCGATTGAGGTCGGTAATATTTTCAAGCAAAAAACCAGATTTTCCGAACCTCTCGGACTTTTCTTTACCGATGAGGAAGGGAAGAGAAAGCCGGTCATAATGGGCGCTTATGGAATTGGCCCCGCAAGACTTATGGCGACTGTTGTAGAACTGTTCGGAGACGATAAAGGAATTGTCTGGCCTGAAAGCATTTCACCCGCAAAACTGCACCTTGTGGGCTTAAATCTCGAAGATGAGGGGACTGCTGAAATTGCAGAAACCGTTTATAAGACACTAATGCAAAATAAACTTGAAGTTCTTTTCGACGATAGGGAAGATGCTACCGCAGGTACCAAGTTCTCGGACGCCGATCTTATCGGTATCCCCTACAGAGCCGTGGTCTCCCGAAAAAACGGTACAAAAATAGAGCTCAAAAAGAGAACGGAAGAAAAATCCGAGTTGTTAACTTTGGAAGAGTTACTCCAAAAAATTTCTTAACTTAAACAAGCCCCATTATATTCAAAGACGGCTCGGCTTTAATCTCATTTAACGCTTTCGTAACATTATTGAAGTAAGCCGCCGAAGCGATGTAGACGGCATTGTCGGTGCACAATCTTGGTTCCGGAATAAACAAACTCACACCTGCTTTCTCCGTTTCCTTTTTCAAACTCTTACGTAACCGTGAATTAGCAGAGACGCCCCCTCCCACCAACAAGCTTTTTACACCGAAGTTATTTACTGCCTTCATAGTTTTGGCTGTAAGAACATCCACAACCGCCTCTTCAAACTCCCTGGCCGTGCAGGGAACTTCTCTTTCACCTGAATCCAGGTATCTTTTCACCGCTGTTTTTAAACCTGAAAAAGAAAAATCGTAATTATCCTGATCCAGCATGGGGCGGGGAAACAATTTTGCAACCCCCTGCTCTTTACACTCCAGAGCTTTTTTTGAAAGGAGGGCTCCTCCTAAATAACGCGAGATGCCCATCATTCTTGCAACCTTGTCGAAGCACTCGCCCGCTGCGTCGTCCATGGTACCTCCGAGATAAACTAGGTCTCCGTGCCCTTTCATTAAAACAAGGTCTGTATGTCCGCCGCTCACTAACAAACACACTGCAGGAAAAGTAATACCGGAAGGGTTCCCGGTAAAGTTGGCGTAAATGTGCCCCACAAGATGATTAACCGGTATAAGAGGTTTTTTCCAGGCCATTGATAAAGTTTTGGCGGCAGTTACTCCGACCACCAAAGAACCTATCAGTCCCGGTCCTACGGTTACCGCCAAAGCGTCGATTGAGGCAATAGCCTGCTCCTTACCGGAACAGCCGGTCTTTTCGCAATAATCTTCAATTGTCCTTTCCAATACAGGAAATATAAACTCCAATTGTTTTCTTGAAGCAACTTCAGGTACAACTCCGCCTGTTTTTTCGTGAAAATCTTTGGACGAGGCTACTACCGACACCAGCTCTTTTACACCGTCTTCAACAACAGCGCACGCCGTCTCATCACAGGAACTTTCTATAGCCAATATTTTCATGGGGAAAGAATACCTTAAAACTTTTCTTATTTAAACCCCGGCACTACTTGGGAGATATGATTTCAGCCTTCGCTGCCTTTAGAGCACTCTCGCTGGCAATCTTTATATCCAGAGGTGAGGCAAGAACCGTGTTAACAGCTCCCTTTAAAGCGTTGACGTAGACATCATTACCGGCGCGTGAAGCGAACGGCGAGGTCTTAGCATAAGTAGCGGTTTCCAGTATAGGCTTAAGATAGCTTCCGTAAGGACCTGTGGAAACCTGATCTTTTAAAGAAACCAGACTGAAAGGGGCGCCGTAGGTTCGGTATCTCGACGCCGCATTGAAAATCGCCAACTGAGAATCTTCCTGAGCCAGGAAGTTTATAAATTCCCACGCAGCGTCTTTATTCGGGCTGGCCGCGGGAACCGCATACATCCAAAAGCTTGCCCAGGAAACAGGAGTCTCCAAAGTAGCCTGAGGAACCGGAGCAACGCCGACCTGAAGATCGGGGCGGGCTTTTAAAATATCCAGCAAATTCCAGCTGGGTACAAATATCATGGAAACTCTTTCCTGGCCAAAAGCTGCGGATGCTTCGGGAAAGCTATCGTCCCATCCTTTATCTGATTTACTAAAGAGAATGTAGAAAGCCAGCGCATCCCTTGCAGGTTTGCTGTCAATTCCGCCGGGAACTTCAACGCCCGCCTGAGCAAAAAACGTCCCAAGTATATCGGAGAAGAAGTCTATGTTGTTAGCTGTTCCCATAGCAGCTCCTGCTCTTGTTACAACCCCGTTCTCATCTCTTTTAGTTAAGTTAAACGCGAGTCTCCTAAACTCTTCCCACGACGTCGGGGGTGATAGCTGGCCCTCTTCTTCAAAATGCTTTTTGTTGTAAACAAGGGCGATTCCATCGTAATACATGGGGAGCGCGTAAACGTTGCCGTCAAAAACAGCACTGTCTTTTGCAACCGGATAGTATCTTTCTGTAAACTGAGCTTCGTTTATAACTTTCGAAGGTGCGGGAGCAAGAGCACCTTTTAACGAGGGTACCCAGGTGTTGTGGACTAAAAACACATCGGCAACATCGGGCTGGCTTATTCTTCCGACCAAAGTTTCCTTATACTGGGAAGCTTTCATTATTGATCTATCGTCGTATCTGATATCCACGTTGGGGTGCGTCTCTTTGTATTTGGCAACCAGCTCCGTCATTACCTCCGGATTTTCCCACAGCCCCCAAACATTTAAAGTTACGGGGCCTCCCGGTAAAATACCGCCGCTTCCTCCGAATAACTTACCCACTACAGGTAAATCCTGAAGAGTACAAGCTGTAAGTAAAAAGGGGATAGCTAATATTAGGGCAGTTAGTAAGAGCTTATTGCGCATTAAAAGAATTATATATAAATATCAATTTCTTTGTCCATAGGCATACTTCCAGGAGAGACCCAGGATGAGGAAAAACAAAAGTGAGGTTTGGTGCATTGTCCAGAAATAATGGTCAAAACTCATTAATAAAAGCAGTACGGACATGGTCAGGAAAAAGGGCACCGCATCTTTCCGGAATACCCCGGCGTATGCTTCAAAAAATATAAGCAAAAATATTACAAAGGCAAAAACACCCGACTCGGCAAGTATTAAAGCAAATACGTTGTGCACGGGCTGGGTAAATCTAATATCATCGGTAACCTGGAAGTCGTCCACGTACGAAGTAAAATTATTTGCCCCGACACCGAGCAACGGAAACTCCCCCGCAACCCTGTAACTCGCCCCCAGCAAACTATCTCTCCTGTAAAAAGAGGCGCTGTCGTATGAAAAAGGCAAAAACGGAATTAGCAATATGAGCGATGCCCCAAAAAGATACAGATACATTATGTGCTTCTTATCCGGAAGTATTTTGTATAAAACTAACGTTAAAAACAACGCAGCCCATGTAAACAAACTAAACGTGAGAATTAGCGCCAGCATCCCTAAACAAAAAGACACAAGACTTAACCTACTTCGGGGAATCCAAAAAATAGCCAGCACCAGCATAACTGCCAGATATCCTGCCAATACATTAGGGTGCCGGAACAACCCCATCGGCGGAAGAATTGTAGTGCCAAAGAAAAACTCCTTTGTTATTAAAGGGCTGGACATTGAGTAAGGCTGCTCTCCCAAAAAAAGGTAACTATCGAAAACGGATCCTTTCACTAAAAACTGCGTTATAGACAAAACACTGATAAATAAAAATTGGATTGTCAGAATTTTTTGCAGGAGTACGCCGTCCTTTTTAATATCTATCCAAAAATATGCGTATACCGCAACCATCGAATATAAAAAGATTCTAAACAAAAACCAAAGCGACGGAAGAATTCTTGAAGCAAAAAGGGAGGATAAAAAAAGTATTCCCAAAAAAATACTTAATTTTTTAACAGGGCCTTGCAGACTTATCTTTTTTCTTTCAAAAATAACTGCAAGTAAAAGAGCAAGCGCTAAAATGTCCTGAATATATAAAGTGGGAACAAGATAATCCACAAGATTGCCGTAAACATAAGAGCCGGAAAATTCGAAGTGCTTACCGAGATTTACAGGTAAAACTGCGGCCAGGGCAAAGAATAATATTTTTGAGACTTGTATCTTCTTCATTTACCTCAGCTTCTTTGAGGCAGCGTAAGAAGCGGTTATGAAACCATCGTTCAACTTCGGCAGTTCTTGTACATTCAAAGCTTTTGCAATTAGATAATCCGCTAAATGAGGATTTTTTGCAAGTATTGGCCCGTGAAAATAAGTGCCGATGCAATTTCCCAGAATGATACCTTCGGAACCGTCTTCGGAGTTATTGCCGTGGCCGTAAGTAACGCGCGCGAAAGGTTCCGCGCCGGGGTCCAGGTATGTCCTACCCCCGTGATTTTCAAAACCCACAATTCTGTCTTCCAAAAAATTTACATTTTTGAAAACAGGATCGGAAGAAATTTTTCCCGTCAAAGTTGCCCGGACATTACCTATACAACGCGGCTTATTTTTTCCGAAATGAATTGTATGTGCTTTAAAAATACCCAACCCCTTTAACTCCTCTCCGTCAGAAGCTCTGTAATAATCGCCCATTAATTGGTATGAACCACAAACAAAAAGTCCTGTCTTTCCTGAGGTCACGTAGTCCAGGAGAAAAGGCTTTTTTTCTTCCAAAAAATCCCCGTAGATGGATTTTTGAGACGAATCAGGACCTCCCCCCATAAATAACAAATTTATCTCTGACAAACGATTGTGGGAGGTAAGTTTTCCTTTATCGATTAAGAGGACCTCGCATTCAATACTTCTTCCGAAGCATCTTGCCGTTAACACTTCAACATTTCCGTTGTCTCCGTAAAGATTCAGGTCTTCTTTGTACAAATATCCTATTAGAAGTTTGCTCACAGTATTTTCCTTCCTACCAGCATGTTTCTAAAATCCAACATTGCCGAGTAATTGGGAAACACCGCAACATTCTTAACGGAACTTTTTCTTTTTATTAAGTTTGTGATGGACTGCACTGAAGCCGACACGTTTTCTTCGGGAATAAACACCTCTGCATAATCAAGCCTGACAGCCATATCGTAAACGCGACCGCCGGAGACATAAATTTCCTTGTCTTTACATGCGGAAAAAATGACGGAAGGGTCCACATCATATATCCAGGAAACATCACGTCCGTCCGGAATGTTATCGTTCAAAATAAAAAGTAACGCGTCGAATTCGCTCTTTCTTTTTTCAAAAACTTTCAAGTTGGTTGTAAGACTCGCAGGATTTTTAGCTAAAAACAAATGAAAGTTAACACCGCCCGAATTGATAATTTCTCCTCTGCCGTAAGCCGCCTGAAAATCCGACAGAGCTAAAACTGCATCCTCTGCAGGTATTTCTAAAAAAGACAACGTTGCTAATGCTGCTTTTATGTTCTTAATGTGAAACTTCGACGTCAGGTCTGCCTGCAATAATTTTTCAGAAATACTTTCTACATCCAGTATCTCCGCACCTGCAGGAAAAAACATGTTTCTAAAGTAATCAAAAGATTTATCCAAAACCACAAAGCTTACATTACTTTCTTTTAAGGATTCCTCCCATCTGGAAAGAATAAGATCGGTCTCCCCATAGCGGTCCAGCTGATCCCGCGAAAGGTTCAGAAGCACCACTCCTTTGACACGCATTTGATTTAAAACCGAAGGAAGTGAAAACTCATCGACCTCCAAAACTGCATAATCGGCTCGGCGTTTGCTAAAAATCGGCGTTCCCTGTAGCAGTGCCGACACTAAACCGTTGGTTAAGTTTGCTCCGGAGGAATTAGTAATAACTAAGAAGCCCCTTCTCTGTAAAACGTGGTGAAGCATTTTGGTTGTGGTTGTTTTTCCGTTAGTCCCTGAGATCAGCAAGGTTCCTAGAGACGGAGCTATTCCGGGGTCAGATAAAATACCGGGATAAATTTTCAGAGCAAGGTGCCCCGGCCAAGTTCCTCCGGAACCCAAGCCAAATAGTTTAATAAAAAATCTAAGAAATCTTGTAATTAGTAAAGTTAAAATTAACATTTATTATCCCCATTATATTTCATTAAGTTTTATATATACATATTCAGTCTTAGTTTCATTAGTACTGTAGATTTGTGGACGGTCTTTGCATTCGGCGTAGTGTTAACAAATAGTGTGAGTGCTTCCTGTGTATAGCTGTCGAGGCTTTAGATACCTGATTAAATGGGGTCCCGTTCCGTCATTTATCGGTGTGTGGCCTTTTAGTTTTGTTGAAAAGTAACACATCTTTGGGGATAGCTTTGTGCACAAGTTCAGGTACTTATCCACATATCCCGTAGTGTTTTACTATTTTATGCACATTACTCAGCTAAGGTTAGCTTCACGTTTACGATGTCCTGATGTATCTTTCCCGCCTTCGAAACATGCTCCTCGATGGTTCTCACTCCGTGCATTATTGTGGTGTGATCCCGGCCTCCAAGAAAGTCACCTATCGTCATGTAAGGGGTGTCAGTCATTTCTTTAATTAAAAACATTGCTACCTGACGTGGAATTACTAGATCTTTTGTTCTCCTCTTTCCTTTAATATCCGGGGCTTTTACGGCATAGTAAGCGCAAACTGCTTTTAAAATGTCATTTACATTGATATTTCTCTTTTGATTATTTCTAATATTTTGACCTAAGGCTGCCGCTGCGGATTCCCTTGTGGGTTCTATTCCTGCTGCCATGGCGCTTGTTATAACCTGCATATAAGCACCTTCCAGCTCCCTGATATTTGTTGTGACGTTTTCTGCGATAAAATTAAGAACCTCGTTTGAAATATTGTGTCCCATTAAATCTCTTTTAGTCCTCAGTATTGCTGACCTGACTTCCATATCCGGTGCTTGTATATCCGCAATTATTCCGCTGCTGAATCTTGATGTGATTCTTTCTTCAAAACTGTTGAAGTCCTTTGGCGGTCGGTCAGACGTTATTACGATTTGTTTTTGTGCCATATACAAAGCATTAAATGTGTGAAAAAACTCTTCCTGTGTCGCCTCTTTTCCTATTACGAACTGGATGTCATCTATGAGGAATACATCGGCTTTTCTGAATTTGTTTCTAAAGTCGTTCGTTGTATATTTACCCAGACTTCCCTTTCCGTTTTTAATAGCCTCAATCAGCTCGTTTGTAAAAGCTTCGCCGGTTGTATACACAACGTTCATGCCGGGCTTGTTTTTTATTATTTCGTTGCCTATTGCCTGTATTAAATGGGTCTTTCCCAAACCTACTCCTGAGTAAATGAAGACCGGGTTGTATAACTCTCCGGGTCTTTGCGCAACAGCCGTCGCTATTGCATAAGCAAGGTTGTTATTCTTTCCCATAATGTAGTTTTCAAAAGTGAATTTAGGAGACAGGTTAGATTTTTTCTGTTTATCTCTTATAGCGTCTTCGGGAGATTTTGTTTGGATAAAAAGGGGGCCGAGGTTTGCGACCGGAACCGCCGGAGATTTTTCTGCAGCAGCTTTTTTAACTATTGCCTTGAACGGCACTTTTCTATTTGCCAGTTTCTCGGCAGCTTCTTCGATTACGCCGTTGTATCTTTTTTCAACGTTATTTTTTACAAAATCGTCCTCACATAAAACCAATAATTCTCCCTTTTCATCAATTTCTGCCGTGGTTCGTGAGACCAGGGATTTAAATACCATGGGAGAAAGTTTGAGCTCCACTTCTCCGAGGATAGCTTTCCAGAACTCTATTGGTTTTTCTTCAAAGTTCATCATAGTGGCTTACAAAATTACTTTTCGGGCGGGATTTGCCAACTATAACAAAAGTTATCCACAATGATAAAGCAACTTGTATTGCTTGTTAGAAGTTTTTTGTTCGGTGTCTTGCTACAATTTTGAATTCTGTCTAATCCGTGTTGTTTTTTTGCAAGGATGTTATCTATTTTACAACGCTTTTTTTTGTGTTATAATGGCGGGTTACGCTAAAAAGATATGAACACAAAGAAAAGAAAGTTACAAATGAATATATTAGGCAGGCACGAGAAGATATGGACGCAGTTGTTTCTCCGTACCAAGATTAATACCTTTGGGCTAAGCCTGCACGGAGTCGAGCACTACTCTTCCGACCACAGTGAGCTAATAGTGTCCGGGGAATCCCGCAACTTATGGAAGTTCATTAAATCACTAAAAAGCCCGATGTTTTTCGTGAAGCTGGATAAAATCGTTTTCACGTTTCTTGATTAAGAGGGGGCTGTTCCACCGCGACTTCTATTCTTCCTATCGACTTGTTAACGTGATCTATACCTTCCAGCATTCTCTGCCGGCTGGTTTTACTTATAATCTTGTCCAAACCTTCAAAATCCGGATAGAATCCGTATATATTCCCGCGGTATTCTTCTTGGGGAGTATCATTACGCCATATGATTATCTGATCCATTCCCGCCTTTTTTGCAGCCCGGGACCCCGATGGAGAGTCTTCAAACACCAGCACACTTTTTGGAGAGACGTGAAGTTTTCCGGCCGCCTTCAGGAAAATTCTCGGCGAGGGCTTCTTTTTTACTACTTCACTTCCGGTTAAAATCAAATCGAACATATACGCTACGCCCGTTTTCTGAGCCAGTGTTACAGCTATTTCTTTGCTAGAGTTTGTTACCAGCGCAAGTTTTAAACCTTTATCTTCTTTTAGAAAAAAAGCTATATCGTTGAAGCCTTCTATAAGGTCTACCTGCGCCGAGTTATTTATGTGGTTTATTATTTTGGTTTCGGTTTCTTTTGCAAGCACACGGTAGTTTTTCTTATCTGGAAGTTTGAATCTGTTGTAAGCCTGAAGGATTTTCCATATTTTTGTAAGCTCTGTCCCGGGAAGGTATGTGCTTCTCACATCAATTTCTCCTAGCCCGTTTTCCCTTGCGACTTTTTCCAGAGCTTCTATCCAAAGTGCGTCCGAATCCCAGATGGTGCCGTCGAGGTCGAAGAAAGCTGCTTTTTTTCCTTTAAGAATATCTTTGTGCCTGATGTTTGCAGGACCCCGATCCTTTAGCAGATAGTATTTTATTAAATAGTATATTGCCAGGATTGGCCCGCCGATAATATTTACCGGTAGCATAAAAATGCTGAACGACCTTTGTGTTAATACATATCCTGCGTAAACTACTCCTGTCAGTAGGTACAGGGTAAGTAGTATCTGTAGAAGGTTCATGTATGAATTCTAGCCTATGCGCGGTGTGGTGACAATTTTAAATGTTTTGGACTAGACACGGAGTGACTAAACTTCTTTCGAAGGTTCCTGAAAAAAACGCCTGAGTATTATCGCGGCAGCAATGTCGTCGGAGTAAGCTTTACTTTTTCGGGTACTTTTTTGTATGGTCATGCTTTGAAAAGCTTCCTGAGTGGAGTCTTCTTCATTAGTAAATATCACAGGTTTTTTAGACAGTATTTTTAACAACTTGGCAAACTTTCTGTTCTTTAGAGATTGCGCGGTCTCCTTACCCTCTGCTGTTAAAGGAAGCCCCATTACAAAAGCTTCAGCTTTGTTTTCCAAAGCCACTCTTATCAATTGGCTTATAGCCGTATTATCGCTTTTGCCGCTAATAATTTTAAGAGGGGTCACAAAACCGTTTTTCCCGAGGGCGATCCCTATGTTAGTTGTGCCGTAGTCTATTCCAAGATAACTTTTGTCCGCTAACGTTTGTTTTTTTTTACTCATTTTCTATTTCCAGATTAATTCTGTTCAGGTCTCTCGGAACATTTTTAAAGAAGGGTATCACCGGCCTGATTTCAATTGAGTACTCGCTCAGGCTTCCTATTTCACCGAGAACTTTTTCTGCATCCGGCACCGATTTTCCTGCGAGTGCTTTTTTCAATTCTTCCTTGTCGACTGCTGTCACCGTGAACGTTTTAAGGGTAATCTGCATATCGGCTTCGGCTGAGTTTAGCACACTGGAACTGGAGTTTCCGAGAGGAAGCGCGCTGACCTCCCGTTGTTTTTCTGATAGAACGTGTCCCTGAGGAACCAGATTTTGAACTATCTTATCCAGCAGGGAGTTAAGTTCCGAGTCCATATAGGTAAGTCCTGAAGCTCCGGCATACCCTGTAAGGATAAGTTTTTCAGCTTCATCCCCAACTTTGGCTGAGTACGCTTCCTTTGTAATTAGTGCAGTTACGGATCCTTCAATCAGGCGTTGTGTTTTCCCCAGCTTAAACTTTAGATCCGAAGAAGCTTTTTCTTTTGCGGCGTCTGTCACCTTTTTTTGAAGGGTGGTTTTGTCTGCTTCTGCAACTACTTTCACTTTTTTACTTTCTCCTCCGGAAAGGTCGTCTTTCGTTTTTGCAGCCATTTCACTTGATTTGTAATCGTCTACCTCAAGGCTTTCGTTGCCGTCGATGTTGTAGTTACTTCCTATGTCGGCTGCCGTGATTTTTACCGTAGCTTCCCCGGGTTTTATTATCGAGGGATCTACGGGGTCGTCTACACGGGCCGGTACCGTAATATCATCGTTAATAACGTAACCAAGGTCTTTTTCGTCGTAATTTAATTTCGTTCCTTTATCCAGTTTTATTTCTTCAACAGTCTTGTTATAAATTATTGCTTCTCCCTCGGCTTTTTCCCCTACAAGCTTTTCCCCAGTAGTAGGGACTTCGTCGGTAATTTCAACGTTTGTATCCAACGTTTGTCCCTTTAGCTCCATTTTATCGGCGTCGGTGGTGCCCCCGTGCTTTACTTTTATCGCCGTGCTCCTGGTAAGAGGCTGTGAGTTAAGCACAACCTTCGCGTAAGCAGCGGGTTTTTTAGAGAGTATAAAAACTGTTCCGGCCAATATAGCCAGTATTACCGCCGGCAAAAGTAACCCACTTCTAACTTTAGGAAGTCTGATTTTCGGAAGCATGCTTTTTTTAAACACAAAGCGGCTTTTCTCGGGGTCAACTCCGGTCATTTGTTCAATTTCTCTGGGCTGAAAGTCCTGCCCCGCCTGTCCTACAGGTTCTTCTAACATAGCAATTAGAGAAGCTCCTGTTTCGTCGCTTGTGGTGAATTGAAGCATCTTCTGATTCTTTTCTGCTGCTTGTGAGATGAGTTTAAGACTGATTATGTTATCAAATAATATAGAGCCTTCCGGAATAACAAGTTCGATTCCGGAATCGTTCAGATGTTTTATTTTATTGATCGCCGAAAGGGCGTCGTCATGAATTTCTAATTCAAGTTTAGTCATTTAAATTTTCCTTAATTATTTATCAAAAATTTCCTTATAGATTATAGACAGAACTGCGTTACTGAACCAGTCCTTGCTTTTAACTACCCCCGTTGCGTCGACAACAGGAAGTCCCTCGATTTCCATTAACTGTACTTCTCTGGCTTCCCTGAAAGGAATGTTTTTTGCCCACGAGTCTTTCATCAATGCTTCTACGATTTCCGGTATTTCCGCTCCCGCCCCCTGTAAAAATATTTTTGACGGGAATGTTTTAACCCCGGTGAATTCTCCGAATAATATCTCTATTCCCATCACCCACACTTTTATAGCTTCTCTTATACACCCTCCAACTACTTCCATCTCGGGATCGGACAACGCGCTGTTAAGATAGGAAGTAAGCAATTTTCCCGCTTCCTCCATCGTAACCCCCATGCGCTCGGCTATTTGTTCCGCGAAGTGTTTAGAACCTAAACTCAAAAACTTTGTGGCTACAATTCCGCCTCCGAAAACAACCGAAACGTTCGTTGTGTCTTCGGCGACATCCACCAGGATGTAGTCGGATATTTCAGGAGTTATTTTTTTAACCCACTGCGCCGCGCAGTACATTCCGGAGCCTATTGCCAGAATATTCAAGCCTAATTTCTTTGCAAGGGACTGCAGTGATTTGAAGTGGTATTCGGGGCAAAAGGCGTGATAAACAGCAGCTTCGATTGTCTGCCCCGCGTTACCTTCAAGATCTTTTACGGAGTGGCCGTCAATTTTAAGTGAAACATCGGAAGTAGTAATGATTTCAAGATTTTCATCGGCATTTCCCGTTGTACTCAGGTATTCGTTCTGGGCTTCGATATAGGCAGCCTCAGAAATACGCTCGTAAAGGCGTGCAACTTCCTTCTCGTTCACAGGTGTGTGAGGCTCTTTTCTTCTGTATCTTACCGTTGTTGTAATCCCCAGCACTGTCGCGTTTCCGGCAGCAATAATTAGGTGGGAGATATCGCCTTCCGTATTTTCCATTGCGCGCCTGATAGCTTCTCCGGCTGCATTTTCCACATTTTCCTCTTCAACAATTACTCCGGCTCTTGAACTGTCTTTTGATAAAACTTGTCTCCCCGCCCCTAATATTTTAAGTTTTGCCTCAGAAGGGTCGTCATAAAAAACGGCGCATTTTACATCTTCGGAACTAATGGAAAGTGTTAAAAATTTGCTGGGACGTTTTGGACTTTTCTGAAGGAACGGCAGCGTTATCATTATTATGATTATACAGCAACGGGTTTAAAAGGGAATTCGTCCGAGAGGGGGAATTTTAGGTAAGGGCGCCTCTTCCGGTTCTTTTTTCTCTTCGTATCCCGCGCGGAGTTTAATATATTCTTCAACTTCTTCCGCGGGGACGCCGTACTTTAAACGGCACATTTCTTTTACAGCTTTGGCAAATTCTTCGTTCTTTGGAGTCGAAGTTATTTTGTTCCAGTCTACCGCCAATGAAAACGGCGGAGTCGGTTGTCCTTTTACAAGCATTCTGGTGTAGCAGTTACCAATGGGAAGATTAATAAGATCCGTTTTTGTGAATTTCGGAGCAAATTGGTTTTCGAGAAATTCCGAATCGTCTACGCCCACTCTGAATGAGCAGATAGTACCGACGTTTCCGAACACAGCTTCTTTTATCTGGTCATCGAGTTGCGAAATAAATTGATGAGCTACCGTAAGATTTAATTTATATTTTCTGGCTTCGGATAGAATTGTTGCAAAATCCGGAGTGGCGAAGTTTTGAAATTCATCGACGTAGAGGTAGAAATCAGGATAGGCAATACCTTTAGTTAGCAGGGAATGTCTTCTAAGAGCAGCTGATAATATTCTGGGCACTAGCAACAATCCAATGAAGTTAGAATTCTCCTCTCCGATCTTTCCTTTTGAGAGGTCGACAAGCAAAACTTTTTTCTGCGCCATCACATCGTCAAAATTAAACGCGGACTTTTTTTGTCCTAAAATATGTCTCATTGTGCTGTCGGTAACAAAGCGGTCAAACTTTGCAGTGAAATACTGCATGTTCTCGCCCCTTTTACCTTGCGGGACGCTTGCAACCTCATCTATCCAGTATCTTCTGACAAGAGGATCCGTAATTCTATCCATAAAAGTTTTACTGTAATTTTGATCTGTTAAAAGTCTCATCACGTCAATCATGGTGCTGTCCGGATCGGACATGGCGGTTAACATAACATTTCTTATAGTTCTCTCAAGAATAGGTCCCATTATTCCCTGGTGATTCGGGTCATAAAGTTTGTAAAGAAGCGCGATAAAGGAGTTGATTATCAAATGTTTTTCTTCTTCCGAACGAGCTTCCAGCATATTTATTCCCATCGGACGTTCTGTATCCGACGCGTCGAAAAGAATAATGTCATCTTTTCTTGAGGCCGGGATTTTCTTTAACAGTTCTTCTACATCTGTTCCGTGCGGATCTATTATGGCCACGCCCTCGCCGTTTTGAATATCCTGCAAAGCCAGCGACATTAAAAGCTGAGATTTACCGGTACCTGTTTGTCCGATGATATAAAAATGACGCGCCCTATCTTCTTGGCTCATAAATATCTGCTTTTCGACACCTCTGAAGTTGCTTTTTCCAAGGTAAAGGCCGGTTGTAGGTATGTTGGTCGGGGCTGAAGATTTTCTCGCGGTTAGCCAAATAATGTTGGGCGTCTCGATATTTTTGTTTGGAAAATGAAACACGGTTGCGAGTTCTTCTATGTTCATCACCGATGTATCTGAATAAAGTTGTATCCCTGCGATCGGGATGTATAAATCTTTTACTTTTACTTTTCTGTAAATGAAATTTTTAATCAAAGTTTTAGTCGAGATCATTGTCTTTTTTACGAGCTTGTTGTAATTCATGTTTGTGAACTGCTCGAAAGCGCTTAGCATATTTTGAATATTGGTTTGTGCGGTGAATTTATCTTTTGCTACGGAAACAATTCTGATTTTTGTGTAAAAACCGGGAAGTGCTGTTTTCTTTTCTATTCCTTCCAGGAACGAAGTATCTATGTTGACCTTTTTTTCAGGGTTAGCTGCCCTTTGTCTCACGCTTGCGCAGAATCTCCTTCCGGCCAGTCTCCAATTATCCCCTGCGGGTTGAATCACATACTGAACTGCAATAACTTCGTCGTCACTAAGCTTACTCATAGCTGAGGTAATAGAACTTAAAGAGTCGTTTTTTAAATCCTCATATATTTTTAGAGGGTAGTAAGAAGGTCCGCGGAGTTTTAATTCCACTGCCTGCGTATAAGAACCCCGGTCCCATATTTCGTGGGGATTTATTATGTCTATTTCAGCAGTAGGGTACGCTCCGTTAATTTGTTTTTCCACTACGGTTGCGATTTCATTTGGGGCAACTACATAAAACGCAATGCCATCGGCTTTTGATACTATTTCGAACGAAATCCTAAAGGGTTCCGTGAAAATAGATTGAAGGAAGCTTTTTTGAAACCCCATCAAATTCGAGAACATGTGCTCGGCTGCTTTGACCTCAATTTCATTATCGGGGGGCAACTTTACCTGTAAGAAGGTTAGCTTGTATTGTGAGGTTTTTTCGTTCTGTCTTTTCTTCCACAGAACAAAAATGTATAGAGCTACAAATAAAACGATGAGGACCGGAGCAACAAACTCAGCCGTGTGAGCAGTATTCTCGACTGTAGTATTGAGACCATTTATGCTGTTAAGCTGATCCATTGGGCAGTTTCTCTTCCTGAACTTCTTGTCTGAAATGGTTTTCTTCTTCGTTTGCTAACGATGTGATTGAGTCTCTTGGGATTACCGGAGTGTCAGGGAGATTTTCATTGGTGCTTATATTTACGACCACAGGCGCGGTTGATTCCGGTGTGCTGACTACCGGAGGTTTCTCACCGGCTTTTTCTATTTTAGGTGTGCTCTGGGATACCGTCTCAGCTCCGGCTTCCTGCGCTTCCGGAGAGAGTTGTTCGAAATTTCCTATAGATGTAACAGATAACGGCATTAGAAATATTCTAACACTAACAAACGGGGATATTAAGAAGTATTGCGTCTACGGAAGAGATTACTTTTTTCCCTTGAAGTAGCGCTTTTTTATGTTTTCCGCTTCTTCTTTGGCGCGTTCTTCTGTGTCGTGCAGAAGTTCTTCGGCCTTTTCTTTGTAAGGCTCAACTTGGCCTTTTACTTCTTCTACTTTGTCCGCCACTTTTTCTGCAGCTGTTAGCCCTTTATCCACCAGTTCCTCAGATTTTTCCTTAATCTTTTTCCTGGTTTTCTCACCGGATTCCGGGGCAAACAAAATACCCAGAACCGCCCCAACCAGAGTTCCCCAAAAAGCCCCTTTTACGAAAGATTTTGGGTCATCATGTTCGCTCATATTATTCCTCCTCATTTTTATTAAAAATACTACTGATTATTTTAAATGCCTTAGTTCCTCGGGCTACATTTTCCAGAAGTCCTGCCGCTACAGCAATAGGTCCTCCCACAGCGCCGGTGATGTGTCTTACATCTTTAAGGGTTTTGTCGGCATCCTGGGCGGTAGTTCTTAAATCTCTTAAAAGTAATATTAGGAAAACCGAAACAGCGGTTACATCTATTATTAAAACAATTAAAGTGATTATTGTGGTTATTTGAACGGCATTCATAGTTAGTACTTGTGCCGTAGCTGCTGCAGATATACAACAACTTGGGCAGTTTGTGTATGCGCTTATATTATACTAACAGGGGTGTTTATTCAACAACCTCGCCCTCGACCGGCCCTTCATTGTTTGGATTTTGTCCGTCTTCAGGTCCCGGCTGAGGTCCCTGTCCCCCTTGTTCCGGATTCGGTTGTCCCTGTTGTCCTTGCTGACCGTACAAGTGTTGTCCGATCTTCTGTAGTGAAGTTGAAAGTTCTTGCGTTTTACTTTTAAGTTCTTCTGCACTTGCCGTTTGAAGAATACTTCTAATCTCGGCAACTTTGTCGCTAATTTCTTTTTTCATTTCTTCAGGAATTTTTCCTTCAGCGTCCTTTAAAGATTTTTCAGCAGTGTAAGTTAGTCCGTCTGCAATGTTTCTGCTTTCCGCAAGATCTTTTCTTTTTTTGTCTTCCTCGGAATGGGTTTCAGCTTCTTTTACCATTCTGTCGATTTCTTCTTTATTCAATCCTGTTCCGCCCTGTATAGAAATACGTTGTTCCTTTCCTGTTGCCTTGTCTTTTGCAGTTACGTGCAAAATACCGTTGGCGTCAATATCGAATGTTACTTCTATTTGGGGCAACCCGCGAGGTGCCGGAGGAATTCCGTCCAGCATAAATCTTCCGAGAGATTTGTTATCTCCCGCCATGTTTCTTTCGCCTTGCAATACATTAATCTCAACGCCCGGCTGATTGTCCGCTGCCGTTGAAAATGTTTCGGATGCCTTGGTAGGTATTGTAGTGTTTCTTTTGATTAAAGGAGTTGAGACACCCCCCAAAGTTTCTATTCCTAAAGTTAAAGGGGTTACATCAAGCAAAACAACATCCTTAACATCTCCTCCGAGAACTCCTCCTTGAATTGCAGCGCCGACGGCAACTACTTCATCGGGATTTATACCCTTGTGAGGTTCTTTGCCGAAGAAGTTTTTGACAATCTCATTAACTTTCGGCATTCTTGTCATTCCCCCGACCATTACCACTTCGTTTATTTGTGATACTGAAATTCCGGCGTCTTTCAATGCTATTTCCATAGGTTTGATTGTTCTGTTCAACAAATCTTCTACCAGTTGTTCCAGGTGGGTGCGGGTAAGTGTTGTGTTAAGGTGTTTAGGTCCGGTCTGATCAGCAGTTATGAAAGGAACACTGATTTCAGTTGTAGTGGTTGATGAAAGCTCGATCTTTGCTTTTTCAGCGGCGTCTTTCAATCTTTGCATCGCCTGTCTGTCCGAAGAAAGATCCATTCCGCTTTCTTTTTTGAATTCGTCCAAAAGCCAAGCAATTATTTTTTGATCGAAGTCGTCGCCTCCAAGATGGGTGTCCCCGTTTGTTGCTTTAACCTCGAAGACTCCGTCGGAAATATCAAGAACAGAAACGTCAAAAGTACCGCCCCCCAAATCGAAGACCACAATTTTTTCCGTAATGTTTTTATCAAGTCCGTACGCTAACGCGGCTGCAGTAGGTTCGTTAATAATTCTTTTTACATTCAGTCCCGCTATTTGTCCCGCTTCTTTTGTTGCGGTTCTTTGAGAATCATTGAAATAAGCGGGAACGGTTATAACTGCATCAGTTATTGTTGTTCCGGTAAACTTTTCAGCTTCGGCTTTTAATTTCGAAAGAATT
>LCBB01000010.1 GCA_000996895.1 candidate division WWE3 bacterium GW2011_GWC2_41_23
GGCTCCCCCGGGTGGATTCGAACCACCAACCTGCCGATTACATGTGATCCGTTTGTTTCCAAACAGCATGGACTATCTCATCATCTTTTGTGTTAGTACGCAGTAAGATGTCGGGCGCTCGAGGGTGTAATCACCTAGTCTCTGCACCTTTTTATGTATATCCGGGCGTGGCATATACATAAACTTGGCTCAGGATTACCATATCCATCGAAAATTCGATAGAGTTAGGTTTCCCTGAGTTCACCCGATTTTTCAACCGTCGTTACCGACGGAAGCTGCACTATTCCGCTATGGATTTCTTTGTGACAGTTTGAGCAGACTAATAAGCACTTCTCAAGCTCTTTTTTAATTGCTTCCCAGCTTCTTGTTAGTCCTCTACACGAAAGACCGAAATCTTTCTTTTCGCCTTCTTTGTGATGAAACTCGAGTGCCGCCAGGCACTTTTTGTAACCACAAATGTTGCAACTATTTCCCAAGTATTCGACCGCGAGCATTTTCAGCTTTCGTCTCCTTTTAGAGACGGCGAGGCTGATATAACGAGCCCTGTCAGAATACTTTCGGGTTTCCTTCGTCACAAAATATTTATACAATATCCACAACGGTTGTCAACGTACAGTCGGACGCTCTACCATTGAGCTACAGGGGAACGAAGCACAGAAATAGTAACATAACCGCTTTGGGCCTTCAATAACCGATTATTTTTCTATATTAGTGGAGATTACGGATTTTCCTGAACCACGTCCTTGGCCGGATTTTTACCAACCTCTCTCAGCACAAAAACTCCCATAACCAGGTTTACCGCTAAAAACCAATAAGTAAGGGGCAGTTGAAGATTAATCAGGCTAAACACCGTGTCTATAAGCACAGGGAGAGTCATGGTGTGGAGAGCAACTCTGAAAGCATTCTTGTAAGAAACGCCGTTCTTCAGTGCCTTTCCTAACATAAACAGCAGACCCCCTATCACCAAAAGATAGGCGCCCCTAAAAATGGAATAGTAGACCATAAGCCCCGCGAATACCGGAATTATGAGAATTAAGGGTAGAATCCAGCCGGATACCTTACGGATGTCGCCAATGGCTCCAATTACCTTCCCTTTGTCTAAAGTAGCGTCAGGCAAGTCTTTGAGTGGGTAAACCCCGGGCTCTCCGGCCTTTTTAACCAGCATATTTTTCTGGTTCACCAAAATGGCTGTATTGTATTTCTCAAGATCTTCGACGGTTCCGTTTTTGTCCAGAACAACAAGATTTTCGGGAAGTTTTTCTTTATCCTCAGTTTCATAAGTACCCGGGAAGGGTATTACCAAGGGCTCGGGTTTATTTATCTCCCACTCCCCGGCTTTTATCGTGAAAACCAGGTCGTCCGGATACACCTTCTCTGCTTCTGATAGAGCATTTTGAAAAGTACCCCTGATTTTAGGGGCTTCTATAAAGTAGGTTCCGACGGACGTAATAAAGGCCGCTATTAGAACCAGAACCACGTAGTATTTTAAGGAAAATTCAAAGGGTGTTTTTAGAATTTCATTATAGTATTTGGGAGAAAAGATGCTTTTATATGCGACGTAAAAAAATGCTTTAATCTTTTTCACCTAGGTATTTTAACATGACCCATCTCATAAGCAGTATTGGCCGTCGGAGCGCCTTCGGTTGACTTCACAAGTCATATAGACTAATATCTATTTATTATGCCAGAAACCCCGTGTGTAAAGTGTTTCGGTACCCTTGGTGTCGGATCACGCATGAAAATATTTGAATATTTGAGGAATACCGGTAAATCCACGGTTGGTGAGATAGTTGAGTTCGTAAATCTGACTCAGCCCACCATCTCTTACCACCTGAAGGAAATGAAAATGGCGGGATTACTTGAAAGCGACAAGTCCGGCAAAGAAGTCTTCTACTCGATCAGGAGAAAATGTCCTTCCCGTAACGGTGATTGTGTTCTCAATAAGGTAAAACTTTCTTAATGATTTATTCCCTCGAAATAAAAAACTTAAAATCAGGAGTTGAGCAAAAAGAGATATTAAAAGGCGTAGATCTTGCGCTAAAACCTAAAGAAGTTCACGCGTTAATGGGTAGAAACGGTTCGGGTAAAAGTACGTTAGCCCAGACTTTAATGGGAAGCCCGACTTACGAAGTAACCGGAGGTTCTGCGAAAGTTTTTGGTAAAGACATTTTAAAAATCGACACCACGGAACGTGCAAAAACAGGGTTATTTTTATCTTTCCAGTATCCAAGTGAGATACCGGGTGTGAAAGTGTACAGCTATTTAAGAATGCTTCACAACAAATCACATGAAGATAAATTGTCCCCCAAAATGTTTAGAGAATATTTAGAAAAGAAAATGGAACTTCTGGAAATGGACAAATCTTTTGCGGACCGTTTTTTAAACGAAGGTTTTTCCGGCGGCGAAAAAAAGAGAATGGAAATGTTGCAGATGTTAATGCTCGAGCCGAAAGTTATTATTCTTGATGAAGTAGACAGCGGCCTGGATATAGATGCAATCAAAATTGTTTCCCGGGCGGTAAATTATTTAATCGCGGAACACAGTTCTTCCGTGCTACTTATAACTCACTACTCCAGGATTTTAAATTACATCAAGCCCGACTTTGTTCACATAATGCTTGACGGGAAAATCGTTAAGACAGGTGGAGAAGAAGTGGCGTCTCATCTGGAGGAGTACGGTTACAGTAGTTCCGAACTGCATGTTCCTGCAGTAAAGCATGAAGAGTAATCAAATAAAAGACATCCGTGAAACCTACGCTGATAAGTTCGGTTTCAACATGCCTGAGCAACCCTTTTCGAAGGTACAGAAAGGTTTATCCGAAGACGTGGTCAGGCAAATATCTAAGAGCAAAGGTGAACCGGAGTGGATGCTGGATTATAGACTCAAAGCTTATGAGGCTTTTACAAAAAAACCGATGCCGGAATGGGGAGCCGATCTTTCACACATAGATTTTCAAAATATTTATTACTACATTAAACCCGGAGATGTTGAAAAGAGAACCTGGGATGATGTACCGGAAAATGTTAAAAAAACTTTCGATAGGTTGGGAGTTCCTCAGGCTGAAAGAGAATACCTTGCGGGGGTAAAAGCCCAGTATGATTCCGAGGTAGTTTATTCTTCTCTGATGAGCGAACTTGAAGAGGAAGGTGTGATATTTTTATCAACCGATGAAGCCCTGAAAAAATACCCTGAAATTTTTAAAGAATATTTTGGAAAAGTAATTCCGTCTGCAGACAACAAATTCGCGGCATTAAATAGTGCTGTCTGGTCGGGCGGATCTTTTGTTTATATTCCGAAAGGCGTAACTGTGAAACGTCCTCTTCAAGCGTATTTCAGAATAAATGCAGAAAGTATGGGGCAGTTTGAGAGAACATTAATAATTGCCGAAGAAGGCAGTTTTGCAAACTATGTTGAAGGTTGTACGGCTCCTGTTTATTCATCGGATTCACTCCACGCGGCTGTGGTGGAAGTTATAGTAAAACCCGGCGCCCGTTTTAGATATACGACCATTCAGAACTGGTCCGACAATGTATACAACCTCGTTACAAAAAGAGCGCGCGTTGAAAAAGACGCGGTTATGGAATGGGTTGACGGGAACCTCGGTTCCAGAGTAACCATGAAATATCCCTCATGCTACTTAATCGGTGAGGGGGCGAGAGGAGAAGTTTTGTCTATCGCCTACGCCTCAAAGGGTCAGCACCAGGACGCCGGTGCAAAGATGATTCATGCGGCGCCCAATACTTCCTCCAGCATTGTTTCAAAATCGGTTAGTTTGCGAGGAGGAAGGACAAGTTACCGGGGTCTAGTTGATGTGGCGTTGTCAGCCCCAAATGCAAAATCCCGTGTGGAATGCGACGCTTTGATACTGGACTCAATTTCGGCGACGGATACTTTTCCGACAATGAGAATTAACGAGAGTAGCGCGAACGTGGAGCATGAAGCTACCGTCAGTAAAATCGGCGAAGAAAAATTGTTTTATTTAATGAGTAGAGGATTAACCGAGAATGAGGCGATGGGTTTAATAGTTTCCGGATTTATAGAGCCGATCGTCAGGGAACTTCCGATGGAATACGCGGTCGAATTAAACAGACTTATCGAACTCGAAATGGAAGGGAGCGTCGGATAATGAAAAGCGTGCTACTTGAAAAAAATCAAAATATTTCATTGTCTCCGACTGAAAACACACAATACATTTATTTAGTGCAGGGCGGTTCAGCTGAAGTGACAAACCTCGAACTTAATTTTGAAAAAGAAGGGGTTGCCTGTGAAATTATTGTGTTGGGAAAAATGCACGAGGGACAATCGGTAGAACTTACAACCACATCGCGCCATCTCGTTCCCAATACTTCCTGTGTAACTAATTATTATGTGGCTTTAGAAAATTTATCTTCTTCCAACTACGTGGGAAAAATAATCATCGCGAAAAAAGCTTTTCAAACGAATTCGTATTTAAATAACAAAACTTTAGTTATAGGGGAAGGCACTAAAAACATAACCCGCCCTATTTTAGAAATTGAAGCTGACGATGTTAAAGCTTCCCACGGATCAACTACAGGAAGGGTCCGCGAAGATGATGTTTATTATTTGACCAGCAGGGGTCTGACCAAAAAAGAGGCCGAAGAGGTTATAGTAGAAGGATTTTTCGAGAGTGTGGTGGCGAAAATTGAGGCAGGGGTTGTTAGAGAAAAAGTTCGGGTTGGAGTAAAATCTTAATACCATGAACATAGAAAAGATTAAAAAGGATTTCCCAATTCTTGAAAGAAAAATAGGGCTAAACGACCTTGTCTATTTGGATAACACAGCCACGACTCAAAAACCCTTGCAGGTAGTAGAGGCTCTCAAAGATTATTATTTTCAGCACAACGCCAACATTCACCGGGGAATTCACACCTTGAGTGAGGAAGCTTCGGAAATGTACGATAATGCGCGTAAAACCGTCGCGCAATTTATAAACGCTATTTATCCGGAAGAAATTATTTTTACCCGCGGTGCGACCGAATCACTAAATATGGCAGCTTTTTCGTGGGGAATTCCGAATTTAAAAAAAGGCGACAAAATCTTACTGACGGGATTTGAACATCACAGTAATTTAATTCCTTGGCAGATTGTGGCAAAAAACACCGGAGCGGAATTGAAATTCGTAAAGATTGGATCCGCAGGTATCGTTGATATGACCGAATTTAAAAATGCTTTAACTCCCGATGTGAAGTTAGTGTGTGTTGCCCACGCCTCAAATGTTTTGGGAACAATTCTGGATATTAAAGAAATATCCAAAATGGCACACGCTGTCGGTGCTTTGGTTTGTGTCGACGGAGCCCAGGCCGTGCCTCATATGCCGGTTAATGTGCAAAGTTTAGGGTGCGATTTTTACTCTTTTTCCGGACATAAAATGCTGGGACCTACGGGAATCGGTGTTTTGTATGTTAAGAAAAGTGTGATGGGTCAAATGGTTCCCTTTCAGTTCGGCGGTGGAATGATCAAGGAAGTTTCCTTAACAGATGCAAGCTGGGCGGATGCCCCGGAAAAATTTGAAGCAGGTACGCCGGACGCTGCCGGTGCAATCGGATTGGCTGCTGCGATAGATTATCTTACTGCGCTCGGTATGGATAAAGTAAGAGAACACGAAATCGAATTGGGAAAGTATGCAATCGAAAAACTAACGGCAATCGAAGGAATAAAAATACTCGGTCCCCTTGATCCGGAAAAAAGAACGGGATTAATCTCATTCTATTCCGAAAAAGTTCATGCCCACGACATAGCTTCGGTGCTCAACAGTTTCGGAGTTGCCGTAAGGTCGGGACACCACTGCGCGATGCCTCTGCACAAAGAATTAGGATTACCCGCTACAGTGAGGGCGTCTTACTACATTTATAATGATTTTTCGGATATTGATAAGTTGGCTGAGGGAGTCAAAAAAGCACTGACAATGCTTTCATAAATATGGATGACATATACCAAGAGGAGTTGATGGATATTTATAAAAATCCTGCAAGACGGGGTTCTCTTGATGACGCTAATGCCTCAACTTCGCAATCAAACCCGATGTGCGGGGACGATATTAGTGTGCAGTTAAAAATAGAGGACGGAGTTGTTAAAGATGCAAAATTCCACGGAAGTGCGTGTATGGTTAGTATAGTTTCCAGCGAAATTTTATTGGATTATTTGGTGGGTAAAAAACTGGAAGAAGTTAAAAGTATTTCAAAAGAAAAACTTCTTGAAATGTTAAATCTTAATCTCACTACCAGCCGTATCGGTTGTGCGACCCTCGCTCTGGGAGCAGTGCAAAAAGCGGTAACAGGCTATGAAGAAAAATGATGCCAAAGAAGAAATAAAAATAACGAAGGAATTCAATATGGGAGAACTTGTATACAAACACCCGTCTGCTGAAGAAGTATTGCTGGATTACGGTTTACATTGTGCGGGATGTTTTGCGAACTCGTTTGACACTGTTGAAGCCGGGGCTAAGGCTCACGGGATGACGGACGCCGAGATAGACGAGATGCTCGAAAGAGTGAACGAAGTATTAAATTTCCAAGAATAAGGGAGGTATTAAATGAAGATTGTGAAAGTTACGGTTAGCCGGGATATTTGCATAGGCTCGGCGACCTGCGTAGTAATGGCTCCCGATGCTTTTGAATTAGACTCCGAGGGAATTTCAGTAGTAAAGACGGATGCGTTAAAAGTTGATCAGGAGACATTGCTTAATGCGGCGAAATCTTGCCCTGTCCAGGCCATTCACGTTTTTGATGAGGACGGGACTAGGATTTTTCCGGCTTGAGTAATGTTAAAATACCCCTATGAACTATCAAATTACTTCAGACAATATGACCGTGTCTCCCAGCATGGATTCGTTAGCGAAGACAAAATTTGAAAGAGTGTCGAAGAGGTTTCCGGAAGTAGAAGAGGGCGCAAAATTTGCCCGTATCGTTTTGAATACGGCCCCCAACGAAACATTTCACGTTAAAGCTAATATTACGGTCGGGGGAAAAGAGTATTTTTCGGATGACACGGACTACACACTTGAAACTGCAATAATAAACACCGTCGAAGAGATTCTTCAAATGATAGAAAAAGGCAAGGACGTACAGGACAAAACCGCGTTAAAGGAAGAAATTGACTTGCTCGAAGAAATAGAATAACCTACACGTTGTAAGTTCAGCTTATTGTCATTACGGTGTTTTAGGGGTGATTAGCTCAATTGGCAGAGCTCTCGTCTTACGTTTGATGCTATAGTGAGCAACGCGAGCTATAGTTCAAAGGAAAGTACCCGGGAGTTTTAGTAATATTGAAAACTTGGTTATAACTTGGGTGATTAGCTCAATTGGCAGAGCTCTCGTCTTATACACGAGCGGTTCCTGGTTCGATCCCAGGATCACCCACCAAAAAAGATTTTTCCCTCTCTACTGCGCCGTGTATTTTTTGTCCTATACTTCCCGGATTTTTTATAGCCGACAAGACCAGTAAAGGTAGATATAACAGTAACAAAATGGTGTGTGTCCACTGCCATCCGAAGGCAGAGAAGTAGAAGAACAAACTTAAGATAATCACTGTCGCTGTATAAAACCACGCCTTTTTAATCCTCGGCAAAAGTCCTATCAACGGTATCGCAAGAATAATGAAATCAGCGGGCATAGAGTGCGGTGTCATTATTAGTGCTGTTATTAGACAGAAGTAGAATATGTCGGAGCCTTGCGTGTAGGAGTCTCTTTTTTTGAGAAGGAAAATAAAAAGTGCGGCCTGTGTCGACAACGCTAACGTACCTATTACCGCGACACTGGTTAAAGAATTTTTAAACCCTCCCACCAAAACTGATAGCAACGAATAAATATCCATACCGAATTTATACTCCATACCGAAACTTCCGGGCTTTGTAACGTATTGCCCGATCAGTGAAAAATATTGTAATAGAAGTTCATTGCCCATCAGTAAATAATTGGCAAGAGCAAAAAGAAAAATACAGAAAGCGGAGATTTTTATAAACTTTTTCCTCTCAGGATATATAGCGAAGATTAGAAGAATGAACGGCAGATATTGAAATTTTAAAAAAAGTAAGGACGACAACACCCCAAGTTTCAGTGTTTTCCTTTCCATAAAAGCTATATACATTTCTGTGGCTACCCAAAAAATAAAGGTACCTATTTGACCGAGATGTACGGTTGCGTAGATTGGGTAAAACGAAGCGACAAACGCAGTTGTCCAGGAAAGAAATTTTAACTTGTGGAACTTATAAAGTCTGTAGATTGTCCATAGAATAGCTACCAAAGTAAGAGCCTGTGCGACCTTTTCTGCTACTAGAGGTGGAATAAGCAGAAAAGGAAAATATGGAATCGCGCTGACAGGTAGATTAACAAATGCCATGTAACCCTTTTCTCCGCCGAAGCCTTTTTTGAAAAGCTGTTCTTGAATGTTTTGTTGTACTTCAGGATTATATAAATTACTTTTGTCTGTGATTAATATCGTGGCGCCGGTATAAAAAGCGTAAAAATCTACGGGCATTGTTTTAAAAGCCGCAACAATATAGTGCGAGAATGTAACAAAGGAAACTATAATTATTGCAGCCTTTGATCCGAAGTCTTTTATATCGAGGTCGCGTATTTTACCCAACCAAACTTTTAAAATGGTGATATTCACTGAACAAGTATATCAATTTAAACGGAGCAGGGGTTTAAAGAGTATCCAACTCGGTTTTTTCCTGTTCGCCGGTTCTGTCTATATATTGAAGATATCTTTCGGTTGTAGAAATTCTTTTGTGTCCTGCAATTTTAGACAAGTAGATTATGCTAACGCCGCTTGCTAAATGATGGGCGACGAAAGTATGTCTTAAATCGTTAACTTTAGCCTTTTCCACACCCGCTAATTTGAAGAACCTATCTATAGTGGATCTGATGTTTCTTATTAGTAAAGGGTTACCGGTTTTTGTTACAAACAAATAACCTGAGTTTTTTACAATTGATCTTTCTTCGCTCATGTATCTGTTAACGGCATCAATAACAGCTTTGTTCAAAGGAATAGTTCTGGCTTCTTTATTGTTTTTCTTAGCAACAAAAAGAGTTCCGGTTGAGCCGGAGATAGTTAGATTTTCAGTTTTGATTTCAGCAAGTTCTGAAATTGTTACACCTGTCTGAAGCAGCATCTCTATCATTGCGTAAGTTCTAAGGTCGTTTCTTGTGGCATCTCTTAAAGCTCTGTATTCCATTTTAGTTAAAATACGGGGAGCTTTTGTTTCAAGTTTAGGATGTTTTAAACCAAGCGAAACGTTTTCTGAAATTTCTCCTTCTGAGTAAAGATATTTAATGAAAGTTCTGGTAGCGTTTGTTTTTCTTGACACGGATTTTAAAGTGTAATCGGCATTGGACAACTTTTTCATAAAGTCCTCCAGATGACCAAGTTTTATTTCACTCACCAGGTTCACGCCCATGCCGGAAAGGTGGGATAATAGTTGCTCAACGTCCTTGCTATAAGCTACAACAGTAGCACCGGACTTGCCGTCATTTTTAAGTTTTTCTACAAAGTTTTTATGCGCAGCTTCAAGGTTTAACATAGTTTTTTGTTATTTAAGCAGTGTAATAAGGGATTCCGTAAACAAATAAAAATACCGTCATAGGTGAAATCCTATGGGCTATTCTAGCACCTGCCTTGCCAAGTGTCAATTAATTAACTATCATCGTTTTAATGCTAAAAAAAGGTACCCGGGGAAAGTTATTAGTATCCCTAGCTTTGCTTGTAATATCGGCGAATTTTATAAAATCGACTGTAGAAGTGTTGAATAGCAGGAAAAGGCTTGAAGACGCCCTGGATAAGGAAGTCAGCCTTACGTTTGAGAGGGACACGCTTAAAAAACGGATAGAGTACAAGAAGACCGGGGAATATATAGAAGAAAGTGCCCGTAACGAACTTAATATGATAAAACCGGGCGAAAAAGTGTTTGTACTGGATGAAGAAAAACCGGCGGCGGGGGAGGTTGCCTCAGCTTCTGAAACCAGGGAATTGACGCCGGTTGATGACATGGAAGACCCGAACTGGTATCTTTGGTACAAGCTGTTTTTTTGACAATAAAGGGCTTATCTGTTAGATTTTTACGGTACTAACGCGGGGTGGAGGAATGGCACCTCACCGGGCTCATAATCCGGGGGTCCTGGTTCGAGTCCAGGCCCCGCAACCAAATATTCCCACTTTCAATTGATATCTGTATAATCTCATCTGAGACAGGCCAACATAGCTCAGTCGGTAAGAGCGGTCGTTTCATAAGCGACAGGTCCCAGGTTCGATCCCTGGTGTTGGCACCATATAACTCAAACCGCCCCATTCCTAAAGAAAAATGCACCTTTTTATGTTAAATTTATCCTAGAAAACATTATGAAAAAAAGGATACTGACAGGCGATAACACAACCGGACGTCTTCATCTGGGTCACTATGTGGGCTCTCTGGAGAACCGGGTAAAACTCCAAAACGATTTTGAAACGTTTATCATCCTCGCTGATGTGCATTCTTTGGCCTACCCGAAATATATCGGCGATCCTGATTTAATAGCCGATTCAATACTCCAGGTTGCTATGGATAATCTTTCCGTTGGTCTGGACCCTGCAAAAGTAACAATGTTTGCGGAGTCTACGGTTCCTGAAATTTACGAACTTGCTTTGTTACTTTCCATGCTGGTGCCTTACTCCAGAATTCTCAGGAACCCCACAATTAAAGATGAAATAAGAGAAAAAGAATTAGGGGACAGTTATTCGCTGGGTTTTATAAACTTTCCTGTAATGATGGCTGCGGACATTTTGTCGGTCAGGGCAGACCTTGTTCCGGTAGGAGAAGACCAGAGCCCGCACTTGGAGCTTACCCGCGAACTGGCACATAAATTTAACACCATTTATGGAGATGTGTTTAAGGAACCTGAAGGTATGATAGGAAGAGTCGCCCGTCTTGTGGGTACCGACGGTGGGGTGAAAATGACAAAAAGCTTGGGAAACGCAATATTTCTGAGTGATGACGCCGAGACCGTCCGTAAAAAGGTGATGAAAATGTTCACCGATCCGAACCGTTTACATCCTTCCGACCCGGGCAAAGTGGATGGTAACCCTGTGTTTATCTACCACGATGCTTTCAACAACGACAAAGAAGAAGTGGCTGACCTGAAAAATAGGTACGTGGCAGGCAAGGTAGGAGATGTCGGGGTCAAAGAAAAACTGGTAATAGCCCTGGAACAGATACTGGAACCCATCAGGGAGAAAAGATCCCGTTACGAGAGCGACCCGGACGCTGTCCGCGGTATTCTTATTGAGGGTGCTAAGAGAACCAGAAAAGAAGCTTTAGAGACTTTAAATCTTGTCCGGGAAAAGATGAAGCTACCCAGGTTTTAATGTATAATTCACACGCTTATGGCGAATAAGAACGGCACAAACAAAAACGGCAAAAAAGCTAAAAATAAACAAGTTGCCATACCATTTATCGGAAGTGTACCTTCGAGAGGTCCCTGGGGTAATGTTTTTTTCTATGTCTTTCTTATTTTCCTTTTCTTTATGATATTCGGCGGATCGGGAAGTTTCTCAGAAAAGCCGGAGCAGGTCGGAGTTAACGAACTCGTAAAACTTATTAAGGACGAAAAAGTTCAGGATGTTGTTGTAGCCGGTGACAAACTGGAAGTTCAGCTTAAAGACGGAACCAAGTTACAGGTCGAGAAAGAAAGTTCTATAAGCTTTGACCAAATACTTTTTAACAACGGCGTAGACAGATCTAAAATCGCCGGGGATGTAAAGATAGAGCACAGAGTTACCCTTGAGCAAATACTCACGCCTCTGCTGATGTTCGGGTTCCCCCTGATTATCTTATATTTTATTTTTAAACAAATGCGGGGCGCTAATAGCGATATAGCATCTTTTGGAAAAAGCAGAGCCCGTTTGTTTAAAAAGGGAGACACCCAGATTACTTTTAATGACGTTGCCGGTAACGAAGAAGCAAAAACTGAAATGATGGAAATTGTTGATTTCCTAAAAAACTCTGAAAAATACAGAAAACTTGGGGCAAGAATTCCGAAAGGAATTTTATTGGTAGGACCGTCCGGCGTCGGTAAAACATTGTTGGCAAAAGCCATAGCCGGAGAGGCAAATGTCCCATTCTATTCCGTTGCAGGAAGTGAGTTTATGGAAATGCTGGTCGGTGTGGGTTCTTCTAGGGTGAGAGATTTATTTGAGGTAGCGCGAACCAACCAACCCAGCCTGATTTTTATAGATGAAATAGACGCCATTGGAAGGCAGAGAGGTATGGGCATCGGTGGCGGACACGATGAGAGAGAACAAACTTTAAACCAGATACTTATTGAGATGGATGGTTTCGACACCCGCACTGACGTTATTGTTCTGGCGGCAACCAACAGGCCGGACATGCTCGACCCCGCTCTAATAAGACCCGGAAGATTTGACAGAAGAATTACCGTTTTATTACCCGATCTTAAGGATCGTGAAGCCATCATCAAAATTCACATGAGAGAAAAACCTGTTGCTGAGGAAGTAAAAATAGAGCAGATAGCAAGAAAGACGGTGGGTTTTAGCGGTGCGGATATTGAAAACATGATGAATGAGGCTGCGATACTGGCAGCCCGCGCAGGTAAAACAAAAATCGAACAAGCGGATATAGAGGAAGCTGCTTTGAAAGTAACAATAGGCTCGGAAAGAAAGACTTTGCAGACAGAGGAAGAAAGAAGAATGACTGCGTACCACGAAGCAGGACACGCATTGGTTTCTGCTTTCGTAGAAGATATGGATCCTGTTAACAGAGTATCCATAATCGCACGCGGTGCTTCGTTGGGGCACACGAGTTTCCCACCTGAGAGAGACCGATACAATGAGACTAAAACCCGTTTATCTTCAATAATGTCGACTATGCTTGGAGGCCGGGCAGCCGAAGAACTCGTTTTCGGCGAGTTAACTGTAGGGGCGTCCGATGATATCGGTAAAGCTACGGGGATAGCAAGAAAGATGGTGGCCGAGTGGGGGATGAGTTCTCTCGGACCTGTTTCTTACGACTTGGGCGGAGGTCAGTTTTGGTTGGCACGTGGCATAGAAGAAGGAAGCAAGGTTAGTGAAGAAATGGCAGCGAAAATTGACACAGAAGTTGAGAAATTAATTCACAACGCTTACACGCATGCTAAGGAAATAATAGGAACGAACAGAGAAAAACTAGACAAGATAGCCGCGAAACTTCTTGAAAAAGAAACAATAGATGGTGAGGAGTTTAGAACATTAGTGGCTTAAATATGCTCGTCGATTCCCATTGCCACTTGAAAGATTCTCGTTACGGTAAATCCCCCCTTGAAGTTGCTGAAGATAGCAAGAACGCGGGCGTTTCCCTTTTCATAAATATTGCCACCTCCTTGGAAGACAGTTCTGAGTCATCAAAAATTTGCAATAGTATCCCGTACGTATACGGAACGGTAGGAATATACCCACACAGCGATCTTGGAACAGACGTTGGAATTTTACAGTCCGGTTTGGAGAAGATTATTGAAGACAATTCGAAGATTGTCGGGGTTGGTGAGTGCGGAATTGATATCTCTGACCATTCCCTTAAGAGGGAACTGGAAGAACAAATAAAGGTGTTTGAAATGCAGGTAGAGCTGGCTGTAAAGGCAGGGCTTCCTGTGATTATCCACAACCGAAACGGAGACGATAAGGTTCTGGAGATAATTTCACGGTATAAAAATTCAGGATTAAAGGCTGTCGCGCATTGTTTTTCCTCAAGTTGGGATGTTGCAGAAAAATTCCTGGACTTAGGTGTCTATTTGTCTTTTTCCGGCATGTTAACTTATCCTTCCAGAAATGATTTGAGGGAAGTCGTTTCAAAGGTACCTGATGATATGTTTTTACTGGAAACCGATTCTCCTTGGCTTCCGCCCCAGGGCCACCGCGGAGAGTTAAATTACCCTAAGTATGTTAGAATTGTTGCTGAGAAAGTCTCACAGGTAAAGGAAAAACCCTACTTGACCGTAGCCTCCCTTTCAACAGCAAATGCCTGCAGACTCTTTAACATTAACCTATGATGGCCTCTTTTGTGGACAAACACGATAAATTCGTACATAGGGTGTTAGAAATGTCTCTTGGCGTAATGACGTGGACACTTCTGACATCCCCCATTTGGCTGGGGATTATTTACCCCCCGGCTATTGTTTATATGCTCACCCTTTTTACAGTCTACTGGAGCTATCTTGCCGCCAAACATTCATTCGGTCTTTTTCTGGGCTATAGGAAATATAAAGAAGAATTGAAAGTGGATTGGGCGGGTGAATTCAATAAGCTGGAATTTTCCGCTTTGCCCGATCCTACAACTTTGCCCGCTAGTAAGGATGCTCTCAAACATCTTGTTCTCATACCGGCAGTGAATGAGCCGGCCGGCGTTTTAAGAGAAAGCATTGAAAGTATTTTTAATCAAACTTTTGATACCAAAAAAATTACTCTTGTTTATACAATCGAGGAAAGATATTCCGAGGACACAGCAAATCTTATAAGAGAACTTGTTGGAGACCGTATTTCTCAACTAGAAAGACTTTTGATTTTTGTACATCCGAGAGGTATTGCTGGAGAAGCCATAGGAGCTGCGGCCGCAAACAGAACTTGGGGAGCAAAGCATGCCGTGGAAGTTCTGACAAATGAAAACGCAAACATCAGAGACTATGTTTTCAGCACAATTGACGCAGATCATGTTTTGCATCCCCAATACTTATCAAGACTCTCCCACTTATATCTGTCTACGGACAGAAGGGACAATCATTATTACTCAACCGCAGTTCACCTTTTCAACAATAATCTTTGGCGTGTTCCCGTTATGATGCGTATTGAGGCAAACGCCGTCACTATGGGTAGCTTGTCCGACTGGAGTGCCTCGAAAGGAGCTTTAAAAGATAGTTTTTCTTCGTATTCAGCCTCCCTTCAGACTTTAATTGATGCCGATTATTGGGATGTAGCGCTGGGGGTGGATGACACGATATTCTACTGGCGGGCTTTTTTTGTCCGCAACGGAGATTTCGATGGAATTCCCCACCACATTCCTTATTCAGCTGATGCCGTTGAAGGCAGTAATTACATTGATTCCCACGTCAGACTTTACAGGCAATTACTAAGGTGGGGTTGGGGAGCCATAGACTTTCCTTTATCTATGAAAGAGTTTATGAAAAATAAAAGAATTCCCCGCGGTAAAAAAATCGGGTGGTTATTTAAACACATTGAGAGGCGTGTCATTTTAATAAATATCGTGTTTTTAATTACATTTGGTTTCGGTCTGGTTACTTTGGTTAACCCGTATGTCAAACAATCCAATTTCGCATACAGCCTGCCGGACATTATGAGTTTGATACTGACAATAACTCTCATATTTTTAATTCCCGCGACAATTTTAAGAATGGGCCTTGTAACGGCGATGCCTAAGAAATGGCCGATATGGCGCAAGTTTTTTGTCCTTTTGGAAGGTCCTCTTATTATGCTCAATCTTTTGACTTTCTCTTTCTTTCCCTGGGTGCAGGCTCAGACTAAAATGTTGCTAGGACACAAAATGAAGGATCTTTACCACACTCCCAAGGTGAGGTAGAAATTAAATTATGAACATAACGGCAAGAATCAAAAAATCGTTGGATATTTTTTTCGCGGGCAAGAGAAGAAGTGTTGCTCCGTTCGTTCTAATAAATATTTTTTTAGTATTGCTACAGGTTTTATATATTTTTTCCAGATATAAGTATATTAATTCGGAAATTCCTTTTTGGTTTGCCAAGAATTGGGGGGATTTTCAGTTAGCACCAAAATTTTATATCTACTACTTACCGGCAACCGCATTTGTACTTACCGTAGTGGCAGGTTTAACAAGGTATCTTAACCGTCTATACCTGAGATACTTTGATGAAATAGTCTCCTATTTTATTACTGTTGTTAACATATTCATTTTTTACTGTGTCTATTACATTATTCAATCGGCTTCGCTACCGTTTCCGCCCTTTATTTCTGCAAAATTCCTGGCGTTGTTCCCTCCCTTTCTCGGAGCTTTTGTTGCCGTTTATGCGGTGTTGCCTTATTTTATTGATTTTGCTAATAGGAAACGCCTTGTTACTGACCCGGGAGTTCACAGACACCCGGCAATGCTACTAAGAGAGCCTTCCGCCCGCGGAGGAGGTTTTGTGTACGCCGTGACATTTTTACTTATAAGTGTTCTATTTTTGGGACTCGGCAGACAGTTCCACGGTATTTATCTGTCAGTTCTTATGTTAGCCGTCCTCGGGATAACTGATGATTTTCAGAATACTCACCCTACTTCAGAATTTAGAGTGTTGGAAAATCCATTTCTACGTTTGCTGCTTTTGTTTCTTTGTGTTTTACCCATAATTCTTTCGGGTCTGGTTGTTAATACCGTGAGCATACCTTTCGACGGTTTAGTGGATCTGGGAAACCTTACTATTATAGTGGGCTCGGTTTCCATACCGGTAGTTTCCGCAATTTTAACGACGATCTGGGTTGTTTGGATGATGAACGCTCTCTCCTGGTCTAACGGTATCGACGGACAGTTTGCGGGAGTAATAGGCATCTCATCAATATTTGTAGCGATACTAGCGCTGAGGTTCGAGAATCTTGAACCGGTTCACAGAAATGTGGCAGTTATGGCTGCAATTAGCGCCGGTGCAGCTTTCGGATTTACAAAATATACCTGGTATCCGTCAAAGATTATGTGGGGGTTTGGGGCGATGGCGGCGGGTCTCGTTATTGCCGCGTTATCTATTTCAGTTCAGACCAAGGTTTTAGTATCAGTGCTTTTCATTCTCATCCCGTTTTTGGATGCTTTGGTGACCTTTTTTAGAAGAATATTTCAGGGAAAAAATCCATTATCGGGAGATAGGGGGCATTTGCACCATCTGTTGTTGGATAGAGGGTGGAGTATTCAAAAAATCGCCCGGTTTTACTGGTTTGCGGCAATTCTATTTGGGCTTATAGGACTTCTGTCGCCGGAGAGATACATAGTTAAACTGTCCCTTACTGTAATAGGGGGTGTGGGATTTTTTATTGCGCTGTTGAACCTAAAATCACTAGGGCGCAGAAAACAGAAACAAGAATCTGAGTAAGTATTCCCCAAGGGAGGGGAGATTGGAACTGTAGCTTTGCTTGTATACGGTTGTTTATCTTTAAAAAGCCATTCAGGTTTTTTTCATATAGAGTAAGCCCGCTAAGCAAATCCGGAATAACTCCTCCTATGCCGCAAATTAGCATCCGGAACCCAAGCGCGGGGTCGTTTACAATCCACAGGGCGTAGAGAACCGCAGCGGTTCCGGTTGCTACTGCTAGAGACAACTCACCGGCGACGGCTAACGGGCGCCACCCGGAAACCCTTTCATCCTCATTTGTGTTGGAAAAAAAGTCCCAGTGCGGGACAAGATCCCCCAGGTAATGCATGCCTACAGAGACCGGGAACGCTATTAATGGGTTTTTTACTACCGACGCTACGGCAATCCCTACGAGTGTGTGAGGTGTTAAAAGCATAGCAATATAGAATTCTAATTTAAGTTCAGTTAAAATTCAACTCTGCCTTGTTTTTTCACTTTGTTTTCATTTTTGTGGTGTAAGCCTTACATATTTACTTTTTTACTTTTGTATTCAAATGATTACTTACTTAAACCGGATTAACAGAAATAACCCACATTTACACTAATTGCAAAAGAAGAATGCTCTAATATATGTGGGTGTACTTTAGTTCGTAGATAAGCAAATAATTAAATGAGATTTCTATTAGTTAATTACAATGGCTTCAGAGAACGTGGCGTGATTCAGGAAATTCGAAAGAAAGGAGTGTGCGATATTGTCGGAGATTCCGGCGAATGTCTTTATATGGCTGAGTGTACACAATATGATGGTTTGATTTTGACAAACAATATTAGAGGACAGTCTGCTTTGGAACTGTGCCCCGAACTCCGTGTCCGAGGGGTGGATGCTCCAATAGTTTATATAACACCTTTTCCCACTTCAGTGGAAAAGATATTATTTCTTAATTCCGGTGCTGATATCTACTTGCCTTCTTACGCCCCCGTAGAAGAGTTCCACGCCGAATTTATGGTTTCCCTAAGACGGGTGCTCGTAGCAAAAATAGACACCGCTGTAAAGTTTAAGGGATTCTGCTTAAATTTACACAACCGAAGATTGTATTTCGGTGAACAGGTTGTGCACATCACGAAAAAAGAGTACGAACTGTTAGAGTATTTTGCTTTTAACATCGGAAGGATTATGACCAGTGAATTGCTTTTGGAACATGTATGGGATTTAGGATTAGAAACCGCCTCAAATACTTTAATTGTTCACATCAGAAATATAAGACTTAAATTTAGCAAGTACACGCCTGAGCAGGTTATAGAGAACAAGAGGGGACGCGGCTATATTCTAACGGCTTGAGAAAAAGTGAAAAAAGCCATATTATTCCACTAATGGTCTACACACTATACCAATTAATAAGAACAGCACGCCCCAGGCAGTGGCTGAAGAATTTAAGTTTATTCGCAGCCCCTATTTTTGCCGGAAGAGTGTTTAATCCCGATACATTTGATCTGACCCTGAAGGCATTTATAGCGTTTTGTCTTCTTTCTTCCGGAAGTTACTTTATAAATGACATCATTGATGCGAACAAAGACAGGCTTCACCCTATTAAGAAAAACCGCCCTATAGCATCGGGGCGGCTCTCTCCCACACTGGCAGCCATTGTTGCCGGAATTTTTATAGCTTCCGCTTTGCTTATTGGTTTTAACGCCGTGGGCACATACTTCGCGCTGTCGCTTATCCTTTACATAATCCTCCAGGCTTCGTATTCTCTGTATTTCAGAAACGTGATAATTATGGATTCCTTGGTTGTGGCCACGGGTTTTGTTTTAAGGGTTTTTGCAGGGGGCTTAGCATCGTACACTTCAATTTCAAGCTGGCTGGCACTGACCACGATTGGGATTTCTCTTCTTCTGGCATTCGGGAAAAGAAGATCGGAGAAAACAATTCTTTCGAAATACGCTCCTTCTCAGGGGGAGATGGAAACAAGAAAAACTCTCAGGCATTACCCCGACAACCTTTTGGATAGCATGATTTCTATGTCGGCGACCTACACAATAATCACTTACTCTCTGTTTGTTTTTCAGATTTCCCCGAGCGGAACAAACGATGCGTTGTTAAAAATTCTTCCTTCAATATTGAAGTCTCCAAAATGGATGATGCTCACCATACCTTTGGTAATCTACGGTATAGCCAGATATCTGTATGTTATTTACGAAAAGGGAGAAGCGGAGTCTCCGGAAAGAGTGTTGCTATCAGATAAGCCTCTTCTTTTTACCGTAACATTTTGGGGGATATTGACGATGCTGATAATATTTTTAATTCCCGATCTTTAGTCCGCCTGTTGCGGTTGATTCTGCTGCCTGCTTTGCCATCTCTAACTCGACTTTCCTTATTATCTCTTCCAGTTCTACCGGTATATCGTTGTACAGCCCTTTTTGTGAGTTATTGATTTCATCCTGAGCCGATAAAACTTCAGCATTCTCTACCATGTTGTTATTAAAACTTGCCATGGTAACAGCCAGCACCGGGATGAGAAGCAACAAAGAGAGAACTGAAAAAAGCCCGGCGTTAATAAATAGTTTGTTTATAAATTTCATAGTTGGTCCGTGTTTACCTCTAAAAATGTGACGTTGTGATCCAACCCATCATCTTTAGAAGATTTAACCTCGTTTTCAATATCAGTGACCAGAAGAATTGAGGCGACGACCGCTACTGATAGTGTTACATAGAAAACAAAAGCGTATATGAAAGAGTATAGCGCCAAAGCACCGGTTAGTATCGTCATTAAATAGGCATAGGAGATCCAAATTGCACCCTTGGTGTAAAGATCCAGAGAACTCTGAACCATTCCTTGCATTCTTAAAGAGAAGAGCGTAGCAGTTAGTTTTGGGGTGATGTGGGTGTCATGAAATACGTGCGCTTTCAGTAAAAAGAAAGACAGACTTATGGCAAGTACGATTGTCATTATTAGCATCGAATAGGAATTTACCTGTATGTATTGTTCTTTTCCTTCGAAGATAAAACCTTTTTTTGTGAGTTCGAAAGGAATTTCAAAATACATGGCAAGCAGGGCCATTGATACTATCCTTGTGGAAACAAGCACCACTGCAGGCACTATGGCCTGGTCGATAAGTTTAATAAGCAGTTTAGAGAACATATTTTTTTCGCCGGCCGGAGAAAGATTTGGACAGGCTTGATATGATATTACTACTATGCATTTTGTCCCGTCAATAAAAGAGTTTACTCGTTTCTGATTTTTGTGTTGCCCTTTGTTTTTTCCCGCGAGACCCACGAGTTGTACGAGTTTCCGAAGATCACACTTTTATACACGGTTTGTACTATAACGGTAGCGATGTTTTTATCCGGATTAATTCTTAAACCCGGAAAAACTTCTCGGGTTCCGCGGGCAATTATTTTGTTTCTTGCAACGATGGGTATTTCCACGTTGTTGTCACCACACATTTATACCTCATTGTTCGGTTACTACTCGAGATTTGCCGACTCTCTTACCTTTTATTTAGCCGTGTCTTCCTTATATTACGTTGCAGTGAATGTGTTTTCTGCGGACGATTTTAAAAAACTTTTAAAAGTCGCGCAGGTAGGATCAGTGTTTCTTTTTATGTTTGCTCTCGGACAGTATTTTGAACCGTTTAATTTTTTATGGGGAGGGCAGTTGCAGGACAGAGTATTTTCGACACTTGGGCAGCCTAATTGGTACGCGCAGTACGTTCTCATTCTATTAGGAATCAGTCTTTACGAATATCTTTTCCATAACGGGAAAATTTATCTGCTATTTTATTTTGTTCAGTTTTTTTCCCTGTGGCTGACATTTTCAATGTCGGGTTTAACAGGATTTTTAGCTTTAATCGTTTTTTATTTGGTCAGGTTTTTCCTTAAAGAAAAAGTTGAGAACAGATCCGGGCTGTATTTGCGGACTGCTGCTGTAGCGGTTGTGACATTAATTATTCCTTTGCTATTTCCGGGAATGTTTCGGGAAAGACTTAACGATGTTTTTATTGACGCCAAAAAAGTTGTCAGTAACGCTGTTACAGTTCATGCGCAAACCGGAACGGAGGAAAATCTTGTTTCTGACCCCGGTTACATAAGATCAGGTTTGTGGGGCGGTACAGTAAAAATGATTGTCTCGGATCCCAAGGTATTTTTGTTCGGTAGCGGACCCGAAACATTTCCATATTATTTTCAAAAATTCCGTCCCGTGAGTTTGAATTATTCCTCCGAGTGGAACTACGTTTTTAATAAACCCCACAACTACTATTTGGAAACATGGGCGGAGCAGGGGTTGGTCGGTGTCCTTTCCTTTTTATATTTATTGTATTTTTTGTTTAGACGGGTTGAAAAAAGATACAAAGGCGGGGTTTTGGCATTTGCCGTCACGAATATATTCGGATGGCCGACGGTTGCCACGGCTGTGCTGCTGTGGCTTTTATTGGCCACAGTAAAAGGAAAACATGAAGATTTATAAATTATTATTACTGACATTAGTGTGGTCACTTGCTGTGTGCCTGTTATCTATTGTTAATAGAATTTATTCGGCAGACAGAATTTCCGTGCAGGCCACCGAATTTTTAAAAGAGCAGGAAACGGAAAGGGCGCTAGTGTTAGTGAATAAATCGATTCTTTTGAATCCCTACGAACCTTCCTATTATAGAACCCGTGCGTTGGTGCACATGGCGTCGGGAATTTTGGAGAACACGCCCGGGTACAAAGACAATTCTTACGCCGATTTACAAAAGTCTCTGGAGTTAAATCCGGACAATCTTGTTACAGAAAGAAACGCCGTTCCGGTCTTTTACTTTTTGGCAAACGGGAATCCCTTTAGTTTCCCCGGCGCAGAAAACCACGATGCTAATTTTATCGGTAAGACACGGGAATATTTTCAAATGCTTAAGTCCCGTTACTCACAGGACGCCGGAGTTATATCTTTAGTTGCGGAGTACGAAAGAAAGCTCGGTTTAACAGAAGAGTACGAAAAAAGTAGGGAAATGATTAGGATGTTACGTCCGGACTTATTGGATTGGTACGGTTCATTCAACTAGCTCCACATAATCTGCCGATACCCAACCTTCCGAGGTATCAGAGACTTTTATCTTTACCCACCCCGTTTGTTCTTCGAGTACCTGGTATGTTCCGCCGGTGTCGACGCGTGTTATTTCCAAACCGTTCAGGTTAGGTTCGCTTCTTACCCTAAGCCACCCTGTAGGAGTTGCCGTTATCTTTGCCTGTTTGCCTACGGTTACGGTTCCTAAGAGAGTTTCAAGGGTCTGTTTGGCCTCTTTTGATAGTCCCTGACCGTCAATTGTTCTTCCAAGATAACCGATTTTGCTTTCTGCTTTTACAGATGCCAGTTCTTCTTTAGAAGTGATGGGCGCCCCCTCAGCATTGAATAGGTCTCCTTTGTACGAAAGGAATACCTCAAAGAACGGTTCTTTATTTTCTCCGGTTCCCTCGACGTTGAGACCTCTGGATTTATTCCAGTAAACCGCTGCTTTCGCCCATTCCTGTGGATTTGTTGTGACGACATTGTTATCTGAAGACAGGTCGTATAAATTTTTTGAGCCTTCAAAAGAGGAAATTTTCTGAGGGACCGGAACGGGGAAGAGTTTAAAAGTCGCGTTCAAGGTGTACCCTTTACTTACCGTGATTCTTGAGGTTTGAATTGCGAAACCCGCAATTGCTACTTTTAAATCGTAGTCTCCGTTACTTATATTATTTGATAGAAACGGGGTTGTTCCGACCTCGGAGTTATCTATGTAGACTTTAGCCCCCGACGGTTCGCTAATTATTCTAAGGACGTTACCCGAGGTATCTTTTTCAAACCAAAATTCCTTGCCCGAGCTAAATGTATCTGAAATTCCTAAGTCCCTTTCGATGCCGACGTAGTGTGTAGTTTGCTGTTCGCTAGGAAGAAAATTCAGAGAAGTTTGGTACTGTCTGTCTCCGTTCTTTATTGTAATTTTGTTACTTCCGGAGGCTATTTTGTCGGAGGTATATGGGGTCTTACTCACAAATTTATCGTTTATGTAAACTTCAGCGGATTCTCCTGCAACCTCGACTTTTATGCCTGATTTTGACTTTAGTTTATCGGCGTTTCTAATGATATAACCGCCAAAATAGACTATAAGCCCCACACCTATGATACCGATTATATAGATGACTGCGTTGGGTAGTGATTTTTCCTTGTTAGCAATAGTAGATATTGACATGGAACAATACATAAATTATCACGGCAATGGTAAAATGGCAACATGGCCTGGTAGCCAAGCGAAACCCTCATACGCGGGTTCGATCCCCGCCCAGGCCTCCAAATTATGACGTCGCAGGAAATACTACAAAAATACATTAACTTTTATATCGAGCGGGGACACAAGCAAATCCCCAACGTCTCACTTATACCCGAAGGAGACTCCACGTTACTTTTTGTAAACTCAGGTATGTTCCCTTTAGTACCTTATCTTTCGGGAGAACAGCACCCGCTTGGTAAAAGATTGGTAAATGTTCAAAGGTCCCTGCGTTTTGAAGATATAGAAGAGGTGGGTACTACAATCAGGCACACGATAGCTTTTCACATGATAGGCAACTGGTCGTTGGGAGACTATTTCAAAAAAGAACAATTGCCTTGGGCGTACGAATTTTTTATCGAAGTTTTAGGACTGGCTCCGGAAAAACTTTTCGCAACCGTTTTTGAGGGAGACGCCAATGCCCCGCGTGACGACGAATCTATCGCCATACTAAAAGAAGTTTTCAAAAAATACGGCGTTGAGGCAAAGGAAGGTGAAAGAATCTTTTTATGCGGTAAAAAGGACAATTGGTGGCAGAGAGGTGATGCCGTGGGCGAACTTGGAGGTCCTGACAGCGAAGTTTTTTATTATCTCGGTTCAGGAACCGGTGTGGGAAAATCTCCGGCTGAAAATCCTGACGAATTTTTAGAAATCGGAAACTCGGTTTTCATGCAATACAAAAAGACGGAAAAAGGCTGGAAACCCCTTTCGCAAAAGAACGTGGATTTCGGCGGAGGATTGGAAAGGCTGGCAGTAGTTTCTCAAAATAAACATGACATCTTTGAAACAGACAATTTTTGGCCGATTGTAGAAAAAATAGAAGAGCTGTCCGGAAAGCCTTATTCTTCCGACGACAGAACCAGAAGAGCTATGAGAATAGTTGTTGACCACATGAGAGCCGCGTGTTTACTTGGGATAGACGGCGTGCAACCGGAAAATAAAGACCAGGGATACGTTTTGAGAAGATTACTGAGAAGAATGGTGAGGTCGGGAAAGATTCTGGGAATTGAAAAAGATCTAACTTCCGCACTCGTGGACCCTGTTATTACCGCGCTAGGATGGCTTTACCCCCAACTATCCGAGAAAAAAGAACAACTTAAAAAGATATTCACGGACGAGGAAGAGAAGTTCAGAAAGACTTTAACTAAAGGTTTCGTTATTTTAGAAAAAGCTTTACTTAAAATTGACAAGGAAGATATAGAGAAAAAGACTTTAAGGGAATGGGCACAGATGTCTTTTGATCTGTTCCAGTCAGTTGGTTACCCCGAAGAAATTTTTGTCGACGACCTTGAAGATAAAGGGATACATCTGGACCACAAGGATTTTCACAAAGAGTTTTTAGCCGTGTTTGACCTTCACCAGCAAAAATCACGTGCGGGAGCGGAAAATAAGTTTAAGGGCGGTCTGGCTGACCACAGCGACACCGTCATCAAATACCACACCACCACCCACTTATTACAGGCGGCTTTGAGGAAAGTATTGGGAGACCATGTGGGGCAGTTGGGCAGTAATCTAACCGCCGAGAGATTGAGGTTCGATTTTTCTCATCACGGGAAAAAGATGACGGACGAGGAAGTGGCTGAGGTCCAGTCCATAGTAAACTCGAGAATCAAACAAGCGCTGCCGGTGGGTTTTGTTGTAATGCCGAGGGAAGTGGCTGAAAAGTCAGGTGCCCTTTTTATGAAGAATGAAACATATCCGGAAGAAGTAAAAGTTTACTATGTGGGAAATGACTTTTCCAATGCCTTTAGCAAAGAGTTCTGCGGGGGTCCTCATATAGCCAACACTGGCGAACTGGGGGAATTTGAAATATACAAACAGGAAAGTATCGGAGAAGGCAAACTTCGTGTCTACGCCCATTTGAAATGAACATTTGACACTCTCCAGCTTTGAGTGCTATAAATTGATACGTTATAGAACGCGCCTTGTAGATTATAGTAGTAATTTTTCTTGTAACGGAGGACTGTATGGCTTCAGCAACTAAAATAAAACCGCTTTTTGATTACTTGTTAGTAGAGCCTATGCAAAAGGACACCACACTACCGTCGGGGATTGTTATACCTGATACGGCAAAAGAAAAACCCCTGGAAGGAAAGGTTGTAGCAGTAGGTTCAGGAAAAAGAGACGACTCCGGGAACAGAATTCCCATGGAAATTAAAGCCGGGGACGTTGTTATGTTTAAAAAATGGGGCGGAACTGATATTAAATTGGACGGAAAAGACATGCTTCTCATTAAAGAGGAAGACATCTTAGCTATAGTTGAAGGTTAAAAGGAGGAAATATATGGCAATAAAAAACATAATTTACGGAGATGCGGCGAGGATGAAACTTAAGGCAGGTGTCGACAAGCTTGCGAAGGCTGTTGCAACGACGCTCGGGCCTAAAGGGGGCAACGTTGCCTTAGATAAAAGTTGGGGGACACCAGCAGTTGTACACGACGGTGTTACGGTAGCAAAAGAAATTGAGCTGGAAGACAAGTTTGAAAATATGGGAGCCCAGATTGTAAAAGAAGCAGCTTCCAAGACTAACGATGTGGCAGGAGACGGAACCACAACGGCGACCGTTCTTGCGCAGGCAATAGTGGACGCGGGATTTAAGAATATCTCAGCCGGAGCAAACGCAATGATGATAAAACGCGGACTTGAAAAAGCCACGGATGCCGTTGTTGAAGAAATCAAACACATGTCCAAGAAAATTTCCAGCAAAGAAGAAAGAGTTCAGGTCGCTACCATTTCCGCGCAAAGTGAAGAAATCGGAAAAATAATCGCCGACGCCATGGAAAAAGTCGGGGAGCAGGGTGTTATTACCGTAGACGAATCAAAAGGTTTTGACATCGAGCTAGAGTACAAAGAGGGAATGCAGTTTGATAAAGGCTATTCCTCACCTTACTTTGTTACCAATCCGGACAAGATGGAATCGGTTGTTGAAGAGCCCTACATTTTAGTCACGGATTCCAAGATTTCAGGTATGCAGGATCTTCTTCCGATGCTGGAGAGTTTTGTTAAAGTCTCGAAGAATTTGGTTATTATAGCCGAGGATGTCGAGGGAGAGGCCCTGGCAACTTTGGTTGTGAACAAATTAAGAGGTGTTTTAAACGTATTGGCAGTCAAAGCCCCCGGTTTCGGTGATAGAAGAAAAGCTATGATGGAAGATATCGCAATATTGACCGGCGCCAGCTTTGTAAGCCAGGAAACAGGAAGAAAACTTGATTCGGTAACAATAGATGATCTTGGAAGAGCCGACAGAATAATTGCCGACAAGGACAACACCACTATAGTTGGGGGAAAAGGCGACTCAAAAGAACTTCAGGAAAGAATAAAACAGATAAGAACACAAATTGATCAGGGAACTTCCGATTACGATAAAGACAAGATGAAAGAAAGACTCGCAAAGTTAAGCGGTGGGGTTGCTGTAATAAAAGTTGGAGCAGCTACCGAGGCTGAGTTGAAAGAACTAAAGTTAAGAGTCGAAGACGCAGTTAATGCTACAAAGGCAGCTGTCGAAGAAGGAATTGTACCCGGCGGCGGAATTACTTTCCTCAATGTCAGAAAAGCTATCGACAAGCTGGAACTTGTCGGCGACGAAAACACCGGAGCCAGAATTTTACACGAGAGCTTAGAAAAACCCGCACGTCTGCTAATAAGAAACACGGGAGCTGATGATGGAAAAATATTAGCCGAAATTGAAAGAAGAATGCTCGAAGAGAAGAATACAAATGTCGGATACAACGTAGTAAAAATGTCATTTGTAGATATGGTTTTGGACGGCATTATAGATCCGGCAAAAGTTGCAAGAAGTGCTCTGCAGAACGCTGTGTCTGCCGCAACTATGATACTTACAACGGAATGTCTGGTTGCTGAAGCACCTAAAAAGGACGAACCAAAGCCCGGTAATCCCGGAATGGGCATGGAAGACATGATGTAAGTTCCTGTTATTTTAGAGGAGATCAAACTGAGGGCGCCGTTAGGCGCCCTCTTTCGTTATCCCGATATTTTTAGTTTCTTAAGAGCTGCTTTATAGGCTTCCACAATTCTGGGGGAGTTGTCATTTTTCTTGAAGTGTATTATGTGGGATTTCAATACTTCCGTTGTAACTTTTTTCTTCATGTAAACCATCTGAGACTTTTTCGCGATTTTTTCCAGTGCGTTAAGAAGTATTCCGCTACTTCTGCGTTTTATTTTTGTCGGATAGTTAATTTTGAAGTTAGGGAAGTATTCTGACACCCAGTTATTGTCTTTCATAAACTGCAGATAGGTGTCGGATTTGTCCACAACCGGATGCATCATAACTATGTCCGATGCGACGAATATATTTCTCTTATCTTTATCCCAGGCCATTTTTGTTTCATCTAAAAAGAGGTTTGTACAAAAGCTTCCGGGCTGTCCGTCATATTCCGGGTGTTTTTTTAATATTTTTAGAATTGTTGCCACAAATCCGCGTGTCAGCCAGACGCGGTTTTTTCCGGTAATAATCATTATATCTATGTCCGAGTCTTTTTCAGGATTATAAGCAGCCAAGGATCCCGTAACAGCTATCATTTTTATCCAGGGTATCCCCCCGAGAAATTTGATCAGCTCGGAATTTTCTTTCAAAATTCTATTGGCGTGTTTGTATTTCCAGAGCCAGTTTGTATATTTTTCCCTGTTGATTTCATATTTTCCATAACGTCTTCTGGCCCAACCTTCTTTTATTAAACAGTTGAGGGATTCTTTAAGTTTTTTTCCATCCACGGGTTTGTTGGAGATAAGGAAAGTCGAAAGTTGGTAAAAACTCACAGGATACTCAAATATTGACCGGTAGGCAAGGGTGCGTTTTACTGCTTTTGCCGTTTCCTTTCCGCTGCTTTTTCTCATTTTAATGACCTTTGGGGGAGTCCTGGTAAGCGTCTAAGGCTTTATTGACCAGAAAATCGGCATCGTGGTTTCTTTCCCTTAAGACGTGACTAAACTCTATTTTTTTAAATTTTAGGGCTAATTCCCCCGCTGTTTGGTGTAAAACCTTAAGGTCGGCGTTTTTTACTTTATATTCTCCCTTCATTTGTTTTACGATTAGCTCAGAGTCCAAACGGCACTCAAGATGGGAGATATTTCTTTCCAGCGCCGCTTTTAAGCCTTCGATTAAGGCTGTGTATTCCGCTTGATTGTTAGTAGTTTTTCCGATGTACGTTCCCATTTCAAATATTTTTTCCTTCTTTTCGTTTCGTATCACAATGCCTATTCCTGACGGTCCCGGGTTGCCGCGAGCACCTCCGTCGGTGTTCATAAAATACTTCATTTTAGATACTCCTTAAAGGTTATTTTAAGCATAGATACGGCAAGTCCGAATAATAGTCCTCCGAGAATGAAATAGGGAAGAGGGCGTTGTTCCTGTCTGACCACGGGGTTATCGGATAGAGATGATACGGATATGTTTTCGTCTGAGCCCGCGCTTACTTTATCACTGGAATCAAGGAATTTTGTAGAAATTGCCGTAAAGGTAGTTACCGATTTATCGTAGTTGTAGTCGGCAACCGTCAAAGTGATTACTTGTGGTCCGTTTTTAGAAACTCTGTAGCTTCTGGAAAGCTTCCGCAAGTTAGTGTCCGTTACGGGAATTTCTAATTCTCCCAAAACAGACCTTTTTAAATCCTGACTTTCGAGAAGGGCAACTGCTGTATTTGTATACGATTGAGCTGTCTGCTGTGCGTAGTAACCTTCATATGTAAAAAACTCTGAACTTGGTTTGTCTGCCGTTCGGCCGACAAAATAGGAGGCTTCGGCTTTAAATTTACCGGGAATAAATGAGGCAGCTAAGCCTAAAAGGCCGCCACAAAGGGTAAATATGACAATCTCCGAACGCTTCTTTTTTAATATTTTAAGTATTTCTTTCAATTCCATAAGTGCTTTCTGAATTAGAGCAGCAAATTCATGTCTGAATTATAGCAACAATTTGCTAATTTAGATTAACAAATCATTGTGTCGTCCGCCTGCTTTTGGTTATACTTATAACCAGAATTTGTTAAGAAACTGCCCTAATGGTCAAAAGTCAGTCCATTAAAAAAAATTCGCTCGCCCCTACGATTTTAGTCAGTGGCGGCGCAGGATTTATAGGCTCTCACCTTGTTGAGGCACTGCTTGCTAACGGAGCTAAGGTTCTGGTGGTAGACAATTTTAACACCGGAAAAGAAATTCACGTAAAACACCTCCTCTCAAACCCAAATTTTGCCCTTTTCAATGTTGATATAAATGAGGGACTTCCTCCTGAAATTGAGAGTGTGGACTATGTTTTTCATATGGCGGGACTCGAAGATTATATGTATAGCAAAGATAATCCGACGCTGGACTCCCTTCTAACAAACTCATTGGGAACGAAAACACTTTTGGATCTGGTACGGCGCTCGGAGGCTAAATTCGTTCTCATTTCCACAATCGATGTTTATCAGGGAAGAATGTCTCAGGACGAACTGGCTAAGTACTTCGGACTTACAAAACCTGAGGAGAATAAATTCAGTTTGATTGAAGCAAAAAGATTTGCTGAAGCAGTAGTTTGGGAATATTTCAAAAAGTACGATTTAGATGTTCGCATCGTAAGACTACCTGAAGTTTATGGTCCCCGGATGAGCTTTGATTCGAGCGGAGTTATGGGACTCTACATAAGAACGCTTATCGAGAATAAGGACATCGAAGTTCAGAATGACGGAATAGAAAAAGAATATTATCTTTACGTTTCTGATGCGGTCAGCGGAATTTTGAGATCGATGTTTAATCAGGAAACAAAGGGGAATATTTATTCTCTGGTTCCCGAATCTGCCATAACCCAACTTGAACTTGCCTACCTTCTCAGAAGTGTGGCCGACGGTAACCTCCAGATTACTTTCAAACAGTCAGGTGTTTCTATGCCTTTCCGCGGTCCGGTACCCGAGACGTTTAATCTGAAGGATTTATCATGGAAACCCCGCATTAGCCTGAAGTCCGGCGTTATAGATACGTTAAAATTCTTCGGGTATTCGGTAAACCAGAATTCTTTCAAACCGACTAAGTATGTTGAAGAAAAAGCTATATCAAAAGGTACCCAGACGACTACGGTAAGACCTCCGGAAACACCAAAGGTAAGTTCGATATATCCTACCAGCAGCGAAGATCTTTACACCAAAATGTATCCGGTGAAGGACAAAGCCCCTCACAAAGGTTTTAATCTAAAATCTTTTTTCGGCAGACATAAGGATAGTAGGGTTGTAATAAACACATCAGCTCCGAAAAAACTGCCTTCTTTTTTGGGCAACTCAAAATTCTATGTAGCTGTTGCCCTTTTTGTTTCAGCCGTACTCGTATTTATTATTAACCCCATTTTTAGTCTTTACTCAAACGCCCGTTCTGGGGCCGGTGCTCTTCAAAACGTTGCCGCTGCAGGAGCGGCTTTCGATGTGGGCAGTTTATCAAAAAATACTATCCTCGCTTCCAAAAAATTCGAAGCAGCCAGGAAAAATCTTTCAAATCTTAAATGGGTTTTTTCATTCTCAGGAAAATCAGAGGAGTATATAAGTTACTTCCGTATGTTTTCTTCTTTGCAAAATTTTTCTGACTCCGTAGAGCATCTTTCGAAATCAGCCGAACCTTTGGAAGGGATGTGGGAAGTTCTACGGCCTGACACCCAAAATGTTTTAACACGCGAAACAGTGGATAATGCAAAACTTGAAATAGATTCTGCGCAAAAACTTCTTTACATTGCTCGGGCGGATTTTGGCGGGGTGAATCAAAAACATATTCCGGAAAAATACAGAAGTTATTTAACAAACTACGGTGATTATATGAACACCCTACAACAAAATCTTGATTTGACGTCAAAGATTATAGGCGAAACAGCTACGGTTTTAGGTGTCGACGAGGAGACTACTTATATCGTGTGGTTCCAAAATTCGAATGAAATAAGACCGACCGGAGGGTTCATCGGTTCATACGGTCTACTCACTTTCAACAAGGGTAAATTAAAAGATTTGAAAATTGATGATATCTACAATCCTGACGGTCAGATTTTGTTGAGAAACATAAAGACGACTCCGCCGGAGGTAATTTTAAAGTATCTGGAAGAAGACAGACTCTACCTCAGGAATTCTAATTGGGATCCCGATTTTCCAAAAGCGGCAGGTGTTTTTAACGATCTCTTTTACAAAATCGACGGACAACGTGTAGACGGATATATAGCTGTTGACCTTAAATTTGTTGAAGGGATATTGAAGGCGACAGGTCCGGTGTTTTTAGCTGCCTACAACGAGGAGATCAACGCCGAAAATCTTTATGAAAGAACGCAATATCATAGTGATTTCAACTACATTAACGGGTCTGACCAAAAAAGGTCTTTTTTGACAATATTGGGAAGCAAATTATTGGAAAAAATGTTTTCTCTGCCCAAAGATAAACTACCGAGCCTGCTTGCCGAAACAGAGAAATCTTTAGACGAAAAACACTTGCTGATAAGTCTTAACGACGGTGCTTTGAATGAGGTGTTAAAAGAAAAGAATTGGAGCGGACAAGTGGTGCCCGTTGAAGGTGATTATCTTTATGTCGTCAATTCTAATTTGGGGGGAACAAAAGCTAATTATTTTGTAAAAAATAATGTCGACTACGAAATAAGTTCAATGACCCGGGACGGAGTTTTGAGAGCTAATTTAAAGCTGACTTACACACATACGGGGGAGTCTATGGCGTGGCCGGGGGGTCCTTATAAAGATCATGTCAGGGTTCTTGTCCAGAAGGGGGCTAAGCTTACCGGAGCTGAATTTATTGGTGCTGCAGGAAAAACTGTAGACGTGTTTAAAGATATAGGTGTGGGACGCCCGAATGGGTACGATGTTTTTAGTTACGATATTGTGGTTAATCCTAAAGAAGCCGTTTCCCTGGTTCTTAAATACGACCTTGCTGAGAATCTCAATGTAACTAAAGATAAGTCGTCGTATAGTTTATATGTCCAGAAACAGCCTGGAACCGATGCAGACCCGTTTAATTTCACTTTCGTTCCTCCGTTTGGCACCGAAATAGTAAAAGCCAGCAAAGAATTAGATATTTTAAACAACATGATTACAAACACGTTAGGTCTTCGGAGAGATGTAAATTACTTTATAGAGCTTCGCTGATATAATAAACACAAATGGCACTAGCAGATATGCCCCAGTCAAATAAACAGCACGCTGTTCCTCAGAACGTCATGAGTGTGGACTTTAAACTAATTGGTGACCTAACGATGAGACAGTTTGCTTATGTTTTTATTGCCGGGATATTAGCTTATCTTTCGTACGTTTTTTTCATAGGCATTTTCCGTTGGCCGCTTGTATTCTTCATCGCCTTCATGGGTATAGGTTTTGCTTTTATTCCTGTTCAGGAGAGAGGGATGGATGAGTGGATTGTAAATTTCTTCAGGGCAATGAATATGCCGACTCAGCGTATTTGGAAAAAGGAACCCACGATACCTTCGGCGTTTATGTACGATGATCTTGCTACTCTGAAACAGGAACTTATTACTCTCGCTCCTACCTCCAGTAGAAGAAAACTCGAGGAGTACCTTAGGTATCAAACTGATGTTGAGGAAGTGGACCCTCTCGATATTCCGGAAAAAGAGTACGCCCAAAAAGTTAGGGATGCTTTTCCTGCGTATAAGAAAAAAAGCAGTACCGGGGCAACGGCCTTTTCACGTTCTTCATACGGCGCACAAGCCGTGGGTGTTCAACCCGCATCGGTTAGTGTTGCCGAGCTTACTACCCCGGCAGTTGTTGGCCTACAACCCGCACAGGAAGAGGGAATTTTGGTTGAAACGCCTCAGGTAGGTGCTGTTCCGGTCGGAAAAGAGGAGATTAAAGATCAAAGCGTACTTCAAAAACGAAAAGACGCGGGTCTGTTCCATCTATTCAGAGCAAAAGAAGCTCAAAAAGCACGTGACGAGGTGAGGGCGAGGAGAACTTCAGGAGAAATGACCGCTACGGCATCCCAAGGCGCCTTGTCCGGATCAGTTTCATTAAGTCCTATGACTCCCGATATGCATTCAGGTAGAAGATTTATTAATCTACTTCCGTCCCAAGGAGAACTAATATTACCTATAAGAGGTGAGAGGGTTCTCCGTACTACAGAGGAGATATCGGTAGAGGAGAGTATAAATGATAAGGCGTTAAAACTTCAATCTTTGTTAAGGAAAATCAAAGATGAAGAAGGTATTAAATCCTCTAAACCCAGCGTTATACCTGTACCGGTAGTTCAGAAGAAAGAACAGGAAGCTCAGGAAGTTCACGACGAGGCGAAAGATGTGGTGGAAAAGCTTAAGACCCAAAGTGGCGAGCTCACCGACGAAATAACAAGGCTTAAAAAGAATATACAGACCACGCATGCTCCTGGGGCGGCCTCTGAAACCCAGACAAGATTACTCAAGGATCTGGAAACTAAACAGCAGACTGTTGAGGAAAATTATAAGGTGCTTAGTCAGGGTATCCGGAGTTTAAAAGCACCCGCATCCGGAGGTATCTCCGAGAGCTCGAGCTTAAATGTGGACAGCTATCCGCTCGGTAACGTAGAACCCAATACTTTGCACGGTGTGGTCAAGGGTGGCGACGGTAAAGTATTGACCGATGTTTTGTTGATAGTGAAGAATGACCGGGAAGAACCGGTGCGCGCACTAAAAACCGATAGTCTCGGAAGATTCGAGCTATTGTCAGCCCTAAGCAACGGCAAATACTCGATAGAGGTAAAGCCTGCTGATGAAATCAAATTGTCCTTTGAGAAAATTTCTGTAGAATTGAAAGGAGAGGTAGTACCTCCATTTGTAATATCCGGTAAATAATATGGCTGCTCAAACGTCACCTACAACTCAAGATCATTTGGACATTTATGACGTAAAAGATAATCTTGTTCTTTTGAAAAACGGAGCTGTCTGTGCTGTTCTACAAACAACTGCAGTTAATTTTGACTTACTTTCTGAAATTGAGCAGGACGCAATAATCGCCGCCTTTTCAATGTTACTTAATTCAATAACTTTTCCGGTACAGGTTGTTATACGATCAAGAAGACTGGATATTACGAAATATATTGAGAAAGTATACAGAGTGGAGACCCGTCTCAACGACCCCTTACTTAAGCACCAGGCACAGGCCTACAGGAAATTTGTACAGGATGTTATCAAGAAAAACGATGTTTTGGATAAAAGATTTTATGTGGTGATACCTACAAGTGTAGCTGAACTTTCTCAGCCGGGTTCCGGCCCTTTTGACTGGGTTATGAAACTGACCGGCCAGCACAATAAAAGAGCGTCATTTAATGTCGACAAAGTTTTAAATGACGGAAGGATTGAACTCGCACCGAAAATAGACCACATAATAAAAGAATTTAACAGGCTGGGAATAAAAACCAAGCAGCTCATGACACAGGATTTAGTGGAGTTGTATTTTGATATCTATAACCCCACTACAAATCATGGGCAGAGGATTAGAACCGGAATAGATGATTACACGACGGCGATTGTAAATCCCGCCATCATAGAGGAATAATATGGGACTAAATCTTTTTACAATAGGAGCAAACAAACCACAGCCCAAGAAGCAGCAGCAGGGTAAGAAGGGAGAAAAAACTCCCGCACAGGTATTGGCTGAAGGGATGTTGAATGTAAGGGATATAATTGCTCCTTCCGCCATCGAGGTCGACTTCACATATCTGCGCATAGGCAATATGTACTTCAGAACCATATTTGTTTCTGGGTATCCAAGATTTGTCGGAGCAAATTGGCTGTCTCCTATAATCAACTTCGAGCACACGCTGGATGTTTCGATGTTTTATTACCCCGTTAAATCCAAAGTTATTTTGGACGACTTGAGAAGAAAAATCACTGAACTAGAAGCTACAACTATGACCAATGTGGAGAAGGGTAAAATAATTGACCCTGTTGTTTCGGCGGCACTTGAAGATGCAAAAACTCTCCAGGAGCAACTTGTTAAAGGTGTAGAAAAATATTTCCAGTTTTCTTTCTACATCACTATGTCTGCCGAAACACCCGAAGAGCTTGAATCAATAACTTCGAAATTAGAAAGTACTTTGGGAGCATTACTACTCATTTCAAAAGTTGCTTCGCTCCAAATGGAGGACGCCTTCCAATCCTCAATCCCAACCGGATTAGACAAAATGTTAATCACGAGGAATATGGATACAACAAGTCTTGCCACTACTTTCCCGTTTACTTCCTCAGACCTGACAATGGAAGAAGGAATTATGTACGGGATTAACAGGCACAACGGATCGCTTGTTATATTTGACAGATTCTCGCTTGAAAACGCCAACTCGGTTGTCTTTGCAAAATCAGGTTCAGGAAAATCTTACTTCGTAAAACTTGAAGCTTTAAGATTATTAGTATTCGGTGCAGAAGTTATGATCATCGATCCTGAAGAAGAGTACAGAACGTTGTGCGAAGCAGTGGGTGGTAACTATATAGACTTCTCAGCTAACTCCTCACATAAAATAAATCCGTTCGATTTATCAGGCGTAGCGGTTGAAGGAGAAAACGAACTCGGTCAAAAATTAATTGGTCTAATAACTTTACTTAAATTAATGCTCGGGGGTTTAACTGCATCCGAAGAGGCAATTTTAGACAGGGCGTTAATCGAAACATACAGAATCAAAGGTATTACTACTGATCCGGACACTCAGTCAGGTATCGAGCCTCCGGTTATGGAAGATCTTTACAAAGTTTTAATGGGAGCTTCCGAACCCGAAGCTAAAGGAATGGCAGAGAGACTTGAGAGATTTATTAAAGGGTCGATGACCGGTATTTTCGATTCCCAGTCAAACATAAATCTCGATAGTAAAATGACGGTTTTTTCTACGAAAAATCTTGAAGAGGCCTTAAGACCAATTGCCTTTTACTTAATTCTTGATTTCGTTTGGACCAGAATAAGACGCGATTTGAAGAAAAGAATTCTAATCGTGGAGGAGGCTTGGTACTTGTTACAAAACGAGGACAGCGCTAGATTTATCTACAGTATAGCGAAAAGAGCCAGAAAATATTATTTGGGGCTCACAACAATTTCTCAGGATGTCGACGACTTTTTATCTTCGGAATATGGAAAGGCAATTGTTACAAACTCGTCTATTCAAATTCTTTTGAAACAGCACCCCGCAGGAATTGATAAAGTTGCGGAGACATTCTATTTGTCGGAAGGTGAAAAAAGATTGTTACTTGCCGCTGCAGTTGGGGAAGGACTGTTCTTCGCCGGTGCTAATCACGTGGCAATAAAAGTAATGGCATCTGAAGCTGAACACAAACTTATTACTACAAATCCGGAAGAACTGCTAAAGCTTCGGGAACAGGGGTTGATAAAACCGTTGGGTTCTAATAGCCCCAGCACGACACCGGCGATACCCCCTATACAAAAACCATATGAGCCGATCGGGCAGACTCCTAAACAGGACACCTCCACTATTACGGACACCGCTACCTCGTTACAAAGCCCGGTGGAGAATAAACCTCAGGAAAACAGGGTAGAGCAATCTGCGCCCCCGAAGGAACCTTCATCCGAAGATATATTGAGATCTGTGGAGTCGCTTTCTAAAGATCAGGGGACAATTAATCTTGGGAACACTCCGTCACAGTTCGGTTCTGCTGCCCCAATGGAATAACCCCTAATTTTAAGTCCGGGATTTCTATAACTGAATCGGCATAATAATATGCAAGAAATCTTCCGTAGCGTCTGTTTTGAAAATACACGCAGTGCTGTTGGAACTTGCTTCCATATGTATCTTTTCGCCTTTTATGTTATTTAGAAAATCAAGAAGATACTTCGAGCTGAAGGCAATTTCTAACATTTCCCCCTCGGTTTCGGCGGGAATTTCACTTTCGTGGGTTCCGGTCTCGTTATTCAAAGAAGAAATTTTTATTAATCCTTCCGGATCTACGCGTAACTTAATAGTGTTATTCGTTCCCTCCTTTACAAAAACCGTAGTTAATCTCACTGCTTCTAAAAATTCTCCCGAATTAAAAACTGCTTTTACGGTGGCAATTGAAGGAATTATTTTTTTATAGTCCGGGTATTGTCCGTCAATAATTCTTGTCGCAATAGTTGTATCTTCGGAAGAGAAGAGCGCGAGATTTTCATTTTCGCTCAGAACCATTTTCAAAGGTGTTGCGGATGACGCGAATACTTTACTGACTTCTGCCAATGTTTTTGCCGGAATTAATGCAGTAAACTTTTTCGCATCGGATTTTCCAACGTTAATAGACTTCTCAGAAAGCCTGAAACCATCAGTGGCTGCGAAATTCATAATTCCTTTTTCATATGTAACATAAACGCCCGTGAAAATCGGCCTGCTTTCGTCCATAGATGAAGCGAATGTGACCATCGATACCGCTTGCGCAAAAACTGCCGGGTCAAGTTCTAAGGAAGTTTCGTTTTTTGAAATGTTGGGAAGTTCGGGGTAGTCTTTTGCGTCGGTTCCGTTTAATTTTGATTTTGTGTTGTCGGATTTCAAATGAAGTATGTCGTTATCTACTTTAATCTCAATTGTTGAGGGGTGAAGATTGGCGACCAGCTCTTTCAATACTTTTGCCGGTACGGTGATGGCGCCTTCTTTATCAATTGAAGCGTTAACGTAAGTGGTAATTGCCGTTTCAAGATTTGTAGCGGCGAGTTTTAAACGTCCGTTCTCGGTTGAGATGAGTACGTTGGATAGGATGGGTAAAGAACCTTTCGCAGGAACAGCTCTCGTTATGATTTGAAGGCCTTTATTTAAGTTTTCCTGTAGGCAAGAGAATTTCATTTTTATCTTTTGGGTTTTAATGTAACCCTTCGTTCACGTCCTTCACCGACGCTTTCCGAAACGACGTCATCGTATTCGGCGACAAACATGTGGATTTGTCTTCTTTCCCATGGGTCCATAGGAGGAAGTTCAACGTCTTTTTGAAAGAAGCGGACTCTGTCGATATAGCTTTTTGCCATGTTTTGTATTTTTTCAGCGCGCTGGTCTTTGTATCCGTTTATGTCTATCAGGACCGTAACCTGCTCTCCGGCCTGTCTGAGAATAGTAAGGTGAAGAATGCTTTGTAGAGCATCCAAAGACTGGCCTTGGTGACCGATCAAAAAATTCAGGTTGTTACCTTGGATTTTTACTTCAAAAACTCCGTCGTCCTTACCGTTAATTTCATAGTTGGGATTTATTTTCATAAATCCGAAAATATTGTCCAAGGTATTTTTTATTACTTCTATAATGTTCATTTTTTTGTTCCTAAAGATACTGCTAATTTTTTAACCCACGAATCAAGACCGCCCCATCCACTGGAGAAGTACGTCTGGGCAATTTGAAAGAGGGTTGAAACAACTATGTATATCATAACACCTGAAGGCAAGGTCAACCCAAAGACAAAAAACATCAATGGCATCACGTATAAATTTTGTTTCTGCATGGATTGCATCATATCGTCGGTTTTGCCCGGGGTTTTCTTTACAAGTTTATCGCTCATTTTGGAGTAAGGCATCATCATTTTTGTTGCCAGGAATTGGGAGACCACAGACAAGATGGTAATAATCAATGCTCCGATTTGGAACCCATCATCTTTCCCGTCGTTTTTATTTGTGTCATAAACTCCCCTGGATAAGTCCAGATTCAAGAACATTGTATCGACGGGGTTATCCTCTTTCAAACGGAAGTACTCAACATAAATTTGTTTATTAAGATCGTTTATACTTGTGCCGCTAGTCATAATTATTACGGATCTGTAGACGGCAATCATAAGAACAAGTGTAATAATTGTGGTAATACACCCCGAAGCCGGGTTAATTCCGTGCTTTTTCATCAGTTCCATTTGCATCGCAGCCATCTTTTTCTGATCGTGTTTATATTTTTCTTTTATTTTTTGGATTTCCGGCTGAATGTCACGCTGTTTTTGGCTCATCTTAATAGAGGGAAGGGTAACGGGGATCATTACGGCTTTTATTATTAGAGTAAAAAGAATAATTGCCGCTCCGAGGCTTCCCACAAAAGAGTAGATGATTATAAGAACATTGAAAATCGGATTTAAAATTATATTTTGCCAGATTTCAACCATAATCGTTTATTTTACAGGATCGTAACCTCCTTTTGAAAACGGATTACATCTTACCAATCTTTTTACTCCCAGGAAAGTGCCTTTTACGGCTCCGTACTTTTCCACGGCTTCGTAGGTGTAATCGGCGCAGCTGGGTGTGAATCTACAGGTATTTATACCGAAATTGCCCGGACTAAGCGTTTTTTTGTATATTTTTATTAAAGTCAGTATCAATTTCTTCATACGTTTTTCCCGCCGAGGAGTGCTTGGGGTATATAGAAACCCAGCGGTCTGGCGGTATCAGGGCTAAATTCTTCCTTACGGTTTCGCGGAATAGCCTTTTTATTCTGTTTCTGTCGGTGGCATTCTTGCTGAATCCGGTTGATACCACAAATCCTATTTTCGGTTGTCCTGAGTAGTTTTCGGGTTTGAGCATATAAGCAACGAAGGACTCACCTTCGATTTTTTGGCCGTATTTCTTGGTTATCTTGAATTCAAAGGGTGTGGAAAGACGGTTCTCTTTTTTCAGCATTTAGAGTTACTTGCCGTTATATGCGACTGCAAGCCTTTTTCTTCCTCTGAGCCTTCTTCTTTTAAGGACGTTGTTACCGTTCTTGGTGGAAGTTCTGTTTCTAAATCCGTGTTTGCGGACTCTTTTT
>LCBB01000011.1 GCA_000996895.1 candidate division WWE3 bacterium GW2011_GWC2_41_23
AACCCTGGTGATGATAGCGGTAGGGCAACACCTCTTCCCATTCCGAACAGAGAAGTTAAGACTACCAGCGCCGAAAATACTGAACAGAAAGTTTGGGAATATAGGTCGTCGCCGGGGTTTTGTTTTTGTTTTCAACTATAATTTACAATCCCAAAGTATTATCAGCTTAATATGCTAATCCTCGTTCGAACCATAGCACTTCGTGCTATAGAATCGAACTAAGGTCGTCGCCGGGGTTTTTGTATGCCGGACTTTTTTGTTTCGCGAGTTTAAATTACAATCCCAAAATATTATTTGCTTAATTTTTTTCTAGACGCGACTTATAAGCACTCATGGCAGGGTGCTAATTTTTTACCCAATCTCCCTGTGACCGGGCTTTCCCAAAAACCCTAGATTTCCCCGTATTTTCACGTTATAATCTCCCCGTTCCCTTCTATAAAGATCGGAAGAAAGGAGGTTTTTGCTTGAGAAGGTTTCCGGTAGAAATACGAAAGAAGCCCGAAAAGCAAATACCCGAAAAATGTCAAAATCATCAAAGGTTCGTAAGCCGGAATCGGCTATGGCCAAGCTTTTAACCGATAAAGATCTACAGATGAAAGATCTTAGACCCGGAGATTTAGTAGAAGGTATTGTTGTTAGTGTTTCTCACAGTGAGGTTTTGCTCGATGTAGGAGCAAAATCGGAAGGTGTCGTCTCAGGTTCCGATATAGCGGACGCTGACGAGTCCTTTAAACACTTAAAGGTTGGGGACACAATCCTTGCTAAGGTTGTGCAGTCAGAGAATCAACAGGGCTATGTTGTTCTGTCTTTGAGAAAAGCTGAAAAGGACAAGAAGTGGAAGGGCGCCGAAGACGCGCTAGCTACAGGCTCGGTTCTTGAAGCTACCATCATTGAATATAACAAGGGCGGTTTATTGTGCGATTGTGCGGGATTGAGAGGTTTTATTCCCCTATCTCACCTTGATAGAAGCCATTTTGCCAATGATATTGCGAAGTTTGCAGCCGGTAGCGAGGCTGAGTTGAAGGAGTCCCTGAAGGCTTTGGCCGGAAAGGTCATTAAAGTAAAAGTTATTGAGCTTGACCCCTTGAAAAACCGCTTCGTATTGTCTGAAAAAGACGCAATGAGTACATACAGCGACGAAAGCAGAGAAAAGAGATTGCAGGAAATAGCCGCCGGTACAACACTCGAAGGAATAGTTACGGGAATAATGCCGTTCGGAGTCTTTATAGACTTGGATGGAGTGGAAGGTTTGGTACACATAAGCGAAATAGCCTGGGAAAAGGTTAATAACCCCTCCTCATATTTTTCAGTAGGACAAACGGTTAAAGTTATGGTTCTTGGCATCGACGAACAGAGCAAGAAGCTGGCTTTAAGCGTGAAAAGACTTACTCCAAATCCCTGGGAAACTGTGGAGAAAAGTTACCCGGTTGGAACCAAGGTCAAAGGAATTGTCAGCAAAGTTGTTCCTTTCGGAGCCTTTGTGACAATAGAAAAAGGATTAGACGGCCTGATACACATATCCGAAGCCGCGGGACCTTTGAAAGAGGGCGAAGAGGTAGAAGCTATTGTTATACAGGTTGACGGTACCAATCAAAAACTTGCGTTAAGCACCAGACCACAAGAATAAGGATTTTACTTAGAAATTGAATTTCAGTCCCCTGCCTTCCGAGGCGGGGGACTTGCAGATAATGCTAATAGACAGACTTACACAAAGAGCAAAGTCAGTTTTACTCAAACTTCCTGAGAAGGAAGCTATTTCAAGTGCCAAAGTACTTGTCGCAATAACAGAAGAGAGTGGAATGGGTAATACTATTCTCCAGGCACTCGGAATTTATAATCTCAACAAGAGAAAAATGGTTTCTTTAAACGATCTGACACGTGAGGCTTTTGTTCAGGCAGCGAATTTCGAGCACATGTACGTGGGAACCGAGCACCTGATTTTAGCCCTTTTCAAAATGTGCGAATCCCCCGATTTCAGCCGTCTGCGCTTTGAGCTTATAAAACTAAGTGTTTTTCCCAATACCATAAAATCTATAGATAAGAATAAAAAAACTCCGATACTTGATACTTTCGGTGAAAATTTGAATCAGAAGACCGTGCGTAATATGGACAAACCTCTTGTATACAGGACAGTTTATGAATCTCTCGTAGCTTCGTTACTTTTGAAAAATACTCCTAACGTTCTAATCCTGGGGGAGCCGGGTGTGGGAAAGAGGGCGCTGGTAGAACTTTTGGCGAGAAACATTTCCTCTTTGGACGTCCCGCCCGCGTTGGTAGGATACCAGGTCATAGAGTTCGATATGCTGGCTTTCATGACAAGTCTGATGAACAAAAGCGGGATAGAGACGGGGCTCGCGCAGTTGTCGGATGAACTGAGGTCCTTAAACCGTGTAATACTTTTTATTAAAAACTTTCAAAACTCTTTCTTTGCAACGCCAATGGGATTCTCCATGCCGATTTTTTACTCAATGTTTAAGTCCGCTTTGGATAATTCGGACATAAAAATAATAGCGACGATGGCCTCTACCTTATATGAAAAGCTTGGCGCGGATAATGAACACATCCTTGAGGACTTCGGGACGGTTGAAGTAATAGAGCCCACCGAAAAAGAAACCCAGAAAATACTTGAAAGCACGGCGTTGTACTTAAGCGAATTTCACAACGTGGATATCACAAAAACCATGGTCAACCTCATTTATAAAAAAGCGAAAGAACTGGAAAGTGACGACAAATTTCCACAGAAGGGCGTGGATCTTATGGACCACTGTTGCACGTTTGTCATTCTTAAAAAGAGCAGAATACCCGAGAGCTACAAGGAGATGGTGGATAAGAGATTTGATATTCTCAGCCAGCTTCAGGTAACCCTGGACGAAGGTAAATACGAGAAAGCCCTTCACTTAAGGAAAAAAATCAAGAACTACGACCAGAAATTATCCTCAAAAGAAGAGAAAATATTTATCCCCGAGAAAAAACTGAAGATGACATCGGAAGATATTAACGAAGCAGTGTCTATTTTTAGAGAAGAGCGGGAAATGGATGAGGACAAGGCAGGTTTAAAGAACTTGTCCCTTCTTTCGGAAAAAATAAGAGCCAGAATAGTTGGTCAGGATGAAGCGGTAAACCTGGTTGCAAAAAGCCTGGTCCGTTCAAGACTTGGCCTAAGATCAAGAAAAAGACCGGTCGGAAACTTTCTGTTCCTCGGTCCCACAGGTGTAGGAAAGACGGAGATGGCCAAGGTACTGGCCGAACTGTTCTTCGGATCCAAATCTCTGATCAGACTAGACATGAGCGACTTCTCGGAGAAGCACAATGTTGCTAGATTGGTAGGTGCTCCCCCGGGGTATGTCGGTTACGGAGAAGGCGGCGAACTAACGTCGAAAATAGAGGCAAAACCGGATAGTGTGGTGTTATTCGATGAAATCGAGAAGGCCCACCCGGATGTTTTGAACGTCTTGCTCCAGATAATGGAGGAGGGGGAGCTTGTGGATGCCAAGGGTACCGCGTACGACTTTTCGCACGCCGTTGTAATTCTAACCAGCAATTTGGGTACGGAAATATTGCATAACAACGAAATCGGTTTCGAAGAAAAAACTATTAGTGATAAATCAGTCGAAGGAAGGTTAAGAAACAACCTGAAAAAGATTTTAAAACCCGAGCTTCTGAATAGGTTCGACGAAATCATTATTTTCAAGCGGTTACAAAGGGAAAACCAACTTAGAGTATTAGAATTACTCACAAAGGAGATTAACGTTACACTTAAAGCCCAAAGTATCACTTTAAACGTCTCAAAAGAGGTTAAGGAATATTTACTGGAAAAGGGCGGTTCCCTCGAATATGGGGCGAGGGCTCTTAGAAGAACCCTTGAAAAAGAACTCGTAGACGCTTTAGCCGAATACCTTTTACACCACGAGAAAAGACCGTTGTCACTTTGTGCTTCGATGTCTGAAGGGGATATACACATATCCGCTAAAAAAGCTAAAAATTGTTAAGATAGTAATATGCCGAAAATCAGAACGGTGTACACATGCCAAAATTGTAATTACCAGGCTTCTCATTGGGTCGGGCAATGCCCTCAGTGCGGAGAATGGAATACCTTTATAGAGGATGTAGTAGTTAGTCAAAATTCCAAATCCGGTTCCCACGCGGGAAAAGGCGTTACTATTGCACCTATCCAACTTTCCAAAATTTCCACCAAGAATATAAAAAGGCTTTCCTCAAATATTTCAGAATTCGACAGAGTTCTGGGAGGGGGTTTTGTTCCGGGACAGGTAGTGCTGTTGGCAGGAGAGCCCGGTATAGGTAAGAGCACCATCCTTACGGATATCGCAAAAAGCCTCGGAGACAAAAAGATACTTTATGTCGCAGGAGAAGAAAGTCCCGATCAAATTAAGATAAGAGCTGAAAGAATGGGCTATCCCGCTGAAAATTTATTTATACTCCAGGAGTCCGGAGTAGAGCAGATAATCTCGGTTGCCGAAGCGGAAAAAGATTTAGCGTTAATTATTGTAGATTCAGTTCAGACGATTTATTCAGACGAAATCGCCGGTATTTCAGGCTCTCTTCCTCAGGTACGCGGATGTACTCAGCTTCTAACAATGGCCGCGAAGCGTACCGGAATCCCGGTAGTGCTTGTCGGGCATGTAAATAAAGAAGGAGTTGTAGCAGGTCCGAAGGTTTTGGAACACATTGTCGACACAATCTTATATCTGGAAGGTGACCCCCAGCATATGTTCAGGATGCTAAGAACAAGTAAGAACCGTTTCGGCCCGGTGTCGGAAGTAGGGATATTCGAAATGCAGGAAAAAGGTATGAAAGAGGTCAAAAATCCTTCAGAGCTTTTCCTTGAAGAGCACGTTGCAGGAACTTCGGGATCTTGTATTGCGGTGGTTATGGAAGGATACAGGCCGCTGTTATTCGAAGTACAAGCTTTAACAATAAGAACCAGCTTCGGGTATCCCAGGAGGACTGCCAGCGGGTTTAATGCCAACCGTCTCCAGGTCCTTGTAGCAACCATCGAGAAAAGAACCGGAATAGACCTCAGTGGACACGATATCTATCTAAACATTGCAGGAGGTTTCAAGATTAGTGAGTACGCTGCCGATTTGGCTGTCTGCATCGCCGTAATCTCTTCGGTAAAAGACTTGCCGATAAAGGAGAAAAGCGTAGTATACGGCGAAGTAGGTCTAAATGGCGAGGTAAGAAGGGTTTCTCATACTGAAAAAAGGTCGAAAGAGGCAAAAAAGCTCGGTTTTGAAATAATTATCTCTCCCGAAACTGCTAAAAGTTTGAACGAGGCAGTATCAAAGGCTCTGTCCAAAGGATACAATTTAGATAGTGGAAAACACGCTAAACAAAACACAACAGAAAGCAAAAGGTATAACGCAGTTAAGCCGGTTTAACATCTGGGTCAGAATTGCCTTTGCGATAATATTCTTTATCTTAGGTTTCAACCTTTCAAGATCGGCGTTTTTTATGGAACTCCCTTTTTTCGGTTACCATACTGTATGGGAAGTTCTCATATCCGCAGCTGCGGGGTTAATCGGATTTTACGTTTTCCCCCTGTTCTTAATAAGCGCTCAGTACTGGATTGAAGCCACAATCAATAAGGTTGTGAATGAGATAGTGACCAACTTTTGGGATCAGCAATCCCGAAAGATACAGGAAGCAAGGCGGGAAAAGCAAAAAAGGAAGGTTGAAGAAGAAGATTCGAAAAGAAAGTCGGATTGGGAGCATGCCGTAGTTTTGGACACATCGGTGCTTGTGGACGGAAGAGTAGTTGATATTGTAAAAACCGGGTTTTTGGATCACCGGCTCATAATTATTCAGGCAGTATTAGATGAACTTCAAACCATTGCCGACAGTAAAGATAAACTGAAACGCCAACGGGGCAGGCGCGGATTAGATGTTGCGAAGGAACTTAAGAAACATTCGAAAGTTGTTATTCCTGACATAGGGGCTAACGGAAAAGGCGTGGATGCCAAACTCGTTTCCTTTGCCAAGGAACACAAATTAAAACTTATGACCATGGACTTTAATTTGAACAAAGTAGCACAGGTGTCCGGTGTTAAAACCTTAAATTTAAATGATTTAATAAACGGTTTGAAAACAATTATGCTACCGGGCGAGGCAATAAAGATAAAAGTTGTACAGCAGGGCAAGGAGAAAGAGCAGGGGGTAGGATACTTGCCTGACGGTACCATGATAATCGTAGAGGGAGCAAAAGAGCGCGTGGGGGACGAGGTAGACGCCGTAGTATCGAAAATAATACAATCATCCGCAGGAAGAATCATATTCTCGAAAGTATCGGAACAGCTCAGGAATTAGAGCCTAAGTATCTTCCAATATAAAAGTAAATAGAGTATTTTGCGCGGGAGAGGAGTGTGAATGAGAGCACAAAAAAACACTCCACTAGAAGCGACATAAATAGCGGCGACCGCAGAGTGTTTTTTGTCGAAGCGTTTTGCAATCTAAGATTGCAATAAGTCCATGCTTCAGAGCAGCCGAAGCATGATTTAAATAAACTTTATATTATTTACCACGCATAACAAGCGACGAAGATTAGTCCGAAGAGCGTGTTTTTTATGAGGGACACGAAGTTCTGTATTATAATCTTACGTGCGTTGCTGTTATAGAAGTATGTACTATTGTACAGTTGTACGTAGATAATAGATTTACCATTACCCTATAAGTTATAAATAACGTGTGGATAACTTTTAGGATTGTGGGTAACTATTAAAGGAGGCCAAAATGGAGTTTAATAAAATAAAAACAACCGTATTAATTGATAAGACGCTCAAAAAGCTAGCTCAGGTACATGCGATACAAAACGATATGACTCTGGGGGAGCTGATTGAGGAGGGTTTGAGAAAGATTCTGGTGTAGCTTTCCTTTACCGGGTTTGCTATTCTTGCAAAATTTTGCTCGTATACTTTATTTACCCAACCTTGCCCTATTAGCTATTAAATATGCTATAAAACCAATGTAACCCGCCGTATTTACATGACTTATAGTGTGTGATATAATGCGGTAAACAATAATTAAAGGAGGAGAGATGTTAGAATTTGTGCTCGGCGTTATTTTCGGCCTTTTTTTATTTAGGCGGATCAAGGCGGTAATTATCTTCTTGGTCATATACATCTTAATCATGCTGGTCGCAATTTCTCTTGACTTTGGTCCTGTTAACGTAAGTGCTTTTTTGTGGCAGGGCAGCGGACTTTTGCTCGGTGCTTACCTCAAAGCAATAATGGACAAGGGCAAAGTCAACAGACTTGAAGTGGAACGTCAGAAAAAAGAAGCGGAAAAGCTCAAAAATAAGAGAGCTGAAGAACCTAGGGAAGCAGAAAAGAAAGAAGAGGAAAAGGCCCCTGAAGAAGAACAAGAAGAAGAGCAAGAGCAAGATTCGGACGAACTTCCTCAGCTTAACGAATGGAAAGATTAGCCATTTGAAAGCTAGAGGAAAAGTAAGAAAGTTGTAAAACCGGTCTGCAGATGATGTTAAGAAATTAACATAAAAACATCTGCAGGCCTTTATTTTTTCATTATCCAGTTCTTAAACGCCCCATAGTATTGACAAAAAGGCGCGTATCTGTTACTATCTAGTGTGTTCTGGAAGGAGACGTACAGCCGCCTAATTTCAGGCAAATCCCCCAGAATACAAAATATATTTAAACTGTTGATTTATGCGCCCACAAGGCTCATCAACTAGCAGTTTATTAACTGCTTTTTTTACCGGTAATTGCCGGTAAAAGTACTTTGACAAGGTGTAGTGTGGGAAATCCTCTTTAAGGTCTATTTGATTGGACCCGGTTTAGCCTTTTTGGCCATTCCGTTTCGGGATCTAACACCCCTTTTATACATATCTTTCTGTGGATGTGTGTTAAAGGGGTGGTGTGGATCCTAAGTTTTTAAATCAATCAGATATGGGCTTTAACCAGCCCGACCCCAAGGAGGTTGAAATGGTTAAGATTTTGGAAAGTGTAAAGAGAATTCCCGTTCGGACCTTGCTGATAGTCGTAGTTGTCATTCTTTGCGCGGGTGTTTTCGTTTTGCTCGGGAGCAACGCTGTTGCCCTCGCAAAACAGGCCGCCGCGCCAGCCGCCGCTCCTGTTCTTGAAAAAGCGCCTGTTGTGGCTCCTGTGGTCAAGGCGCCTGCCGCTTCCGTTTCCGCTCCTGTTGTTGCAGCGCCTGTCGTTGCAGCTAAAGAGCCTCAGCAATCCCGCTCAGCGGAAGTCGTTACGACCATCCGCCAGGTTGGAGGGGCCGAGGAGATCGTGAGAGACTGGCACAACAAAAATGCCGATCAGGTCACCTTTCCATATGTCGAAGATCTCGGATGGGAAGACATATTAAGGATTGACGGTAAGCCAGCCATTCTCGTGGCGTGGTGTGCTAACAAAGGCACATCAAGTGTTGCCGGTGAGGTCTATCTTTTTGACAAAGGTTACTGTGGGGCTACTATTACCACGGAACCGTCAATAATTTTAGTTACCTCGTGGAACGATTCAGCCAAAGACGTTAAAGAACAACATCGCGATATGTGGGCTGAGGCTTATGTCATTAACGAGAACATGGATCCTGAAGAAACCCTCGGGCGTTTGCTCTCTGAGTGGCTAGTTGTGCAAAGTAAGGATCTTGGTTTCAAAGTGGGTTTGACCGGGGAGCTCTCCAAAATGAAGTATTCGGAGGCACAAGAGGCTGTAAAATCCAACGAACCTCTCTTTCCTGATCAACTTCCACAATTACCCGCAGGTGAAAAGAAACCGATTATCATGACGGTTCAACGGGTTGGTTCAGATGGCACGGTCATAGCCGACCTGAAAAACCGCGATGCGGAGTACGTAACAATGCCCGTCAAGGTTGAAGCGGAGTATGAAGGGATCCTGAAGGTCGACGGAAAGATGCAGCTAATCGTATGTATGTCCTCTGACCCCGGGACTTTCAAGTTCCAAGACGTGTCTAAGGAAATCGATACCGAATTTGTTGCGTGTGTAATTACGCACGAATGGCTCTCGATTGTTGTAGGCACGGGATATAACGAAGACAATGGGCGGCGCAACATCTCTGGTGACGTCTACATTGTCCCTGCCGATGAGGATATCGATGCGGTAGCCAAGTCCTACGCAACGATCCTTAACGTGAAAGAAAATAAACCGTACGTGTTTGTTATTCTTTCTGACGGATCCTTGTTCGAAATAAAGTAAGACCCCACACTCACCCCTAACAAGAGGCCGTAAGAATTGTAGATGCTGAACCCTTTATTTTGTCTAACAAGACAATATATCGGATTCTCTTCTCGTTCTTACGGCCTTGTTTTTTTGTGCGGGTTTTTCAAAAGCATACCTCTTAACCCCGCGCAACCAACGTGCTACCATATATTCAATGGAGATTTCGAAGCTTCCGGAGAGATTTTCGGAAAAGATAAGAACACTGTTCTCGGACAAATATGTGGTTGCTTTGACCGTCATTATAGTATTTCACTTCACTTTAAATGCACTCTGGCAGGTTTTAAATACAGCGCCTCCCACGTGGGACAGTGCAGGTCACATAGTGCTTTCCTATATTTTTACTGACAGATTCCCCGAGTTTTTCGGCGGTCACGCCAACTTAATATCTCTGATAAAAGTCTCAACATACTACCCGCCGTTTTTACACTTTCTGGGCAGTATTGTATTTTTTGTAATAGGAAGAAACTACGAGTATGCCCTAATGCTGGGGACCGGTTTTTTCATTGTCGCTCAAATCTATTTGTATCTATTAGTTAAAGAAGTCACTCAGAACAAAAAGACAGCTGTGTTGGCAGTCTTGATATTCTCACTCTTTCCACAGGTTTGGGAGCAGAGCAGGCAGTATCACCTCGACGTTCCGCTTTGCGCTTTACTGCTCGGCGCCTTTTACCATTTAATTAAATCCCGCGGACTCACAGACAAATACCATTCGGCGCTTTTTTTCTTTTTGTTAGCGTTCGCCCAACTGACGAAGTGGTATGCCTTTGTATTTCTTGCTTTCCCTTTCCTTTATCACGTTTTGTATTCTCCTCTAAAAGCCAAAGTATTACACGATAGAAACAGGTGGACGAACCTGATTGTAGGTGGAATCATTGTACTTATTGTTGCCGCTCCCTGGTACGTTGTTAATTTCAAGACGATCTTAGAAAACGTTCAGGTGTCCTCAACGGCGGATGCCGGCGATCCGTCCGAGGTTCTAAGCTTCGAAAGTTTTTTCCACTACATAAAGCTTTCAACCACGCATCAAATAGGAATAATATCCATGTTTCTGTTCGTAGTATCGGTAATGTTTCTTTTCAAACAGAACAAAAATATGGGCAGATACGTTCTTTGGTCCACGTTGATACCTTATTTTGTGCTCACTTTAATCCAGAACAAAGACCTAAGATACATTCTTCCTCTGACCCCGCTTTTTGCCTTCGCCATCGCCTCTTTTTTCACTACGCGGCCGACAAAAATGTTTCCGAACATCGGTATAGGAATTTATCTTTTTTACCTTTTTTTCTACTACTTCTTTTTCTCGTTTAATCAATATCAAACTTTGCCTAAATCTCTTTATTTCATATCTACGTTGTTTGCAGGACCGGGTTACAGACTTACCTGGGTCGACGAGCCTTATTCTTATGCTTACAACGGCAAGGACTGGAAGGGTGAGGAGATAATGCACACGATAAATAAACTGGCAGACGAGGAGCCTAACATTCACGGTAAATACAGAGTTCTGGAAGTGTCGGATAACAGGTTTTATTCCATAGCATCCTTTGATATGTACCTGCTTGAAAACCGCTATTACGAAATGAATTTACAAATTCCCTACAACCGCCCCGACGCAATGAGCGATGAAGAACTGGCGAATTACCTATCACAAATGGATTTTGCCATCATTCCGAAGGATCCAGGTCCTCCGGGACTGAGAAATATCGCTGTATTAAGACAGTTGGTGTCCTATTTTTTGGACGGACAGCATACTGAATTTGAACTGTCCCAATCATTTGATTTGCCCGATGGAAATGTTTTGTACCTATTCAGAAGAAGTGATTACTTGAAATACAATAACCCCGCACTTTCCCAGGAACATCTCAGGATTTACATGGGAAACAACCTAATCCTTGATCGCGAGCTGCTGCCAGGGCGGTCTTTTAACGTGAGATTCTACAAGGAGAACGGGGAGTTTGTAGACATAAATTACCCTGAAGGAGGAGGAAACCAGATGAGGCTTAGTCTGGAAGGCGTGAATAGAGTCAAAATAGATTTACCGGCCCGTGAAATGAACATCAAGGAGTTGCATGGGTGGAGATATTACGACCAGCACTTCGTTAGAGATAGCAAATATAACGATCTAATAAACGGCTCTTATGACACTTTTGTTTATTACTCCGGGAGACTTGCTCCGAAAAATGTCTTTAATGCGTTCACTGACTTTAACGGTTCTGTTGAGGTAGCTATGGGGGAGGGAGTAGTGAATATCACCGTTACCGACGCTTCAGATCCGGTATACGTAGCCTATGCTTATAACGGCTGGAAATGGGAATCAGCGTTTTTAGACAAGGATAAAGGTAATGTTTCTATCCCCTTACAGGACCTTATACAGATTGAGGTCACCAGTAAGAAACAAATCATCAAAGGGTTCGACAAAATGTGGGATTTTTTCATCTGTTACAACGGAAACGCCGTTTGTTTCTACCCTCTGGCTGTAATCCTATAGTTTTGACTTTTGCTTGTTTTGGGTGTAGAATAACTCCAATTTCCGATAAATAGACCTTAAAATAAAAGGAGGATGTGTATAGATGAAGACCAAAATTGTTGTTTTCATCGTTGTTTTGTTTGTGTTGGTGGCAACTGTAGGCGTGGTTCTCGCCGAGTCATATGGCGAATCCAGTTGTGACCACTATATCTGGGTTGAATATCCAGGATCCCTCGGGGAAAGTGCTTCTTGGCATACTACGGATAAGGCTGTGTTGACCACAAGATTAAGTTCTTATTCCCTTGTGGAAAAGGCATTTATCATTGGCCACGGGGACTATACGCTCGCCGGGGTTCCGGCAAGCAATACCTGGGGATGTTACTATACAGGCGGTTACTATCCGCCCCAGAGTAGGGTAGACGAAATTGTCAGCAGTCTGAGTCCAGCGGAGTGTGTTTTTGTGAGTGAGGAAGGAACCATTACGGTCAATGTTCCGGTAAACGGTTCGTGCGTATTGCCTGAACCGCCCTCACCAACTGCAACTCCGACCGTGCTACCGACCGAAGCAGTCACAGTAACTGTATCTCCGTCTCCGCCAGCAACTCAGACACAAACGCCCACTTTAGAATTGCCACCCACTGCCACAGCAATTCCTGTACCCTCCGTTCTTCAAGGTGGTGTTAACACTGTAGAAAAATGGAACGGTGCCGGAAACGGAAGTAACTTGAGCATCGTAACGGGATATGCTTATGACATCGTAGCGGTGGCATACACCGAGCCCGGTACTCCGTTAAATTTGCGGATTGGGGTGGATAAAGAGAACGATCCTAGCATCCAAAAGGGAACAGGCACGTTTAGCTGGAATCTGGCGGGATACTGGAATCTCGTTGTCACTTCCGATTCTAGTGGGGTTGTCGAGGTAGTGGTTCACGTGAGTTCCGTTTTCTGGTCACCTGGAAAAACTCACATTGTGGCAGCAGGATATGGGGATCAAACTCCCGAATCTTGGACTGCCACGGTTAGCAACGGGATGTATCAGGTCTTTTTACCTCTGGTCACTCGCTAAAAGCTAACTACCGAACGGTATCGAGAAGATGGGTTATCCCACTTTTTGGTACCGTTTTTTTTCCTCTATGCTTGATTCCTTTGCCGAATCCCGCAATTGCCCAAACCCCACATAAAACCTATACTTAAAAGGTGCAACTCAGTGCTCCAAAACCACCGATATTTAACAAGTTCCCTGAAAGTCTTAAGAAAATAGGATTTTATCCTGCGCTTCTTTTTCTAATAATCCTCATAATTTGTATCAAAAACTACACTCCCGGCACCTTTTTAACGGGATGGGACACCCTTCATCCTGAATTTAACCTGTCTTTATACTGGCAGCGCATTTTAGGCGGTGTGTGGCAGGAACACCAGGGATTGGGGGCTGTAGCGTCCCAGTCTCACGCTTCAGAAATCCCGAGGATGGTACTGTACTCATTGATAGACCTATTCTTTGGCTTACGATTTGTCCGCTACGCGTACGCTTTTCTGACACTTTTCCTCGGTTCTTTCGGAGTTTACTTTTTTCTTAAGGATGTTTTACTCCGAAGGTTTGAAAAAGCCTCGAAATTATTGGGAGCGTTTGTCGGGGCACTTTTCTATCTCCTAAATCTCGGAACATTGCAACATTTCTACGTTCCTCTGGAGATGTTTTTGACTCATTTTGGATTTTTAGGCTGGTATATGTGGTCTTCATCCCTGTTTTACCAAACGGGAAAACGCAAGTATTTGGTACTCTTTTTTCTATTCACTCTCTTCGGGTCTTCCCAGGCACACACGAGCACACTATTTTACGCATTTTTTATTTATTTCTTTGCCTATTTTCTACTCATACTGCTGACGGATCTTTCCCAAAAATTATCGTGGCGTCCGGAGTACCTAAAAAGAACAGCCATAATATTTGGAGCTACACTTATAATTAACTTTTTCTGGCTCTTGCCTAATTTTTACTTCGCTGTAGGCCACGGCGGAGAAGTGAATATGTCTAAGATTCACGGGTTGTTCTCTAACGAGGCTTTCCTGGCAAATAAAAAATACGGAGGTACGCAGGATGTTACTATCTTAAGAAGTTTCTTGTTCAGCTGGGGAGAGCACACGGGAAACGCACAGTACGGCGAGCTTCTGGATGAGTGGATTTTGCACCTCAACAGCCCGGGTGTGCTGATATTGGGCTACGGACTGTTCATATTTGCTTGTATAGGAGTTATAGCCTCTGTTGTAAGAAGGGAAAAGTTCGGGTACGGGGTGTTTGCATTCTTTGCTATTGGCATATTCTTCCTTTTCAACGTCAATCCTCCGTTCGGAGGTCTTTTTGTGTTAATGCAGAACACCGTCCCTCTGTTTAAGGAGGCTTTCCGGTTCCCGTTTACGAAGTTTTCAATCGGGTTAATGTTTGCCTACAGCGCCTTTTTCGGCTACGCGCTTAGTTGGTACGCGAATCTTTTTCACAAAATAACGCAGAGAATATTACTTCCAAAATTTGTAAGGGGATCCATATTGGTTCTGGTAACTTCGCTTCTTATTTACTACATGTGGCCGGCCTTTTCCGGCAATCTCCTAAGTTCTTCAATGAGGGTAGATATACCGAAAAGATACTTTGAAATGTTTAAGTATTTTGACAGTCAGGAAGGTTACGGAAGAATAGCCGACTTTCCCGTGCATAGTTTTTGGGGGTGGGTGTACTACGACTGGATTCCTGCTAACCGTGGGGGGTACCAGGGCGCAGGTTTTTTGTGGTTCGGCATCAAACAGCCTCTCCTGAACCGGGAGTTTGACAGGTGGAATCTTCTGAACGAGCAGTATTACAGGGAAATGTCGTATGCTGTGTATTCCCGCGATCCGGACTTAATGACGGATGTTTTAGATAAATACAAAATAAGATGGCTTTTGGTGGACGAATCGGTGATGATACCCGCAGCAGACAGCAAGCAGCTGTTTTACCCCGAAATCAAAAAATTGTTCGCGGAGACACAAAAAATCTCACTTTCCCGCGACTTCGGGCAAGGGCTTTATGTTTACGAATATTCTTCCCCCCAAGTCATGTCCCGGGTTGAAAGTCACGATACATTTTATCCGGTCGGGGACGTTGTTTATAAAGAACCATATGACACTGTTTATTCCTTCTACAATCCCTACATTAGCGGAGGAGAAGAGAATTTCCCCTATGTCGGGGTAACCAACACGGACGAGACCGTTAAAGAAGAGTACGTGCAGAATCAGGGTGACGTAACCTTCGTAAACCCGAAATTTATTACCGGGGATGCCATACTAACAGGCAAGGACGAAAGCGGGGAGAAGTCTGCCCGTGTGCCGCTAACCGCGGCTCTTGAACGTTTGCCCGGAAACGCAGGACTGGTTTTTTCTATAAACCACGTATCTTCCGGGGAAGAGTTGATGAGAACCACTTTTGATGGGATTGACAGCGGTTCTGCAGTAGCGATGTCAGTCAACGGTGACCCCCGCGGGTTGTTTATAAATTCTGCTGAGTTCGGAAAAAAAGAAGTCAACTTTTACTATAATGTCGGAGCCCCCAACAGTTTAAATATATTTACCTTAAAAGAGGGCAACATATCTATAATGGGGTATACCGGTGAGCTGGAGCCCTGCAGCGACCTTTATGGAATGAGCTCATACGAAATTAAACGGCTTGAAGACGGTTTTACTCTCACGGGCAGCGGTTTGAAAGCTTGTCTAACGCTTCCGGTTACTTCGGTTCTGGATAGTAGTGAGGAGGTCAACGTCTCAAACCCCTATGTTATAAAAGCCGACGTCACGCCGGATAACCCTTATTCTATTTGTGTTTTCAGCAATAAGTCCGGTTTGTGCGAGAACTATTACAGAGACGGTGTTCACATGTTCACTGTTAAAGGAAACGTGGGCGATTACTTTTTAAGATTTAACTCAAATGCGCTGGGGAGCAATAGTCCGGTAGCTACAACATTTAGGAATATAAAAATATATTCCGTAGAAAACACGATTGCTTCTCAGATAGTTCTTGATGAGCTTAAAGTCCTTACCCCCTTTGTGTCGGAGCCCTATAAGATCGCCAATAACATGTCTTTCGGAGGAAAGGCTACAGAGATGGATCACTACAACAGGTACTGTAACCTTCTACAAAATCAGGATGAAATGCCAAATATCTCAGGAACTCCGGGTGTTTTAACTTACTCTTCAGCAGAAAACGCAGTGTGCGATTCCTTTCCGTTCCCTTATCTACCCCAGACAACAGGGTACCTTTTGGAAGTAAGAGCACATAATGTGGCGGGGGCGCCTCTGCGTATGTGCCTGACAAATGAGTTCTCAAAAAGATGCGATCTGTACGTCGAACTTCCCAAGAACCCTGAAATGGAAAGCTATTATTACCTCATACCCCCGATGGGTGACGAGATGGGTTACACGGTGAATTTTTCTAACCTTATTTTTGGTAGTGACTATACCGAGAATCAACTGGAATCGGTGCGCTTATCTCCCATACCTTATAATTATTTACGAAGTTTCCACACCGAAGTTTTACCTGAAAATGGGAAGCAACTGATTGTTTTGAACGAGGCATATGAAAAAGGTTGGACGGCATTTTGCGGATTAGTCCCGTGCAAAGCCGAACATGTGACCGTTAATAACTGGGCGAACGGTTGGGTGTTTGAAGGCAAAAGGGACGCTTCGGGTATAAAATTTATCTTTTTACCCGAGCTTCTGGAGTATCTGGGGTTGCTAATACTGATTCCCGTTGCAATTTTCACTTTTAGGTACAAAGAAAAATTTACTGAGGACAAGGGGGATCGGGATGAATGAGATTTTAGTCACAGGAGGAGCCGGTTACATAGGAAGTCACGCTGTTAAAAGGTTACTGAAAGAAAATTACAAAGTTCACGTCCTGGATAATTTTACAACCGGCCGCAGACAAGCCTTGGAGAACCTGAGAAAATATGGAGAAATCAATGTAATTGAGGCCGATTTGAGAGACGGGGAGAAGGTTAAAAATGCCCTAACAGCGGGTAGTCTGAAGAACGTTTCTACCGTATTACACTTTGCAGGAGTGCTGTCTGTAAGCGAATCCATGCAGAATCCTCACAAGTACTTCTTAAATAACCTGATGGGGTCCGTTAACCTTTTGGAGGCTGTGAGAGAAGCAGGAATAAAGAACATAATATTTTCCTCGACCTGCGCGACTTACGGCAATTCTCAGTATCTGCCTATAGACGAAGAACATCCGCAAAATCCCACCAACCCTTACGGGGAATCCAAGCTTATGGTGGAAAAAGCCATCAAGTGGTATTCGGCGTTGTTCGGGCTAAAGTATGTAATTTTCCGCTACTTTAACGTTTTCGGCTCCGATCCTGATTGTGACGTTGGGTACAGTTCTTTGCCCTCCGTTCACCTCGTACAGAGCGCCGTCAGAGGAGCATTGGGACTTTCCCCCTTTAACGTAACTTGTGCTGATAATTTCAAAACCCGAGACGGTACTCCGGTGAGGGATTACGTCGATGTTGTGGATTTGGTGGGCGCTCATTTTAGGGCGGTAAAGTATCTTGAAAAGGGCGGGGCAAGTGATATTTTCAATCTCGGTACCGGTAAAGGTTACACAGTTTACGAAATAATTGACCAAGTAGAGAAAACCATAGGAAACAAGTTTGACCGCAATCCGGGTGAGATCCGTCAGGGGGAGTACGCAGAGGTTTACGCCAACTTCGATAAGGCTACCGCTTCTCTCGGTTGGAACCCTTCCACTTCTCTTGAGACGGGCATTAATAACCTTGTGAACTGGTTCAAAAAGTACCCCGAGGGGCTCGAAAACTGACCCCAAACCGCCCTTCCTTAGACAACCCCATAGTGTTGACAAAAGTGCCAAATCGGGTTAGAATACCCACATGATTGATCCGTATGGTCAATCCAAGAGTACTAAGTTCCCTGCCAAATCAACAAAAACTGCCATATTTAACTTGCCGCAAGACAAGATGGGTATGGGTTTTGTTATTTGAATTATATGAAAGAAAAAGGTTACAAGTTAATAGCTTTGATAACAGTCGTAGCCGGCTTGTTCCTTTTGTCAAGTGACAAGGCCCTTGCTGACTGCGAGTCAAATTACGGCGGAGGCGAAACCTGCATAATCAATAAGAGGTTTAGCATAGAGAAGAAAGTCAGAATAGAAGGCGATGATGATTGGGAATCTAAAGTCACTGACGTCGAGGAAGACGACACAGTTGAGTTTAGAATAAGAATCAAAAACCTTTCTGACGAAGACGCCGACATAGATTTCGACGATATGAAGATGAGCGACTCTCTGCCAGATGAAATGGATAGAGTAGGCGGCTCAGGCTTAACCGAGTACTGGGACGATTTTGAGCCCGGTGAGACCAAGACCTTTATCATAGAGGCTGAGATAGACTCAGACGAGTTTGATAGAGACGAAGCTTTTGACAAATGTATTGTAAATAAAGCTAAGGTCTATTGGGGTGATGAATTTGAGGGATCTGACACCGCTACTGTATGTTACGGTGATAACCGGTATAGCAGGAATCGGATCTTTACTAGTCGGTGCTTTGCTGAGAAAGAAAAGATAACCCTCTCCGAGGGTTGCCCTCACAGCGTGAGGTAAATCTCTTTTCTCTCCGGGCAGGACACGCGTCCTTCCGGAGTCCCCGTTTGCCCTTTGCCTTTGGGCAGGGGGCAGAATGGTTGGGTTTGGGTTACTTACTCGACCATTCTGTTCCTTGCCTAAAATTTCCTTCATAATCACATTATGGAATCACCTAACTTCTTAATACTCCTGACCCTATTGGGCGGTGCCGGTTATTATGCCTACACCAAAGGACTGTTGCCCGATTTCCTTAAGAAAAAAGAAGTTCCCGTAGAACAGCCTGTTGAGGAACAAGTTTCGGTTTTTGAACCTGTTGCAGAGCCTATTCTTCTACCTCCCACCAGCATTTCCATAAAAGAAAGAAATATAAGTGCTGATATTGTGGAAGTGGGGTTGCAGACCGACGGTACTTTGGGTACCCCCAAAAAATGGAATGAAGCCGGGTGGTATACAAAAGGTGCAAAACCCGGTGAAGAGGGTAACGTTATAATTAACGCACATTTTGATGACAATCTGGGCAGACCCGCTGCTTTTTGGCAGTTGAAAAACGCCACAGTAGGTGATACAGTTCTTTTAGAAGATAGTTTAGGAAGATTGTACGCTTACCAGATCGTCGACTCTTTCCTAGTCGATATCAATGACCCCGATAGACTTGCGGTATTGAAAGATACTGAGGGCAAGTCAGAGTTAACGTTGATTACATGTGGTGGAATATGGCTCCCAGGTAAATCGACATACGATAAAAGACTAGTAGTGAAGGCCGAGCTTATCGAATCTTTGTGATCCGATGAGGCTTAGAGTCGGGAGGTAGCAAGGGGCAGTGGCTATCTCCCGGCTTTAGGCGAGTGCCTGAAACAGATTGATGTATAAATTTCATTTTTAAACAATTAAATATGCCGATTAAAAAACCTGTAGATACAAGTAAAGATAGTAATTTGATTAATAACGGTGTTCAATTTCCCGATACTTCCGTTGTTAAAAAGAGAACAGCTCCGAAGACTGACGATGCGGAGAGTGTTGCTCCTGTTGTGGAACAGGAACCTATAAAAGAGGTACCCGCTACACCCGCCCCACTTTATTCCTACCAGCACAAACCCAATATTCCTACAGAAGATAACGGTTCTAACGGCGACTCGGTTGGCATAGAAGGAATGCTGGAGATATTAAATGATTACGGTGTCATAAGACAAAGAGAAAAGTCCGAATCGGATCTTCCGCGCGATGTTTATATAAGCCATTCACAGATTAAAAGATTCAATTTAAGAAAAGGTGATAGCATAAAAGGTTATGCTAGACCCCCCAAAGAAGGGGAGAGGTACCTTTCTTTACTGAGAATTGAATCGGTCGAAGGAATAGAACCCGAAAGTGCCAGGAAAAGACCACATTTCACCGAGCTTACCCCTATTTTCCCGAAGGATTGGATGAAGCTTGAAACGACCAAAGACGTTATTTCCACCAGACTAATTGACTTAATAGCCCCTATAGGTAAGGGACAAAGAGCTATGCTCGTTGCTCCTCCTAAGGCAGGTAAAACATTTTTACTCATGGATATTGCAAACGGTATAACTACCAACCACCCTGAAATTGTGCTTATGGTTGCCCTCATCGGAGAACGTCCGGAAGAGGTCACACACTTTAGCCGTAACGTTAAAGGCGAAGTGTACGCAAGTAATTTTGATGAGAGAGCTGAAGAGCAGACAAGAGTTTCAGAATTGTGCCTGGAAAGAGCAAAAAGACTGGCGGAAAGAGGAAAAGACGTAGTCATTTTAATGGACTCAATAACCAGACTTGCCCGTGCGTATAACATGGTTGCTCCTCCTTCCGGTAGAACTTTAACAGGAGGTTTTGATCCCGCAGCTTTGTACCCTGCTAAACACTTCTTCGGTGCCGCGAGAAATTTCGAAGAAAAAGGTAGCTTAACTATCATCGCTACCGCTCTTGTTGAAACAGGTTCAAGGATGGATGATGTTATCTTTGAAGAGTTCAAGGGTACGGGTAACATGGAGTTGAGGCTGGATAGAAGCCTGTCGGAAAGACGAATCTTCCCGGCAATAGACATTAAATCAAGCGGTACCAGACACGAGGAGCAGTTGTTCGACGCCCCTACACTGGAGAAGGTTTATAGACTAAGGAGAATGGTTGACCTTTTAGACGAAAGAGATGCCACGGACTTGGTCATAGACAGGCTCAAGAAGACAAAAACCAATAAAGACTTTCTTGATACCCTTCATACAGGGGCTTAATCTCCAAAAGAAACTCAAACCGAGGATTTGCCGTTATATTGAGGTATTGGTAAAATCGGTAGAACGCTTGTTGATAAGCACTGATTATGGTTTTTACTATCAAACGCCCGGTGTCTAAACGTTTTTTTCAGCTTAGTTTTGAAGGATTTAGGCCGCAAGGACGGAACAAATTTGAACAGTTCGTGAATATTTGGGCGGAGTTTTTCCGTTCTATACTGGAGTATCTGTGGGACAAGATCGTGGATATTTTGTTCTTTATTGCTTCAGTCCTGTACTATATTTTCCAATTACCTTCCGTTGCTAAATCATTTGTCGTCAAAAAGTTGATTTGGTCCAGAGGAAAGCTCGGGAGACCTCTGGCGTTTGTAACCGTAGTTGCAGCTTCGTTAATAGTTTTCATGATCGGCGAGGTGTTAAGCAGTTACGATTTTATCGCGAGCCCTCAGGTTAAAGCAGATTACATTTCTACATCCAGTGACATCATTCCCAAGAGGGAAATGGCAGTTACAACTTTGCCCGAGGAGAGAAAAAGGACAGAGTCACTTACTTACAAAATCGAATCGGGAGACACCCTCTACAGCATCGGGGAGAAGTTCAAAATTTCCGCCGACGCTTTGAAATATGTAAACAATTTGTCTGACAACTCAATTCTTAAAGTAGGTCAGGACATAACAGTTCCTCCGGTAGCCGGTCTAATCCATACTGTTGAAAGAGGGGACACTCTCACTTCAATCGCGTTGAAGTATGATGTACCTGCTCAAGCTGTGGCCGACTTTAATTACATATTGGATACTTCAACTCTGGCTTTAGGTACGGAGTTGGTTATTCCGGGCGGGAAAGTGCCTAAGGTTGTACCTGTGTATACGCTTTATTCCGGCGCTCCTTCAACAGGTGACTCTTCTGCGGCTAACGCTGACAAAGGGTTTTGTGTCTGGCCGTCGACCGTCAGGGTTGTTACGCAATACTACAGCTGGTACCACAATGGCGTGGATATAGCCACACCTCATAACATCTCTTCGCCCCCGCTTCTGGCCTGTACTTCAGGTACTGTGGTTAGAGCAGGATGGGATCCTTTTGGACTGGGGCTGCACGTGAGAATTGACCACGGAGGTGGTTACGAAACGGTTTATGGTCATATGAGCCGTATTGATGTAAGCTATGGCCAGCAAGTTTCACGTGGGGATGTTATTGGGTTGATGGGAAACACGGGGAGATCGACAGGTCCGCACGTACACTTTATAGTCAAATACAACGGTATAGCTCAAGACCCGTTTAATTTCGTTCAATAAAAATGATTGATTTGGTAAAAATAAAATTAAGGGCCGGTAACGGCGGGGACGGCAAAGTCTCGTTTTTCAGGGAAAAAGGCACTCCTAAAGGAGGGCCCGACGGCGGTGACGGCGGTGACGGAGGCAGTGTTTATTTTGTAGCAAACAGAAATATGGCCACGCTTAGGGATTTCAGAGCAAAAGAAATGTATGCGGGGGAGGACGGAGGCTTTGGGGGGAAACTGAAAATGTACGGGGCTGACGGTAAAGATTATAGAATTTCGGTGCCTTTGGGTACCTTAGTTTATGAATTAAAAGAAGGTCGTGAAGTTCTAGTTGCCGACATGGATATTGACGGAAAGGAATTTCTTATTGCCCGGGGCGGAATAGGTGGCCGGGGTAATTATAGATTCCGTAGCTCTACAAATCAGACGCCGGTTCAGTACACTCCGGGAACTTTGGGCGAACAAAAAGAAATTAAGCTTGAAGTAAAACTCGTAGCCGATGTCGGACTAATAGGATTACCGAATGCCGGAAAAAGCACGTTATTAAATAAACTAACACACGCAAACGTCAAAGTAGCGAACTATCCTTTTACGACTCTTTCTCCGAACTTAGGTGTAATGGAGCTGGAAAACGGTGAAAACATTATTATTTCCGATATCCCCGGATTGATAGAGGGTGCTTCGGAAGGTAAGGGGCTGGGGGATGAGTTTCTAAGGCACGTAGAACGCACCAGGGTGCTCGTACACCTCATAGATCCGTTGGAAGGCTATTCTGATGGGGGCGGTTTAAATTTGGCAGAAAATACCCTTACTAATTACAGAAAAATAAGAAAAGAATTGGAAGTTTATGGAAAGGGATTAATAGCTAAACCTGAACTAGTAATTATAAATAAAATAGATATTACTGAAGTGAAAGATATTTTAAAAAGTATTACTGACTATTTTAAAAAACAGAAAATCGATGTTATAGGTATATCAGGTGTATCGGGGGAGGGAATAGAACAATTGATGGGGAAGATAAAAAAGATACTTGAAGACAACCCGAAAAGGCCGATGTTCAACGCGGAAAAGCCGGTTAAACTGTTTACAATAGAGAACCTTCCAAACAAGAGAATGGTTTTTGGCCATGATAATGTTAAAACTTTTACTCCCAGAGGCATCTGATATAATTCTTAAGCACCGTTTGCATTACGGGCCGTTAGCTTAGTTGGTAGAGCGCTTCCATGGCATGGAAGAGGTCAGGAGTTCGAATCTCCTACGGTCCACCAGGAAATTTCGAAAGCGCCGCAGGTGCTTGCGAAATTTGCTTTGTGAGGGGGAGAGATTCGAATGCCGCAGCGAGCGAAGGCGAGTGAGGCGGGGTCGAGCGGATCGCCAGCAGACGATAACGCGTGACCGAATCTCCTACGGTCCACCAATACTAAATACAAAAAGAAATCCCCGCCGAGCGGGGGTTTCTTTTTTCAAGGAGCAAGTCTCAGGTTTACTGTCCCTGTTTGGGTAACGTTCCCAGGTCAAGGTTCTGTGCGTTTATCTCTTGCTCGGTACCTGCTTTTACCAAAGGTTCCTGTTGTGCAGGACCTTGATTTTGTGAAGCGGTAATCTGTTCAACAGTTGGTTTAACCTGTCCTGTGGTGCCTGCTGCTTTGATTCTTTCGTCTACAGCTGCAATTTCTTTGTCCAGAAGTTTTGCATCTTCTGAATCAACGTCTACGAGAGTTTTCGTTACTTCGAACGCCTGTTTTGCACTTTGAAGATCGTTCAGCTGAATCATAGCCTGTGCAAAGTTGTAGTAAGCGTTTGCGTAGTCAGGCTTAAGTGAGAAGGCCTGTCTGAATTGATTAGCTGCAGATAGGTAATCTTTCTGTGCATAGAACATTCCGCCCAGATCCAGTCTTAACCTTGGGTTTGTTGGGTCAAGTTGTATGGCTGTACTGTAGGCCGATACTGCCCACTCAGATGCGTTCTCCGCCACATTCAAGATACTTCTGTATATCAATGCTCTGGTTTCCCAGTTAGCTGCACTCAGCGGGTTTATAGCCTCTGTGGTGACTCTGGTTGTGGTAATAGCTTCCGAGATTAAGCTCTGTATAGTTTGCTTTTCCGCATCTGTAAGATTTTCCTTACCGGCTAAGTTGTTAGCCAAGGCGAGGTCGGTTTGTGCGAAGGAGTTGTAGTACGAATCTCTGGTAGGATTAGCCGTGATGGCCAGTCTCTGATTCTCGTATACTTTTGCTCCGTCATTGTTAAGCAAGGCTATGACGGCTCTTCTCATGTAGAACTCTCCCATATAATTCTTTCCCCAGAGGTAACCTCCGTAGATGACGGCAATAATTATGACTGCTCCGAAGATAAATTTGGAGTACTCCTTATTTATTGCAGAACTGTCTCCCAGCGAAGCAACTGCCTGGATGTCTTTCGCTCCCACCGAGCTGACTTGCGCTATTTTGCTGCGCTCATCAATGTATGTGTATGCGGCTACCAGCAATGCAAGAAGTGTGAACAGCATAAACGTTGAAGTTACCGTAGCGTAAGTAAATAGGAATGAAGACATCAAAGCTACAAGTGAAAGACTCAATACTTCCGTGAGTCCTTCCTGGCTGTCGGTGAATTTAGTTTGATTAGCAAGTCTCATCATTCTTGACCCCAAGAATATGGTGGCAAGAAGTCCTAATATACCGATTGTGGCAATGATGTTGAATATTTCGTTGAAAGGAATATCAAATCTCACATTCCAGAATTCGGTTGCGTTAAGAGACATGGGTCTGAAACGGGTGAAGTTAGTTTGGAATGTTGAGGGACCCGTTGCCAGTAGAGGAAAGTTTTGAATTGTTGACGACGCAACGACCCAGCTTTCTCTTACAGGAAGACTAAGCTCCCTCGGGAAATTAGGATCCACGAGCACGTTTCGTGTTGCCGGAACTAAGAAAATAATTGCCATAGCTGCCGTTGTTCCGAGAATAGCGAGATAGTAGACGCCTTCTTTGAATACTTTTGACAGATCGACGTAAAAAACCATTCCGACTATACCGACCACAAGTAGTGCCCACGCGGCAAGCGAGCTGGTTAGGGCAACGTATAAAATACTAAGGATGGTAGCTCCCACAAGCGCTATTTTTATCAACATATTCTTTTCGTAGGCGATAAGCACAAGCGCCATCACTATAGAAAGTGCTGCGAACAACGCTGTCTGTGTGGTACCCCCGTAAAAAGAGAAGTTTTGCAACTTCATGTATGCGGTTGAAGAGATAAATATGTTGAAGTAGCTCAAAACGGATACGAAAGTGGCAATTCCGGTACCTATTAAGAAAGCGTAAATCGCTCCTTTTATAGCTCTGGGGTTTCTGTATAGGGGAGTAGCAATGTAGTAGTAGATTACAAAGACTACTAATGAGAACAGTCCCAGCCACCTTCCCTGGCTTCCGAAAATGCTTACAGACTTATTCAATGAAAAGACCGTAGCTAGAGCATATACGCCTGTGAATATTATTAGGGGAAAGTCTATGATGGACTTTGCAAGTTCTATCTTTTGACCCAGCATTAGTCTTACTGCCCAGAGTATCGCAAGCAATATAGTGCCTAAGATGATTAGCGTGAGTTTGTTAAGTTCAAAAAACTCAGTTGTAATCGGCAGGAAAAAAATTGGTACTAAGAAAGGTAGTATGTAAAGCGGGATAGCTTTAGACACTCCCTCGATTATGAAAGTTAAATTATTGTTTTGTTTCATGAATAAAGTGTGGACGAAGAAAATAGGTCTGTCAAGGGGCTTTCTCGTTAAGGGAAAGAGAGGGTTATTTGTTGTTGTTGCGCTATTTTGACACAAACCAGTTAAAAGACGTGTCGTAATAGAGTGGTGTGTCGAGTCTAAGTTCGAATCCTTCACCGGCTCTAACATTTGTCACCCAATATGCGGTAGCGGGCGAAAAGCTTTGAGTGAATGTGATGATAACCTTGGCGTCTGCCGTTAATATCTCGCTATCTACAAAGACGGAAGAGTGTCCTTTGGGCACTACTGCTGACCCGGAAGCCACAATTTCCACGCTTTCGCTGTTCGTACCCTGTGCAGAAAAGGCTTCAATCAGGCTGGATTTCTTATTGCCTATATTAATAAGACCGAACTCGTTGGCAGATATTATGAGAAGTAGTATTAGAGTGGAGTAGGAAATCAGTTGAGTTCTAATCTCTTTAGATTTTATAACGTTCAAAAGGTTGGTATATTTATTTTTTGTCTCAATCTCTTTTGCAATTTCGTCATTATCCGCACCTTCTGCTTTAAGTCTTTCAATAGTGACAAGTCGTTCGAGAACCCAGTCAGGGTAGTGGCCTCTTATATTCCCGTCGCTATCTTTTTGTCTGGTCATGTGCGGAAGCCAACCAATCTTTGTGTAGTATCTAAGCCTGTTGTAAGGGTCGCCTTTACCAAAATCTATTCCGGTACTTTGGGCCTTCAATATAAGTTCTTCGGTGCTTAACATTTTTTCCATAACCGCATTATAGCAAATAGTATTTTCTAATTTAGCTGGAGTTTGGAATATTGTATTTTATGGCGCCAGTATCATATTTGTTTGTATGCTCAACACAGCTATTACGGCTATTGTAGATTTTCCTAAATGCTCCGGTTCTATAAAAGGACTTCCGGAACACCTTTATATAAGGGGAGATTTACCGGCGGATATTAATGCGAGAGGTCTGGGTATCGTCGGGAGTAGGAGAATTTCTCCTTACGGTATACGAGTTCTCCGGGAGCTTTTTTATTATTTGAAGGGCAGCGGAACTATTATAATTTCCGGTTTTACTTCCGGTGCTGATAGCTATGCGCACGAATATGCTTTGAGCGCGGGGTGTAGTACCGTGGCTGTCATGCCTTGCGGGTGCGATATTATTCATCCGTCAAGCAATACGGAACTTTATAAAAAAATATCCGGAGGAGGGGGTGCCGTGGTTTCGGAGTTTGCAGACGGATTTAGGCCCCAGAAATGGACTTACCCTAAAAGGAACAGGCTGATTGCGGCTTTATCAAAGATTTTGTTGGTTGTGGAGGCTTCTTTGAACAGCGGATCTATGATTACCGCCCATTTTGCAATGAAATACGGAAGAAAGCTCTTCAGCGTTCCCGGGGATATTTACATGGAAAGATCGGCGGGGGCGAACAAGCTCGTTGCCGGAGGCGCTGAAATTTACCTGTCCCCGGAGCGGATTATTGCTGAAATGGGCTTAGATAGAGGCGAAAAACCTGGTATTAAGAACAAAGTTGCTATTGAAGGCGGCCTATCTGAAGAGACAAATGTTCTAAGTGTATTAAAGGAGAAAAGCTCCAACTTTGACAAACTCTTCAGTGAAACAGGAATTGAGCCAAGCGCCTTAAACGCCATTCTTATTGAAATGACGCTAAAAAATCTTATTTCAGAAAGAAACGGAGTTTACTATGTACTGTAAGGTAAGAACGTTTTTCATTAAAGATTTTAAGGTTATTGATGTTTGTGTAGAGGTCACTATTTCATCCCGGGGTATTCCCAGAGTCGAGGTAACAGGAGTAAAGGGTAGGGAAAGTGCAAAAAGCATAAAAATGATACGGACTGCGTTCAGTAATTCCGGATTGGAGTTTCCCAACAAAAAGGTGAATATAAATGTGCTTCCGGAAGGGTTAATTTCCGACCTTGCAGACATAGAGTTTCCTGTCTCAATGGGTATCTTATTTGCTCATTTGGGAGTAGCTCCCGGTACTTCGGATCTTTTCTACGGGGGTATGGACGCAGCAGGATCGCTTGTTCCCGCAACTAAAATTATATTTATGGACGGCGCTTGGTCACACGGGAGAATAGGAAGGTTATTTATTCCGGAGGGTTCCCATTACTTTAACGAGAGTAAAAATGGGTTGAATGTATACAAATTGACTTCTTTGTCGAGGGCAGCAGAAATCCTGATAAAAGGTGGTCAGCCTTCGACGGGAGAGCGTCAGTCTTTGTCACATAATTATAAATGGAAAGCGCCTGACGGGAAAAATTGTTTCTGTAACGTACTCGGAAACGAAAATGCTAAACGGGCTCTGACTATTAGTATTTCAGGACATCATAATATTTTAATGCTGGGACCGTCGGGTACTGGAAAGTCTCTATTAGCGGAGAAGAGTACGGGAATGTTTCCTTCGGGAACTTCAGCAGACGCGGTAGAGATAATAAAAGCTGCCGTTATGTGCGGGCAACCCCTAGAAAACACTGTAAAGACGCCTTTTAGGTGTCCTCATATTTCCATTAAAGAGACTGACTTAATAGGAGGCCCTAGGATGCCCGGTGAAGCAACTTTGGCACATAAGGGAATACTTTTCTTGGACGAAATGCACCTTTTTGCTCCGAAAGTTTTGAATTCCCTGAAAACTGTCGTTGACCAAAAGAAGATTGATTTCAATTGCGGTGGAATTCCGGTCAGTTATCCTGCTGATTTTCTATTAATGGGAGCGGCCAATAGTTGTATGTGCGGTTTACTCGGGGCAGAGGATAGGCAGTGTAAGTGCAACGGGCAGGATTTAAATACTTACAATTCCAGAATGAACCCGGCTTTGTTGGAAAGGTTTGATATTTTGACTCATGTTACAGGTGCCGCTGTTGAGGCGGTCCGGGCAAAAGGAGGTGGTAACTGTTCCTCAGGTTGCCGTATTAAAGAGCAAATCAATAATGCCGTAGCTGTGCAGAGGGAAAGGTTTAAGTCCTTGGGGATTAGCTATAATTCCCAAATTCCTACCGACCATATAAATAGTATTTGTACGCTGGGTAAGAACACTGCGCTCCTTTTGGAGATGGCGGTATCCAGATATGGGCTGTCTACGCGCGCAGTTCACAGGATATTGTGCGTATCCAGGACGGTGGCTGATCTGGAAGGAGCACCGGAAATCTCGGTTGCCCACATCGCGGAAGCCGTCCAATATAGGGTAAAGAATGACAAACCTTGAATTATTTTAAATCATGTTGTATATTCCAGGCATTATGATGTTAGAAAAAGTTTCGAATAAGTACGGGTCAGAGGAATGTTTCTGAGGTAGCGGATAGGCTTAATGTAGAGGAAAATCTGGCGTCTCATCACCTTAGGGTTTTAGCGGCTCTGGGTTTTTTGAAGAACGACAAAAAAGGCAGGGAAGTGTATTACAGGATAAACGAGACCCGTTTTATAGCTTTGCTTAAGGATTTAAACAGAAGCCGCGTTTTTAAAGAAATTTTACTTAAAGCTTTGGAAGACTAATCTCCGTTTTCAAATAATTTATACTTTTGTATCTTTTTGATGCGTTAATTATGCGGTAATAAATGAGCAACATTACTTTTAAGTCGTCCTAATGACATACTGTTGCGTTTATTTTGCGGTAAATAAAGATAGAGTTTCTACTTACGATAGACTTTGTCTCATTTATTTTTCCGGTAACTCTATTTACGATGAGGTGTGGTACCAAACAGGGTAGTGATTATTTTGAGTACAGTTCTGGCTTTTGTAGCAGGGTATCTTATATCCCAGATGTATCCGGTTTTCTACCCCGAAAAAACCGAGGACAGTCCTGTTGAAAATTCCTGTGATGAAATTATAGATATTAGTGTGGAAATCTCCGGGGCCGTTTCTAACCCCGGCGTTTACGACCTCAATGATGGCAGCAGAATAATTGACGCTATCAAAACTGCCGGTGATTTTACTCCGGATTACGATTATTACTGGGTTAGCAAGAATATAAACCTCTCTCAGATTTTGAAGGACGAACAAAAAATATTTATACCGTTTGAAGCTCTTGGTTACAGCGTAAACCAGGGTAGTTGTTCCCAGGAGATTTTCTCGTCACTACAACCTTCTTCAACTACCGAAAGCTCCGGAAGTTCCGCCACAGCTGCAGGTACAACATCTCAGGGGACGGGAAAAGTGAATGTAAACACGGTGACTTTTGATGAACTTGACGCCCTTCCGGGCATCGGTGCCACCTATGCGGGAAAGATTGTGGCGAACAGGCCTTACTCCGGAGTAGAGGAGTTTAAGGAAAAGTCCGGGCTTACAAATTCTGTTTACGAAAAAATAAAAGATTTAATAACTTATTAATTTTCATAAGTATTAGTGGTTAAAAACTAACATGCGGTTATTAAAACAAAACTTCGGATTCTTACTCCTCATGTTTTTAACGGCAACGCGCGTAGTATTTTTTTGTAACACCAGAGGAGGTATTTTTGCATGCGTGCAAAGCCCTGAAAAAGGTCCCTTTGAGTTTTTTGAACCCATCAAGCAACATTTATCGGAAAGAGCAAGAAAGTATCTCCCAAGTCCTCACAGCGAGTTGGTTTTGGGGATGACAATCGGAGTCGATGATCTTTCAAAATCCCCGCGTTTCAAAGACGCACTTAAGCGCACGGGAACAATTCATGTGGTTGTAGTGTCGGGTTTTAATATGAGCTTGGTGGCGGGGTATGCTTTAAAGATTTTCGGTAGTCCTTACAAGGTTAAAAACTTATTACTTACAATAATTACTACGTTCTTTTACGCGGCTTTTACAGGATTTGAGCCGCCTGTATTAAGGGCGTGGGTAATGTCCTCCTTTATGCTGGTCGGAAAGTTTTCGGGACGTTTGTTAAACTCACTGCGCTTGTTGGTGGTTTCGTACTTCGGTGTCCTTCTTATAAATCCCGGCAACTTTTTTAGTGCGAGCACATATCTCAGTTTTTTGGCTACGTTCGGATTAATTGTTTTCGCGGACCCTGTCGAAAGCTTTATAACGAAACTAATCAAACATAAGTGGTCCGTAATGGGGGATTTTTCAGCGAGTTTTTCTGCCCAGCTAATGGTTTGGCCGATAATATCCGGAATGTTCGGGCAGGTAAGTCTGATAAGTTTATTGGTAAACGCCCTCGTTTTATGGACGGTTCCTATAACTACGGTACTGGGTATTCCGGCTTTGTTACTCCCCGGAAATCTTATGTGGATGATTCTTTTTCCTTTCTGCGATTTTTTTATAAGGGTGGTGAACTTTTTCTCAGGGTTTAATAATGCGAGTGTTGCTTGGAAGATGCCGATGCCGGCGTTTGTCATTTACTACGTTTTGTTTTTCGTACTAACTGTTTTTATTGTCAGGTCAAAGGAAAAGTCTAAGTGAAAGGCGCAATACTTTTTCAGATTATTTTTGTCACCGCCTACATAGTAGTTTTTCAGTTAGTAGTAAGCAGGCGTCTGTTAAGTGGTTCGGGTATGTCGGTGCACGTGATTGATGTGGGGCAGGGAGATGGTATTTACATTGAATTAAACGGTAAGCCGGTGGCGTTAATTGACGGCGGGGGTGACTACACGGCGGACAAATATATTTTAGAAAAGACAGGTTTAGGCTGCAACATCCCTTTGGTTGTTTTGAGTCATGACCACGGAGATCATTTTGTGGGTTTCAAACGTATTTTGGAAAGGTGTAAATTTGGCATACTCAGATATAACGACGTTGTTCTCGACGGACTCGCCGTACCCTCAAGTGTGAAAAATAATCCAAAAAATAAAGTTAAAAAAACTTTTGACGGAGAACAATTTGTAATCCGCGGAGTGTTTATAAAACTGTTCGTGCCTTACGAAAGTATTCACGGAATGCCTAAAAACCTTAACAACGCTTCTGTCGTTTTATTGGCTAAATACAAGGATTTTGAGGTATTGTCACTTGGGGACCTTGAAGCAGAGGGACAGGAGAGGCTAGACCTCAGAAAGCTTAAGAGGCTGATCAGCGGAAGGCTGGATGTACTGAAAATATCCCATCACGGCGCGGTAAACGGCTATAGCAGGGAGCTGGTGGCCGAGCTTAAACCCGTGGTGTGTGTGATTTCAGTGGGCGAATTCAACACTTTCGAGCACCCTTCCCTACCGGTAATTGAGGAATTGGAGGCGGCAGGCTGCGGTGTAATCCGCACGGATAAGGTAGGAGATGTTGTTATAAGCTCCCGCTGAATGATATGATGCTTTTGTCTATGGAGAATAGAAAATCCGGAATAAATAAAACCGCTCAAGACCTAATTTCTAAGGCAGTTCATAAACTCTATGGGTTAGACAAACTGACCATTAGTGTAGACGTTCCGGAGAACGGAAGTTTCGGCGACTACTCTACCAACATTTCGTTCGTAATAGCTAAAACTTTAGACAGAATCCCGTTTGAAATTGCAACCGAGGTTGCACACGAACTTTCATCTGAAAATCCAAAGATAGAATTTGAGGGTACTTTGTATTCTATTTTCGAAAAAATTGAACCCCACGCTCCCGGCTTTGTAAATTTCACCCTGAGCGATAAATTTTTATTCCATAACACGATGGATATAAACCTTTTGAACGAGACCTATGGGTCCTCGGATTTTGGAAAAGGCAGAAAGGTTATTGTCGAGTATTCCCAGCCGAATACCAACAAACCACAACACATCGGACACGCCAGAAATAACTTCATTGGATCCTCCCTTTCTAAAATCTTAGCTTTTTGCGGATACGACGTTGTAAAAACAAACTATGTCGGAGACATCGGAATTCATATCTGCAAGAGTATGTTGATGTACATAAAACATGGTAACGACGGTCTTCCAGACAAAAAGAGTGACCACTTCGTGGGTGACTTTTATACTATGTACGAAAAAGAATTCGAAAAAAATCCCGGGATTGAGAAAGAAGCTCAGGATTTGTTGAGACGCTGGGAATCAGGAGATAAAGAAGTAAGGGCAGTTTGGGAAAAAATGAATTCCTGGGTGTATGAGGGCTGGAAAAAGACATACTCAGACCAAAAGGTAGAATTTGATGTCTGGGAACATGAGAGCGAAAAAATAGATGTGGGAAAAGAAATTGCGCTTTTATCTTTGGAAAAAGGTTTAGCCGAAAAAGACGAAACCGGGGCTATTATTGCGCGGTTGGAAAAATATGGCCTTCCCGACAAAGTATTATTAAGAAGCGACGGTACCTCAGTCTACTCCACCAAAGAACTCCAATTGGCAAAAGATAGTTTTGAAAAATATAAGTTCGATAAGAGATTGTACGTGGTTGATGTGAGGCAGTCCGATTACTTCAAACAACTTTTTAAAATAATAGAATTGCTCGGTTTCGATTGGTCAGATAGATTGGTTCACATTGCTTACGGTATGGTTTCACTTCCTCAGGGAAAGATGTCTTCGCGCACCGGTCTGGTGGTTAACGCTGACGATGTTCTGGAGGATTTGACGTCTCTGGAGGAGGAGGAAATCCGAAATAGTATTAAGATGCCTAAAATAGTGCGGGAAACGGCGGAAAAAGTGGCTTTGGCGGCATTTAAGTACGGAATGCTCAAGGTCGACACCAAACAGGACGTTATTTTCAACTACGAACACGTTACCAAGTTTGAAGGTAATACCGGTCCTTATTTGCTCTACACATACGCCAGGGCAAGATCGGTACTTGAAAAAGGTGGTTTTGAGATAGAAGGCGGGAAATTCAAGTATGAATCAATACCTAAGGAGTTTTCCATGCACTTAAAAGAAAGAGCACTGGCTTCGGTGTTAGTGCATTTTCCTGAGTACGTGTTGAAGTCCGCCGGAGAATACGCGCCTAACCAAATCGCCAACTATGCATATGAAATCGCGCAGAATTTCAACTCTTTTTACGGTGAGCTCCCGATCCTGGATGCCTCTCCCGAAAGTTTGAAAAAGTTCAGGCTATATCTGACTCACGCCACGATGGTTGTTCTAAAACAATCCCTCAGCCTTTTGGGCATCGAAGTAGTGGAAAAGATGTAAAAGCTTTATACTACTATCAATGTTAGGGCGTAAGTCAAAAAGCAAAAGCTCATCTACCCATCCAATAGCCAGGTTTATAAGATCTGTACTTTCTGTTGTAGTTCTCACTGCTTTGGTTTTAGGTATCACTTTAGGGGCAAAAGAGCTGTATGCCGTGGATTCCACGCGCTTCGGAAAAATATCCTCTTCTTTGTTGGCCAAGATTCATATAAAGGTGGATGAAGATCAAATCGGAGAGGTTGCCGGAAAGTTTGCCGAACGTATTTCCCAAACAAACTTAGGCTCGGGAGTGTCTTCCAGCAGGCCGGATGGAGACTCTGATAAGAATGTTTATGCCGGTAAGGATGTAGCCGTTGAAATCGCGTTTTTATCAGATATACACGACGACGTAGCTAACCTGAATGTTGCACTAAATAAGGTTAAAGAGCGCGGAATAAAAGATGTCTTTATTCTGGGAGATATTACGGGCTATGGTGATGTTACCTCTCTTACAAAAATTAAGGATATTTTGGACGGGTCGGGTGTTGAATATTTCGTAATTCCCGGCGACCATGATTTAGCCCAGTCTTTAGATACAGGGAACTTTACATCCGTGTTCGGAAGGGAGTATGGAGAGACTGATATTTCGGGTTATAACTTTGTCTACTTCAACAACTCTGCTAATTTCACGGTAATAGCCCCCTCAGCTATCTCCTGGATTGAGCAGGAATTGCCTGAAGCTGATTTTTTCCTGGTATCCCAGCCTTTATACACTGAAGAATTGGCCCCTCCTTTTAATAGGATATTTATGGGCAGCACAAACGGCGAAGTGACTGACGCGTCCATGCTCGATAAGCAGGATGCGGTCCGTAGCCAGGGGGAATTGTTCCTTTCTTTGGTTAGAAATACCGCTAGTGTGAAAGCTTTGATAGCAGGTGATCACCATAAATCCTCTTCGCTGACAGACCCGGTAAGAAGTAGCTTGATGCACTATGTTGTGGGGGCAGTAAGTTCCAGCCTGAATGACTATCCTCAAAAAGCTTTGCAGTCTTCCAGGTTTGGTGTTTTGACCATCTTCCAGGACGGCAGCTACGAGGTTTCGGACGTTGTTCTAGACTAAACAAATCCCCGGTGTTATAAAGTAATTTATGAAAGAAAAAACCTTAGTACTTCTCAAACCCGATGCCGTCGCCCGCGGGATAACGGGGGAAATAATAGACCGTCTGGAGCAAACAGGATTGAAAATTGTCGGGGCGAAGTTATTGCGTGTTGATAAACAGTTCGGCTCAAAGCATTACAACCACAACGACGAATGGAAAGAGATGGTCGGGAAAAGAAACATCGCTGACTGTGAGAAGTTCGGGCTTGCTGCTAAGGATGTTTTCGGCACAGAAGATGTAAAGAGAATCGGCGAAATGGTAGACGAAAGAAACGCCGATTTCTTAGCTTCCGGACCCGTTTTCGCCATTGTGTTTGAAGGCCCCAACGCCGTCGCCAAAGTTAGAAATATGGTCGGGTCAACTTTCCCCGATACAGCGCCTCCCGGGACAATCAGAGGAGATTACGGGCTGGACTCAGCTTTTTCCGGAATGATTAGAAAGAGGACAACTTACAACGTGATACATGCTTCCGGATCGGTAGACGAGGCCGTTCAGGAAATAAACCTTTGGTTTAAACCTGAAGAACTAATCGACTATAGAAGAGTGCACGAAGACCTTTATAATTATTGATTTTAGGTCATTTGCTGTTCATTTCCGTGCTTCAGTGGATTAATATATAATTGCGGTTGTCGTACGAACGTGGAGGGATCGCATAGTGGCCTAGTGCGGCAGTCTTGAAAACTGCTATGCTCGCAAGGGCATCGTGGGTTCGACTCCCACTCCCTCCGCCAGGAATTTTCGACGGGCGCAGTCCCGGCGGAAATTACTTGAGGGAAGTTGGATCGTACCGCGAAGCAGGTTCGGCTGACTCAATTATGCGAGCATAGCGAGCAGAATTGCTTTGCGAAGCAAAACTCCCTCCGCCAAAATCCCATCCCAATATACCGTTTCCCCAAGTTTATATATAATAAAAGCAATGAAACTCGTAGTGCTTTGGAAGAACAATCCGGAATTTAGAATAATCGTATCTCTCTTTGTGCTGGCAGTAATCTTTTACTTTTTGTCTTTAACGACCGGGGATAAATCCAGGCAATGCACTCAGGTGGGAGGTGTATGGTCGAAAAAGTACCGTGAGTGCGAAAATATCGGGCTTAAAGAGTGTTTTAACATAGGCGGTCTCTACAACTTCTGCGCAAGTCCCTGTAGGCACTATAGGGAGGAAAACATTCTGGACGTGTGTGAATTCGAATGTACTAAGGTGTGTGAGTTTCTGCGCCTGTCAAAATGATGTGGCGGGAGATTGCGGATAATCTTAAAAGATACCTTCCCAAGGCTATTTTCTTTCTGTATCTAGGTACATTCTTTTTCAGTAAAACTAATCTTGTGATTGTCGATCTCGGCCGTCACCTTATGAACGGCAAGCTATTCCTGGAGCAGGGGACGGTTTTAAGAACGAATCTATACTCCTACACATACTCGGATTTTCCCGTTATTACGCATCATTGGGGCGCTGGAGTTATTTATTACCTAGTACATGCTTTGACCGGGTTTAACGGCCTTATCATACTTGGGGTGTTGCTGGCTATTCTAACTGCCTTTTTTCTATTTAAAAATTCTCAAAAACGGGGTAGCTTCGTGGCTTTCGCTTTAGTCGCGCTTCTGTTATTTCCATTATTCGCGTCAAGAAAGGAAGTACGTCCAGAAAGTTTTAGTTATTTGTTCGTAGCGGTTTACATATATATCTTCGAATCGTATAGGGCGGGACGGTTAAACTTAAAATTCATGTACCCCCTTATGTTTTTGTTGCAGTTGTTTTGGGTAAACATCCACATCTTTTTCGTGTTTGGAATATTGACCGTGTTTATCTATATAGCGCACGCAATTATTACCGAAAAATCTATCAATCTACGGCGCAAAATGCTAGCCTTGCTTTTTCTGGTTATCGCAGCAAGCGCGATTAATCCGTTTTTTATTAAAGGCCTTTTTACCCCTTTCAATATTTTCAAAAATTACGGGTACATGATTGCCGAAAATCAGTCAGTGTTTTTCCTGCAAAGGTTGGCTCCTAAGTTTGAATACTTTTATTTCGAGATGATTGTGGTGCTTTTTATTGGATGTCTGGCATTTCTCCTATATAAAAAGAAGATTAAAGAGGATTTGCCTCTGATAATGGTTTCTCTAATGTTTACGGTGTTGGCATTAAGATATGTCAGGGCGTTTCCTCTTTTTGTAGTCGGTTCGGTTCCTTTGTTCGTTAGTGCCCTGGGTTACATTAAGAATAGGGTGTTAGTTTATGTGGCATTCGGATTTGTTTTACTGTTGGGTTTTATACCGCGTAGCTATTTCTCCCCGTTCCAGCGGGGGTTTGGTATGGGGTTGGGTAAAGATTCCTTGGAATCGGCAGAGTTCTTTTTAAAAAATGGGTTGCAGGGTCCCGTATTCAACAACTACGATATCGGAAGTTATCTAATTTACAACCTATATCCAAAGGAAAAAGTATTTGTCGACAACCGCCCGGAGGCCTATCCCGAGGACTTTTTCACACAGGTGTATGTTCCGATGCAGGAGAAAGAGGAGAAATGGCGCGAGGTTGCGGCACAATACAATTTTAACGTGATTTTCTTTTACAGAAGGGATTACACGCCCTGGGCGCAGCCCTTCCTTATTACAAGACTTGCCGATCAGGAATGGGTGCCGGTTTATGTTGACGATTTGGCACTCATTTTAGTAAGAAACGGCGCCCCTAACAAAGATTTGATAGAGAAGTACAGGTTGCCTCCTGAAATGTTTGTTGTCACGAAATAGGGTAGTTGTGTGTTAAAATCTTATTGCTTTGCTCCCGTAGTTCAACGGATAGAACGTGTTCCTCCTAAGAATAAGATGCAGGTTCAATTCCCGCCGGGGGCACC
>LCBB01000012.1 GCA_000996895.1 candidate division WWE3 bacterium GW2011_GWC2_41_23
AACTTACGTTTCGGAGATTGCCCTCCGTCCCCCTGCTCTGTACAGTCTGGACTTTCCTGGCCTAAAAGGCCCGGTTCGCCTGCTTCCCGTGGCCGTATTCTACCACCTTTGACACCAAAAAGTGCTTTTCTACCTTTTTTTATCTGTTGCAGGGAGGTAACCTTGTGTCCCGGATGAAAAGTGCTGCGAAGAGACAACCCCTCTGTATTCAGAGTGGTGGTCGATGAGCGACATGCATGTGATATTATTACTCCATGATCGAGCCATTAGATCCAAACAAATATCACGTTTTAACTCCGGCGGCCAAGAAAAGAATTATACTTGCCGGACTTTTTTTTGTATTAATTGTTGTACCGTTTCTTCTCAGAGCGTATTACCGCGTGGCAATAAACAGACCGTCCCAATCAGGCAAGGAAGTAAGCGTCGAAATCATGAGGGGTGAAGGAGTTTCCGACATCGCAAGAAACCTTTTGGATAAGGGGGCAATAAATTCCGATTTTCTTTTTAACGTTTATGTTTACACAGGAAAGCTGGGAAATAAGATTCAGGCCGGAACATATAAAATACCCGCGGGTTCTAATCTAAAACAAGTTGTTGAAATCATTCAACACGGGACAAACGATCTTCAACTCACCTTTCTTGAAGGTTGGCGTGCCGAAGAATTTGCGCGCCTTGCGACGAACAATCTCGACAACATAGATTTTCAGGAGTTTGTAAATTTGGCAAAAGACAGAGAGGGATTTCTTTTTCCCGACACTTACAGTGTGAATAAGGACATTCAGGAAAAAGAGTTGTTAGATATGTTTATTGCTAACTTCAACGAAAGAACTAAGGAAATTCTTACAGAAACCAATCTGACCAGAGTAGGTCTAACCAAAGAACAGGTAATAATATTTGCTTCAATGATTGAGCGCGAAATACACACCGAAGAAGACAGGCCGGTGGTGGCCGGAATCATTATTAAACGATGGCGGGAAGACACGAAGCTCGATGTGGACGCGACCACTCAATATGTAGCCGCGTGGCAGGATATTTGTGGTGCTCCGGAAAGATGTGTTCCTCCTTTTGAGGATATAGAAAGTTTTGACTGGTGGCCGTCAATCCTTACACAGGATGATTTGGAATTGGACAGTCCGTACAATACCAGAAAGAACTTAGGATTACCACCGGCGCCGATTTCCAACCCCGGCTTAAGTGCCATCGAGGCGGTTTTGAATGCCAAAGAAAGTCCGTATTACTTTTACCTTACGGATTCGGAAGGCGCAATTCATTACGCTACTACGTTGGACGAACACAACTCTAACACCACAAAATATATTCAATAATTTTGCGGGATATTGTTAAGGGCGTTGTCTATCATTTCTCTTGTAACGCAAAAACCCACTTCTCTAATTATTTTTTCGTTAATAAGAATGGGGGCATTCAGCATTTTACAAATTTTTAGTGCTACCAGAGGTGGTATGTTAATGTCCGTATATTTACTTCCCTGATTTATTGTCAGGTAAGTATAGAAAACACCGTCTTGAAATTTATATATTTTTGCGGATATGATCTCAGTCTTTAAAGTTGTGAGAACGTGCCGTAAAATTGTACACAGATCGGGGTACACAAAGTTAACTGCGTCTTTTAATTCCATAGGTACAAGTACTTTCGGATTTTTGCACAAAAAGTAAGCGGTCCGTTTGTCATTGCCGGGTATGGTAGTGATATACTTTGCTTCCTTATACATTTCCCCGATGTTAGAATATAGCTGTATAATTTACTTACTTTATGCAACTGCTCAAAGATATTTATAATAACGCCGAAGGCCTGAAAGGGCGCAGACTGATCACTATCACCGCAGTGCTCTCAATAGCCTTTCTGGGAATCGGCATTTTCATCGGTTATCTTAACAACCTCATATTAAAACAAAGTGAAGTTTCGACCGAAACCGTCTTACCGCCTCCTGTGGTAGATACTTCGGTGATTCTTGAAGGACGTGTTTCTTATACTAATCCCGAATACTATCCCGGTGACGAGATTTCGTATGTTCTGACGGACTCTTCCGGCAAAGAAATCTCTTTGCTTAAGGCGGAAGATGATAAGTTAGCGCTAGCCGAAGGTTTAAATGTTAAAGTAAAGGGTGTAAAGATGACCACTCGGGCAGGAACAAACTATTTATTGGTTAAGGAGGTTATTATAAATGCCGCAAATTGAATTTGTTAACGTTTCCAAAGAATATGACCCCGGTAAAAAAGTATTGGACGATGTCACGTTTAAAGTTGAACCCGGCGAGTTTATGTTTGTAGTAGGGCCGTCCGGAGCCGGTAAATCAACAATCATCAAATTGCTTACCAAAGAGGAAACACCGGAAGGCGGAGACATCCTATTTAACAGTGAGAGCGTTTTGAATATTCCGAAAGAATCCGTACCGGGTTTGAGAAGAAAGATCGGCGTTGTGTTTCAGGACTTCAGGCTTCTGGACTCAAAAACTGTCTTTGATAATGTTGCCGTAGCTTTGGAAGTTGCCGACTCCAGTTTAGAAGAAATAAGAAGCATCGTACCCAATGTTTTAAATATGGTGGGTTTGACGGATAAAATGTTTAAATATCCGAAACAGTTGTCCGGAGGAGAAAAGCAGAAAGTTGCCATTGCGCGCGCGTTGGCCCACGAACCTGATGTTATTTTAGCGGACGAACCGACAGGAATGATTGACCCTGATTCCGTGGACGATGTATTGGAAGTGTTGGAAAAAATAAATTCTCTTGGTACCACGATTCTAATGGCTACACACGACCAGGAGATTGTAAATGCAATGAAGAAAAGAGTGCTTCGTATTGAAAAGGGGCGGGTAGTTTCAGACAAGAAAGGGGGCAAATACCGTGCCTAACAATTGGTCAATTTTCATAGCGAATATAAAAAAGGAAAAGTTGCTGAGTGTGTCGAATATTTTAATAATGACCGTTACGTTTGTTTTGCTTGGGTTGTTGATAAATATTGTTGTATTTTCACAAACCGCGCTTAGGTATCTGGAAGATCAGGCGCAGGTAACGGTTTTTTTCAAAGACGATTTTACCGAAGCTAAGATTGGTGAACTTAAAGACAATCTATCCAAAGATAAGAGGGTTTCTGCTTTGGTTTATGTTTCAAAAGAAGACGCGCTTAGAATATTCAGGGAAATAAACAAAGACGAGCCTGTTTTGCTTGAGTCCGTTTCAGCAAGCATACTGCCGGCCAGTTTGGAAGTCCGGGCAGGTAATATTTCCAATTTGAAACCTTTGGCTGAAGAGCTGAAGATAATCGATGGGGTGGAAGAAGTGAGATACTTTGAGGATGTAGTGTCTCGTTTCAAATTCTGGAGCACGGTCGTCTATATTGTAGGTACCCTGCTGGTTTTGACATTCCTGGTGATTTCTTACTCGGTGATAATAGCTGCTTTAAGAACAACAATAAATTCCAGGGGTGTTGAGTTTGAGATAATGAAAATCGTCGGAGCCTCGGACGACTATGTTAAGGTTCCGCTTGTACATCACGGGGTCTTTTTCGGACTTTTTTCGTCATCTATAGCTTCGGTAATAATGATTTTGCTGGGAGTAGGAATCACGCTTACCAATGTTTTTCCCAAAGGTTTGGGCGTGGCCTTTCTACCGGGTGTTTTTATAGCGCCGTGGGTTTTTTCAATAATCCTTACCCTCATCTTGCTTCTGTCAGGTTTCCTTTTGGGTTACCTCGGGAGCTCGGCTGCAATAAAGAAATACCTGAATTATTAAAGTTATGTTAAGAAAAAATGCGTTGTTATGGGTTTTACCCTTAATATTTTTTCTGGTCCCATTTATTTATGTGTTGGGTCAGACTACGTCGAATCCGGACGATGTTGAGGAATTAGAAGAAAAGATCGAAAAATATGAAAAGAAGATAAACGAACTTCAGGGCCGCGCGAGTACTCTGGCAAACGAAATTGAATATATGAATAGCCAGATTGGTTTGACTGAGCTTAAAATTCAAAATTCTGTAGCAAAAATAGCAAAAACTGAGAAAGAGATTCAGAAATTGGCCGTTGACATTGAAGATTTAAAATTACGAATTCAGAAATTGGAAAAATCCATCGATTACCAAAAAGATGTATTGTCGGCAAGGATACGGGAAAGATACAAATCCAAGGACGAAAACACGATGGTTGTCTTGTTCGGCTCAGCCACGTTGGACACCATGGTTCAAAAAGTAGAGTACCTCAAGGCAATGGAAAGGTACGACAACAAGTTGCTGATTGAAATGGGTGACACCAAGACCAGATACGATATGCAGAAGAACCTGTTCGAGCAGAAAAAAGAAGAAGAGGAGAAACTCAAGGCCCAGCTACTGAATGAAAAGGCATCGCTGGATATTTATAAAGGGCAGTTGGACGCTCAAAAAGAAGATAAAAAACGTTTGCTTGATTCCACACAGAACGATGAAGCTAAATATCAGGGTCTTTTGGAAGATGCTTTGCGTGAGCTACGACAAATTCAGGGTGCGGCCAGCGTAGTTATCAGGTCGGGAAATGCAGTGGATGTTGAGAAAGACGAAGTAATCGGTACCATGGGTAGCAGCGGAAATTCGACAGGCCCTCATCTGCATTTCGGTGTGTATAAGTATAGTGTCGACGATTTTCAGGACCACGAAAGCTGGAGCTGGTATTACAGCAACTATGTTAATCCCCTTGATAAATTAGAGCCAAAAACCGTGTATTGGGGAACCGGCTGCAGTAACGACCCAAGCGGTAGTGTAAAATCCGGGAAAGGTGACTGGAACTGGCCCATGGCAAGTATTACGGTCACACAAAACTATGGAAGCAAGACTTGCTACAACTGGATGTACGGTGGTAAACCGCACCCAGCATTAGATCTCGTTGGTAAAGGAGACATTTCGGTGCGTGCCGTAGAAGACGGAGAAGCTTACTTCTGCCGTAACTGCCTCGGGGACGGTGGTAATGGAGTTTTCATTTTCCACGAGGATGATTATATGACTGTGTATTGGCACCTGAGATAATTTCTATTCTGTTCAGATAAAATTTTCCTTAATTTTGTGTCTTTAGATGCATATTATCTTTGTGAAAATAATAATTCTTGCAGTTGTGTTGTTGATGTTCTTTGATACCACTCATGCGGCCCCTATTTATTCAGGTCGTTGCGTGTACTCCGGAGGAATATTTAAGATTGAACTTCCGGGAGACGACGGCTACCACGTAGCAGTAAAAAATGAACACTCCTCAATAGAGTTTTATGAAACAGCTGTAAAAGATGCCGACAAACTTTTACCGGGGTTGGCAGGAAAATTTCCTTTATCCAAACTAAACTATATAAAAATCACTTCCGTCAGCGGGCCTTATCTTAAATTAATTTTTGATATTTATGACGGGAAGGGCATACCAATTTCCTCTATAGATTCGGGGGAAATTTGTAATCTTAGCTGGTTCCGTGAAAAACATGGAAGTTTTGAGCGATACTATCAGGAAAAAGAACCTCCCGAAATTGAAGAAACTGTTTTGTTCGCCATGCCCGAAGAAAAAGATAACAATACAAGGGCAGCAGTATTCTGCCTCGCTTGTTTCACCTTGGGAGGGTTTATGGGTTTCAGGACGCCAAAAATGATAGAATACTGAGGTGCAAAAAGGACTTCAAAAATATCAAAAGTGGGTTCCTGCGGTGGCGCTGATGCTTATAATATCAGTGTTTTCCTCCATCAAAGGTCCTTATATAGATGCTGTAGGTTTGGGAAAAGAAAGTTATCACATAAACGCTCACTTTTTCCTTTTTGTTGCCCTGTGTATCTCTTACTACTACGCAACAGGTAAGGTAGCATTGTCGGTTGTTTTAACTACGATATTCGGAATATTCGACGAAATGCACCAGATTTTCACACCCTTCAGGAACGCAAGTTTTTTTGATCTTCAGGTAGATAGTTTAGGAGCGTTGATCGGAGGCGCTTTCTCATGGAAATTGTGGCCGCTAATACGGAACAAACGCAAAAATTCGCGCAAGAAATAGCTTTAAAACTAAAGCCCGGTAATACTGTGGCTTTGTACGGAGACTTAGGCGCGGGTAAAACAACTTTTGTTTCTATGGTTACAAAAGCGTTAGGATTTTCCGACAGAGTTCAGAGCCCGACCTTTGTTGTTTCAAGAATTTATAGCGGGGGCGGTTCAAGTTCTGATATAAAATATGTGCACCATCTAGATCTTTATAGAATGCATGATTCCGGCGATGTAAAAGAACTGGGAATGGAGGACTATCTTAATCAATCCGATTCCGTAACTTTTATTGAATGGCCGGAGGTTGCTGAAAAATACTTGCCGGAAAAAACAATCAGAATTTTTTTTGAAATCCTGTCCGAAAATGAAAGGAAAATACATGTTCAAAATTTACATTGATTCGAGGTTAAGAAAACAAACTACGGTGTCTCTTTTAAAAAAGTATTTTATCTTTTGGATCAAGATAGACAGCTTAACTTTAGAAGCGGATCCTGTTGATGTCCTTGCCGAGACGTTACGTAGAAATAATCTCAGGACAGACCGGATAGAAGTTTACGAAGCTTACCCGGGACCGGGATCTTACACAGGTTTAAAAATGGGGCACGCAGTTGTTAATGTTTTAAACTGGGTCTACAAAGGTGTGCCTGCAGCTAAATTACCGTTACCAAAATACGGTTCAGAACCGAACATAACGCTTCCAAAAACCAAAAAGAAGGCCGAAAATAAGGTATAATGACGAATATGAAAATATTAGTAACAGGAGCCGCAGGCTTTATAGGATCGCACCTGTCAGAACGATTGAAATCTCTTGGTCACGATGTTGTGGGAATTGATAATTTCAACACTTACTATTCTCCCGAACTCAAGAAACTAAACGCCAAAGACCTTGAGGAGCAAGGAGTAACTGTTGAAATGAGAGATTTGGCTGCTGATGATTTGACCGATATTTTGGAAGGTGTGGAAGCAGTATTTCATCTTGCGGCACAGCCCGGAATTTCTGCAGCAACCCCATTCGATACTTATTTAAGAAATAATCTTGTCGCGACACATAACCTATTGGAGGCGGTGCGAAAGATAGATATTAAGATGTTTATAAACATATCTACCTCTTCTGTCTACGGAATGCACGCGACAGAAGACGAAACAACTTCGCCCAAGCCGACTTCTTATTACGGTGTTACCAAACTTGCTGCCGAACAGCTCGCTCTTTCTTATCATAGGGATAAGAATTTACCCGTTGCTTCAGCTAGATTGTTCTCTGTTTATGGCGAACGGGAGCGTCCTGAAAAGTTGTTTCCGAAACTTATATATTCAATTCTTAAAGAAGAGCCTTTTCCTTTGCACAGGGGATCACAGAAACACGCCCGAAGTTACACTTATGTGGGTGATATCGTAGACGGTCTCGTGCTTATTATGGATAAATTTGACGCGTGCAACGGTGAAATATTTAATTTGGGAATTGACCAGTCAATGACTACCGGTGACGCGATTAAAATTGTAGAAAAACTTTTGGGTAAAAAGGCTATTTTTGAGAATAAACCAAAACGTCCCGGAGATCAAAAAGAAACCTACGCCGATATAAGCAAAGCTATAAGGGTTCTAGGTTACCATCCTCTCACAACACCGAAGCAGGGTTTGGAAAAAGAAGTAAAATGGTTTAAGGAGAAAATATGGAAAAAAATAGAACTGTATCAATAGAAGGAGCAATTTCAACGGGAAGAACCGTTTCAATTGTTATTCCCTGTTATAACGAAGAAAAAAATATAAATAGGACAATTGAGGGTTTGCTGGAATTGGAAAGACAGTCGGGTGAGACATTTGAAATAATTGCCGTCAACGACGGTAGTAAAGATGGAACATGGGGCGTGATTAAAGAATATTCTGAGAAGTTTCACAATGTTATAGGCGTCAATCTTATGGCAAATTTCGGACAAAGCGCTGCTTATATGGCCGGTTTCGACACTTCTACGGGGGATTATGTTGTTACAGTATCGGCAGATATGGAAACCCCTCTGGAAAACATTTCTGAGGTAATTAAATATCTTGACGAAGGTTACGATTTTGTAAATACACACAGGGTAGGAAGATGGGGAGATGAAAAAGCAGGGCGCCAAGTAAAAAGCGGATTAGCCAACAAAATAATTACAAAAATTTCCGGTGTAACTATGCAGGATAGAGGCTCGGGTATGAAAGGTTTCAAGCGGGTACTGATAGAAAATCTCCGTTTATATGGGGAGATGCACCGTTTCATTCCCGACTACGTGAAAGTATACGGAGCTAAAATGATTGAATTCGAAGTAGAATTCAAAGATCGTGAGTTTGGGGAGTCTTACTACAAAGGTCATAAAAGAACAATTAAGGTTTTGTTAGACCTCGTTACCTTATTCTTTATGCTTTATTTCTCTACAAAACCCTTTAAAGCTATGCCAGGTCGACTTTTCGGCTTTGCAGGAGCACTAATTGCGGGTTTGGGAGGGTTGGGGGCTTTTTATCTCTTTACGCTGAAACTAATGGGGCAGAATATAGGAGACAGGCCTTTGCTTATCTTGTCCGTTCTGTTAATAATAGTTGGTATTCAGTCGATGATGATGGGAATGATAGGCGAGTTAGGAATGAGAACATACTTTGAATCTTCAGGCAGAAAAACCTATATTGTGCGGCAGACCGCTAAAAAAGGCGACTAATATTAGCCGATTTCCGGGTTTTAGATGAAGGTTGCATGTACAGTGCCCCTTGTGTAACATAGATGGATACAAATTTGTTTTGACAGGAGGTGTTTTATGGAAAATTCTAAAAATTCGAACATTATTCAGTTAGTACTTGTTGCGGCATTGGTTGGAGCAGCTTTTTACATCGGTAGTTTGTCCTCTAAAGTTGGAAGGTTAGAAAAGGTAGATGCGAATTCCGGAACTCCTTCACAGGGAGCGGAGGCACCAGCTACTTTTGATTCTGTAGCATTAGCATCATCTTTGGGTTTAGACTCAAAGGCCTTCAAGACCTGTGTCGACAACCGTGATACAAAAGCGAGAGTTGAGGAAGAAGAGAAAGGCGGACAGGTTGCCGGTGTACAAGGAACTCCCGGTATAATTATGTTAGATACCAAGACCGGAAATTCCGCAATCATACCAGGAGCAGTTGATTCCAATACGATGCAGCTTTTTCTTGATAACGTGTTAGCCGGGAAAGACACTACACTTGGTACTCAAACGATCAAACTTGGAAAAATCGAGGAACTGATAGCTCTGAGCGACGCAGATTATGTTAGGGGTGACAAATCATCCCGAGTATTGTTATTTGAGTATTCGGATTATGACTGTCCCTTTTGCAAGAGAGTTCACCCCACATTGCAGAAGTTGTTAGACGATAACGCCGGTAAGGTAGCCTGGATTTACAGACAATTCCCGTTAGATCAATTACACCCGACCGCCAGATCCAAATCCGAAGCTGCGCTTTGTGCAGGTAAGCTTGGTGGGAATGATGCCTTCTGGGCATTTTCCGACGCATTGGCAAAACTCTAAGATATCTACATTTGCGGGGGTGAAAACCCCCGCCCGTTAATAATGACTACATCGAAATATTTATTTACCGCAAAAATACTAGCCGCGATCGGGATAGGGCTAGCTTTGTATTTATATGTGAGTTTTATTACCCAACCTGTGTATAGCTTGTGTACGATAAGTGACACTATAAATTGCGATGCGGTTATAAGCGGGGAAGTGTCGAGAACCTTAGGAATACCTACATCCCTGTATGGGCTGATAGGATATATAGTAATCTTGGTGGCAGCTTTTCTTGGCAGGAAAAAATTAATGCTCGGGGTCGCTATTTTCGGAACTTTATTTTGTTTGCGAATAACTTTCATCGAGATTTTTCAGATTGGAGTAATCTGCCCCGTGTGTTTGTTGTGTCAGGTTGATATGCTGGCTTTACTTACTGTATCCTACTTTGCCTTGAAGAAGAAAAATGCAGCAATCCAAACTTCTGAAATAGAGTCTGTATAGTAATACCCTCCCAATTTGTATAATAAACTCATGTTCGGAAACTATCCTGTAAACGACGATTGGGTTTTCTTGTGGCAGGTAAAGGCTTTTGCCTCAGGAATTTTTAAAATAAACACCGAGCTCGACCCCTCATTTGTTGCTCAGGGATTTTTAGGGTTGCTTTGGTCAAAGATATTCGGTTTGGATTACATTAACCTTCAGATTTTAACTTTTCTAATTTCAATAGGAACAGCCTTTGTTGTTTATAAAACTTTACTGTTGCTCGGGAGCAGAAAAACGTATGCTGCTGCCGGAGCCTTAACCCTTTTATTCAATCCCATTTTTTTTGCGTCTTCTTTCACTTTTATGACGGATAATTACCTTCTCTTTTTTCTGTCCGTCGCAACCTACTTTTTTGTCCGGTATTTTTCCTCTAAGACACACAAGGACTTAATTTTAGGAAGTTTTTTCGGTATGCTGGCTGCGGCAACCCGCCAAAACGGTATTTTGATATTTCTACCATTTCTCATATTGAGCATTGTTTCTTTTAGAAAAGAGAAATGGGCAACCCAAGCTATGAGGCTATTAATTCCCGCCCTTTTTATTATCCTATCTATTGCCGTTGCGTTTTTGTGGCCAAGATTTGGGACAAATAAGAGATTTTTGGAGCCGGAAAATTTAGCAGGGCGTTTACAAATTTTACTTTATGCTCCTCAGTATTTCCTTATATTCCTATCCCCTGTGTTTATAGGAATTAAGGGTCAGTTGAAAGGTATCTGGAGAAAATCTTTAGCGGTAATTATTACTGCCTCAGCCGCCCTTTACCTTTTTAGGACAGATCTTTTTCCAATGGGAAACATGCTCTACATTGAGGAGCTTTACGCAAAATCGGATTTTAGATCTAACTTTAGTCTCTTTGATAATATTTTTGCCAAGTTATTTTTCGCCATAATTTGGGGTTTAGGGTTTACTAAAGTTCTTTTTTACATAATTATCAAATTTAAAAATAGATTGCAGTTAAATAGTTTGCGGAGACAGGAATTATTTTTGCTTATCTCTTTTGCACTTAATCTCATAATACTATCCGTGTCTTCCGATATGTACGACCGTTACCTTATGCCGTCATTCCTATTTTTACTTTTATTTGCATTCGGACGGCTAGGGGCGGGTTACTCTATAAATAAGATTTGTGTATATTTAGCCATTACACTACTTGCAGTCATTTCGATTGTATTGCAGTGGGATTTTTCAGCGCGTAACACTTTGATGTGGAAACAACTGGAGGAACTTAGACAGAAGACCGGTATGAGTACGCAAATAGATTTCAACGATACCTATATAAATCACATAGCAGTGAGAGAATCGGGGGATTTTACTGGACTTGAGTCGAGACGCGGGAGTTTTGATCCCTTGTGTTTTATCCAGGATTACACTCTGGATAGCAGTTCTGAATTTTCGAAGAAAGTAGAGAGTCTTGGCAGGGTCATTTCATCGAAAACATTGGAAAATCCCAAACCGATAGGTGTGAGGAAGAAAACTCTTCCCAGGATTAAAAATAATCTGGACAACCTGTTATTTAATGAGGAGTATTCGACTTTACTGTACGGTCTTGTTGGGAAAAAGACGTATGTCGGGAGTTTCTGTGTGAATGACAGCGATTGATATACTAGTCACATGGCAATATCTTTTCGTGAGTTTTTATTAAAAATATTTGAAAACGAAAAATTAATACTCACCGCTTTTTTTATTTTTTGTGTTTTTTCATTCGTATATAAACTCGACGCTCCCTATTTTTTTACCGACGAGATACTTTATACAGATGCCGGGAATGAGTATGTCGCGTCAACCTTCACAAAAAACTTACAGCACCCCTTACTGGCGAAATACATTGTGGGGGGCGTATCACTTTTCGGACCAAAAGATGTATATCTCAGTAATGTTTTTTATCTCAGACTGCCTTTTGCTTTAATGGGCGTTATTTCCTGCTATTTAATCTACCGTATTATTAGGGACAAATACGAAAATTTTTATTTGGCTTTATTCGGGGCTTCTTGGTATCTGTTTTTACCTTTTACATACACAGCCACAAGGATGGTGATGATGGAAGCTCCCATGCATTTATTCTGGTTGTCTTTTCACCTGTTTTTCTTAAGAGCCCTCGCAAACGGGGTTTTAAAAAACTATCTGATTGCAGGAGTTTTTATCGGTTTGGGTTTGGGTACCAAAATGCCCACCATCATACTGTTTCCTTTTTCGCTTGTCGTTTTCTTTCTTTTTTCCAAAAGAAAATTTACGGATTTGCTGGCGATGTATTCGGTTGCAGGAATCACCTTCGTTTTAACTTACGTTCATTACCTTTTTGTTACAAAGCTATGGGGTTTAAAACAGCTTTATCTGGCGTTTAGAGACACCATACTAGCTAGAAACCAGGAGGGAAAAGAACACATCGTCAACGACGTAGTTTATAAAACTTCTCCTTGGTGGTATTACCTATACCATGTTAAAGAAAAATACCATTTTATACAGGTTACAGTAACAGTATTAGGCATAACATTTGCTAGCATAAAAAGAAAGAAATTTGTCACCTACTGGTTGTTGTTTTTCTTATTTGAAACCGTATTTTTTCAGTTAATCCCGCTCAAGGCAGAAAGATATATTTCCACACTCGAAATTTCTTTACCGTTTTTGGTCGTTATCGGGACAAGGTGGTTTTTGCGCAGGGATTTTTTAGGAAACAACAAAACAGCAGTTTATATACTGGTCGGAGTAATTTTAGTATTTTATGCGCAGGTGTTTGCGCAGAGAGTTGCACAGGAACCCACAGGCTACCACGCGTTAAGAAATTACATTGAAAAAGAAACTCAGGGATTTACTGAGTTTAAAAGAGTATATATCTACGGTTCGGTGCGAAGTGCACGTTGGTATAAGCAGAATACCGCGGAAAATATGTTTGAATTTAGTAAAAATCTTGAGGAGGTGTGTCCACAGTTAAACGAATTTACTTATGTATTTTTTGATAAAAAAGATTTGGTAACGGCGGGTAATACCGTCGATATTTATAGTCTGGTTCGGAAAAATGCGGAAAAATACTACAGGAATGATATAGAAGGATTTGAGGGATACGTGAAAAAGGAGGGAGTTGCCATCTCCGTTTCATGTTTGTAATAACTGTAACTTTAGGAATCGCGTTTTCGGTAGTAGTAAGTCAAAGCGCTCAAATTACCGTAATTTTCAGGAACACACCGAAACCCTTTTTAAAGGTACTTGACGAAATTTGTTTCACTAGATAACATTGTTACTTAGTATGATTAAACAAAATAAAAATAATATACAACACAAGTGTAAAAATACCGATGGAGTAAAATGCCCGGCAAAATCTGAACTTGTAAATAAAAAGTTCGGTTACCCCGAGCGTGGGTGGATACAGCTTCTTATTTTGAAGAATATTTATGACGCTCCTCTGTACGGTTATGATTTAATGAAAAACCTAAAAACTGCTTCGACTAGAACTTCTAAAATCAAAAGTGGATCTATGTACACAACACTTAGAAGAATGGAAGAACAGGGTTTATTAAAATCAAAATGGGATGAGAGCGACATCGGTCCTGCAAGAAGAACGTATTTTCCTACCCGCAAGGGCAAAGATTATCTTAAAAATTGGTTACGGATAATAAATGATAGAATCGGTATCGTTAATGATTTAATCAAATTTTATAAGGATAGTTTTCATGAATAACTTGAGAGCGTCATTTTTTTTGGCATACAAAGGAATTGTAAAAGGTAATATGGGGACCACGCTTCTCACCGTAGCAGTGATGACCCTGGCTTTTATTAATCTTCTTTTCTTGTCTTCTATTCTTTTGGGGCTCGTGAACACAATGAATAGGCAGGGAATTAATAATCTTTACGGAAACATAGTCATTGAACCTGAAGATAAGAAATCTCTTATTGTCAACTCAAAAAGAGTTACTGATCTTGTGGAGAGTGTGCCCGGGGTGACCGCCAGTTCCAGACATTATAAAGCAGGTGGATTTTTTACTTTCGATAAATATAAAAACGGACAAAATGTAAATACGGGGCGTTATTCCGTGCTTTCCATAGACCCGAGCGTTGAAAAAAATGTCACTGACATAAGTGATGCTATGATCGCCGGTGATTACCTTGACGACAATGATAGGGACAAAATTATTATAGGAAAGGATATATCCGGGGGTTATGAAGGGTCTTTTGAGAAAGAATCTCTAGGAGGCGTTGTTCCGGGAGACGAGGTGGTTGTTCTGTACGAGAATGGTATCGAAAGAAAATATACAGTTAAGGGAATTTTTAATTCAAAGTTTGTTCAGTCCGATAAAAACGCATTTATCACAAATAGAGAGATGGAATCTATACTGGGTGTGTCGAATGGTGCGCACGAGATAATAATCAAAGTAGATGAAAGTCAACCCGAGAGTCACTACATAACGAAATTCAAAGATATGGGTCTGAAAGAGAGTATCTATCCTTGGAATGACTACATGGGCATGACCGCAAGTTTTACCCAAAGTTTTACTCTGATACGAACGTTACTTTCCGCTATCGCGCTGTTGGTTGCGGGAATAACAATCTATATTGTTGTCTATATAAATATTTTAAATAAAAAAAGACAGATAGGTATATTGCAGGCAATCGGTATTGATAAGGTAATAATTGTCAGATCTTACACCGTGCAAGCTTTATTCTACGCAGCATCGGGCATTATTTTGGGGCTCTCTATTTTAAGATTATTGCTCGTGCCGTACTTCGCCGGGCATCCTTTGGAATTTCCGGTCGGAGATGTTCGTTTGGAAGTTGTGGCTAGCGAAATTTTAATAAGTATAGCAGCCTTATTGTTCGCCGGTTTTATTTCAGGCTATATGCCTGCAAAAAAACAAACTGACAAAACAATATTGGAGGCGATTTGGGGGTAATTACTATGTCAACAATGTTAAAAGTAGAAAATGTAACAAGGACGTTCGGAACAAAAGTTCTAACCCATGCTCTAAAGGGGGTCTCTTTTGAGATAAAAAAAGGCGAGTTTGTGATAATTATGGGAAAAAGCGGTTCCGGTAAATCAACGTTACTTCACCAGATGGGGCTTTTGGATACCCCGACATCCGGAGAAATTTACATAGCAGATAAAAATATAAAGGAGCTTAGTACCGGACAGCAAACCGAGTTTAGGCTGACGACACTTGGGTACATATTCCAGGAATACGCTATTTTGCCCGAGCTTACGGCAATAGAGAATGTATATTTGCCCATGATGGTCAACACAAAATCAGAGGGTACACCAAAATCTGAGAAAGCGAAGGAAATGCTTGAAATGGTTGACTTGGGGCACCGGTTGAATCACTACTCAAATGAGTTGTCAGGAGGGGAACAACAGAGAGTTGCTATTGCCCGTGCTTTAATTAATTCTCCTCAAATATTGTTCGCGGACGAACCCTGCGCAAACTTGGATACGCTATCGACCAAAACAGTTCTCGGTCTTTTGGAAAACCTAAATAAAAGTATTGGTCAAACCATTGTAATGGTTAGCCATGATCCGGATGATCAGAGATACGCTGACCACGTGATTTGGTTGGAAGATGGACTAATCAAAAGTGATAAATATAAAATTAAAGGAGAACTAATATGAAAGAAAAAATTAAAGGAAAAATAAATAAAAAAAGTATTTTGGTTGTACTAGGTTTAATGGTTGTCGGCGGCTTGTTCTTTTTGACAAAAATAAAAGGAACCGACAGCGAGAATTATTACACGGTTGAGAAAAAAGATATTGACTTAGTAATTGAGTCGCGAGGTTTTGTCCAGTCAGATGAAAACGCCGAACTATATTTCAAGATCATTGACAGGATAACCGAAGTTTACGTTGACGAGGGGGATTGGGTAAGAAAAGGGGATCCCCTTGTTGCTCTATCGAGCTATTCTACAAATTTAGACATCAAGTACGCGAAGGACACTCGTGACGTAGCGTTGCTGGAAAAGGATCTTTTCGTAGAGAAGTACCAAAATGACGTTGATGAGGTTGGTGGGAACGACGAATATCAAATTCAGCTAAGAACATATGATGAAAAAGCAAGTAAGGCTGAATCCCAGTACCAAAAAGCATTAATAAATACTTCTGATACCGTGTTAACGGCACCTTTCGATGGCAATGTCAGCAAGGTAATGGTAGAAAAGGGAGAGTTGTCTTCCCTCACCAGACCTGCAATAGAAATACAAAATATCGGTATTTTAAGTGTTTACGCCAACGTTTCGGAGGTAGATATTGAGTATGTAAACATCGACGACAAGGTGGAAGTTATGTTTGACGCGTTTCCGGACAAGAAATATATAGGGAAAGTTACAAAAATTAACCCCGCCGCTCAGATAGTACAAGGTATCGCATACTACAGAGTGACTGTTGTACCGGAAGCTGTTCCCGAAACATTAAAGGTGGGTATGAACGCTGACATAGACATACAAGCTGAGTCTAAAAAGGATGTTGTGACCTTGCCTTTATACATAATCAATGATTTGCGGGTAGACACAGGAGAGATAACGCTAGCAACCAACGAAGGCACAAAAAATGTCAGAGTAAAATTAGGACTAAGAAGTTATTCAGAGGCCGAAATATTGGAAGGTGTGAATGAGGGTGATAAGGTTGTTTACTTGCAGTAATTTTCTTTCTAATGGTCGGGGTGACAGGACTCGAACCTGCGGCCTTTCGCACCCCATGCGAACGCGCTAGCCAACTGCGCCACACCCCGATGCCTACGAGTCAAAATTTACCAACCTTTTTGCTTGCGACAGAGCCTGGTTTTAAAAAAGAAAAGGCGGCAAAAACTTTTTTAGGGTTTGCCGCCTAGGGTTGTGCCAAAGCGCTTTTTAAGTTCTTCAAACGTTTTGGCCTTATCTGAAGGAATATGCGTGGGGTTTCTCCTTGGTTTTGCAAGTTTCGTTTTAGAAAGAAACCCCCAGTTGGTGACAACTTCGTCGATTTTAAGTTTGTTCATCAACCTGGTCGGATTCCTATTCGAAATGAAACCGTAGTCCATGTCGGTTAAGGAACCCGTGTCGACAGCTTTTGCTCCCCAGCGCAGTATCTTTTCGTAGGTTAAGTTAACCTCACTGCGGGTAGCCTGCCTACTTAGTCTGACCCACCACTTGTACATCGAACTTACTCCATTTCCGTCCGCCGAGGCGGTACTTGGAACGTACAAGGCTCTGGAGAGCGTCGTACACCTCTTTCGGTTTTTGAATCTCCGAGATGGTCACGCGGCCATCGTCTTGCAGAGTAACGAGCGCACGTTTGTCCACAGACCAAACATAACGCGCAAGTCTTTCTACCGTAGTAACAGACAAAGGTGGACCTTTCATTTCAATCATTTCTCCTCCTCTCTTCTATTTTTCCATTCTCGAACTCGAATATTACACGATAAAGTGTGAAAATGAAAATCAGCGGGTTTTTAACAGGGTTATACGGTATATTTGTCTTGGTTTACCGAAAGCTAGTTTTTTAGCCCAATTCGAGCCAATATTGGTGAGTTTCTCCTTAGGAAAAAGCTCGATCTTATCCAACTTTATTGTACCCGATACCCCCTCAAATGCCTTTATAATGACATTTTCAACATATCCTTGGGAAAGTTCTGGAAGCTCCAATCTGTCGGATTCAGAAGGTTCCGAATCGGGCGAATATCCCAGTATTATTTCCAGCTCCCCAAAAGGCTTTAATAGCGCCGTTATCTTATTCATAGCCTCCTTAGCCGGATTCACGATTTGTCCCAAAAGCGACCCCCAGGGGAGAATGATGCTTACTTTATCAGCAATTTCCGTCATGGTAATTGGTAAGTTTTCTAGGGAAGATACCAAGAATACAGCGTTATTAAGTTTTTTCCTCACGGATTTCACGGAATATTCGCGAAGCTGCTTTTCTACCGGATCCACGCCGACAAATAGGGTACTTTGGTCGCGCAGGGCCGACTCATACACAAATCTTCCGTCCCCCGTACCTAGATCCACGTGTATTTTATTGTATTTGGCGGCCAATTCTCTTAGCTCTTCTACCGAAATATCAATTGTCTTATTACCTTTTACCCACTTCATGCGGTAATGATAGAATAAGGCCGTGTATAAAGCAAAAGATAACATTTTAGCCGTCTGGCAGCCTGTCGGAGTATCGACAAACCGCCTTTCCCAGATAGTGGGCGAGCGGTACGGTACACTTTCAAGTCACACCGGTACTTTAGATCCTATGGCTGAGGGGGTGGTAATAATTTTATTAGGGGACACCCGTCTTAAAAAGTATGAATATGCGCATTGGCACAAAGTTTACGAGTTTGAAATTATTTTCGGTATCTCGACGGATTCTTTTGACGCGATGGGTTTTATTAACAATCAGAATAAAAAAGTTCCTTCCAAAAAAGAGGTTCAGAAAACCTTGCAGGATTTTATTGGTTCCTATTCCCAACACGTGCCGATGTATTCAGCGGTAAAAGTAAAAGGAAAAAAACTTTTCGAAAGAGCGCACGCCGGGGAGGTTTTGGAAAGCACACCTGTGAAAAAAGGAGAGATTTTCGAGCTACGTTTAAAGAGATTCAGCGAAGTTTCTTTTAAAAGCTGCGCCAAAAATATTTTAAAAAGGATTAGTCTGGTCAAAGGAGATTTTAGGCAGGAGCTGCTAATTTCGCAATGGCAAAAATTTATTGGTAAAGACAAAAAAGTTATTAAAGCAAAATTCGAGGTAGAGATGTCGAAGGGACTATACGTCCGTTCTCTTTCTCAGGATATTTGCAAAAAGCTCGGTTGCTTAGGATTTACTTATTCAATAATAAGAACCAGAAATGGAATTTATGGTAAGCAGGAGTCCGTAACCCCGGAAAAGCTATTTGGCTCCCGGCACAATTTCGACAACTTTGTTTCTGGAATTAAATCCTGAAACGATGCTTATCCTGTTTTTAGCGATACCGAAATAATCGGACAGTGCGTCAACCAACTCGTTATTTGCTTCGTTTTCCTTTGCCGGTGCTTTTACCGAAATTCTGAAAATTCCATTAGATTGTTCAATATTTGGTTCTTTAGCCCCCGGCTTTAAAAGTACATGGATTCTCATACGTCTATTTATGATAATATATTTTGGCGATAATTTTAATTACCAGGAGGAATTTATGAATTTAGACATATTTACAGGAAGAGTTGAACGGAGTAAGGGCTGCATACCAGGAGTCTCTCGAAAATGACCCCGCTTACCAGGAATTACAGGAAGAAGTAGCCAAATTTAGAGAAAACTCTAAAGATAAAAAAGTACAGGTAACCTCAAACCAGACGATGAAAGCTATGGCCGACCAGATGAAAGAGCTCAAGACCGAAATTAGTGAAAATAAGGACATCCTTGGTCAGGAGTTGGCGGACTACTACAAAGAGAGTGGTTCGATGGAGATTACCGATGAAGACGGGAATGTGAAGAGAATAGTATTTTCGGTAAAACTTGTAAACGGGTAATACCGGCTGGCAAAGCCTATTGCCAAACCGTCCTTTTATGAGAGAATATCAATGTTATGAGTATAAGAAAAAAGAAAAAAGACGCACAAAAAAATAAAATGATCCGAAAACACAGAAAGAAGTTCCGAAGAGTCAGTTAATCACTTTTTTATTGTATTTCCGCCAAATCTTCTATCCCTGGTATTGAAATCCTGTATCGCTTTCATTAACTCATTTTCATCAAAATCGGGCATATGAACGTTGGCGAAGTAAAGCTCGCTGTACGCAGCCTGCCAGGGCAAAAAGCCACTTAAACGTTTTTCCCCCGAGGTTCTAATTAAAAGGTCGGGGTATGGGTAAAGTTGTTCTTTAGTGTCGAAGTAGTTTTTCAAAAGATAAAGAGGGTATTTATCGGCGTATTTGGCTGTAACGTTCTTAAGATCTTCTGTTTTAACCACGCCCGCTTCGATGTCTTTAACCACTTCTTCTACTACTCTTAAAATCTCATCCTGACCGCCGTAATCTATAGCCATATTAAGATCATAGTTGGTGTAATTCTTGGTCTCTTCTTCAGCCTGAATAATCCTATTTCTCAGCGCTTCCGGCATTCTGTCTTTTCTCCCAAGGTGATAGATTCTGACCCCATATTTGTGGGCGTCATTAATATTGTCTGAGATGTAACTTTCAAAGATTTTCATTAAGTAGGACACCTCTTCGTCCGAGCGGTTCCAGTTCTCGGTTGAAAACCCCCAAAACGTTAGTGTGTGTACACCAAGTTCCCTGGATACGTGCATGATGTTCTTAACGGCCTCAAAACCTCTCCTGTGACCTTCAAACGCGGGTAAGCCGTGTTCTTTAGCCCATCTACGGTTGCCATCAGGAATTATAGCTATGTGGTTTGGAATATTAAGTTGTTGGACGGTCTCTTCTTTGTTCATACTTGTTCAAAAATTGCCGTAACCCGTCCATTTTACTATAACAGCGATTGTATGTCCCGCAGAACCTCACCGGCGTGCTCGGCGGGCTTTACGTTTTCGTATATTTTGGCTATTTTGCCGTCCGGGCTAATTAGGAAAGAAGTCCGGCGCGTTCCAAAAAAACTTTTCCCCATAAAGCTTTTCATTGCCCAAACACCGTATTCTTCAACAACTTTTTTGTCAGAGTCTGAAAGAAGCGTAAACGGCAGCGAGTGTTTTTCCCCGAACTTTTTATGGCTTTCTATTGAATCGGTGCTAACTCCAACTACTTCGGCTCCGGTCTTTTTAAATTCTCCCCAAGCGTCTCTTATGACGCAGGCTTCCGTGGTGCAGCCGGGCGTATTGTCTTTCGGGTAAAAATAAATCAGTAACCATTTACCTAAATATTCTTCTGACGTTCTTACTTTTCCGTTTTGGTCGGGGAGCGAGAACGCGGGAGCCAAATCGCCCACACCTATCTTTTTATTTTCTTGAGTCATATTTTGTATACCGGCTAAATACTAAAGATTCAGGTCGTCCAGGTCAGTGTCTTTGATGAGTGTGTCCATTTCATCGATGTTTATTTTGTCAATTTCTTCGATTTGTTCCTCAGTGGTTTTTTCTTCTACAACTTCCTCTTTCTTTACCTCTTCTGTTACTTGTTCTCCCTGTATTTGCTGAGCGGGTGTCTTTCCCTTTATGACTGTTTGGTATATAAACAAGCCTATGGCAGCCAATATTACCAGGAATCCGATAACCAAAAACACTTTCAATCCCTTACCCGTACTATATTTATTTAGTTCTTCCTCAACCGGTTTTGGTGTGTTCCAATCGGGCATTTGTTCTGTCTGCGGCTGTTCTATAGGTGTATTAGTTTGTTCTTCCATATTTTTCCTCCTTAATTAAATTATTCCTGCTCCTCTTCGGGCTCATCTTCTGTTTCTTTTTCCTGTTGCTGGTTAAGCTTTTCTGTTCTTATTTGTTCTCTCATTGCCGCTAAATCGGGTTTTATATCCGTAAGGTAAAATTCTTTAATCGCCACAATGCTTAAATGAGTTGCGTTCAAATCCGCTCTGGCGTCTTTTAGAGCTTGCACAAAATCGATGTCCGAGGCTTCACAGGAAGCTCCTTTTAACGCGTCGAGTTTGGCCAAATAGTTTGCGTAGTTGGTGTTCAGCTCGCTGACAAGTTCACCAAGTCTAACAACATCTGCTTCCAGGGCGGCGATATTATCTCCGGTATAGCCATCTTCTTTCAATTTACTTATAAGGTTTTCGAGTTTGTTTCCGAGACCGAGGTATACACCCTGATGTCTTTTCTCCAGGTTTTTGTATTGGGCTATTTTTTCCGTAATCCGCTGAGTAGCAAGTTCGCATCTTCTTTCCTGATTTTCAGCCCTGTTTAGTTGCGCACGCGGGGCATCCAATTTGGGAAGGTTTTCATCCTGAAGATTTTTACCTTCGCTGGCGGGAAGTACATTTTGAGTTGCGGAGGTAAATATAAGGGGCAAAACAAATACTAAAGGAATAACAAGTAACTTTGTGAAATTATTGATTTTCATAGGGTTATTATATGGATAGTTTGGTCAGTTTTGCAAACTCGGAAGCCGTCATAAATTCGGGTGTGGGGTGGTCAATGTAGTTCGGATTTGGTTCGATGTCTGCGGTTCCATCATTTTTTACCAAATAAAATGCCATTCCGTGAAGATCTTCTATTTCTTCGTAATCCGCGGGGGTGTGACCGTGTGTCCAATTGTCGAGAGTAATCAAAGGGTCGTTGCCTATATTACTTAAAGAATGCCCCCACTCCTGTGTTATAACCGTTTTGTCACCGGGCAGTATGCTGACAATGATAAACCTATCAACTTTATTAGGAACCCACGAACCATCTTCAAAATGCTTCTTTTGTAAAAGGAGTATTCCTTTTCCGTTAACTACACGGTAAGTTTCTTCGTGAGGATCGTTATGATAGTGGCCGAACGTTTTAACAAACTCCTGTCCATATGTTCCGGGCGACAGAATAGTCATGTTTTCCCACTGATTTCCCTGAGTTATGCCGGAGAATACCCAATAAGCGAAGTCCGGCCCTTTTTCTTCGGGACTTAGCAATACGGGGGCCAGCTCTTCTTTTGTCCTTACGGTTTTTATTTGCACGGGCAGCAGTTAGTACTTAACCAGAACATTAACATTTCCGGTTGTTTTTAATTCATCGATGTAGCTTCCGTACATTTGACTCATTTTGTTTTGTTGCAGACTTTCTTTGACTAAGGAGCGTCCTTGAGGGTCATCGGCAATCTCCGGAAAGCTTTCTTTATTTTCTTCAATATATGCCGTTATTTCTTCTTCCGTTACCGTGACTTTATCCTGTAACAATTTTTCTATCAAAGCTATATGTTTAACCTGATCCCGAAATTCGGTTTGTGACATCCCGTTCTGTGCGAGAAATTGATCCATAGTTTGTCCGCTTTGAACAATCCCGTCTTCTATTGACTTTATCTTTAAGTTAATTTCATCTTCGGAAATAACGATGTTTTTGGATACAGCTTCATTAGCGATTAACCTTTTTTCTATTAGATTGTTTAAAGCTTGTTCACCGAGTTGGGTTTCAAGGACTTTAGTGACTTCCCATCTGAATATGGGTTTTCCTTGAACTGTTGCTGCTATAAAAAGGGATTTATAGTTGTAAATAAGGGCACCGAGACCAAGAACCAGAAGAGCTATAACGAGCCCCTTATTTTTCTTTAATTCCTGCCCTATAAAATTTGATGCCTCTTTGAACTTTACCGGCTCTGTGTTTCCGGACTTTACGAGTACTTTTTCCTCTTCATGACTTTGTATTTTTTCTTTTTTATCCATTGCGAAAGTATAACACAAAAATATGTGCTTATAGTTTAATTTAATACTACTATGCTTAGATTCAAGATTGCGGCAAAACCAACCCACATTATGTAAGGAATAAGCAGCTTGCCTGCCATCGGTGAAAACTTTTTAAAGCTCTTTGCAGTTAAGATTATGACTAGCTCAAGTATCGCAATGTCGGCTAAAGCTATCGCGGGTTCTTTCATACCGAAAAATATCACGGACCACAGTGTGTTTAAGGTTAACTGTATGGCGTAAAGTATCAACGCTTTTGATTTTTCCTGTTGTGCGTATTCTTTTTTCCACACCAGATAAAGAGCTACCGCCATCAAAATATATAGAATGCTCCACATAGGACCGAAAATCCAATTCGGGGGATTGAAGAAGGGTTTATTTAAACTCGCGTACCACGTATTTATGTTAGGTGTTGTAAAATACGAACCCAGCGCCGCAGCTGCGAAAGTTACTATAAAAGATATTATGAGTTTCATTTATGTCCGTCCGTTAATAAATATCCGGTCTGCATTTATTATACATTTTTGAGGGATCGTTATCCGTTATATAATCAACAGGATGAAGTTTATTAAATTCGTTCTGCCTACGGTTATAGTTTTTCTCTACCTGTATCTGTCGTACGCAGGTTTCTATAACAAAATGAAAGGAATGAACTTGCAAAGACCGAACGGTGAAAATTTTTTAACATTCGAAAATCCTAACAATAGCGGTACGGTAAAGTATATTGCGTTAGGGGACAGTTTAAGTGCAGGTGTTGGCAGCGAGAAAACTGAAACAACCATCGTTTATCAGTTCGCCTCAAATTTATCCAAGGATTATGGAAAAGTTGCCGTGCTGAATCTGGCTTTACCCGGCGGTACTACGGAGGATGTAATAAAAGATCAATTGCCCCGCGCCATTAATGAAAAACCTGATTACGTCACACTTTTAATCGGGATAAACGATATTCACAACAAATTTACCGACGGACAATTTACGGCAAATTATTCTTATATACTGAACGAGCTGTTAACAAAAACGGAAGCACGGATTGTTGTGATAAATCTGCCGTATTTAGGGTCACCCAAGGCTGTACGTTTTCCCTACAACTGGATGTTGAATGAGAGAACCAAAGAGTTTAACGGCAAGATTTCGGGAGTGATTTCGAAATTGAGTAACAATCGTATAAGGCTGGTAGATTTATATGGAAGAACGTATAAAACTTTTAATAAAGATCCGAAGAGCTATTCCCCGGATCTTTTTCATCCGTCAGAGGAAGGTTATTTAGAGTGGAGCCGGATTATAAATGAGGATTAATATTGCAGATCCGGTTTTTCAAACAACTCTTTTTATTATATTTTTTGCGTTGTCCGTGGTTTTAACTCTTAAAAAAGACACCAAACCTTATGAAATGGATCACGAACACACCGATGAATTGAAGGGCGTGGCAATTTTGATGGTAGTTTTTTCCCACGTAGGGTATTTTTTGGCCAATGATGCGCGCTTTTTATTTCCTTTATCTATCGCTGCGGGTGTGGGGGTTAACATCTTTTTATTTTTGTCGGGATTCGGGCTTACAAGCTCGGGTTTGAACGCCCCGAAGACGTGGAAAGAATTTTATGTAAAACGGTTGAGGATCATTTTTGTACCTATGTGGGTTGTGCTGGCCGCCGTTTTGGCCCTGGATTATTTCCTGTTAGGAAAGACTTATGAACTTTCGGTAATTATTAAGAGTTTCCTGGGCTACTTTCCGGTTGCTGATATTTACACTTCAATAAATTCCGCACTGTGGTATTTTACGTTTATCCTGTTTTACTATCTAATGTTTCCTATCGTGTTCCGTAGGGATCGGCCCTTGTTTTCGGCTTTTATAGTGTTGCTGCTGGGGTACGTGCTTACCCGACTTTCTCTGCCTGTAACCAAAGATTTACTAAAACTTTATCAACTTCACATTCTATTATTTCCGCTGGGAATGGTCTTTGCGTGGTTAAACACGAAGGAGCCGGGGGTAAGATTTCAGGAAGTTTTATTAAAATTTTTTCATAAACCTATGCTGGCTGGTGTTACACGTTATCTGATAGTGGCGGGTTTGTTGTTTGCATTCGGCTACACAGCCGTACATTCAGGGGTAGGTAAGGGTGTAATGGCAGAGCAATTGTCGAGCATCGTAACCATGCTGGTACTGATAGCGGCATTTTTATTAAAGAACGTTCATTCTGAATTGTTGGTTATTTTCGGTAAATATTCTTATGAAATATATTTATTACATTGGCCGATTATGTACAGACACGATTTTATTTATAAATATTTACCTGCTTCTTTCGGAACTTTGTTTTATTTAGTTTTTTTTGTTTTAGTTGGGATTGTATTGAATAAATTTGTCCGCAAAGTTCTTGAACCCGGTGCAGTTAAAAAATAGTTAACGTTGACTTATCAAAACGGACATGCGGTTAGATTTAAATCAATTTAACTTTATTTTCTAAAGACGCGCCTCAAACAATAGATCTGCCCATTATGTAATAAGCCTTTGTTTCCGCATCCCCCATCGAGAATGTTTTTCGGGGAGTAACGCCTTCTCGTGCGACTGTTTTAAATAACCCGCCTTTGTCTATTGCAGGTAGGAAAAAACCTATGTTTCCCTCTTTAGACGAGTCCCTTACTGTTGTTTCTATTCCATGAAGGTAGTCTATTGTTGCATTCTGGTTACTTTTTAGGTAATCATCTAAAAACATTTGTAAGCTCCCGACTGTTATAGAATGTATGCCGGGTTTTACTTTGGCGGTAGAGAAAATCTGGACACCATTCTTTATATAGCTTAGCCAAAACACCTGGTAGTTTTCAGGTTGGTTTTTTTCATTGGTTATTTCAGCAAAATTATTTGTTTTTAATTCAATCGGTTCTACTTCACATTCAGATCCTAAATTTTTGTAAAACACCCTCATCTTTTCTAAAAATATTTCCACATCACCTACATTGAACAAGACTCGGTGAATTGCTTCAAACTCCAAAGCATCGTCGTACACATTGATTATTTCTGCCATGGCATATCTAGCGGGGTTGTTTTCCCATTGTTTGTTTTCACCCATCAGACTATTTTTGGTTTTTTCCCAGACTGCCTTTGCGGATGCAAGCGAGTGATTGCCATCACCCGTTGCCAACACAATCGCAGGTTCGATTTCTTCTAATCCGTGTTTGACGGAAAAAGCCCGGGGATCCCCAAATTTTTCTATACAAGAAAAGATGGTGTTTTCAAGTTCTTGTGAAGTAACGGCATAACCTTCAGCATGTCCACCACCCATCATTAGATCAAAATCATAAAGTTTAGTATGTGCTGACAAATTCTTACCCAATGGTTCAATAAGGGTCCTTTCAGGGTCATCCACAAGCATTAAAATATGAGGGTATTCTAAAGGTGCCCCCTCTCTAATTTTCATTCTTATGGGAAGCCTTTCTTCGACAATGCCCTCTGTCGGTCTTATTGCCGGTTTATCTCCTTTAGTGTACGAATAGGCTTCCAGATCCAATAAGGCAACTAATCCTTGTCTGATTTTCCCATTCGATAAAGTTCTTCTTGTATATATAAAATAGTTTTCACTGATTCTATCCTCTATTACCCCCTGCGTTAAATAATCGTCCATGTTTTTATGAATAGTGTTAATTCTATTTTCTATGTTTTGTTTATCTTTCAAGTAATATTCCGGAAATATTAAATTAAGTGTGGAAGGATCTTTTCCGACATAAGACTCAACTTTTTGCCAATAGGTTTCGTTTGGAGATGTAAATTGGTCGCATGCGATGACCGCCCATTTGTTTAAATCAATTTTTTCGTTCGGTAAAATTATTCTTGGCTTAGAGATTATTTGTTGTTTCATAGTTAGCATCCTTCATATTTAAAAATTAATTCAGTCTCATTTAAAATACTCGGTAAGTCTGTTTTTATCAAGTTGCGGTGTGAAAAGGTTAGCTTCTAATAAATGTATGCCTTAAAAAATAAGATAGTATGAGAAGTGTGTACTATTTTAAGTAATAAAGTCCAATGTCTGATAAAACCCACAATCGATTAACCATTGACAAGTACTACAATTAGTTGTAGTGTATGAACTATGATAACTACTACCGATAAACAAAGAACAACTCTTTTTATGAAACCATCTATTGTTATGCAAGCCAGGGCTCAGGCAGTTGTTGAGAAAGTAACGTTGACTATTCTAGTGGAAAAAGCCCTAATCCGGTATTTACCCAAAGAAACCGTGATTAAAAAGATCGAAGTATAATCGCGGCCTAACTCTTAAACCCGGATTTATTTTGAATCAGATATAAAGATTGAATGTGTAGCTGTTTTTGGAAATTTGAAAGTTGGTGAAGAGCATATGACAACAGTAGTAAACAACCCGGCACCGGAAAAAGAAAGCAGTGGTAGTGGATTTTTTGCCGGAGTTGTACTAATTATAATTTTCCTTGGAGTGGTATTGTATTTTGCTATTCCCGCAATAAGGAATATGCAAAATCAACCGATTCAAGTTAACGTACCCGCCCCACAGATTAATGTGGAAACTCCTGAAGTAGTAGTTCCTGATACTCAGCCCGCTCCGGTATCTCAGTAATCGATCAGAGAAGGAAGATGTTAGGAATTTTAGGTGTAAGAAATTTGTAAAGAAGTAGGTGAACAAATATGGGTATATTACTATGGATAATTTTTGGAGCTTTGGCAGGATGGATTACATCGGTGATCATGAAGACTAATTCCAGACAAGACACCATTATGGATATCGTTTTAGGTATAGTCGGCGCCGTGGTAGGTGGTCTTCTTATGGGTATGGTTGGACAGTCGGGTGTTACCGGTTTCAACCTATACAGCCTGATTGTTGCGGTAATCGGAGCAATCGTGGTTGTTTACGTAGTGCGACTTGTACGTAAATAAAAATAAAAGTATTTTGTAACAAATTAAAGTGGAAGCAGGTGATAAATATGGCAGAAATAACAAAAGAAACAATAATTACGGAGAATGATAACACGGAAACTTTAGGAACAACTCCGGGCGCAATCATTACTAATTCGGGAGACAGTAGTACTCCGGTTATGGCTACGCAAGTTCAAACTTCAGCGACTAAATCACAAACCAGTGAATATTTGATCTACTACATCTTCGGTGCTTTAGAGATTCTATTAGCCTTTCGTCTCGTTCTAAAATTGATGGGAGCAGGAACTACAAGCGGATTTGTGCGCTTTATCTACGGATTAACCGGGTTCTTCATTCTACCGTTTGAAGGAATATTTCAAAGAGCGGTAACTGAAGGTATAGAAACCGCATCAGTTCTTGAACCGGCAACAATCGTGGCAATCATTGTGTACGCTTGTTTGGCTTGGGGAATTGTTAAGTTGGTTCAGATATTTTCAGGGGAAAAACGGCAAGGATAACTTGCTGTTTGCCCGGCCTTCTTGAAATACGTTATTAATTTTGGAGGCGAAAAATGACTATTATTTATTGGATTATATTTGGACTAATTGCCGGGAGCATAGCAAATTTTATTGCTCCTAATTCCCAGGGAGGCATTGTAGGATCAATAATACTTGGGATAATCGGTGCAGTAGTGGGCGGTTACCTTGGCCAAAGGTTTTTTGATGTTGGGGTTACCGGATTTAATGTGATGTCTTTTGTAGTGGCAGTTGCGGGGTCATTGCTTGTAATTTTTGTTGGAAGGTTGATATTGCGCGGGTAATAACGGTACGTTCGAGTCACACCGGCAATCCCGTACTCATCTCGCCCCCGTTCTCGAAAAGTAGTACTATCAGAATAGTATGAAAATAAGACTGCTACCTGCCGTCGCTGTATTGGTTGTTTTTTCCTTAAATTGTGTGTATGCCCAGGATTATTCAGTATCAGGCCACAAGATAATACTTGATGCCGGTCATGGGGGCGCTGACCCGGGCACTACCCAATGCGCGGGGTTGTATGAAAAGGACGCAAATCTTGATATAGCATACAAGCTAAAAGTTTTGTTAGGGGTAGCCGGTGCCGAGGTATACATGACCAGAACGGATGACTCTACTTTGAGTAATGAAGATAGATACACTTACGCCAATTCAACTGATGGCGAGGTTCTAGTTTCAATACACCTTAACGGTTCTACAGACCATTCGGTTAATGGAACAAAAGGCTTATACTCCAAACCTAAAAAAGACAAAGCTTTTACATCATCCGTGCATAGCGCAATGTCATCAGATCTTGGAGTAAAGGATCTCGGGATAACCAATTTTATGAGTGGTGTGATTTTAAAATTCAGCAGACCCGCAACTATTCAGGAATCCGTTTACCTGTCTAACACACAGGAATGTGAGATGTTTAAAGCCGGAACAAGAGGAAACGATGTAGCAGTGGCCTTATTCAATGGATTAAACAATTGGTTTGAGAATTGATTTTTTTTACAAAGGGGGTGTAAATATGAAAAAAGTATATATTTCAATTTTCTCTGTAGCATTGGTAGCTTTACTTACAGTAACTGCACGCGCGGCCAGTAATCAAGGTTCGGGATCACAGGGAACCGGTCAAGTTATGCAAGGATCGGGAACTACACAACCGGTACAGAATCAGAATCAAGTACAGACACAAAATCAAGGCGAGGAGCAACAACTCCAGGTTGGTACCCAAGAACAACAAGGAACGGACACGCAAAAGAGTGTAGGTAATAATTCGCAAGGAGCAGGTTCCGGGGCCCAAAGAGTGTTGAACGATTCCATGAGTTCAGTTGCTCAACAAGTGCAGAAGTTATTGAGTACTCAGTCAGCTGCAGGAGGCATAGGCGATCAGGTAAGGGAGTGGGCAAAAACTCAAGACCAGTCTCAAATAAGAATTCAGGCGCACGTAACCAAGATCGAAAGTAAGACAGGTTTGGCAAGATCCCTTTTCGGTCCTAACTATGGATTGTTAAACGCATTAAAACAGGAAATGCAGCAAAACCAAGTAAGAGTGCAACAACTTGAGGAACTTAAACTTAAGCTAACAAATCCAACTGATATAACAAATGTTCAAGAAATGATTGCGTTACTCCAGCAGGAGAGCACAGCTTTGCAAGAAAAGATATCATCAGAAGAAGCTGCCGGTGGTGTATTTGGGTGGTTAGTTAAGCTGTTTACAGAATAAAAGTTTTGTACGGGCTTTGTATTAAAAAATATCCCGCATTTCGGCGGGATATTTTAATTGTTTTAATTTATGGATTTATTATTCAGCACATCTTTGGAGTGCAGCTAGATAATTTTGTTGCGAGAAGTTTATAAGCACGGTAAACATCCCAGAACCTTTTTTCCGGAGTGCGGTCAGGTCAGTAATTTAAACCTTATTGGCAATAAGTAAGAACCTATTTGACAAATATCACGAACTTGCTATTATGAATATGTATTCATTACAAGATTGAAATAAGGAGGTGATATAGATGCCATATTTTGATGGAACAGGTCCTCAAGGACAAGGTCCGATGACAGGCAGAGGTTTAGGCCCCTGTGGTGGTGGAAGAGGTTTTGGAAGAGGTTTTGGAAGGGGAAGAAGAGTGGGTTTTGGAAGAGGTTTTGGAAGGGGTCTCAGATTTTGGTTGGCTCCGGAAACGAAAGCAGAAGTTAAAGAAGATTTAAACCTATACAGAAAAGACTTGGAAGAAGAATTAGAGAAGGTAAAAGCTGACCAGCTAAAACTTGAGGAGGAAAAATAAAAGCGAACCCCTACCTGTGTTGTTAAAACATAGGTGGGGTTCACCCGTATATTAATTTTAACAGAAAGTCTATGACAAGACCAAGAATAAAACGTTGCTTAAAATTTAACCCGAATGTTGATTACTTTAAGCCCAGGGGAATACCTCTCAGGGAATTAGAGGAAGTTGAACTTTTAGCCGATGAAATAGAGGCTGTAAAACTGTATTTGGTTGATGGTTTAGATCAAACACAATCTGCTGAAAAAATGGGTATATCACAGCCTACATTTGCCAGAACCGTAGATTCAGCATGTAAAAAAGTTGCTGAGGCTCTAATTAAAGGTAAGGCAATAAAAATAAATAAAATAGATGAATAAATCTATATGAAAACAAAGAACCCGCTAAAACTGTTATCAGTTTTTGTACTTTTTCTTTTATTTTTAGTCCCCGAAAAAATATCCGCTCAGAACGTAGATAACCCACCTTCACAAAAAACATACGAGGGAATTGTTAAAAGCGTAATAGAAGAGACTAAAAATACTAGCGGAGGTTATTATCAAAAGCTCGAAGTTGAGATAATTGATAAAGATCAAAAGGGCAATATTCTGAATATTGAGAATGGTTCCGGGGACACGCCAGTTTCCCAAAAATACAAAAAAGGTGATGCATTAGTATTAACGGGATTTCAGGATCAAAATGGTGAGCTGCATTTATATGTAAGTGACTATATTAGGAGAGGACAGTTAATGTCCCTGTTTATAATATTTCTTATATTATCTATTGCTATTGCCGGTAAGAGGGGTGCAACGTCCTTTGTGGGAATGCTAATAACATTTTTTATTATATTTTCTTTTGTGCTACCAAAAATTAGTACCGGATCAAGCCCGATTCTTATTATTCTTCTTTTTTCAATCATTGCCATCCCGATTACCTTCTATCTTTCTCATGGTCTTAATACCAAAACAACCGTTGCCATTGTAGGGACTGTTATTTCACTTGGTATAACAGTTGTTCTATCTGCTATATATGTAGGAAGCGCCAAGCTCACTGGTTTTACGACCGATGAAGCTTCGTTTTTGCAAATAATGAAAGGGGGAACTATTAATATGCGAGGCATTCTTTTGGCTGGAATAATAATTGGTTTTTTGGGCGTTCTGGACGATATTACGGTATCGCAATCAGCGATTGTTTTTCAGTTGAAAAATGCAAATAGAAGACTGGGTTTCTCAGAACTTTATAGTAGGTCAATGGATGTAGGTAAAGACCATATTGCTTCAATGATAAACACTTTAATTTTGGTTTATACAGGTGCGTCACTTCCCCTACTGTTGCTATTTACTGATACAACCAGGTCATTTAGCGAGGTAGTTAACTATGAAATAATCGCTTCAGAAATAATTAGAACTTTGCTAGGAAGTATAGGTTTAATTATTGCTGTTCCAATAACCACTTTAATTGCGGTTTTTATTGCGGATACTTATGAAGGAGGGGAATCAAGATGAAAGTATTAAAATATGGGGCCGTGTGGAGTTCTGACTGCTTAATCGCAATAGTTATGGTAACGGTTGTATTGTTTGGTTTCTTCTCAAAAGCTTCGTATGCTCAAAATCAAGTCAACGATAAAAACGAGGTTATACTATATGTATTTTATGGTCAGGGATGTCCTCACTGTGCGGCTCTACTATCTTTTTTAGACAAAGTTAAAGCAAATTATCCTACGTTAAAAATCTATGAGCACGAAGTTTATCAAAATGATGAGAATAGAAAGCTATTTGAAGAGTTAACTGCTAAATTTAATACTACGGTAGAAGGTGTGCCCACGGTATTTATTGATGATAAGGGGATCGTTGGGTTTAGCCAGGAAATCTCCGACTCTTTGGAAAATGAGATTAATAGGTGTTTATATGAGAAGTGCATAGATCCAATTGAAAAAGTATCTACAAATGTTGAGAAGGCTATAGACAAGCCTTTCACGTCTTCTGAAGAAAATGTAGTTGTTAAGAAACTAACCATACCTCTAGTTATTGGCGCAGCCGCCGTAGATGCAATTAATCCCTGCGCCTTTGCTGTTTTGATAATTTTAATGACCGCAGCTTTATCTATTGCTGATAAAAAACGTGCGTTGAAATTTGGACTGGCTTTTACTATTTCTATTTATATTTCATATTTCTTGATGGGCTTAGGATTATTTTCCGTCCTCCAAGCTTCTGGTTTAAGTCATAACTTTTATATTTTTGTAACTATTCTTGCAGTTATAGTCGGTTTGCTTAATATCAAAGATTATTTTTGGTACGGAAAGGGGGTATTAATGGAAATTCCCCTGAGCTGGCGCCCAACGATGAAAAGCATTATCAAACGGGCGACGTCTCCATTAGGAGCCTTTTTAGTCGGTTTTGCTGTTTCCTGTTTTGAACTTCCCTGTACCGGAGGTCCTTATATTGTTATTTTGGGGTTGTTAGCAGAAGAGGTTACAAGAGCGACGGGCATAACATACCTACTTTTATATAATTTAGTTTTTGTCGCTCCATTAATCATTCTTTCCATAATTATCTATAAAGGTTTGGCAACCACGGAGAAATTGGAAAGTATAAGACAAGGCAAAATAAAAGTTTTGCATTTAATCGCAGGGATACTAATGCTGGTAATTGCTGGAGCAATGATTTTGTCAATAACCAATGGCCAAGTTTAGTTTCAAGTCCGAAGCATTAGGGTCTGGACCCCACCTCAGAAATTATACTCCTCGTCATGGACGACGTTTGAACCTATTTTTTCCAGTTTGTAACTCGTTGATTTATCTTAAAGATTACTAACGATACTATAAAATAGATTATTAAAGAAAAAGCTAGCATCAGGAAAAACAAACCAATGGTATTAATCTCTCTCAAAGAACCAATTAATAAATCTATTGGTTTATACCAAGTTACATATTGTCCTCCGTTATACTGCTCTCTAAATAATGGAAGACAGAGAATGATAACTGTAATTAGGACATTAAGTAATTTAGGTTTTAAAAAGCTAAAATTAACTCGCATTTATCATTATTATATCCCAGAGGTTCTAATGTCCTACTCGGGGTGAGGCTAGCTCTCCGGGCTAGAACCTTGAGCTTTGCCTATAGGCAAGTGGGTAGGGCAGAACATTGAGATTCTGGTGATGAAACAGGGATTTGAACCAATAGTTATTCATAGAATATGACGCCATCAAAGAAAAATACACGGTTCGGATCTAGGTTTTTGAAAGGGGGTATTTGCTAGCCTTGAAAGTCTGTTTGAGGCTTCGTGGTCACTTGCGTGCCCATTCTGGCTGAGCATGTCGGTCTAGAACCTTCCAACTCCTAATTGACTATGTATCTCTTACCTTCTTCAACTGCGTATTTAACAAATTGCAAAGATTGTTTATATATTTCTGGCTTTGCAGGTTGTTTAACTGAAATAGAAGTATCTTTTCTTTCTTCCCAGCAGTAATCTATTAAAGGAATCCACTTAGAATCTAAATTTACCTTGGCCCAGGTAATTCCAACAAGTTTTGAGCTAATCTCTCCTTTATCTAAATCATGAAGGATACGACAAAAGTTTAATACCAAATATGATTGGTAAAATCTATTTTCGTATTGTTTTGGATTTTTTAATAAATATTCTCCCCACCCGATAAGAGTATCTTTAATCTCCCTACGTAAGGTGTTAGGAGATATTGGTTCTATCAATGATTTTGGATCTGGTCCAATTACTGCTTTCCCCTTCTCTCTTACTGTCCATCTTGTTACTAATGTATTACAATGGTCAGATCTCTCGATGGTAGGATGACCGTTATTAAAATACCAAAGCTCTTTGTTTTTCTGATCATTAGTTATGGGAAATGGAGATGATGTCTTTCTTAATATATTTTTTGGAAAATAAGAGTACTCAAGTCTTTTAACCCATCGATTGTCTTGATTATAGGTATTAGTATGCACATACTGAACTTTTTTAACCTCTTCCTCAGTTAATTCTTTATTTACAACTACAATAAAATCAACATCACTAGTTAAATCAAAATCACCTAGTACTAGGGATCCTTGTAAATACAATCCAACGAAATTTTCCCCTAACACATTTTGCAAGTTCTTTGCAAGTTTGGCCATCACGGAATCAAGTTCCGGATATTGTGTTTTTAAATTGTTTGTTTTCATAATAAATTGGCTGGGGGACAGGGATTTGGTCACGCATAAAATTCTGCTGAATTTTTGCTCGACCCCGGCTCGGCGCCGTCGCGCCTGCGCCATTCAAATCCTCTAATTCCTCAATCTATAAAATTTGTCCACCACCACAAGGGTGTTGATCAAATTTCATGGCTGGGGGACAGGGATTCGAACCCCAATTTTTGCATCCAGAGTGCAAAGTCCTACCATTAGACGATCCCCCAATAGAGCGGTTATTGCCTGAAACCGCCATTATTGAAACATAAGCCCGTCCGGTAAACTATAACCGGCCAGCCCAACAATACCCGAACCGTCCTTCCCAATAACATCCGAAATCTTTTCGTTGTCGTATTGACCGCAATGAGATAAAATCAACCTATGATAAGCACGCAACATAAGGAGCAAAGGGTAGCCGTTTTTGTAGACGTTCAGAACATGTACTATTCCGCTAAGAATTTGTACGGGGCAAAGGTTGATTTCAGCAAGGTTTTAAGCGTGGGTGTAGGTCCCAGGCGTTTGGTCAGAGCTTTCACTTACGTTATAAGAGCGGACGTCGGCGCCGAGCGCGAATTTTTCGAAGCTCTCCACAAAATCGGTTATGAAGTAAGAGAAAAAGAACTTCAGATATTCTACGGAGGTTCCAAAAAGGGCGATTGGGACGTCGGGCTTTGTATGGACGCCGTCAGATTAATTCCTAAAATAGACGCGATGGTTTTAGTTTCAGGTGACGGAGATTACACCGACCTTTTGGAATATGCGAGAAGCCAGGGTGTCCGCACCGAAGTAATTGCCTTTAGTAAGACAGGTTCAAGCAGACTGTTCGGGACCGCCGATCAGACCACGGATATGTGTGAGGCTCCCGAGAAATTTTTAATCGGAAAATCCAAGTTCACTTTGTTGAACGGATTTAACTCACCTGCAAATGCCAACACTCCAGCAAAAAATTAAAGACCTGGCTTTTTCTTCAGTGTCCAAGAGAATTCTTTTCTTCGTGTACTTTCTGTTGCTTGTCGCAACCTTTTATCATATCTATTACGCCAAAAGAATCATTCCGGGGGTAACGGTTGGAGATGTGTCTTTAGGCGGGAAGAATTTAGCTCAAGCCCAAAGTGCGTTAGAAGCCCGCGAAAAAACTTTGGACAAGAAAGTTACGCTCAAGTACGATGGAAAAGAATACGCCGTGAAAGCCGAAGATATCGATCTCACTTACGATTGGGAAGGAACTGTTTTACGGGCGTTTGAAATAGGACGAACCGGTAATATTCTACGTGATTCAAAAGATAAAATTGCAGGTTTGGTAAAAAATCTGAGTATTCCTGCATACCACGACCACTCTGACGAAAAATTAATTAGTGTACTTTCCGAGGCTAAAAGTTTGTTTAATGTTATCGCTCAGAACGCCGGTGTAAAAATGGAAAAAGGGAAGTTGGTCGTGACTCCTGAAAGTGAAGGTAAAAAAGTTTTAGATGATGCATCACACACGACTGTCATCCAGGCTTTTGACAATTTAAGTTTCGGAGACAAAGAACTTCCCGGCAAAAAAATAGTTCCGAAGATTTCCACAGCCGAAGTTACCGCGTTGTTGCCTCAGGCAGAAAAAATTATAAACAACGAGATTACGGTTAAAGATGGGAGCAAGACCTGGAAATTAACATCGGAACAGCTTTTAGGATACATAACTTTTCAGAGAGATAAAGAAAAAAATCACGTTGAGATAGATATATTAAAGCCCCGACTAGAGGCTTTTGTAGAGGAATTAGAGCAGGAAGTAAATCAACTTCCGCGTGGCCAGGTTACAAGTATGAACAGTAATAAAGTAACTGGGTTTGTATTAAGCAAAGAGGGCAGTGAGGTAGATAGAGAAAAATTTATCGCCGCCTTCCGCGACGCTTATTTTAATTCGAAAAGCAGTATAGAGATTCCGAAATCTTCAGTTTCCGGACCTTTGGATAAAGATAAGTACGGAATACTTGAATTACTGGGGGAAGGCAAGTCTACTTACAAAGGCTCTGCGGCAGGTCGTATACATAATCTAACTTTGGCGGCCGAAAGGGCGAGCGGAGTTTTAGTCGCTCCGGGGGCAATATATTCTCTGAACAATTCCGTAGGAGAAATTGATGCGAAAACAGGTTATGACATTGCTTACATAATTAAAGATGGAAGAACTGTATTAGGCTCGGGTGGAGGAGTTTGCCAAACTTCTACCACTTTGTTCAGAGCGGTTTTGAATACCGGATTGCCCATCGTGATGAGATACCCTCATGCATACCGCGTCAGTTACTACGAGCAGGATCAGCCGGTCGGTTTTGACGCCGCAATTTATCAACCCTCATGGGATTTAAGATTTAAAAACGATACGGACAATTATATTCTCGTGCAAGCGGAAGCGGATATTGCAAGTTACGCTTTGAAATTCCAAATATTCGGGACACCCGACGGCAGAAAAGTTGCCGTTACTGAGCCGGTAGTTTCCAATCAAAGTCCTCCTCCCCCGGCTTTGTACCAGGATGATCCTACGCTGGCAAAGGGTGTTACAAAACAAGTTGATTTTCCTGCTTGGGGAGCGAAGGTGACCTATTCCAGAACCGTTACCAGGGGGGATGAAGAGTTGTTCGTGGATAATTTTGAGAGTAGGTATCAACCTTGGCGCGCGGTGTATTTAGTGGGAACGAAAGAATAGAAATTAGCGCCTAGACATCTTCAAACTAACAATTGTATATTCATCGTCCGGCTGTTTTGTTACCGTTATTGTAGCTAACAAATCCTGATCATTATAAGTTGTAACGTAAATTCCATCTTCTCTTCTATCCGACTCCGGTGTCCAGTTTTTATCACTGAAAACATTTTGGTAGAAAGCCATCACTTCTTCCGGTGATTTTTTCGTTTGAAAAGTTGTTTGATGCGAGTCAAGAGTTCTGCTCGAACAAATTATTTCCGAGCTTATGGGCATAGGAAGATCCGATTCTTGTGAAACTTTCGCGCCTTTAACGTCTCCGTTTTGAATTTTGGGATTATACTGGGCAAAACCGGCGTAACTTCCGGCAAAGGCAAATATTAGTACTGCAAGTATAGGTATCAACTTTTTAAAATCTCCGGGCATTTTGTAACCTTATTATACACGATTTTAGAGGGCGGTTTAGCGCAAGGTGTTAGTCAAAAAGCAGTTTTGTTGGTAGAATTTGTGGGATTTGTGCTGGGTATTGCCTGCCGGATGCTTGGCCCCATCGTCTAACGGCTAGGACGGCGGATTCTCATTCCGTAAATCGGGGTTCGATTCCCCGTGGGGTCACCAGTAAGGATATCACTCAATCTCAGGCGTAAGGTCCGTTACTCCCATCAGTTTCCTCCGCCTGTCCTCCCGCTCATCCTGTTCCCGCTCCAACCGTGCCATCCAGCCTTCGCGGGGACTTCTTTTAACCCGCACTTTTTTTGGTGCTAACTCAGCTTCAGGCTTTGCTTTTCCGTGAAGAATTAAGTCCAATACTTCAGCCGGATATTTTTCTTTGGCGGCAAGATATTTCTCGTATGTTTCGAGCATTTCGTCTTCTGTTTTTATTTTATCGGGGGGATGCGAGAGAGTGTCGTTATCCGCAACCCATTTCTGTGCAGCCTTTACCGCAACATCCATGTGGCTGAACGGTTCTCGTCCCCTTTCCTTATTTAGCTCTTCTTCAGCCTGCAAAACGTATTTTGCTCTGATTATATTTATTCTTGGAAGGGGCTCTGTCGCAGGTGCTTCGGGTGTCGCGTCCGCAATAGATGTGACCTCTTCCTTTGACGCGTTATTATCTTCCGACTTATCCGGAAATGCTTCCATCTGAGTGTAAATTTCGCTCACAATGTTTGAACCGGTTTCGATCGTTTGCGTATTATTTTTTTGATAATTACGAATACCGCGACCGCTCCTAAAATTATCGGCAAATAAACGGCAAGCCAAATTGCGAATGAACCGATATCCTGCAATGTTCCTAACATAGACCTGACCGCTTGTTTAAATATAACCTGAGGTCTCCACGACTGTGCGGGGGTGTAGGGTAATCCAAGTTCGTCGGTTGAAACATAGATAGTGAGTTTACTTGTCTTGGTCGTCCCATCCATATATTGCAGTTGTCCTTTGTACGAATCGATCTGGTCTTGGATTTGGTTTAAAGCTTGTTGGACAGTCAACATTTCGTTTACAGTAGTGGCTTTTTCCAGTATCGCTAACATTCGAGATCTTTGTGCTTCCAAATCTCCCAGACGTCTTTCGATATCCACGTACTGATCCGTAACATCGTGTCCGTCAACGTTTTCGGATACAACTTTCACGGCGATACCCCGGAGATATTTAGACATCTCTTCTACTTTCTCCGAAGGAACTCTCAGTTGAAGAATAGCAGTTTCTCCGTACTCTGTTCTGTTGATGTTGGTGTTTACCATGTAACCTGCCATCTGAAGTGTTTTTTCCTTTATCATTTCAACCGTTCCGGTTACGTCTTTTACGAGTAACGAGAAATTAGAATTGACGACTACTTTTCTGTTTGTGATGTCAGGTTGTGGGGTAGCTTCACGGGTATATTTGTAATTGCCGTCGCTTAACTCCATCAGTGGAGCAGCACCGTATGAATCTACCGCGTAGCTTTCGTTTACTCCCATCATAGTGTTACCGCCCAACAGAGTTCTCGGGATTGAATTTATTACCCACCACCCGGCGCCAATTAAAAGGAGAGTGAGAAGCTTGTTTCTTTTTATCCAATCTATAATTTTATTTATCATAGGTTAATATTCTTACCGTGAGGTTTTTGTGTCAAGGCGCCGAAGCAAGTTTTTACAGCCACTTCTTTTTAGGCAAATCTTTCACACGTTCTACGGGAGTGGTTTTATTCTTTTTAATAATCTTTTTCCTGGGTTTTTTAGTAAGATGCTCGATTTCTTTTAATGTGGCAAATATTCTTGCCGTAATAAGTTGTTCTTGTGAAACCCAGTAGTCATAGGCAAAATTTTCTCTCAGGTCTTTGTTTTCTTCAGCTGCCAGACCTTTCTCAAAGGTAGCTTCCTCAAGTTTTTTGCGTTGCTCAGAAAGGCGTTCTCTTAAATGGTCGACCTTTTCCTCTTTGTTCATAAAGGGAATTTTAGCATGTAAACGTATCTTTTTAGAGATGTTTGAAGTTGTGGAGAACAATGCCTGCCGCAATGCTGAGGTTCAGAGAATCTATATCAGTAGAGAAGTTTATTTTAATATTTTCACCCAGCGCCAGTTCTTTTGCCGAGAACCCTGAAGATTCACTTCCAAATACGAAGGAGCATTTTTCAGGATCAGAGACTTTTTTCTGCGCTAATTCTTCCAAAGTAACTGTCCCTTTTGGGGTAAACAAATATAGTTGCCTATTGTACTTGCCTGCGTAATCTTCTAACTTATCGAAATATTCAAAATTTATTGCAAACACACTTCCCATCGATGCCCGGATAACTTTCGGGTCGAATATATCTACGGCAGGGCGAATCAGCGCAAGGTTCTTATACCCGAACGCGTGCATTGTCCTTATAATTGTGCCTAGATTTCCCATATTCTCAGGATTAGTCAGGACGACGTGGGATTTATTGTCGGACAGCGGTGTTACATATTTAGAAAATCTCGCCCCCGCGTAGACGTTTTCTTTTCCGGAAAGTCTCATCAGAACTTTTTGTCCCTCCTCGATTCTTACATTGTGTTTATTAGCAAGTTTGATTATTTCTTTAACCCCGAGGTTATTTTGTCCTTTGGGGTTGATAAAAACCTCGATAATGCTTTCAGGTTTGTATTTGAACAGTTCGATTGTAGGGTAAACACCCAGGCAATAGGAGTTCGATTGATTTTTGTCGTAGTTTCTTAATTTCACTGCCTGAACTTGATCGAACTGAGTATATTATCGATTGTTGTCTTAAATTCCGGGCTTCCTTCTTTTACGCCTATCAATATGACTTGGGGCTCTCCTTTAGAACTGGTCGTATTCACAAAGATGTAATAAGCATCTTTCCAGCTATAACCTGTTATTTTCACGGCAGACTCTCCATTATATGTATATCTTTCTTCAATTCCTTTCGGGGGATATCCTTTAGCGGCAAAGAAGTCATCTGACATTTTGTTAATTTCGGTTTGTAGCGCACTCTCAAAAGTCGCCTCTTTAGTTATTTGTTTGACTGCAATAATTACCCCGGCCTCTTTTTGATTTTCCTCACACATAGAAAGTATTACCCGGTAGGTAGTTTCTGTAGGCATGGGTATCGAGCAGTTATTTACAAGATGAGATGGATACTCGAACGCGACCCCACTTTGGGCGTCTAATACTGATTTAAGAAACTCAGTAATCTCAAATCTTTGTGGAAGTAAAGTTATTGTATTGATTATTCCAATAGTAGTCGTTTCGTATTGTTGCCTGAAACCTATGTCTCCCTTGAAGAATCTTGAGACCTCGAAAAATTTACCACCGAAACTAATGTAGTAGTTTCTGTAGTAGCCGTTGCAGTAGTCAATTTGATAATAAAGAGAATCATACTGACCCATCTTACCGGCGCCAATACCTGAGTAAATTGCTGATTCGGGGCATACGGTTCTCATCGCTTCCAATCTGGTCGCGGCGAATTGATTTAGATCTCTAATCTTTGTGGAGAAAACGGTAATCGTTACTTTGTATCCTTCAAGAAATTCGAAATTGTTGTCTTTCGAATACAACACCTCAATTTTACCCTCACCCTTTTCTGTGTCGAAAGACTCCGTCAATTTTGTTTCAACAGGATATCTGAAGGAAATTTGTAAAGTTGTGTTGGAATACTCTTTTTCTGTTTCCGGATTTTCTTCAGGAGTGATTACGACCGGTATCTCTGCCGGAGGGTTGGAAACGAAACGTACCCGGTCCTGTATCATTTCTTTGCGGATTTTTAAGGCAAACACCGTTAACGCTATAAGCGCAGAGAGCGCCACTATAGCAATGGCGACCTTCTTAATAAAATTTCTTTTGTGATGAAGAATAATTTCTTCTTTTTGTTGGATGCTGAGATTTTCAAATTCCGGGCTGTTTATTTTTTCCATGATATGTAAATGATATCACTTCATGAATTGTCATTGTAAATGTTGACAAATGTCTCAAATAAATATGTAATTAAAGTGTAATGAATGGAAATAAATTTATTTCTGTCCAATAATTATTTTTCTTTAGAACACACTATGAAGTGTGTTCTGATTTTATTTTGTAGGAGGTGATCTTTGATGCCAGTAAAGAAAAAAGCAAAGAAAGTTGCAAAGAAAGTCGTAAAGAAAGCAAAGAAAACCGTTAAGAGAAAAGCGAGAAAAGCAAAGAGGAAGTAATAGTCTTCCGGTAGGAAGTAATTATCCTCTGTGCGGAGGGAGAAACTGCCCTCAATTAACGAAAATTCTTTTCGAAAGTGGCTTCGCAAATCGGAGCCGCTTTCTTTTTGTAAGCGTAATTTTTAGTTTGAAATTTTTAGAGACCCAGCATTCCGGAATTTTTTTTCATTGAGCTTAGAGTCATCGAAACGAAATCATTTAAACTTACACCCAGTTTCTGCTCACATTGAGAAATTTGTTCGCGGTCTACTTGTTTTGCGAATTCTTTTTGCTTAAATTTTTTCAGAACCGAATCGACCGTGACCTGCTCGAGTTTCTTTTCGGGCATAACTAAAGCCACCGCGACAATAAAGCCCGTAAGCTCGTCGCAACACTCTAAAGTCCATTCCAGACGGGTCTCAGGCTCCCGAAGCTTAGTTGTTTTTGAATTGTGCGAACGGAAAACTTCTAAAAGATCGGGTTCGACTTCGTAATTTTCGAGCCACTCGAGAAGTTCGATTGTGTGTCTGTCCGGGCTGTCTTTTGTTATTTCCCAGTCGGCGTCATGAAGTATGCCTGCAATTTCCCACTGCTCTTTGGTAAGTTTTCCGGAAGTGGGGAAAAAATCGTAAAAATCTGCCAACACCTTTCCGACCGCATAACAGTGCCTTCTTAAATTTTCATTTTTCATTTTTTCGTGAAGGAGATTTAACGCCTCGGATTTGTTTAATTCTTTTTTATACATTATTCAAGCCCGTAGATACCTTTTGTAACCGAATCTATCTCGTGTCTAAGCTGAGGAAAAGGGACTCCCTCTCTCGCGGAAACATTTTCTAAAAACCAGAACACCCTTTCCGAATGTCCATAACCAAGTGTCGGGGGCATTCCGTATTCAAGCATCTCCACAAAATCTATGTCTAAAAATTGAGCTTCGGCGTCTCCGCTGTCTCTCATTGACTGTTGTTCTTTAAATCTTTCATATTGATCGACGGGATCGTTCAGCTCGGAAAATCCGTTGCCAAGTTCTCCTCCCGCTACGATTGGGTGAAATCTCATTGCATATTTGGGGTTAGACGGATTGGCTTTGGCCAAAGGAGACAAGAATTTTGGCTCATTTACAACAAAAGCGGGTCCCTGAATGTCTTTTCGGATGGTTTTCCAAAGACTGTCCACACCGCGCCCGAAGTTCATATTTTTGTCTATTTTTATGTGTTTTTTTTCAAGGATTTTTTTGGCATCGTCGAAATCGGAGTTAAAAATATCGAGACCAAACTTTTCTTTGAAAATTTCAGAATAATCAATTATTTCCCACTCTTTTCCAAAATCAACGTTGAATCCTTTAATCTCAAACTTTTGAGTTCCATAAACTTCTTCCGCGACATAGCGGAAAAGATTTTTAATAAACTTCATGCCGTCATTCCAGTCGGCATATGCCCAGTAGAATTCCATGGCGATGTGTTCGGGCAAATGTTCGTCGGAAATTCCTTCGTTTCTAAAGCGGGGCCCTATTTCATAAACTTTTTCGTAGCCCCCGCCAATTAAACGTTTTAAATAAAGTTCCTGGGAAATTCTTAAATAAAAATCCTGGTCCAGAACATCCATGTGTGTAACAAACGGGTTGGCATCAGCACCGCCGGGGGTCGTTTCCAAAACGGGAATGTTCATTTCCATAAATCCCTGCTTTTTGAAAAAGTCGCGGTGAGCTTCCCAGAATTTCGATCTTCTTATAAATCTTTGGTAAACGTCGGGGTTTATATTTGTATCAATGTAGCGTCTTCGTAGCCTGGTTTCTTTATCTTTCAAACCATCCCACATATCAGGAAGGGGCCTGAGCGATTTTGTGAGTATTCTTATTGAAGTTACCTCTACGGATACTTCACCTCTCTGTGTTTTGGTTAGAATGCCTTTACCTTCGGCAAAATCACCCGAGTCGAGAAGATTGAGTTCTTCAAATCCTATTTCGCTTTTTGTGTGATCCGGGTTAAGAAGAGCATCTTCTTTTATATATAGTTGTATTTTTCCGGTGGCGTCTTTGAGATCGATAAAAGCAAGTTTTCCGTGTTTTCTAATTGAGACGATTCTTCCGGATGCAACTACTTCATTACCTTCGAGCTTTTCAAAGGATTCGTGGAAAACAATATTTGAGTGTGATTTGTATGAAGTAGGGGGAAACGGATCTACACCGAGAGTTTTAAGTTTTTCCAACTTTTCTATCCTGACTTGTCTGAGTTCTGATAAGGTTGCCATTAACTTATTCAATCAGAAACGGCTTTAATAATCAATCTTAAGAATAGTGTAGGTAAGCTTTCCCATGGGAGCTTCTACCTCGATTTTATCTCCGACTCTTTTTCCGACCAACGCGGAACCTAAGGGAGATTCGTGAGATATTTTCTTTTCGAGAGGATTTGCTTCGGGGGCTCCTACGATGTGATATTCAATTTCTTCGCTTTCGACTTTTATCTTAACTATGGCGCCCACACCGATGACGTCCTTTTTTCCGGTATCGTCGGAAATTTGAGAAGTTTTAATAACTTCCTCAAGTTCGGAAATTCTTCCTTCGATATAGGACTGTTCCTGTTTGGCTGCGTCGTACTCGGAGTTTTCGGAGATATCACCCATTTCACGGGCTTCTTTTATTCTCTGGGCAACCTCGGTTCTTTTGGCACCACTCAACTCGGCTAATTCAGTCTTAAGTTTTGTGAGACCTTCTTTTGTAACATAAATAACATCTTTTTTATCCATATGCTTTTATTTCCTTGTCTTTTGAGACTTCAAAAAAATTTCCCCCAACCTATGACTCGAGGGGGAGAAGCTCTTCGAACGCTATATATTTAACACAAATAAAGAGGGGTGTCAAATGATCAGAACTCTAGGTTACGTTGTTATCTCGACAAATTGTAGGCGTTTGGGGGTGTTATAATGCATAATATGGTGCCGGATTTTGAAATGAAAAAAGAGTGGAATTTCGGTCTTTTATACCGCAATGCCGACAAAAAAGACCTTGAAGCCGAGCTTGTAAATTTGGACTTTTCCGCAAAATGGAAGGGCAGAACCGACTATTTGGAAGATCCCGAGGTCCTAAAACAGCTTCTGGACGAGGATGAACGCATTTCCGCTACTATAGGTACTTCCGGGAAGCCAGGATATTATTACTGGCTTAAGTACCAGCTCGAGCAGCAAAACAGTGAAATAAAGGCGGAATTAAGCAAAATCGACGATATCGGCACGTTTTTGGAAAACGAGCTTGAGTTTATTACCCAGGGAATTTCCAGAATACCGGCCGAAAAACAGCCGCTGTTCTTAAACTATCCGGGGCTATCCGGATATAAACACCTATTACAAAGGTTGTTCGACTCCGCGAAATATTTGTTGACCGAACCGGAAGAGAAGATTTTGAACCTTACGGCTAAAACCGCGCAAGGTAATTGGGTGAGTATGATTTCCGACTTTCTATCCAGGGAAGAAAGAAAAATTTTAGATGAAGCCGATAAGGAAAAGGAAGCTAATCTTTCCGAAATTTTGGAAGCTATAAATAGTACAGATAAAAAAGTTAGAGATGCAGCCGGTGTTGCTCTGAATGATATTTTTGCAAAACATGCTCCCGCTGCAGAATACGAACTCAACTCCGTTTTGCACAATAAAAAAGTAACCGACGAATTAAGAGGTTTCTCGCGTCCCGACATGTCCCGTCATTTGGCAGATGATATAGACACGGAAGTGGTAGATAGTTTGATAGAATCTGTAACTTCGAGATTTGATATCTCCCAAAGATTTTATAAATTAAAGGCTAAGTTGCTGGGCGTGGAAAAACTCCAATATCATGAGAGGAATGTGGATTACGGAAATTCGGGAGAGAAGTATGATTTTAATAAAACGGCAGGATTAGTTTCCAAGGTTTTTAACGCACTTGATTCTGAGTTCGGTACAATTTTTGAAAACTTTTTAAGAGAAGGAAAGATCGATGTCTTTCCTAAAAAAGGAAAAGAGTCGGGAGCCTTCTGCGTTCACATGGAAAAAGACCTACCGGTTTTTGTAATGCTTAACCATACCGACAGATTGAATGATGTAACTACCCTGGCTCACGAAATGGGGCACGCGATTAACTTTGAGCTGATGAAAAAAGAACAGAATGCTCTAAACTGTGGAACTTACACTTGCACCGCCGAGGTCGCCAGCACATTTATGGAAGACTTCGTCTTAGATGAGATTGAAAAAGGAGTTGATGAAGCAAGACGTCTGGAGATTTTGATGGAAAGATTAAACGGAGATATTTCTTCAATCCAGAGACAGGTGGCCTGCTACAACTTTGAAAAAGATTTGCACACTATATATAGGAGTGAGGGATTTTTACCTTTGAAAAGAATCGGTGAGCTGTTTTTAAAGAACATGGGGGCTTATATGGGTGAGGCTGTGGAGATGTCGCCGGGAGCCGAAAATTGGTGGGTTTATTGGAGTCACATCCGCAGTTACTTTTATGTTTACTCTTACGCTTCGGGAGTAATGATCTCGAAATCCTTAAAAAACATGGTTGGGGACGATTTGGGTTTTGTTCAAAAAGTCAAAAATTTTTTGAGCATGGGTACTTCAGTGTCACCCCGCGAATCATTTGAAGAGTTAGGAATTGATATTGCCGATAAGGGGTTTTGGATGAAGGGTTTGGAAGAACTGGACTCAATGGTGGCGGAAGCGGAGGAACTGGCACGGAAGCTGGGGAGGGTTTAGAATGCGTTCTACTATATCAGAAGTATTTTAAACTACGAAATAGATTCTTGCATGTAATCTACGACAATTTCGATTATCTTCTTCACATTTTCATTACAATTCTTAAATTTGATTTTATCTAACACGACAGCACCCTGCTCCCGAAATAGACCACTCAGAAGAGCATGTATAAAAGATTGGGTCACCGCTTGAACACCTTCAAAATCCAAGATCACGTCTTTTCCGTTTTTCAAAGCGGGGGCTATTTCATTAATTCTCAAATCTCTCGCTAAGTCTTTGTTTTCAGCAAAACTTGTAGTGAGGGAAAAAAGCTTCATCTCTTTCATATAAATATAGCTCTTTTATAAATTTCCTTTTTTCTCGTTTTTATGGCTTCCGAAATCGTTTTTCTAATAAGTTCTAATAGATTTGAAAATTCCTCCGTTGAATCAAGACTTATATCTATGCCCACAGCAGTGCCCTGCCAATAAGGAAAATCCTCTCCACCGGAGTGGTTGTCTTTAAACGGGTCTGCCGACAAAGTCACCCGCTTTGTACGTTTTGTCCTTAAGAGTTTGTACATTGCGTTACCGCTGTAAATCATAAAGAAGTTTCTGTTTACTTTAGCGATCGATTTGATAAAAAACAGTCCGGCCCCGGCATTGTAATCTGTACCTCCTAAATTCCTGGTAGTTCCTGTTATACCCGGAGTAAGAGCTAGGCCGATTGCCTCCAGGTCAGAGTCTGCATTGTGGGAAACACTAATAGTATTTTGTATACCTACCCCTGTATCCACAATACCAAGCCGGATAGTGTTAGTTTTCTGATAATACTGCGCACAAAAGAGAGCTCCTATTTTCGAGTCAGCGTGTTCAAACACATTTGCGCCTAATTCGCTTATTATGTACTTTATAGGTTCTGCTTGTATTGGATCCAGGTGTAGTAAGGGAACCATATCCTGAATAAATTTAGTCAAA
>LCBB01000013.1 GCA_000996895.1 candidate division WWE3 bacterium GW2011_GWC2_41_23
GCATTCACCCTGAACCAGGATCAAATTCTTAGTTAAAAAAAGGAATTTTGCGTTCTTCTTGCCTTAAAGTTCTTGAAAGCTCTTCGGATTTCAAAGTACAGTGACAACGATATATACACATCATTGTGCGCGGAAGAAAGGATACACTAGCAAAGTACAAATAGCAATATATTAATTAGTTGTCAATATTGTGCTACGCTTTTATGAGCGAATGCATAAATAGAATCTTAGAAAAGGAGTGAAAAATGTTATTCCTAGTCGTTTGTGAAGGCCGAGAGTACGTTTGTCATTTTGATGAGGTTCCCCGTCATGAAAGCATTCTTGACGGAAGAGAGATCTTGAACGAGTCTCTTAAAGAACGTGTTCTTCAGGATTTCGATGGATTGGCCGGCGTGAAATACTGCGGAGCAGAATGGCGGCCCGCGTACGGTGAATTACCAAGAATCGAGCTGTGCCCTTTGAGACAACTTGCATTCACCGGCGTCTAGCCACAAAATCTCCGGAGGCGTTATTAAAAAACCCCTTCGGAGATTCTCTTTTTACTCTACGAAATTAACCTCGACCGAATCAGTAGAAAATAGTTCAGAAATAGTTTTCGGTAAGGACGGTTTATCAAAAATCGGCGAACACGTAATTAAATCTACATGAAGGGCGTTGTGCTCAGGCCATGTATGAACGGTAAGATTAGAATTCGACAGCACATACACGAAAGTAAATCCTTTACCTTTAAACTCCGTAAGTTTTGAGTCCACTACCTTTAATCTGTGAGTACGGCAGAATTCGTTAAGCAAGCCGAGCATTTTCTTTTTACTCTCCAGTAGCAATGTGGAAACCCCAAACACCTTTAATACGACATGATCCACAAAAGGAAACTTTTCTTCTTTCTCGTTCTCGTAAGAATAGATTTTGCGGTTTTTCCTTATACCTTTATATACGGCGGTGGAAGGTAATGTTTTTAAAATATAAAGAGAGCTCACCGATCCTATGGATTCAGCGCCATTATAATGCGCGAAGTTATTTATCTTGTCTTCAATCAAAAGATTAGTTCTACTAAATATTTCCTGTACCTTTAAAAACTTTTCGGGAGTTCTTGAGCTGTTACCGTAAAAAAAGAATATTTTTCTGTCCGGTGAAACTCCTCCTCCGGTCATCTCGAGAGCTCTTTCGAGAAATAATTCCGCACCATAGCGGGTGTAAGGAGGGTCAGTTAATACGACCTCAAACCTACCGTAATATTCCTCTTTTAGCTCTTTTCTGCAATCGTAACGTACTGTATGGATATTATCTATACCCATATCAATAGATTTTGCCTTAATAAAGGACAAAAGGTCGTTATCTATATCAAAAACCGTAAGGGATCTGAAGCCTCCTCCCAAAAGAATTAACGCGATAGAAACCAGATCATCATCTCCGATAAGAGCTATATTTTTACCCGTTACTTCACCGCGCGCTATCATAACCTGAGCTTTCTTTACGGAAGTTTCGGGCGTTGCGTAAAATTGGTCCAGTTCGCGAGAGGCACTTTTTTTGTACTCCTCTCTAATACGGCTAAACTTCTCAACGATGCTTTTATCAGGACCTAATAGGTCGGCGAAAGACCATAGGTAAGGCCTCAATCCCAACAGTTTTAATTCGTCTTTTCCGGTTCTATTCAAGACATCGCCATCCCCCTCTTCCAGATACACAGCCATTGATTTTTTAAATACCCGCAGGGTTTCTTTGGGTAAGCCGGTTGTCTTAATAAGAGAGCCGCCTGAAAGTAATACGAATACCAGCCCTTCTATTTCCCCGTCCGACAGGCCTAAATTCGCTCTTTTCAATTTTTCTATTAACATCCTTTTATCCACGGCCCTATTATACCGCCAAATAACAAAATTCTAATATCCACAGAGGTTACACGATACTCAAACCGCCCCCTCACATTTATATTGGAAAATATGAGGAAAGGAGTTTTCTTTTTGCTGACCTTGTTGTTTACCTGTTTCAGAGCTACTGCTTCTGATTGGACGGCTGTTGCCATACCCTCAAATAAAGTTATGGCTATCGAGGTTACCCCCGAAGGTGTGGTGGCGGCAGAGTATGACGACAGGCTGTGGCTAAATCCCTACAACGGGATGTATCTTTCCGGAGACGCCGGGGACAATTGGACAAAAGTGGGGTTGCAGGGGAAGGGGGTTAAGGTTCTGAAATATAAAAACGGGGTACTCTATGCAGGGACGTTCTACACAACCTCTACTCCCCGTGGCCTGTATGTTAGCAGGTATCCCTATTCTGAATGGGAGCACCTCGGACCTACATACAACATAACTTCTCTCGACGCCTGCGGAGATTATATTTATATGGGTACCAGTTATAACGGGCTTATGGTTTCCCCGGACAAAGGTATTAACTGGACACAGAAAATCGGATTGGGGGTCGAAGGTCCGGAAATCATAGCGCTGTTTTGCCTGGAGGAAACTGTGCTTGCTTCTACGAGAACTTCCGTACACATTAGCAAGGATAATGGGGAAACGTGGGAAATACTTGATATGTTCAGTGGTGTAACAATTTACTCCTTCACCCGTAACGGTAAATACACAGTGGCCTCGGGAACAGGTTATGAGGGAATATTTGTCTCTGAAGACGGGGGAGAAAATTGGGAACAAGCGCTCCTTCCGGGTTTACGCACGCCGAGGAAAATCACGTCTCGGGGACAATATCTTTATTTAGTAAACGGAAAGGATGTACTCACAACTCTAAACCGTTTCAAAGACAGCGAAACCACTCTTTTAGACGGTGTAAACACGACTGACGTGATAGATCTCGAAGCATATAAACCGTCGTCTTATGCATTGTTAGCCTTAAATTCTTCGGGGAAAATATTCAGGAAAGACATTGAAGATTACGAGTACTCTCCTGTCCTCTCGCCTCCCTGGAATACACAAAACGAATGGGAGTTAATAGAACAAATTAACGCGTATTTCGACCACGAATATCCTCTTTTAGCCTACCAATATCGCACGGAACCTGATGAAGCCGGCCGTACTACCTTAAGGTATGACGGAGAAGAGGCGTCCATCCCAACCTTATACTACAGTTCTCATAGCGGAATAGATTTTGACGCTGAATACGGAGATCCCGTTTTAGCGTCGGCAAGCGGGAACGCCAGTTATTACCACTGTAGGGACTGCGGAAACACCGTTAAAATAGACCATGGGAACGGACTCCAAACTGTCTATATGCATCTGCAGAATAGCCCTTTAGTGCAAGGTAATAACACTATCCGAGTAAATAATGGAGACGAAATAGGTAAAGTAGGCCTAACAGGGCGCACAACAGGCCCACACCTTCATTTTGAGACCGTTTCGGATACAAACGGAGACGGGCTCTTTTCCGATGAATATCCTCACGGAAGAACCGACCCTTTCGGATGGAACTATTCTGAGCTTACAGACCCGTGGTCGGAATTATCATGGGACGATCCCCTGGGATCCCACACCGGAGCTCTTAGCAGAAATCTGTGGAAAATAATGACTCCGGATAAACAAAGCACACCACTTATAAACTCCTCCACTTTAGTGATGGGAAACAAAATTATCGAAATACTAAATGACGCCGGAAAAAACTTTCTGCGGTTAACCTTGGAACATGCTTCCAAACCGGTCAGGGAATTTCCCTCACCGACGTTGAATTATATTAAGAGCACGGCTTTTGTAATTAAAGTAATTGACCAACTCGGAAATTTATCTTCCGCCGATGCCGTGGTAAAGATAAGTCTTTCGGTTTCCCCGGAAGCCCTTACAAGTATTCTTCCCGAAACCATCAAAATATTCAGATGGGACAATATCGCGTCCTCGTGGGTAGAAACAGTCAGTAGTTACGATTCGGCAACAGGGGTGATTGAGGGGGTGTTAGATCACTTTAGCTATTTTGCTGCTTTCGGAGAAAAGTATGATCCGCAGCCGTTATCCACTCAAATAAATATTTTTCCGGAACCTGTAAACGGAACTGTTGCCACATTTCCGGAAATATCCTTTTCGGGTAACGGAGCACTTACCGTTTATTCTATGGACGGGGGCTTAACATGGGGTGATTACTCACAGGCTTTTTCAATAAATAAACAGGGCTTATTCGATATTCTATATAAATCGTCGGATGGGGCGGGAAGGTGGGAAGAAACTAAAAGCTTTGTACTTAAAGTAGGGGCGGAAGTCGTTACAAACAAAATACGCATCGTCGGGGCTTCTTTCGGAACCTTAACCGATAATCCCGCCCCCTAGTACTTCGTCGCCTTTATAAAACACCGCGCTTTGTCCGGGAGCCACGCCAAATAATTTGGAGGAAAGAGACACGTCTGAAGTTTGTTCCCCGGACTTTTTTACAACGCCGGGCGTTAGCTTGCCTAAATGTCTTATTCTCACGTCACATGTAATTTCATCGGCATTATCGAATGGATTGGCCCCTACCCAGCTCAGCTCCGACACTGCAAACTTATCCCTTAAAGCTTCTTCATAACTTCCGACCGTCAGAGTGTTTGTTCCGGCGTCCTTTGCAATGACGTACATCGGGTCTCCGAAATATTTTTTAAGCCGGAATCCGTGTCTCTGCCCGATGGTTAAAAACCACACACCATCGTGATCTCCTATCTCCTCGCCTGTTGAAGTTATGACCTTCCCTTTTTTCTCATCAATTCTTTTCCCGAGAAAATCCTTAATGTCCACTTCTCCAATAAAACATATTCCCATGCTCTCAGGACGTTTATAAGACGGGAGCATTTTATCTTTAGCGAGTTTTCTTACCTCCGGTTTATGTAATTCCCCTAACGGGAAAATGGTGTGTCCTAGTTGCTCCTGTCCTAAACGATATAAAAAATACGACTGGTCCTTGCCTCCATCTACCCCTTTCAGAAGCTTGAACTCTCCGTTCCTGTTCTCAATACCGGAGTAGTGTCCTGTGGCAACAAAATCAAAACCTTCTTTCATCGCCCACTCATAAAAAATACCGAACTTTATTTCTTTGTTGCACATTACATCGGGGTTGGGAGTTCTACCGGCTTCGTATTCGGTATAAAAATAATCAATGACTCTCTCTTTGTATTCGTTACGGAAATCCAGGGTTTTAAATGGAATATCCAGAGCCATTGCGGTCTGGAGCGCGTAGGCTTTGTCTTCATCGGCAGCACAGCCGTCATCTTTTACATCCCAGCACTGCATAAATACACCGGTTACCTCATAACCCCGGTCCTTTAACAACAGCGCTGCCACGGAGGAGTCTACACCCCCGCTCATGCCTACAGCTACTTTTTTGTGCTTAGCTACGTCCATATTGAGCATTATATAACCGAATTGAAATTAGACCCTACATTTAGTCACCGAAGTGTGCATGGCATCAACAATGTCATTTATTATGTCCAAAGCTTCTTCGTAACCTAATCTTCTATAGTTATGCGGAAAATAGTGGAAAACCAGATTTCTACCTCTTTTCCAAACCTGCCAAAGTTTCCTCGCGACGTCCCTTCCTTCTTTTCCTTTACCGCATACTTTTTCAAAAACATTGCTCTTCTCTTTTATATAGTTAGGATTCAAAATTCTTCCAATTCTAATGTCGTCACTATAATATTCGTCTTTGGAAATTAGTTTCATATCGAGAAAAAATCTTTTTAGGAAACCTTCGTAGGCTTTTGCGAAAGGAAAAACCAAAAAAGAGTAATCGGAAAGGCTGTCCTCCTGGTGATGCGTATGAACAAAATTTAAAATAAGCTCTCCGTCTTCGAGCAGTCCTCTGATTTCATCCGGCATGTACTGCCACAACAAAGAATCGCGTTTTATCACTTCCATAAATGTAATTTTATCTGAAACCGGATGATTATTCGATACTTTAATCCGAAAAGGAACCCGCCATAAAGTGGGGGGCTGTAAATGCTTCTACGGGAACAATCAAGACATTAACTCTCTTTCCCTCTGGTTCGAATTCCGTAGTTTCAACACCTGTAAACTTACCCGAGTTAACGGAAAAAGTTCTCTGAGCCGAACCCCATCCGGGTTTAACAAAGTATTTCACATATTTTATATCCTGAGAATCGGGAGCTACCGCAAAGGGTAGCGTGTAGGACTTAGTTGCACCTCCGCTTGTCATTGATACTTTCTTTCCTGAAAAAAGACTGTTTCTGCACTCATCGAGATCGGCGCAACCATACTGATATAAATCCCACGTTCCCTGTGAGGAGTTAACCACAATAGAAAAACCTTCCGGATATCCCGAAGTAGACGCTCCTCTAACTTCGGGCCCTGACCTAATACTGGTGATATAAAAGGCAAAAGGAGCGGCTATAAAAAATACAGCAATAATAAAAAATAAGGCTCCGAAACCTTTTCTCATACAAGAATGAACTCATAAATCGGATACTCCGTCAAGAAGTTTTAACAGCCTGTATAATACAAACATGAAACAGCCTAAAATAGCTTTTATTCACGACTACCTGGTTAACTATGGAGGGGCTGAGAAGGTTTTGGAGGCTCTGTTGGAGATGTACCCCGACTGCCCAATTTACACCAGTATATACAGCCCTGAAAAACTTTCGGACACAATAAACAGACGGAAGATAATATGCCCCGAAACCGCCATTTTTAAAAAATTCCCAAAATATCTTACTTTCTTAATGCCGATGGTTTTTGAAAACTTTGACCTCCGCGAATACGATATTGTTGTTTCGGATTCTTCTGCGTGGTCCAAAGGAGTTCTCACGAGACCGGACCAATTACATATTAGCTATATTCACACACCTCCGAGGTTTTTGTATAAGTATTCCGTTGAAAGCGTAAAAAGATCCGCCTGGTATTTCAAACCATTTGTTACGGTTCTGGATTCCCTTCTGAGAGTATGGGATCACGGAGCTGCCCAGAGACCTAATTATTTACTAGCCAACTCGGAAGAGGTGCGCGCGAGAATTAAAAAATTCTATGGCAGAGACTCCCAAGTAATATATCCTCCTGTCGAAATAGACGTGAAAAGTAGCGAGGCTACGGTTGAAAAAAATAACAAACCATATTTTTTGGTTCTGAGCCGTTTGGCCGCATACAAAAATGTTAACCTGGTTATTGAAGCATTTAAAAATATCCCTACCGAACTTTGGATAGCCGGCACGGGACGGGAAGAGAACAAGCTGAAGAAACTCGCAGGACCGAACGTAAAGTTCCTGGGGAAAGTCAGCGAAAGTGAAAAAGACATGCTTATAGAAGGTTGTCTCGGGGTTATAAATGCGGTTAAAGACGAGGATTTCGGAATTGTTCCCGTAGAAGCGATGGCTCACGGAAAACCGGTTCTCGCTCATAAGTCGGGTGGGCACCTGGAAACAATCACTGAGGGTGTCACAGGCATGTTTTTAAAAAGCTCCGACATAGGGGAGCTGGGAGTAAAAATAAAGGAATTTGAACAGGCTATCCTAAACCACAAGTATGACTCCGATACAATAAGGGGCACCGTGGCAAAATTTTCCAAACAACGTTTCCAAAATGAAATGAAAACTTTCATCGAAGAAAAATGGGCGGAACACCAAAAAGACAATGCCTGAACTTCCCGAAACTCAAACAATCGCTGCCATACTAAATGAAAATCTTAAAGGAAAAAATGTACTTCAAGTTCAGGTATCCAAAGATTATAAAGCCCTTCCGTCAACTGACATATTTATTAAAACGATAACAGGTAAACAGATTAAATCCGTGGAAAGAGTGGCAAAAAACGTACTTCTTAAACTGGATAACGGGGTGCGGATACTTTTTCACCTCGCTATGACCGGCCGCCTGTTACTTTGGAAAAATAGTGTGGGAAGTGAGAAATGGGTAAAGGTGATTCTGCATTTTGACGGGGACACAAAACTAACCTTTAGCGATATGCGCATGTTTGGAAAAGCCGCCGTTCTCAGTCCTAAACAAACGGAGGAGCTTACGGCAAGATACGGTCCCGAGCCTCTCGATGAAAATACAACTCCTCAGAAACTTTTTGAAAACCTAAAAACCAAAAGGACAAATATTAAAAACGCACTTTTGGATCAAGAAGTAATCTCGGGCCTGGGAAATATATACGCAACGGACGCACTATTCCTGGCAAAAATAAACCCTCTTACTAAAACAAATAACATCACTATAGAAAATGCTTCTCAGTTGCTATCTGCTTCAAGAACGGTTCTTAATGAAGGAATAAAATTCGGGGGGTCTACCTTGGGAGACAAAATGTACGTCGACCCTTTCGGAAAGGAGGGAACATACCAAGAGCATTTTAAGATATACTCCAAAGAGAAATGCCCAGTGTGTGGTGCGAAAGTAAGTTTTATTAAGATATCGGGACGGGGTACATATTTTTGCCCGGGCTGCCAACCCCTAACTAACGAATGAAAATATTGGAACTACGGCTTACGAATTTCCGTAACCATAAAAAATTAAAGCTCGGCCTTGATTACGGAATAGTTCTCTTGACGGGCAAAAACGGTGCGGGAAAAACCAACATCCTGGAAGCTATATATGCCTTGTCCACGGGAAAATCGATTAAAGCCAAATACGACAGGGACATGATAAATTATAGCGCCCAGTTTTCCGCGGCGTCCGCTGATATTGAGAATTCGTCCGGAAAATACTTACTGGAGATGCAGGTAATAAAAGAGCCCGACGCCTCAAATATCTCCTCAAAGAAAACCAAAGTAAACAAAGTTTCGAAGTCTTTGGCTTCTTTCTCGGGGATTTTCAACAGCGTGATGTTCTCACCGGAAGATTTGAACGTAGTCACAGGTTCCCCGTCCGAAAGAAGAAAATATATGGACGCGATTCTTGTCCAGACAAACAAGAATTATAAAAGGAACACCGCAGCATATTTAAAAGCTGTACGGCAACGCAACAAAATATTGGAAAAAATTGCCGAAGAAAACAGAGGCTGGGATGAAATAGGATATTGGACAAAAAAATGTCTGGAACACGGAACCTATATTCAGGAACAAAGGAAGAAACTATTCGACTATTTCAATAATAAATTGCCCGGAGCTGTAGAAAAACTAAATGGCAAAGATACGGAAGTTGAAATCAAATACCTGATGAATGAGATTTCGGAAGAGCGTTTGAAAAAACACGAAGAACATGAAGTACACGCAAAGACTACTCTCGTGGGACCTCACCGCGATGATTTTTGCATTTTTCAAAAGAATCACAATTTAGCGGAATTCGGTTCCAGAGGGGAACAAAGAAGCGCGATGCTTGCTCTAAAACTTTGTGAAATAAACTTTATCGAACAGGAAAATGACGAGAGACCTGTCCTACTTCTCGACGATATATTCTCCGAGCTTGATGAGAACCACCGTAGTTCGGTTTTCAACATTTTGGAACAGCAACAGACAATAATCACCAGCACCGAACCCCCTGATTTTCTTGCAAGTAAAAGCAATGCACACGAAATTAAAGTCTTGTAACTTGCGGGAAATATGCGAGAATTATCTCGATGTTCTACCCGGAATTTACCGTTACACAAAAAACTCTCAAAAACATCGGAACCGTTGAATACTCCCGGGCAATTGCCGACAGCGTAAAAATTCTTCCTGCGTGGGAAAAACAATTACGTAGAGAGGCACTGACCTCGCGAATATTTTCCCTGCTTAAAATTGAAGGAACCGGAATCGACGAACAAATCATAAAAGCATCTCTGGAAGGATTCACAGAAAATAAACCGCAGGAAGTTACAAATTTCGACGATGCTTTGAAAACGGCAAGAGAAATCGGGAGAAAACTGGAGCTGGAAGAAATCGACATAAAGTATATTAACCAGACACTCACACAGCGCCTGATGCCGAAAACAAAGCAGGGAGCCTACAGAACATTAAAAAAAACCGGTCGTCCTGATCCGGGAGAAATTTTAGCCGGAGTAGTGATGCTGTTTGATTGGTTGAACAGCCTAGACGCGAGGGAAAATCATCCGTTAATAACAGCGTCGATACTGACCGCGGAATTACTTAGATTGGAGCCGTTCGAGAACTTCAACCAATCGTCGGCGTCGATAGCATTTGATCTTGTTCTTGAATCTTACGGATACAGCCTCGGGGGTTTAATAGAAATCGACTCATACTTTTTAAGCTCGAGAAAAGAATTTGAAGAGGCTTTATCGGAGATTGAAAAAAATAATTTCGATTACACTCACTGGCTTGAGTATGTAACGCACGGGTTTTCCGCCAAAACCTACAACCTTGTTGAAAAAATAAAACTTCTGGAAAAAGACACTAAAGTCGCTAAAGCTACGGGAAGAGTAAAGGTCACCGAGAGACAGGAACGGATAATCGAATATTTGCAGGATTACGGGCTTATACAAAACAAAGATTTTCCCGTCATCTTTCCCGGAATCTCCGAAGACACGGTTTTACGGGACCTAAAGTCCCTACTCGAACGGGGAATTATCAAGAAATCGGGAAGCACCAAATCGTCCCGTTACGAACTGAGCTAGTGATAGAATAGACACATGAGATTCAAAGAATTCGCTTCGTACCTCGAGCGTCTGGAAACCACTCCCAAAAGATTAGAAATAACCGATATTCTGGTTGAACTTATCGGAAAGCTTACACACGAAGAAACTCCTCAGGCTGTTTACTTATCCCTGGGGTATTTAAAGGCTCCTTTTGAAAATAGGGTTTTTAATATGGCCGACAGACAGGTGGTAAAAATCCTGCAAGCACTGACTAAAGAAGATGTGGCTCGTCTTTACGCGGAACTCGGGGATCTGGGGTCGGTTGCGAAAAACGTACTGACTAAAAACATCGATAATAAATACAGCGTTACCGAAATTTACGGAAAATTACTGGAAATTGCATCTATAGAAGGATTGGGTTCGGTAGATTTGAAAATGAAAAAAACTACGGTGCTTCTTAATTCCGTAGATTCTCTTTCGGCAAAATTCATAACAAGAATTATTTTGGGGACGGTTCGGCTTGGGTTTACGGAACTCACTGTCATCACTGCCCTGGCAATAATATCGGGAGACAAGAAACTGGCCGAGAAAATAGAGCGGGTTTACAACGAGCATCCGGACATAGGACTGATTGCGCAGAGAATTAAAGAAAGCGGCATCGCAGGACTTAAAAAAATCGACATAGAACCGGGAGTTCCTGTCTTATCACAAAAAGCTCAGCGGGTCAGCGGCATGGAAGAAGCTTTTGAGAGAATTCCCAATGTTTGGGCTGAATTTAAGTTCGACGGCACAAGAGTTCAACTACATATGGATAGAAACAAAAAGGCGAAAACCGGTAAAGGAGCGGTCGATCTTTTCGGAGAAGTGGCTAATAAGTTCCTGATGAAAACCTACACAAGAAATCTCGAAGAAACTACTCATCAATATCCCGACCTTCTGGAAGCTGCCGATAAGCAAATCAAAGCCGACTCCATAATACTCGACGGAGAAGCAATAGGGTTCAACAGAGAAACAGGGGCGTTTCTTCCATTTCAGGAAACTATACAAAGAAAAAGAAAACACGGTGTAACGGAAGCAGCAAAAAATATACCCTTAAAATATTTCGTATTCGACATACTTTATCTGAACGGAAAATCCACAACAGAATTACCTCTGCGGGAAAGAAAAAAGATACTACGCAATATCATAGCCGCCGGAGATACCATAATTGTTGACGACGATATGGAAACGGAAAGTTTCGAGAAACTAGTGGAGTATTTTGAAATTGCAAAAGAAAAAGGTCTGGAGGGGCTGATTGTAAAAAACCCTGATGACAATTATCAAGCGGGGGCACGAAGTTACTCCTGGATAAAACTTAAGAAAGCTGATGAAAAACTACTTGATGATTCCGTAGACTGCGTTCTACTGGGCTACTACCACGGCAGGGGTGTACGGTCGAAATTCGGTATAGGCGGGTTTCTGGTAGGTGTTATGGATAAAGATGCCGAGGTATTTAAAACCGTAACAAAAGTCGGAACGGGACTTACCGACGAAGAATGGGTAAAAATCAAAAAGCTGGCGGACAAACACAAAACTAAAACTGTCCCTAAAAATGTTCTGGTTGAAAAAACTCTTCTACCGGATGTGATTATAGAACCAATGATCGTATTAGAAATAGGGGCCGATGAAATTAGTGTGTCTCAGAACCATACATCCGGTTATGCTTTAAGATTCCCGAGATTGATAAAGTTCAGGGAAGATAAAAATCCGTCTGAAGCTACTACCCTTAAAGAAATAGAGCTGATGTTCAAAAAACAAAGAGGAAAAGTGTGAGATATGGAAAGAATAGGAAAAGTCTTACAGAAAAGAAATATCGTCGGAGATGTCAGAAATAAGCACGAATTCCAGGCATACGGAAACCGCCTTGCCGATGAATTCAACGACCGCAAACACCGCTCTCTGTACATAAAACTCGCTAAAACCGAAGACCGCGCTCTACTAGAAGTTGCCCGCGAGTTCGTTATGGGATCGGAAAAGGCAACAACAAGAGGGCGTTTATTTATGTGGAAATTAAGCGAGCTTAAAAAACAAAGGTTGAACAAAAAATCCGAATAAACTAATATTTAGACACATGGAAAAGAAAAGCATCCTCTCGCTTCAGACACAGTTTATTATCTCGGCAGTGGTCGCAATAGTTTTTCTTGCGTCTGTTGTTGAAAGATCCGCGGTAAACGCCGTGTTCATAGTTCTGGCATCTCTTCTGGGTACAATCGTTCTGGATCTTGAGTATCCTCTCTACGCGTATCTTTTTGAGCCCGAAAAAGGTTTCTCCAAAAATTTTAAAAATTACATCAAAGATAAAGATTACAGAGGCGCACTGAAATATGTTTTTTATAACAGAGGTGACGTGGTGGACAAGTCGCTGAACAGTGCCTTATTTCAAATAATATTTGCCGTCCTTACAATACTGGTAGCGTATACATCTACTTCAAGGATAGCTACCGCGCTGGTTTTTTCGGTGTTTGCAAATTCTATTTTTAAAATGTGGGAGCACTACTTTAACGGGCAAACCGACGAGTGGTTCTGGGCTTTAAAAAATAAACCGGACAAGAAAGGGGTTATTGTTTACTCCGCGGCAATGATCTTGGTACTGGTTGTAAGTTTTCTAATTGTCTAAGTGCTATCTATATACGGAATTGTAATATCCATATCTATCTTCTCCTGCCTTATTGCTGCTGAAAAAATCTACCCCGAAAAGAAAAAAGAAATTTGGGACGCCGGGCTGTATGCAGTGATAGCAGGTATTGCAGGATCCCGTATTTATCATGTAATAGATTATTGGCAATATTACAAAGAATCTCCGGTGAAGATTCTGGAAGTTTGGAACGGCGGTTTGGGAATCTGGGGTGCCGTGCTCGGAGGAGCTTTGGGAATAGGTATCTATTCTTTAGTACACAAAAATTCTTTTTTGGAAATCACAGATATTGTGGCAACAGTACTTCCGCTGGGACAGGCAATCGGAAGGTGGGGAAACTATTTCAACTCAGAATTGGCGGGAAAAGAAACTTCACTGCCTTGGGCAATACAAGGCAAGCATCCTCTTTTTTTCTACGAATCGGTATTGAACATGATACTTTTTCTTCTATTAGTTAGGTTTTCGAAAAGAAATCCTGCACCGGGCGTGTTACTTTCCATTTACCTTGCCGGTTACGGAATCATAAGATTCTTCCTAGAATTTCTGCGGGTAACTCCATGGAAGATGGGTGGCTTGAATGTAGCCCAAATGGTATCTATACTTTCAATAGGAATTGCACTAATTATTTTTATAAAAGGACGCCGTAAATGATATTTTTATCCTCCGACCACGGGGGCTTGGAAATCAAAAAAGAAATTGCCAGATACCTAGAGGAAGGCGGAATTCCACATGAAGATTTGGGACCATTCACTTTAGACCCGAATGATGATTATCCTGATTACACGGAAAAACTTGTGAGAAAAATGCTGGAAACGTCCGACTCCAAAGGGGTTTTAATCTGCAGAAACGGGGTCGGCGTAACTATTGCCGCCAACAGATACAAAGGAATAAGAGCCGGGCTTTCGTGGAATGAAACCCACGCGGCTTCCTCGAGAAGGGACGACAACACCAACGTGCTCACGTTGGCTGCAGATTACGTCAAAATTCATGAGGCGTTAACAATATTCAAGGCGTGGATGAATACCCCGTTCAGCAACGAAGAAAGACACAAAAGAAGACTCGCAAAAATATTATGATTATTCCTGCCATTCTCGAAAAAAAACCTGAAGAAATCAGACGTAAAATTGCCTTTATAGACGGACAGTGTGAATTTATACAAATAGATATTGCCGACGGAAAGTTTGTATCCGAAAGTTCTTACGCAAACATCGAGGATATAGCTTCTTTCGAACCTATTTCAAAACTTGAGATACATTTGATGACCGACCACCCGGAAATTTATGTCGAGGAAAGTTATCAGAGCATATTTAAAATATCGGCGCACATAGAAGCAAAAGGTATCGAAGATTTTATCAGAAAAGCCGTAACAAAAAGGTACACCGTGGGGATAAGCGTTAAACCGGAAACTTCCCTTGAGGATATAGATAAACTACCAGGGGGAATAAGTTTCGTTCAATTTTTAACCGTGCGCCCGGGTAAACAGGGCAACGAAATAATCCGTGATGTTTTTCCGAAAATCAGCAGTTTCAAACAAACTCACCCGGGAATCCGTGTACAAGTCGACGGGGGGATTAACGAACAAAATTTGCAGGAAGTCTTGAAATTGGGAGTAGATGATGTTGTAATTGGTTCTCAAATATTTGACTCAGAGGACCCTGCCGCGATGCTGTCAAAATTAAAGGGAATAAATTTATAATGAACGACATAACCACAATTTCTTCCATCGGAGGCGAAAACAAAATGTACGAACGCATTGCCTTCTTAGGCGGCGCTGCATGGAAAGAAGACGAAGAACCTTACATCCAAGCTTTTGACACAGCCAAATTGCTTGCCAAAAACGGTTATGAAATATTTAACGGGGGAGGCCCCGGAGTTATGAAGGCTTCTACAAAAGGAGCTCATGCCGGAGGGGGGAAAGCGTTCTCGATAACCTATCACCCTAACAAACCGAAAAGACACTACGAAGGAACTGACCTTACGAACGATGTTGATATGGAAACCGTAACACTTGATTACTTTGACAGAACGAAAGTTCTTCTTCAAAACACCGACGTCCACATAGTTTTTAAAGGAAGCATAGGAACCTTAAGCGAGTTCGGAATGTCGTGGGTCAATTCCTGGATACACGAACCAAACAGTAAACCGATTATAATGTTCGGTGATTTTTGGAATGAAGTTCTGGACGCTATCGAAAAAAATCTTTTTATAAAACCTGCCGAAAGAAAAATGCTCACTACATGCACGACTCCGCAGGAAGTGCTGAAGTTTATAGACTCGTTGAACAAAAAATAACGCCGTCCGTTCCTTGTCCTCATTCTGCAAAGACCTTATACTACAGTTAATGCCCAAGTCCCCTGTTAAAAATGATGTTGAAAAAATCGCTCTCATTGCCAACGAACTAAGAGAAGAGATTGTGAGAATGCTGCTCGAAGCGGAAAGCGGTCATACGGCGGGGTCGCTTGGGATGGCAGACATTTTTGCTTCTCTTTATTTCAAAATTCTTAATGTAGACCCAAAAAATCCGACGAACCCCGATAGAGATAGGTTTGTCCTCTCCAACGGACACATATGCCCTTTACTTTACGCAACACTTGCCGAAAGAGGGTTTTTTCCAAAAAGTAAATTAAAACAGTTACGGAAACTTAATTCAGATTTGCAGGGGCACCCAAAGTTCGGTTCCCTCCCCGGCCTAGAAACCTCCAGCGGCTCACTCGGTCAGGGCCTTTCTCAGGCAGCAGGAATGGCGATGGCGGCAAAAATCCAAAATAAACCATACCGTGTATACTGTGTTACCGGAGACGGTGAAATGCAGGAAGGACAGATTTGGGAAGCAGCGATGTTTGCCCCGAATAAAAAACTGGACAACCTCACCTGGATAATTGACAGAAACAATATTCAAATAGGAGGACACACCGAAGACGTTATGCCGTTGGAAAATCTCCGCAACAAACTTGAAAGTTTTAATTGGTACGTGTTAGAAATTGACGGACACAATATCGAAGAAATAATCGGCGCCTGCAAAATGGCGCGTTCGGTAAGTCAGCGTCCTACTGCTATAATTGCACATACGATACCCGGTAAGGGTGTAGAATTTATGGAGTATAAATTTGAATGGCACGGAAAGGTTCCATCCAAAGAACAGGCTTTGAAGGCATTGAAGAGTCTGGCGTCGTTGGAAGGCAAAATTAAATCGGATTATGACTAACAAAACAAAAACAACTTTAAACATGAGCCTGATTCCATTGGTAGTTATCGTGGTTCTAATGATAGGAGCGGGTTATTTTTTACTTCAGGGAGAAATAAAACTCCCGGGCTTTAATAAAGGCACCCAAATTAGAAGGCTGGATGGATTCCCGACTGTTATAACAACAGAAATGCCTCTTGAAAAGCAACGCAAGGTCATCAAGTCTCCATTATATCGACCCCACAGGGTTAACAGAGGTAAGAGATTCGGTAAATTTTGACCGCGAGTATTTGTTGGCGGTATCCTCGGATTTACAGGACGAGACAGGACACAAAATGAGGATAAAAAAGGTTTACGAGGATAAAAATACCAAACATCTGCTGGTGCTGATTGAAGAAACAGATAAAGGTGACAATTGTGAAGTTGAGGTTGAGGGAAATATCACATCCGATGTTGTAGCAATATCTAAAACCGACTACGAAATAAGTTTCGACCGTGTTAAAAAAGTCGAAAACTGTGAAAAAGAAGAAACAACTGAGGAAACACCTACCGAAGGACAATCAAGTCCTCAACAGTAAATAAACGCACTGCCCGATGCTTAATACAACACTTAACTTAAACGAAGAGATATTTCTTCAGGACCGGGAATTAAAGTCCGGAAGAGATGGCTTCGGCGAAGCAATTCTTAAACTCGGAGAGGAACACGAAGATGTTGTTATTCTCACTGCGGATCTTGAAGAATCTTTGCGCGTCACTCCCTTTAGAAAAAAATTTCCGGATAGATTTATAGAAACGGGAATTGCCGAACAAAATATGGCAAGTATAGGCGCCGGACTGGCTTTATCCGGACTTGTTCCTTTTATCACATCTCACGCTATTTTCTCTCCTTATAGAAACTGGGACCAAATAAGACTTTCAATTTGTTTCAGCAACGCTAACGTAAAAATAGTGGGTTCTCACGCAGGATTTTCCAATAGCCCCGACGGCGGTGCTGCGGAATCCCTAGAAGACATCGCCCTGACCCGTGTGCTACCCAATCTGACAGTAATAAGCCCGATAGATTATTGGCAAACAAAAAGAGCGGTTGAAGAAATGTATAAAATCAAAGGTCCGGTTTACTTGAGAATCTGTAAAGAGCCTACTCCTCAAATAACCACAGAAAATACGCCTTTTGAGGTAGGCAAGGCCTACACTCTGGTCGAAGGCACTGACATAACAATATTTAATACCGGAACTGTTGCATATGAAGCACTCGAGGCGGCAAAAATTCTCAAAGCCGGTCATAAGATTAATGTCGAAGTAATAGCCATACCTACCATAAAACCAGCGGATAAAGAAAATATTATAGGGTCTGCTAAAAAGACCGGGAAGTGTGTAAGTCTTGAAGAACACCAAATTAACGGAGGTTTCGGTTCCGCGGTCTCTGAAATTCTCGCGGAGGAATTTCCCGTGTTCAACCTTAGAATTGGCGTCAATAACACGTTCGGAGAGTCCGGTTCGTACCAGGAACTAAAAGATAAATACGGCATTAGCTCTCACCACGTTGTAGAGGCTATACTTAACATGTTAAAGGAAAAATAAGATGGACCTGCTCACTATAGGCGATGTAGCCATAGATCTATATATGAAAATCGGTGCCAAGGACGGACTTCCGCTAGTGGAAGGGGGCGCCGAACCCAAGATTTGCTTTTACCACGGCTCTAAAATACCTGTCGAGCACTTTGAGACCGCAGTTGCTGGAAATTCGCTGAATGTGGCGGCCGGCGGTGATAAATTAGGCCTGGAAACAGGGATTTACACCGAAATCGGAGACGATGAAAACGGAGAAAGGGTTGTAACCGAGCTAAATACGCACGGTGTGGGCACGGATTTCTGCATAAAGACACCGGGCGACGATACAAACGTTAACAGCGTCATAATTTACGGAAGTGACAGAACCATCTTCAGCTACCACGCGGAAAGAAACTACAAAATACGGGATTGGGAAAAACCGAAATGGATCTACTACACCTCTATGGGTAAGGGTTTTGAAAAATTCCAGGAAAAATTAATTGAGTATATAAAACAAAATCCCGGTATCGGTGTGGCATTTAACCCCGGCACCATCCAAATGAAATATGGTTTAAAAACATTTAAAAAAGTTCTGGAGATAACGGATATTTTCTTTTTGAACCGCGAAGAAGCTATAGCTCTCGTCGGCAAAGGAGAAACAGAAGAACTTCATCAAAAACTCCACAAGCTGGGTCCGAAAATGACGGTCATTACCGATTCCGTAAGCGGAGCTTCGTGCAGTGACGGAAACAAGGTAACCCTCCAGAAAAGCTACTCGGATGAAAGACCTGTTGCGGACAAAACGGGGGCCGGAGATGCTTTTGCGTCAGGTTTCCTCGCAGCTATTTTCTACGGAAAACCCGCGGAAACGGCACTGAAGTGGGGTGTCGCCAATGCCGGAAGTATTATAAAAGAAATCGGAACCACGAAGGGACTTCTTACTAAAAACGAAATTGAAGGTATCATAGAGAAAATATGAAAGCAAAAGAATTACTTAAAAAAGCACGAGAAAAAGGAGTAGCTATCGGAGCCTTCAACGTCGGGAACCTTGAAACATTTAAGGCAATAACGCAGGCTGCCGAAAATCTAAAATCCCCTGTACTAATCGAGGCTTCTCCCGGAGAAGCAGGTTTTATTGGACTTAAACAATTGGTCTATCTAGCGAGAGCATACGAAGATCAAATACAGTTGCCTGTAATTCTAAATCTAGATCACGGGGAAAACGTAGAAACAATATTGGAAGCTATAAAGACCGGGTTTGATTACGTTCATTATGACGGCAGTAAGTTCTCTTACGAGGAAAATCTGGAAAACGCATCGATAGTTGTGGAAGAAGCACATAAAAAAGAGGTGATGGTTGAAGGTGAGATTGATCACATAGAAGGAAGCTCAGCAGATCACTCAAGAGAAAATACAAAAATGTATTCAAAACCCGAGCTTTTTACTGATCCCCGCGAAGCAAAAGAATTCGTTGAAAAAACAGGGATAGATGTTTTCGCCAGCTTTATCGGAAATCTCCATGGAATATATGCCGACATCATTCACCTTAATCTTGATAAATTAAAGGAGATCTCAACCGCACTTCCTCACACGTACCTTTCCTTGCACGGAGGTTCCGGAGTTTATGACGACGATGTTAGAAACGCCATAAAGATGGGGATTGTAAAGGTCAACGTTAACTCCGAGCTAAGAGTAGCTTTCAAAATGACTCTACAGGAAGAAATCGGCAAAACAACTGAAATCGCCCCTTATAAATATATGAAACGTCCCATCGAAGAAGTACAAAAAGTTGTGGAAACTAAAATGAAACTATTTGGTTCTCCAGAACTTTTAAAATGAAATTACTAATCACAAGAGAAATTCCCCAGGCAGGAATTAACATTTTAAAACAGTACAAGGACATCGAACTTGATTACAGACAGGGACCTCCTCTTCCCGAAAAAGAAATGCTGGCAGCAGTAAAGGACACGGATGCAATAATTCCGTCAGCTTCCGACAAAATAAATAAGAAAATTATAAATGCTGCGAAAAAATTGCGCTTAATCGCCGCGTATTCTGTTGGGTATGATCACATAGACGTAGCACACGCTACTTCAAAAAATATTTTTGTCGGAAACACTCCGGGAGATCTTACTGAATCCGTGGCTGAACACGCCTTGGCACTTATGTTGTCTGCAGGCAGACGCATTCCTGAAGCTGACAGGTTTTGCCGTGCCGGTAAGAATAAATACTGGAATCCGATGGATTTTGTCGGACCAAAAATAATGGGGGACACCCTCGGTATAATCGGTTTTGGAAGAATCGGCCAGCACCTTGCCCGCATGGCTAAACACGGGCTAAACATGAGGATTTTGTACACGGACATCAACAGGCATTCGGAAGCGGACAACCTGCTCGATGCAGAAAAAGTCGACCTTGATTATCTATTGGAAAATAGCGATTTCATATCCATACACTGCAACCTCACACCTGAAACCGAAAATATGATCAGCGAAAACGAATTCAGAAAAATGAAACCTCTCGCATACATTATAAATACCGCGCGAGGAAAGATAATAAACGAAGAGGCGTTGGCCAGAGCCTTGAAACAAAATTACATTGCGGGAGCAGCTCTCGACGTGTTCGCAAACGAACCCGAAATATATCCCGAATTAAAATTACTGGACAACATAGTTCTTACTCCGCATATCGGAAGTGCTACCTGGGAAGCCAGACTTCAAATGGCCAGGATGGCGGCAGAAAACGTAGTGGACGTGCTGATAAATAACAAACCTCCAAGATATCTCGTGAACAAGGAGTTAGCAAAAGAAACTGTCGCGTCCCTCATTTGATAAAATCAAACTGATGAGAAACTTTATATTTAGAAATAAACAAATATTCATAACCGGATTGATTATCGGTGGAGTATTTCTCTTGATAATACTTACGTCTTCAACCAGGAAAGTTAAGGGGCCTATACTTGCGCCATCCGAGGCTATTCCCGATAACACCACGAATCAGCAGGAATCCGATGCCGGTGTATATCAGCCTAAAGGTCTGTGGAATGCTCCCTCTCCGTCGGACCAAATTGTAAGTGAGGACGTTACTCCCGAAGCACCTGTGGAGGAAACTCCGCCTGTTAAACCCAAAGAAATACTGGAAATTACATTTGATGAGAAAGGTTTCTCACCCCCGGCTGCAAACGGTTTCAAGTATCAAACCGTTAGATGGACAAATAAAACTGACGCCGCCATCTCCATACAGCAAATGAAAAGTTTTTTTGATGAGTTTAAGAAGCCTGTAGATATTGCCTCCGGAGCTACCCTGGAATTTGAACTGACAAAAGCGGGGATGTGGGGGTACAAAGAAACAAGAAGCGGAAAAATGGGTAGTATTTTTATCGTCGTGCAAAGAACTACCGACTAAACATTGTATGCAGATGGGCATATTTCGTTAAGTACGCATTCGCCACATTTAGGTTTTCTCGCCGTACAAACATACCTGCCATGTAGCACCGCGCTTCCGGAAAAGTTCCTCCAGTATTTTTTTGGCAGTAAATTTATGAGATCCTCCTCGATTTTTTTCGGATCTTTTTGCGAAGTTAAACCCAAACGCGTCGTCACTCTGGACACATGAGTATCCACAACAATACCTTCGGCAATTCCCCACAGTTCCTGCATAATTACATTTGCGCTTTTTCTGGCAACTCCGGGAAGTTTCATAAGCTCCGCCATACCGTGAGGCAACACCCCGTTATACAAAGACAACACCGTACGGGCGGCGTCGACTATTCTTTGCGCCTTTCCCTTGTGGAAATTTACCTGCCTGATTAATGCCGTTACTTCAGAAGTATCCGCAGATGCCAGTGCTTCCCAACTTGGGTACTTATTAAAAAGGGCGGGAGTAACCTGGTTAACTTTTTTGTCTGTTGTCTGTGCTGACAACATAACGGATATAGCTAACTGGTATTCATCTGAGTGTGTCAGTTCAGTTTTCGGGTTTGGGTGTTTTTTTTGTAAAAGTAACGCTACTTTCTCTGCCTTTTCTTTTTTGTCCATTTTTAAAATAGTCCCAGTTGGTTTTCGTCGGGTTGTTGGGAAGAATTTTTCGGACCTTCTTCGGGGAGTAACCCCAATCTTTTCATTAAAGATTTGAAATTATATTTGCCTAATTCCGCAAGAACTTTTTCCTTATCGTACCCGGGATACTTTGTGTCGCTAAGTGTAACTCCTACCGGTACGTCCATAATGAGTGTCGCGAGTTTTTTGCTCATCAGAGCCTGCTCGTAATTTTCCAGCAACTTTTCTTTTAAACTTTCGGGTGTGACTTTATCTATATTTCTGTATACATCCTCAACCGACCCGAACTGTTCTATTAATTTAACGGCAGTTTTTTCTCCGATACCATATACTCCCGGAATGTTGTCGCTGGGATCTCCTCTTAAACCCTTATAATCTGCGATTTTGTCGGGTGCAAATCCTAAACGGGTAGAGACCTCGTCTTTTCCTACCCACTCAAGCTTGCCCTTATTATCGGGGACCATAAGCATTATATTCTTACCCGCAAGTTGCCACAGGTCGCGGTCGTTTGAAGCAATTATCACGTCTACTTTTCCGGAAAAGCCTAAAGCCAAAGTAGCAATGATATCGTCCGCTTCATAGCCGTCTACCAAAACCTGCTTAACCCCGAACGCACTTAGCATGTCCAATGTCTTGGGAATCTGTGAAGCCAGTGAGTCCTCCATAGGTTTTCTGTGAGCCTTATAGGAAGTAAAATCCCCGACACGGAAAGTTGGTTTCTCCCCGTCTAGTGCTGCCACTAAATAATCGGGCTTTACCTGTGTGAGCATGTTTATCAGCATCGAAGTAACACCGTACACAGCATTTGTAGGCTCTCCGTTTGCATCACGGAAGCTGGGCGGTAGCGCATGATACGCCCGGTGTAAAAAATTAAATGTATCTATGAGGAGAAGTTTTGGCATATTACAAGCGTGGAAACAACTGCTCTTTCAAAGAAATGGTTTCTTTTCCGAAAACCGCAGAGAGCTTTGACGCAGTTTCAGGTATAAACGGTTCAAGGTAATTAATTATTTCCCTGAGTTCGTTAATTTCCCAGGTTAAAATTTTCTGCAGGTGGGGAGCGTCTTTGATTGCCCAGGGTTTATTGTCATTTATATGTTTATCCAAAACCCCGAGCTTCGACCAGACGTGCTGGACTGCCAGATCGACTCTGAAGTTATTGAAATGTTCCGTGAAAGTTTCGTCCCACTTTTTTAGTTCCGATACTGGAAATTCAAATCCTGAAGTTTCAGCAAGGCGCGCCAAGCGTGACGCTGTATTTCCAAGACCGTTAGCCAAATCAGAGTTGTATACCTGCTTAATGTGATCGACGGAAACATCCACGTCTTCAACCACAGGGCCGTGTTTAATAAAGTAGTACCTGACGGCGTCTGTTCCGAACTGAGAAACAAGTTCCGACGGCTTTATTATGTTGCCTTTGGATTTACTTATTTTTTCACCGTTGAGATTAACGAACCCGTGAACATAGATTGTAGAAGGAAGGGCTTTACCCGCACTTTTTAGCATCGCCGGCCAAAGCAGTGCGTGCCATCTTGCGTTGTCTTTCCCAAGGACATGGATAATGTAGGTATCGTCATTCCAGAAACCCTCGGGCTCCGCGGCGGTAAAATAATTTATCAGGGCATCAAACCATACGTAAATGACATGATCAGGATCGTTCGGTGCCTGAATACCCCAATTCACTTTATAAACCGGGCGCGTAACAGGAAGATCGGTTATCCCCTGTTCGATGAAACCAAGCATTTCTTTCCTCTTACCCTCGGGTATTACAAAACCTTTTGACTCAATCAACTGTTTTAGAAAATCCGAATACTCACTCCATTTGAAAAAATAGTTTTCTTCCTCAACTTTTTGTATGTCTCGTGTTGGGTGCAATAAACACCTACCGTCCGCGTCCAGTTCCGACATAGTCTTGTAGGCTTCGCAGCCCTCACAATACAGCCCGGTGTAGTTACCTTTGTAAATGTCGCCCTTTTCAAAAACACTCTGAAAGAAGTTTCTCGCTGTTTCGTGGTGATCGGGGTCTGTAGTTCTTATGAAACGGTTGTATGAAAGATTTAGGGCATCGAGCTGTGCTTTATCCTGAGAAGAAATTTCATCCACGTGTTCCTTCGGAGTAATACCTCTTTTTTCGGCAGCCTTTTGATTAGTAGACCCGTATTCGTCGGTACCCGTTAAAAAGTAGACGTTTTCGTTGCCTAATACCTCGCAGTAGTAACGGGCAAGACAATCGGCAAGTATTTTTTGATAAGCATGGCCGATATGTATGACGTCATTTGTGTAATCAATTGCTGTTGTTATTAATACTTTTTTCTTGTCCATAAGTACCGTTATTCTACCACTACCGCTCATTTCTACCGTGAACAAACAACTGGTAACCCAGTACCAGGTAAAAAGAAAGGGACAGAGTTATGTTAAGAAGACTCACTAACTTGAATCCTCTCAAAAAGAAAAATATCGATATACCGAAAGCCGCGTAAGCGGAAATTTTTAAAACCTTTCTAAAAATGAACCGCGGGTCCCCCTCCTTATGTAAAGTCTTGGCTGCTATAAAAAAGCCGGTTGTTGAGAAAAGCCCAGTTAAAAATAGGAAAAGGGAAACCAGGAACACGAAAATATAAACATAACTGTTCGGTTTTAATACTAAAAGAGAATAGGCTAAAAATGATGCTGAAAGTACGAAAAGAAATAAGACGGTATACAAAAACTTAGGCATATAAATGATTTTAACATTACCTTCCTAGACGCACAGGCAGGTAGCTGATATTCTTATCGCATGCTAAGTAACGAACTCGTAATAGTGCTGTTTGCTGTCCTTATAGTAATCTTTGGCTTCCTTGTCTTCTACCTAACCACTCAAATTAAAAATATCAAAAGTGCAAAGGGTGATGAAAACAATGTGCTTATGGAATGGCTCAAAGAGATGAGGGGTGACGTAAAAAATAATACCGATGTATTGGAAAAACAACTGAGCCAGCAGAGAGGTACTTTAGACGAACAGATGAAAGGACACCGTGAAGCAATGAATGCCCAGACCAAGCTTATTTGGGAGCGTCTGGATGCTTCCCAGGACGTCATACGTACTGTACAAAAGCAACTCGGCGGAATACAGGAGTTCGGAAACGATATGAAGGACCTAAGCAACGTCTTGAAATCTCCTAAACTAAGAGGCGGCCTCGGCGAACAGTTCCTTTACGAGATTCTGGAAAGCTTCCTTCCCCACGATCACTTCAAAACTCAATACAAATTCAGGGATGGGGCGGTTTGTGACGCTGCCGTATTTACCGAAAAAGGAATCATCCCAATCGATTCAAAATTTCCGATGGAAAACTTTGCTGCGATGCTCAAAGCTGATGCTCAAGGCGAACGCGACCGCTTGAAGAAAGTTTTTATAAGCGACGTAAAGAAGAAAGTGGATGAGATTGCAACCAAATATATACTTCCTGAGGAGGGAACAACCCACCAGGCTATCATGTACATACCCTCGGAAAATGTATACTATGAGCTAATCGTAAACACTCCGGAAATTGAGAATTACTGCAAAGTAAAAAACGTGGTTATGGCATCTCCCAACACCCTGTCGTACTTTTTGAAGGTGTTGCTGGTAGCTTTTCATCAGCAAAATCTGGAAAAGCACGCCGGTGAAGTCTTAAAAGCACTGGACGGCATAAAGCTGGAGGCGTCCAAGTTTAACGACGATCTGGATGTTCTGGAAAAACATATTTCCAACGGATACAAATCCATGGATGGCATAAGGATGAAATTCTCTAGATTATTTAACAAAATCGATAGGATACAGGTTATCGACGATCCCGAACAAAAGAAACTCCTGGAGTAGTCAAAATTACCCAAAAAAAATCCCGGTGAAATGGCAGCTTGAATAGGCTGTTGTTCCAAATCACCGGGTTGCCCAGGAGGAGCGATAAATGCTAAAAATGCTAATGTGAGGTGCGGGCGTTATGGGCGTTATCTTCAGAATTTTTGAAGACCCCCACAAACACCAACGGTATAAATACTACGAAAGTAAGTACAACAATCACAATAGTAACCAGAATGTCCATCGTAACCTCCCTTTTCTGACTGATGAATGCGTAGATTTATTATATCCTAAACACTATATACTTACAGTATTATACTATAAGTTACTAGAATATGCAACAACCCGCTGGGTTTGCGCTATAATAGGGATCACATGCCTTCAAAAAAACAAACGGAAATTAACGAAGAGCAAGCTAAAGTCATCGACCACAAAAAAGACCATCTCTTAGTAGTTGCGGGAGCAGGGACGGGAAAGACGCGCGTTATAACCGAACGCATCAGGGATTTAATACAAAAAAGAGATATAAAACCGAAAGAAATTCTTGCGCTTACTTTCACAGAAAAAGCTGCGGGGGAAATGATCGACAGAACCGGAGATGCAATGCCTTTGGGATATGAGGAACCATGGATTTCTACATTTCATTCTTTCGCCGATAGAATATTGCGTGCAGAAGGAATTGAGATTGGAATTGATCCGGGGTACAAACTTCTTTCTTCTCCCGAGCAGTGGATTTTGTTACGAAAAAATCTTTTTGATCTGGGGCTAAAGTATTTCAGACCGCTGGGTAATCCTACAAGATTCATTTCCGCTATTCTTAAATTTATTTCGAGACTTCAGGACGAAAACGTATCCCCTGAAGATTTCGAAAAATTTGTGCAGAAAACAGAACTTGATGGAGAGGAAAAAGAAAGAATTTTCGAACTTGCCCACGTTTACACCGAGTACACACGCCTAAAGCTGGAGCACTCCAAAATGGATTTCGGGGATTTAATTACATGGTGTCTTAAACTCTTCAGAGAACGCCCCCACATTCTTGAGAAGTACAGAAAGCAGTTTAAGCACGTTCTCCTCGACGAATTTCAGGATACAAACCTTGCCCAGTATGAGCTTGTTAAGCTTTTGTGTCCTATAGAAATGGGTGACCGTAGTTTGGTTGTAGTTGGGGACGATTCGCAATCGATTTATAAATTCAGGGGCGCCGCAGTATCCAACATTCTTCAGTTTATGGAAGACTACCCCAAGGCCGAAAGAGTTACTCTAATAAAAAACTACCGCTCGGGCCAAAAAGTACTTGACCCAGCTTACAAACTAATTGTTAACAACAACCCGGACACTCTTGAATCTAAACTTGGAATTTCAAAAGAATTAATCAGTCAGATAAAAGCAAAGGGTATTTCCCCGTCGATTTTTCAAGCGGAAGAGTTGGAGGATGAAGTCGAACTGGTTATAAAAAAGATTTTTGAGGTGTTAGGAAAAGAACCTGAGTACACATACAAAGACGTGGCCATACTTGCGAGAGCGAACAGCCACTTAGACCCGTTCTTAATGGCTCTAAGAAAACACGGGCTACCTTACCAGTTGGTCGGGAACAGAGGACTTTACGACAGAGACGAAGTAAGAGACGTGATTGCCCTTCTAAGAATAGTTGCCAATCCGAAAGACGGAGTGAGTTTGTACCGTGTGCTCAACATCCGCTCCCTTCAAATAGATCCTGATGATATTTCCAAACTGCTGTCGGAAGCGAGATACAAAAAGACCAATCTTTGGGATGAAGTTAAAAACTCGGAAAAAGTTGAACTGTCTAACCTTAAAGAATTAATCCGCGAGAGACAAGAAAACATAACGAGAGAGACACCTTCGGAATTTATTTTTAATATGGTCACCAATCTTGGTTATATGAGCCCGCTTATCGAAGAAGAAACCGTGGAAAACCAACTGTCTATAAAAAACCTCGATATATTTTTAAATAAGGCAAAGGAGTTTGAAATAAAACACCGCGAGGACACGAAGGAAATCCCCACTGTTGTTGATTTTTTAGACTATATTGAACTGGTTTTGGAAGCAGGAGACAATCCTGCACAGGCAGAGTTAGAAGACATTGATACCATCAACCTGATGACTGTTCACGCGTCCAAAGGTCTGGAGTATCCCGTAGTTTTTATGGTCAATTTAGTTGCCGATAGATTCCCCACAAGAAATAAAGGAGATGTGATAGATGTTCCGGTTGAACTGATAAAAGAAACTCTACCCTCGGGCGATGAACACATACAGGAAGAAAGACGTTTGTTTTATGTCGGGATGACCCGCGCCCAAAAATATCTTTACCTTACTCTAGCTAAAAATTACGGGGGAAAGCGGGAAAAAGTGCCGAGCGGATTCCTCGGAGAAACAGGTTTAAAAATGGAATACGTCGGAAAAGTAACCGACGAGAAGTCCGGAGGACAGGATACTCTGTTCGGCATTACGTCACCGTTTAGAGATCCCAAAGCTATTAACATTGAACACCTTGTGCCCCAAACGATGAGTTACACTCAAATTGATACCTATAATGCGTGCCCTTTGAAATATAAATACTCATACATATTGCGCATCCCCACCTTGCCAAACTATGCTCTAAGTTTCGGTACAACAATGCACGAAACACTAAAAGAATTTCACACAAAGAGAATGTTCGGTAAAGAAGTATCACTCGAAGATTTATACGAAATATACGAAAGAAAGTGGATACCATTAGGGTATGACGATGAAAAACACCGAACTGAAAGATTTGAAAGCGGAAAGCGGGTGCTTGAAGAATACTTTAATAAACATGCTGCAGGAAAAGACAACATAGAGGCTTTGGAGAAATCCTTCAACTTAAGAGTCGGGGGTACTAATTTCTTCGGAAGAATTGACAGAATTGATAACCTGGAAAGCGGCGGGGTGGAGATTATAGATTACAAAACGGGAACCGCTAAATCCCAAAAAGACGTTGACCGCGATGCACAGGTGACGATTTACGCTATGGCCGCAAAGGAAGCGCTGGGGTTAAAGCCCGATCTTTTAACTCTGTATTTTCTGGAATCGGGAGAAAGAGTTTCAACCACCCGCACGCCGGATGACCTAGTGAAGCAAAAAGAGAAAATTGTAGAGACTGTTGAAAATATTAAAAAAGGTGAGTTCGAGGCCAACCCTACTATTCAATGTGGCTGGTGTGATTACAAAGACATCTGCCCTTTCGCCTACAAGGGGTAACCCCCTTCTCCTTAAGGGCTAGCGCACTCCTAGAAATCTACACCTGTTATTCTTGAAACCGTTCCGTAAATCTTATTCAAAAACTTAATCCGGGGAACAGGAAATTCTATTGCGACGCCACCGAACTTTTCTTTAAAATGGCTGAATCCTTCCCAATTTCTGGTTTGAAAAGGAAACCTTGGGTCGTCTTTTCCCTCCAAGTCAAAAACCTCGTAACCTTCGCTTTTCAAAAATTTCATTGCCTCCCACATAAGAAGGTAACCGGATTTATTTTTCCTTGCCGATTCCGAAGATCCTCCCGCAACAAAAAGAACCATGTTTTTGTGTCCCAGACAAAATTTGCTGGACTGGAGAATTCCGTCCTTATCTCTGACCTCACACAAATACGACCTGTCCCCGAAAGATTCGACCCTGGTAGAAAATTCGCGAATCGGAGAAACATAGAAATTCTTTTTGCGGGCGGTAACAGATAGAAGTGCGTAACTTTCCTCCAATTGAGAGATAGACGGCTTAGATATTTTTACCGCCCGGTAACCTTCTCTAATTGCCCGGGTGATGGAATACTTGGCACTGTGTGAAAATTCCGACCACATTTCTTCTTCTGATTTTGTAAGATCCATAAATATTGTCGAGGGAACACAATTCGGCGAATACGACGGGCGGTAGCCTTTACCATCAAAAACCGACAGGTCCTGATCAAAATCAGGTTCGATTTTTATATAAACGCACTTCTCTTCCAGACATATCTTTTCGATCTCCTGTAAGTCTGCTTCCACGATTTTCTTCGGATGTTGAATTTTTACAAAATTTCCTAGAGGGGAAGGACGTATTGCTATAAGAATTCCGGTTGATGTTTTTCTGAGTTTCCAATGCAACGTTTCCAGATATTTTCCCCATCCGTCGCTTTGTCTTATGTCCTGCTCTCTATTCATATTACTTGATGAGTTTAAGCAGTTTCCATCTAAAACTATTGGCTAGATTAAAGAATTTGTACAAATTCTCGTTTATGACCATATCATACGAGTCGATATAAACCACATGTTTAGCCCCGAACTTTGATTTAAAAATAGAGAAACCGTAGTATTCGTCGGATGTATCAGTCAGATCCGCCGATGCCCCCCACATATCAAAAGTTTTGTACCCCAGCCGCTTGCCCAACAACAATGCTTCCCATCCCAGAACCGTGCTTGCAAAAAGATTTTTCATTCTTTCCGTCGACCCCCCGTAAGGATAGTAAAGCACTCCCTCATAAGATAAAAGAATCCATGCGGCAAGAGCCTCTCCTTCGAATTCTGCAACCAAAAGTTTAGCAAGCCCCGCCTTGTTGAAAACATCCCACATGTTACGGAGATATGAGTAACCTCTAAAATAGAATTTCTGTCTGATGCCGGTTTCTTTGTAAAGGGCGTAAAACTTGTCAAAATCTTTATCTTCAGTGCTTTCTCTTACAATGACTCCGTTTTTCTTTGCATAATTTATGTTGTATCTATGCTTTTTGTGGAGTAACGAAGAAAGCTCTTCCTCGCTTTTAGTGAGGTCTATAAAAAAATTAGCTTTGGCAAATTCATCTCTGGGAGAATGCACGCACTGCTTTTCAAATATTACTGAGGCTTCAGCTTCTTCAGAACTTCCTTTTATGATGTTGGGCACGTCGAAGTGAACGGCGATACAGTTATTTTCCTCTGCCGACTTTCTTAATTCTTCAAAATTTACATCAAAGGGGGACACCCGCGGACAATAAGCATAGTTGTAAGAACTCAAAGGAATCCTGTGGATTGTATAAATAACATTCCCAGCCGACACTGCAGGAGTACCGTGTTTGTTTTTAAATTCCGCCCATAGCGGAGACTGCAGAATGTGCTTTCCCATGCTGCGAGTATAACATTGACGGTACGTGGTTTATAGGATATGTTCTTAGTATTAACAACTTAACCGTCCGTAATGGGCGGGGTAAAAAGGGATAGAGACCGGTGAAATAGAGAGTCCCGGTCAAAGCGTCCGGGCAGATGCAAAGGTT
>LCBB01000014.1 GCA_000996895.1 candidate division WWE3 bacterium GW2011_GWC2_41_23
GCGATTAATGAAGGATACTTACAAGGCAACTTTGGGTAGCCGATAAGATCACAAGCATTAACTGACAGCCGCGGTGTCTTTGACACGCGGTTACGAACTTAGCCATTTTATCACATATTTCGAATAAATCAAAAATGGCGTTATTACGAGCTTTTACAGTAAAGTCTTGACATCATATTAGAAGATGCTAATATGACCTCGGCATGAAAAACGAAATTTTTATGGCTATTTCCAATCCGGTGCGTCTCAAATTAATTAGATGTCTCTCGGAAAAGCCTAAAAAAGTTAACGATCTTATAAACATCTGCGGGATGTCTCAATCCGCGGTATCCCAGCACCTGGCAAAATTAAAAAAAGCCGGGATTTTGGAAACTCATAAGGAAGGAAAATTTGTATTTTATAAACTTCTCTACCCCGAAGCGGCAGAAATCGCTGTCAGGGTAGAAAACCTATCGAAGGAGATGGAAAAATGAATATAGCATATTACAGAAAAAGTAAATTTGATTTTGACAAAACTTTGTCAAATCTCTTAGATAAAGCTAAAGATTTAGGATTTGAAGTTGTTTCCCAAACTAAATTAGACGAAAATCTTGGGCTTATAGTAACGATTAAAGACAGAGATTTAACTCAAAAAATACTCACCGCCGACTCGAATTTAATAGGCCTTATTCCAACTTCGGTAGCGGTACTAAACAAAAACGGAGTATTGGTCGGAATCGGAAATCCGGAGCTAATGTCGGGCGTCACGCCCAACCACGAAATCCAACACTACGCATCGGAGCTCGCAACAAAAATGAAAACTCTTATAAATGAGACGACCGGCGTGGGAGAATTAAAGGTAGTAAACGTTAAGCTCTACTCTACCCACACATGTCCTTACTGCAAAATGGAAAAAGACTGGCTTGAAAAAAATATGGTGAAGCACGAAACCGTCTATCTGGAAGAGGCACCAAAAGAGGCCGAATACGTTGTAAAATCAACCGGACAGATGGGTGTTCCTGTTACCGAAATTATTTACGAAGACAACGAATCAGAGTTTGTCATAGGTTTTGACAGAGATAAACTAGCATCAATGCTAGTAAAGTGATTCTATATAAGGTATTTCGGTCGTAGAAAGGTCGTGGACGAATCTGTGGCAGTGTTCCTTTATATTCTTGAATATCTGCTCCGACCTTTTGATTATAAAAAGGTCTTTGTCTAAGCTTGCTTCGCTTCCGGTTTTTTCCGGCGGCAGGTACTCAACGTGCCATACATCGTGTTTTCTTTCGTTATACCCAAGTCGTTTTTTGCTGTAATCATGGGATGCCTCATCCAGAAAAATCACGTGATCCTGTTTTTCTAAAAGTTCTTTAGTAGTTATAACCGGCGTGTCCGACATATAGGCGGTCAGTTGGTGGTCAACTAAAATCTTCATCGCGTACCATGCTATTGGTCCGTTTATTTCTTTCTCGTACTTTATGCCTGATGAGGTGACCTGGATATTTTTATGCTTCCTCAGCATAAACTTGAGGTAAGCCTCCGCCAAACGTGACCTGAACACGTGTCCGTAACTCACAAAGTGTATGTTCATACTAAGTAATTTTAACGCTTTTCCCGTCTAATATTAAATACCCAAAAAATTCATTATCAGAAAACGTACGACCAGGGGACCTACTCCGCCAGGTGACATTGAAACCAAGCCGAGGTGTTCTAAAGAAGAGTCCTGGACAAGATCACCTGTGGTTTTTCCGTCTACAACCGACGAACCGAAATCCACGACATCGCAGCCTGCAGATACGTCCTCTCCCCTGACCAGATTAGGTATGCCCGCCGATAAAACCAATACGTCCGTGTCTATTTTTTGCCCTGTTTGGTAGTCATTTATGACGGAAACCTGATAGTTTTTTGATTTTAAATACTGGGCTGCGGGCTTTCCGACAAGAAAACCCTCGCCTATAACAGCCGCTCTTAATGCGGAACTTGAAGAATCTTTGCCTGTTTCCCTAATAAAAAAATCTAGGGCCCTGACTACAGGAAGTATTTTGTGGGGACGCCCGGCGTAAAATGCCTCCATTGAAAACGGGGAGATTGCGTCAATATCTTTTTCCGCGGGGATAAGCCTTAAACAGGGATCTAAAGACGGGCGCGGTAAAGGAAGCTGGATTATTGCTCCTGCCGTGTTAGGACTCGCTACCACGTCAAAAACTTTTTTGAAAATGTCCTCATCTTTAAGCCTTCCGTCTATCCTATGCACAACGCACTTTATACCCTTACTGTCGCAATATTTCTTTTTTATGGAGATATATTTTTCAGAAGCCTCGTTGTCCCCTATTAAAATTATTGCCAACTCCCCTTTTATATGTTCGGTCCCAAGGAATTCAAGGACTTTGGCATCAAGGATTGTTGCTTTATCTCTGCCGTTGAATATATTCACATGGAAATATTATCACAAAAGGAAATACATAGGGTGTTTACTGCAGAAATTGGCGAAAAAAAGCCCCGCTATACTTCGATTTAAGCAGGGTTTTAATAATTCCTGCCCGGTGTGTCGGGCCGCTGAGACGGATCCCCGTTTATAGAAAAGTGGGTATTAGGAACGTGAACTTTCGAACACGCTACCGTGTAACCCTCTTTCACGAGAGTCGTAGAGGAAATCTATGACTCTCAGCTTAAACGATCACACTAGGCTTAAACGATATCTCACGATATCTATATAAAGCTTAACATTTATAGGAAACAAGTCAAAGGAAACCTGCCGAGCAAAGTGCTTTTAAATAGGCAAATCACGCCGTCACACCGAGCATTTTGGTTAATATATCAACAATAGGCAATACAATTTTTTGAAAGGAATTTGTAAAAATAAAGGCGACCAAAATTATTATTCCGTAAGGCTGCATTTGGTACCACTGCAACGCTAAATTGTTCGGCAACAGCCCGCCTACAATTTTAAAACCATCTAAAGGATGAAAAGGCATTAAGTTAAAAACACCCAGCAGCAGATTGTAGAAAACTAAGAGGTAAAGAGCCCCTCCAACCAAAGAATTAACATTTACGAAATTAAGGATAATTGCCGTGACAATGGCCAATATAAAGTTAGATGCCGGACCGGCCAGCGCAATTAAGGCGGAGTCCCGTTTGGGATATTTTAGGTTTAGAGGATTAAACGGTACCGGCTTACCCCACCCAAACCCCGCTACCACCAGAAGAAGCATCCCTAGTGGATCTATATGCGCTTTGGGATTTAAAGTAACCCTTCCCATGTATCTGGCGGTGGGATCACCCAGTTTGTCCGAAACCCAGGCATGCGCAAACTCGTGTACAGATAGGGAAATTACCAGGGCCACAAGGACTACTGCGAATATAAGAGGATTTTCAGTAAGCAGGGCTAGCATATCGGGAATTATACCATCACCGGGCCGCCCCGCCGGAAATACTGGTAGTAACCCGTAAAATTGTTGTCCCGAAGGGCAAAAAATGCTAAAATCCTGAACGTGAACAAAGTGCAAAGTTTCTTTGTATCTTCATATGAAGAACTTAAAAGAGTAACGTGGCCGTCAAAAAAGGATACTATTCGCTTGACTGGCTATGTGATAGGTGTTAGCTTTGGGGTCGGCTTATTTGTGATGTTTTTGGATTTCGTATTTGCAAAATTGTTAACCTTTTTGTTAGCAAACTAAAAAATGGACGAACAGGATAAAGACACAACCGAAAATACTGAAAGTACCGATGATAACGGCAAAAACGCCGAAGATAATGTCATTGTTGTAAACGCAGATGTCTCTCCTTTGGCTCACTGGTACGTGGTACACACCTACTCCGGACACGAAAATAAAGTGTCAATAACATTGAAACAACGTGCGGAAGCCGGCGGTTTCACGGACAGGATTTTTAAAATATTCGTTCCTCACCAACAAAAGATTGTGGTATCCGAAGGAAAAAAGAGATCCGTTGAAGAAAAGCTTTTTCCCGGCTACATGATGGTCCTTATGTCAATGGATGACGACAGCTGGTACATAGTCAGAACTACTCCCGGAGTTACAGGTTTTGTGGGCATGGGTACCACACCTACCCCATTGGCAGAGTCCGAAGTTAAAACTCTCATGAAATTTGCTAAAATGGAGGCTCCCAAGTTTGAAGCTAAATTCAACGTGGGCGATTCCGTGAGAGTGAGCGAAGGTCCCTTTAAAGACTTTTTAGGAAAAGTTGATGAGGTTAACGACGAGCAAGGTAAAGTAAAAGTTCTTGTGTCAGTATTTGGCAGGGAAACACCTCTTGAGTTGGACTTCACACAAGTAGTGCAATTGTAATTTATTAATAAAAGGAATTTTTAAAATGGCAGAACCAAAAAAAGGTAAAAAAATAAAAGCGATAGTCAAACTTGCTATACAAGGCGGAAAAGCAAATCCGGCACCTCCGGTAGGCCCCGCTCTCGGACAGCACGGTGTACCTATAATGGAATTCTGCAAAGAGTTCAATGCCAGAACTTCAGGAACTCCTGATGACATAATACCTGCAATTTTAACTGTGTACGAAGATAGGACATTCACATTTATCACCAAGACCCCAGTCACTGCGCACCTCATCAAGAAAGCACTTAAGACGCAAAAAGGAAGTGCAGTTCCCAACAAACAAAAGATTGGAGTTTTGACCAGGAAACAAGCTGAGGAAATTGCCCAAATTAAAATGCCTGATCTAAATACCAAGAATTTAGGACAAGCTGTGAAAGTTGTTGAAGGAACCGCGCGCTCGATGGGCGTCGATGTGGAGAAATAACACTATGGAATTGACGGAAGCAATAAAAAAAGTGAAACAAATGTCAAAAGAAAAATTTGACGCAACGGTTGAGGTTCATATAAACCTCGATTTGGATGCAAAAAAACAGGAGCAGCCCGTTAGATTTTCACTTACCCTGCCCAACGGAACGGGTAAAACTAAGAAAGTAGCGGTGTTAGCCAGCAAAAAAGTGGCCGGAGCAGATTTGGAATTAAAGGAGTCTGACATAGATGCCATACAAAAAGGCCAGATAAAGCCGAAAGTCGACTTTGACACTCTCGTAACAGAGCCTGCTTTCATGCCAAAACTTGCCAAAATTGCTAAAATTTTAGGCCCTGCTGGTGTAATGCCTAATCCTAAAACCGGAACTGTTTCAGATGATCCGGAAAAAGCTGTGAGTGAAATTAAAAAAGGACGCCTGGACATCAAGACAGAAAAAGATTTACCCATGATTCACACCATAATTGGAAAAAGATCTTTTACCGAAGAACAACTGTTTGAAAACTTCATGGAATTGTTTAAAACGCTCAAACAAAATAAACCTACCAAGGCAGCTCTGGAATGGGTAAAAAGTGTATTTATAAACACTTCCATGGGACAATCGGTTAAAATAGATCACACCGACTTATAAAGAATACTGCGCGCGCGTAAGCAGACAACTTCCCGGTATCTATATACCTACATACACACTCACTCTGTTAGACATGGCGTAAAGAATTCCCTTGTCTATGTCAAACTTTCTTTCAGTCTCTTTACCGGTGTCAATTATTACATATTTAGAAACTAATGTAATAAAATTCGCGTGGTGTGGAAGAATGTCAAACCTACCCCTTAAATTAAAGGATGTCACAGTCTCAGCAGTACCCTCAAACAAAACTTTCTCTTTGGTTTTCACACTAACTAGCAACAATAAGATGTTTTGGTCTGCCATATAATGTTTATTTACTATTTATCTCGTCAATAGACCCTATATTCATAAATTTATCCTCAGGTACATCATCGTAATTACCATCCATAATATTCTTCACCCCTTCAACTGTTTTATCCACAGTAACATACGTGCCAAGTCTACCAGTTTGAATTGACGCTACATAGAAGTTTTGTGTCATATAATTCCTTATTTTTCTTGCTCTTTGGTACAAAGTCCTATCTTCATCTGATAGTTCGGACTCTCCAACTAATGACACGATTCGTTCTAATAGTTCGGCTTTTTTCAGCAATGATTTTGACGCGGTAGCTACATAGTAGTGTTTTGGCGTTACGTTGTGAGGATTTAGCGCATCAGAATCCGATTGTATGATATCTACAGCAGGAAGACGTCCTTCTCTATAAGCATCTCTGGAGAGTACTATCGACGAGTCTAGATACCCAAAAACAGTTTGGGCAGCAGGATCAAACAAGTCATCTTCCGGAAGGTATATTGCTTCTATAGCTGTCACCGATTTTCCGTTTTTGGCTACTAATCTTTCGTGTACGCTGGCCATTTCAGAATTAAGGGTGGCCTGATACCCGTCTTCAGAAGGTATGTTGTTCATTAGCAGGGAAAGCTCACTCCCTGCTTGGGCAAATCTAAAAATATTGTCTACGAAGAAAAGGACGTTTTTTCCGTAATCATCTCTAAAATACTCTGCTACAGATGCTCCGGCGAAAGCAGTTAGAAACCTGGTAGCCGGGCTTTCTCCCATGGCACCGAAAACAAGAGAAACAGAAGAAAGCACATTCGTGTCTTTAAGCTCATTAAAGAGCTCGTGTCCTTCACGTGAGCGCTCTCCTACTCCGCAGAACACTGAAACGTTATTCTGGGGGTCTTTGTTAATAACGTTGTGGAGTATTTCAGTAAGTAGCATGGTTTTGCCTACACCGGAACCCCCGAAAAGTCCTACTTTTCCTCCCTGAACAAGAGGAGCGTACAGGTCGACAATTTTTATTCCTGTCTCAAGAAACTTTAAATCCGCAACCGTGTCTGCATATGAAGGGGAATCATTAAACACGGGGGCTAATTTGTCATATTTTATATCACCCATTCCGTCTTTAGCTTCCCCGAATACATTCATTACTCTCCCTAGTATTTCTACCCCGACCGGTATCTTCAAGGGACCGCCTGTGCTGACAACCGCATCCCCTCTTCTGATAGACGTGATTTTAGATAGGCCAAGACAATAAAAACGCGCTTTGTCGGATGATTTCATAACTTGCAGCTTCACTGAAGGATCTCTCTCGAGAGTTAACACCTCTCTTAACTTGGGCGTGGGTTCGGTCAAATACTCCACCTCTACTACCGCTTCTGTCACACTTACGACTTTACCTTTGTTTATTACTTCCATAAACCCCCTCCTGCCAAATTACCTTGAATACCGGAGTTAATAGCACGGTGTTCGGCCTTCTTAGCCTCAAAATCAATACGGGTAATTTTCTGATTTATATTAGCTGCCGCACTGTCCAAACTGACCATCCTCGAAGCAAATTTACTTAAACTTGATTCAAACAAGGCCTGCTCAAAAATTAGCGATAGTATCTGCTTTTCAAAATACTCAGCAACATTCTTGATGTTAGGTTCGAAGAGAAACGGCACGTTATACTCCTCAGTGCTTTCGGTTATTTTTAAAACCTCTCCGGTTACATGAGTACTCTTAGCTTCTTGGGAAAGAATACTTCTGAAAACTCCGTGATAAACAACAACCTCCGAGTAAGTGGATACGTGCCCTACTACTCCTTTTAAAGCTTTCTCATCAACACCCGTATCTGATATTTCAAAGAATGCGTACTTACGGTGTATTCCGGAGGAATCGAACAAGTTCTTTCCTAACCTTCCTGCAATTATCAAATCCGCATCATTATTCTTGTTCACATCTGTCATAAATAAGTTAAATGTTTTGCGTATGATATCGCCGTAAAGACCTGTGTTGGATGCCAGAAAAACCAGCGCAGTTTTGCCGTTTGTATTTAGTATTTCCTCTTTTTGTCCTTTTTTGACATTCTTTTTAAAAATTTTGTAAGAAAAAGCGATGTATGCGAATGCCTCGTTCAACCCCTGCATAAACTCGCGGCGTTTCAAAACCGACTTCTTAACCTTTCTCATTCTAAGGGCGGATATTTCTTCATACGCCTCCACCATCGTCAAAAATTCTTCGAGCGATATTAATTCTTCTTTAAGTTCTTTTATACGTTTCATAGTTAAATACTAGTTTTATCTAAAATAGCAAGAATATCCTTATACTTAGCACTCACCTTCCCTAACAGCTGGTTAAAATCTGTACACGTATTTATTATCTCGTCAATCATATTCTTAAAATCCTGCTCTACGTCATACAATTTCTGCGCCTGCGTGATATAAAACTTAATTTTCCCCTCCGACTCTTCTTTTAAAATCCCCGTCCAAATGAGTGTAAAAAGGATAATTTGCACATTAATGGATAATATTTCTTCTAATGCCTGGTCAAAGAAAAAGTTAATATTGCTACCCATCTCAAGGGTCGATTTTATGCCCTCGTTAATTTCCGCGCCAAAATGAATGAATCTTTCCGTTTTACTATGAAGAACCATGAAGCTGGACAGCTCCCTATTTATTCCCCATCTTACTTTACTCTGAGTTTGGCGACCTACCCTGGTAACAGACAGAAAATAATTGATTGCCGGGCGTTTTCCTGCTTTATACAAGTCCTGGTCAAAAAATATGTGTCCGTCTGTTATAGACATAAGATTTGTCTGTATATATCCGGATATGTCACCGCCAATGGTTTCGCACACCGGAAGACACGTTATTGAAGCAGTTCCACCCCCGGGAAGTTTGTAATTTCCGGCTCTCTCCAATAAACGGGCGTGTGCATAGAATACATCCCCCGGATAAGAATCGCGTCCCGGAAATTTCTTAGCTATCAACGACATCTCTCTGTAGTACTTGGCGTGATTTGTAAGATCGTCGAGTATTAAGAGAACGTCTCTGCCTTTCGAGCAAAAATATTCAGCGATTGTCATAGCTACATAGGGTGCTATGAAAATGTGCCCGATGGGATCTGAAGAGCTTGCCCCTACTATAACGCTATTACGTGAGATACCATGCCCCCATAAAAACATCTCGACTTCTTTGATTGAGTGCTTTTTCTTACCTATCCCGGCGTATATGCAAACCGCACCTTTTTTTGCCTGTGACAACATGGACTGCAACACAAAAGTTGTTTTACCGATATTTCTATCCCCTATAACGAGCTCTCTTTGACCTTTTCCGAGCGGAATAAGAAAATCAACCATGGATAATCCGGTTTCCAAAGGTTCGCGGACTCTTTCTCTTATATCTATTCCGGGAGGAGCAATATCGATTTCTCTTTTTTCTGTTAGGCCGGGTGTAACAACACCATCTTTAAGTGAAAAACCAAGAGGATCTATGACAGTACCCAACAAAGAATCGCCTAACCCAATTTCCAGAGGATTTCCCGTTCTGCAAATTTTTGTCCCGACACCGATCATATCGTTAGTAAAGAGTAAAACCTCCGCCATATTCCCCACCAATGCCATCACAACGCCTATGCACCCGTTTTCACAGTAAATAACTTCCCACACCCGGGCGTTTGGAATGCCCGACACGTGCGCAATGGGGTGTTGAACTTTTTCTATAAACCCGACCTCACCTGTTTGCTGTAGATACTGGCTAAATTTTTGTCTACTTTCTTCTTGGTTTATCATTATAAGGTATTAAAATTAAACCCTTGCATCTTTTCTTTAATTAAGTCGAACATCGAAATGTCGATAAAGTTTCCGTTGTGATATATATGTGCCCCCGTCCCCGCATCCGATACAGTTGCAAAATCCAATAAAAAGTCTTTGTAACCTAGGCTTTTGAAGATCTCATACACGCCTGACATAAAATCCTTAGAGGGAGCATATGACATTTCTACTTTAATTCTGTCGGAATTACAAACAAGCTCCTGCGCTTCTTTAACTATGTCTCTGATGTTTTCGGAATCCGGAACATTTAACAAGACTGCCAAATCCTTAGAGTATTGAGAGACCTTTTCAAGCGTGTTCGTTAAGTCGGCATTTTGGGTGTAAGTACCGGAACTCATGTCATCAAGTAAAAAGGACAACTCGGCTGCCTTTGGCATGGTTTGTAAGGAGCTCAATATTTGGGTTTGAGTTTCGGGGGTTAGATGCTTCATATTTTGTCATTTTTTAGCTGAAAAACCCTGCTTCATTAACTCCTCGGTAAGAGTGTCAAGAATAAACTTTTCGTGCGATGACTGATCTATTACCCTCCCCAGCACTCTATCGGAGACTCTTGCTATTATGTCAAATATCCTGGAGTTTATTTCCTCAGTTTTCTGCGCCTTGTATGCGTTGATTTCCTCTTCAACACGGGAATATTCTTCTTCCAGTTTTTTCTCTATTTCCTTCTGCTTTTCTATTGTTCCTTTTCTAACAGTGTCGGTTATTTCAATTACTTCCGCGGTTAGCTCTCTCTTTAGCATATCCGAGGTTTCATCGATAACTTGCATATTTTCTTTACGTTCTTTTTCTAACGCGTCTTTATATGTTTTCACCAGCTCCTGACTTAGTCCGTCCAAAGTTGACGTTTGTTTGTCATAAATGACAGCAAATTTCCTGTCTAACTCGGCTCTCGCCTCTTTGCTTAAACTGGAGGCGTTGTCCAGAGATTTATGAGCTTTAAGCTGGCTTTCTTCCAGAATTTTGAGTGATTTTAGCCGGGCGGAATCCATTATTTTCATGGCCTCCACATAAGCTTTGTCTTTTATTTCATTTTCCATCAGCCGGTCTTTCGCCTGCTTCTTGCTTTGGAAAACATATAAAAGTATTAGTACGAGGATTAAAACAGTCAGCGAAGAAAAGGCAATTACAAAGTAAAATACCCTTTCCGTGAAAAACTCATTGGGCAGTAAGATTGAGAAATCCATACAAATAATTTATAACACCAGTACGAAATAAGCAATCGCCAATCCAACAGCCATAATAATAACTGTCAATACAAAATTGAAAATAACTACCCGCCGTATAGAGTTTCCGGCCATTGGATTTCGACCTAAAGCTTCTACGCTGGTGCCTGTTATCTTACCGAACGATGAAAAACCGATAACAAATGAAGCAAACACCGTAAGTATAGCAAGAAGATAACGTAGGGCTTCTATAGGAGTCATAAAAGGTGATGTAAGGCTGGTCTTTAGTATCTCGAGCAGGTTTTTACTGATCTTCTTATCGATGAAGCTGGTTTTTATATCGACAAAAACCAGGATTTGCCCGATATCCTCACTATTCGACGGGCTGTAGTCTTCCAACGCAATTCCAAGAATCTGTCCGCTTTCATTGGCGCGTACCCCAACACCGGGGATGTCCGAACTTGTAATATAATCACCTTCTTTTATTTCGCCATCTCTGTTCGAAACGTTTAATACAGCCTCTCCGAAACTTGAGACCAGTTTATAGTCAGTCAGATTTATGTCCTCTAGGGACGTTATGGGTTTGTCTACAATCACACCGAACATCTGAGTATCGTATTTTTCAGCAGAAATACTGTACTGCCCATCCTTATAAGTGACAATGTCTCCCGCGTTTCCGATGTTGTCCTTCAATTGGAGAGAAAACGCAGTGTTCGTTTCCAGGGCAAAAGATTTACCAACAGAAAATAGTACAAAAATTGAAATTAGTAGTAAGTAGTTTTTGGACTTAGGCAGAAACTTATACATTGATACAATAATAAGGAAGTTTATAGTGGCCGTCAATGTAAGGAACGATTGTTCAAGTACCCAGGAAACAGTTAACACTTAACTAAATAAAAACTATGCAACCCAAAACCGACGGAACATAGAAAACTAAAAAAATGCTGATGGCACTTTTTCTTTTAACTATAGCGTTTGATAAGGTTTTGTGATATCGGACAATGTCGTTATTTGCTGACATTTTCTAGATTTAACGACGTGCTGTAAACAAGAGGGGTGTATGATTGTCATATTTTTTGAACCGTGTTGAAATCGGGTTTTGTAAAAAAATCAGCGCTCTCCCCAACGTCGGATTTTAAAAATGAGTTTTTATTACGAAAAATTTAGAATCGAACTTCCCTGTAACCGATTAAATTCTAATCAGGCTGAATATTTAATAAACCATATTATGAAAAACTTAAATCTAACGAACCTAACTACTCCCCACCCCCATTTTTTACCCTTTATGTTCGTCAACAGCGTATCTATTAACAAAAATGGGGAATTCTTCAGTACGCCACTCTTAAGTGTCTCTGCGCGCACAAATTTAGAGCACACAGCGTAGCAAATACACACACCGCGGGGAGTTAAAATCCAAAGAGCTACTTTCATAACTTTGCATCTTATACTATGGGGCTAGCATAAAACACGGCACCGCGAAAAAGTACAACCCGCAGTAGTAGATAAAAATCAGGGCCCAGATAATAACAAGGCAAGAATAAAAACAATTTTATTAGGCATAGTTTTACACACCACCTCGATGCCTCAACAAAAGCCTAAAAATACAATCTTGAAGAAACAAAAATTCGCATATTGTCACACGTTAATAATTTAAAGCCGTGAATATACTGTAAACAAAAGCAAAAACAAGGCTTAAGGCTACTATGTAAATATTTATAAACATAATATTGAAAAACCTTATCACACGTTGCGAGTAAAGGAAAAAAAGTATTGACTGAGTAAAAAAAACCCTCTATTATTTATAATAACTTTACTATCTGCTGTAATGTAAACAAATAGTAAACCTTCCTGCCATGGAAACTGCTGCCCAAAATAACAAAAAAAGTTACTCAAATTCAAACTCAAACATTTTCCACAGTGAAGGTTATGTTAAAGTATCTGATGCTGCGAATTTATTACGCATTTCATCTTCTACTCTTCGAAGGTTTGAAGCGGAGGGTAAAATCTTATCAAAGAGATTAGATAATAATTATAGGGTATATGATGTAGCGGAGGTTGCCAGATTTAAAAAAATACTAGACGGATCGAAACAAGCCTACAAGAAATCGTACGCTGTAGTTAACGACACATCGGTTTTCAAAAACTCAGCCGATCCCAAATCCTCAAAGTTCTCATGGCCAAAAATTAATGTCAGCTCCCCGGACGTTTCAAAAACATTTAGTAGCGTTTCTCAAAATTATGGGCAAGATTCCGTTTTTAGACCAGCACCCAAATTTTTCAAAACCGCCAAATACGCTGTTCTTTCTTTCGCCTTTATACTTCTGCTGGCCGGTTTTGCTGAAAACGTACGATTTACACAGAATGGCATAGGTATTCTCTCGTTTAACACTGCAAACCTGGCAGAAGACAAAGAAGGCAACCTCGGTTTAGCCGCTGTAACCCTGGGCTCCAAAGATAAGATCACTAACTTCGTTTACAACATCAACATTCCAGCCAATTTTAGACAAAATGTGAATATAGATGAAACTTTGCGCGTGACCGGACTTTCTTCATTATTAGGAGGGGTTGTAACTGAGGACGCGGATGCCAACCTAGGCACAGGTACATTAACCACAGGGAGAATAGATATGACCGGAGAAGCGTCTCTTAACAATCTGCTGGTTATCGACGACGTAACGGAAACTACGTTAGAAGAGTACCTCGACATTAACGGCGATGTGGTTGGAAATAGTTTGAATGATGTCAAAGTGGCAGGACTTGGCGGGATACAGCTGGGGGATCTCGATGCCGAAGACGGAAATATTTTAATGATAGAGGATGGAAATTGGGCATCTCTACCTACCACAAGCATTACTTCTCTGGGAACAATCGGCACAGGTGTCTGGAACGGTACGCCGATAACCCCCGCCTACGGCGGTACAGGTCTTACAACAATACCGCTAGGCAGCATTTTAGTAGGCGGAACAGGAAATACTGTGACAACTTTAGCCATAGGTTCCCCTAATCAAATACTTACTTCTGACGGAATCACCCCGGTTTGGGAAGACTCCGATACGCTTGCCTCTTCATACGCTTGGTTACTTGCAGGTAACACAGGTACCGACAGTGCCGCGGATTTTATAGGTACGACAGATAGCACCGGACTGACTATTAGGACAAATGACGTTGAACGTATTTACATTTCTGCTGACGGCAATGTAGGCATCGGGGGAACGGATCCTCAGTTTGCCTTGCACATAGGAGACGGAAGTTCTGCAGCAGCATGGATAGTAGGACAAGACGAGAGCGGTTACATAGAAGGTGACCTTGAAGTCGCAGGAACAATCTACGGTACATTCGTCGGACCTATTACTACTGTAGGTTACCAACCAAACGGCGTATTTTATGCAGATAACACCGGAACCATGACAACCGATAATACGCTACTCTCTTTTAATGAAGCAACAACTACTCTGCTTGTAAACGGAACTTTAAATACTAATACATTAAAAATCGGGGGCACGGCAGTAACAGCCAGTGCCACCGAACTTAACATTCTTGACGGAGCTACTATCTCTACTGCAGAGCTCAACCTACTTACAGGACGCACCGGAACTATTTTAGATTCAAATAATGTATCAAACTATGCCATTACTTCCCTTATTGCCGGGTCGGGGCTGGTTGGCGGAACGGGTCCTGGGGCGACAACACTTCATATAGGTGCAGGAAACGGAATTTCTATAGATGCTGATAGCATAGCAATAGATGTAACAACAACCGGAACAACTGCAGTATCCTCTTCCAACTCGGGTCTCGAGGCATCTGCCGACGGTCTAAGATTACTCGGGGGCTGTGGATCTAATCAGGTTCTTTCCTGGGATGCAACCGGAATGACATGGAAGTGCGCGTCGGTGTCAGGAATCGGTGGGGTCACCGGGGCCGGTGTCGTTTCACAAATTGCTTTCTGGGACGGTGTGAACTCCATAACAGGAAACAACAACCTATGGTGGAACAGCGCAAATTCAAGACTCGGAATAGGCACAAGTGCCCCACTTTATAATTTGGATGTAGCAGGAAATGTAAGAGTCCAAAGTCTCAGCGCCGGAACTGGAAATGAAGTTGTGACACAAAATGCCGGTGTACTTGAGAGCCGAACAATAGACTCAAGAGTCTGGGGAACAACACTTGTTGACGGCTCATCGCTGACCGCAGATTATCTGGCAAGAATTTCAGATGCCAACACACTTGTAACGGGAATGGTTTATGACAACGGATCGTTTGTGGGTATAGGAACAACGGGAAACAGCGGATATCTTTTAAACGTAGCCGGGGGCGTCAACGTCACCACCCTCTCCATAGCAGGATCTCAAATAACGGCAAGCGCTACTGAGTTGAATATACTTGATGGGGTTACAGCTACCACCGCTGAGATTAATTTATTAGCCGGAAGAACAGGGGCATTAATAGATTCAAATAATGTGACAAGCTATGCTATAACTTCACTCACAGCAGGTTCAGGTCTTTCGGGCGGAACCGGACCGGGATCTACCACAATAAATATAGGAGCGGGAAACGGTATATCACTTTCGGCTGATGCCATAACAATAGATACCGATAAGGTCACGGCAGACGGTCTTCGAATGATCGGAGGATGCACAAACGGACAAATTCTTAAATGGAACGCGTCCACTTCTATGTGGTACTGCGCGGAAGATACGGATACAAATACAGTCTCAACCGCCACCATATCGGGATCAGGTCTTGCAACACAAATAGCATTCTTTAGTGCTTCAACTGCAATATCAGGTTCAAACAATTTATGGTGGAATAACACAGACGGAAGACTGGGTATAGGAACATCCGCTCCCGCATATAACCTGGATGTTGCGGGTTCAGCTAATGTGACAAATCTATTCATT
>LCBB01000015.1 GCA_000996895.1 candidate division WWE3 bacterium GW2011_GWC2_41_23
ACTTCGGGGTCAGAAAATTTCCTGCCCATCAATCTTTTTATACTAAAAACAGTGTTCTTTGGGTTGACTATCTGTTGTCTTTTCGCCGGGACACCGACAAGATTCTGGTCCGGGACTACTACAGAAGGAGTAGTATTAGCGCCTTCGGAATTGTGTATTACCTTGGGGCTTCCGGCCTCCATAATTGCTACTACGCTATTTGTTGTACCTAAATCAATTCCTATTATTTTTGACATTTAAGCCTCCTTTTGGCCATTTCCGACCTTAACTACAGCCGGTCGTATTAATTTATTGTTAAGTAAATATCCTTTTGAAACTGTCTCAACCACTTTATTTTTTTCGCCCCGAACTGTTTCGAGGGCTTCCATTTGCATCGGATCAAATTCTGCGTTTTCTGAATTAATTTCCTCAACGCCAAATTCTTTTAATCCCGACACCAAATCTTTTATTATCAAATCAAGCCCTTTGTCGTCCATATGTTTTTTCAATCGTTCAAGGTTGTCTATTACAGGAAGAAACCTTTTTATCAGTCTTTCATTTGCAAAAAACTTCCAGCTTTCTTTATCTTCCTGCACTCTTTTTTCAAGATTTTTATAGTCGGCCAGCGCCCTTTTCCAGCAATCTTCCAATTCCTCAATTTTTTTCTCAAGGGTTTCTATCTTATCTTTTTGTGATTTATCTTCTTTCATATTTGACTGATTATTTTGAGGTTACCAGGAACCGCCGAGCTCTTCGATTAACCTTTTAGTGTATTTTACGGAAGGTATAATCTCAGGGTAGCTAATCCTGGAGGGACCTATAACTCCAATCTTGCCCGATCTTTTTCCTGCTGAATATTCTGTAAATACAATTGCGCACCTGCCTAGCTTTTCGATACCTATCTCTTCTTCTATAAGGGTTTTGATATCTCCCTGATTGGCTGCGTTATCTAAAACTCTCTCAAGAAGGTGGTATTCATCCAGTAAAGCGAACGCTTGTTTTGCCACGTCGATATCCCAAAACTCTTTGTGGTCCAGTATATTTGCGGCACCGGCGTAGCTTACAAATCCGTCTTCGGTTGTTGCGAAGGCCAAAGATCTACTCATTTCAGACAAGGCCAGTACGGACTCGCGTAAAAGCTTTTCAAACTCGAACCTGTTCGTCCAAAGGCGCTGTTTTAGTGCTACCTCCTGGAGAACGGGAAGTTCTCTTTCTTCCATCATTTGGTCCAGGTATAAGCGGTAAGCCATTTTTGTCGGAACACGCCCGGACGATGTGTGCATCATCTCAAGAAAGCCCAATTCAATGAGCTTTGCCATTTCATTTCTTATTGTTGCGGGGGAACATCTTAAATTATACTTTGCAACTATCTCGACGGAGCCCACAGGCTCGGCGTTTTTTATATACTCATCTATGACCGCGTGTATAAGTTGGAACTGTCTGTCGCTTAACATATTATCAGTAATATATCACGAGTGCTAAGAGTGTCAATACCCTTGATTAGTTTTTGTAGTGAGGAAAATCACTTAGTTTGAAGTATTTGTCTGAACGCTTCCTGCGGTATTTCAACCTTTCCGATTCTTTTCATTCTTTCTTTACCTTTTTTCTGAATATCCAACAGTTTGTCTTTTCTTTCCCTGTGGCCCCCGCTCATTTTCGCCAGAACGTTCTTTCTGAAAGCGGGAATGTCCTCCCGGGCTATTATTTTACCGCCTAGAGCGGCCTGTAAAGACACCGTAAACTGCTGTTTGGGTATTATCTCTTTGAGCTTCTTTAAAAGGCTTTTCCCGACGTCGTGAGCTTTACTTCTTAAGACTATGTGTGAAAGGGGGTCAACAATCGAATTGTGAACCAATATATCCATTTTTACAGCATCCACTGGGGCGTAATCCCTGAATTCATAGTCGAGGGAAGCGAACCCGGAGGAGACTCTTTTTAAATCGTCAAAAAAGTTGTACACAAGCTCGGAAAGCGGGAGTACATAGCTGAAGTAAACCGTTTTCTCGCTTGGATACTCCATTTTAGTGTTTTCACCCCGTCTTTCTTCGCAAAGTTTTATAACCTCTCCCACGTAGCTGGAGGGAGAAACTATCGTCAGGTTTATCCTCGGCTCCATTATGCGGAGAATTCTTGACCTGTCAGGCATTTCAGAAGGAGCTCTTACCTCAAGGCTAGTTCCGTTCGTAAGTTCTACGTGGTATTCGACGGAGGGCGTTGTTGATATAAGTCTGAGGTCGTATTCCCTTTCCAGCCTTTCCTGAATGATATCGGCATGCAATAGCCCAAGAAAACCGCATCTGAACCCAAAACCGAGTGCTGAATTATTTTCCGGCTCAAACATAAGAGCAGAGTCCGACAAAGAAAGTTTTTGAAGCGCTTCTCTAAGCTGCGGGAATTTATCATTCTCAATCGGGTAGATGGACACAAACACGAACGGTTTGACTTCTTTGTACCCGGGCAGCGGTGCCGTTTCCACTCCTTCTATAGAAACCGTATCTCCTACATTTACCACAGTTATGGCTTTAAGCCCGGTGGCTATGTAGCCTACCTCGCCTGTGGAAAGGTGGCCCTCCTGTATTCTTTCGGGCTTGAAATACCCTATTTCTTCAGGTTTTGTAGAAACTCCCGTAGCGAGAAAGTGTACTTTCTTACCCTTTCCACCAGTGTATTCGTGGAACTCCCCGTCGGTTACTTTAACCATAGCAATCACTCCGAGATACTCATCGTAGAAGGAGTCGAATATTAGCCCACGCGGTGCAGCGTCTTTGTTTCCCGAGGGTGCGGGTACCCTATTAATCACCTCTTCGAGCAGCATTGCTATCCCCTCCCCGGTTTTCGCGGAAACCTTGAAAATACTTTCCTTTTGAAAACCGAAAGTTCCTACAAGGTCGTTCTCAGTTCTCTCCACATCCGCGGCTGATAAATCGATTTTGTTAATCACGGGGATTATCACGAGGTTTGATTCCAAAGCCTTATAAACATTAGAAACGGTTTGAGCCTGAATACCCTGTGTGGCGTCCACAACAAGAATTGCCCCCTCGCAGGCAGCCAGTGATCTGGATACTTCGTAGGAAAAATCAACGTGGCCGGGGGTGTCGATAAGATTCATCTGGTAGCCTTTGTAAGCCATTCTGACAGCCTTTAGTTTGATGGTTATACCCTTTTCCTTCTCTAGTTCCATGCTGTCCAGCGTTTGTTCCTGAAGGTGTCTTTTATCAACGGTTTCCGTTATTTCCAGAAAACGGTCAGCCAGCGTGGATTTGCCGTGGTCGATATGGGCTATTATGCAAAAATTACGGATACGTTTCTGTTCCATGGGGAGATTTTACCTTATTGGCTGGATCAAACAACCTGCTCTTCTTCGGGAAGGTAGGGGACACCCTTCTTTATAGGTGTAAGCCGTTTTATTAGTTTGTAGAACAAATCGACTTCTTTTACCCGCATGTGTGTGGTAATGAAAAAGTAAGTCGCTATACTAAATATTCCCGCGATACTTACTAGCCCCAATAGGTTGATAGTTCTGGTCGTATCGAAAATATACCTGTCTAAAAGCTTTACGGGAATATATAGCGCGAGACCCATAATTAAAGTTGCGTAAGAGATTTTCGTAAAAGGAACCAGAATTTTTTCAATTTCAAATTCGCCGATTTGCTTGTGTAAAAGGTAGAAAAGCAAAACCATGTCTATCAGAGATGTGATGGAAAACGAAAGAGCTACGGACCAGACTCCGAACTTAAGCCAGGTCACAAAGTATAACGACAGCAGCACATTCAGAGCGGTGGTAAAAAGACTTACTATCACGGGAGTTTTGGTGTCCTTAAGCGCGTAAAAAGCTCTGGTGAGTAAATAGTTGGTACTTTGGGCAAATATTGAAACACTGAAAAAGGCCAAAGTATAGGAAGTTTTTAATGTGGCTTCCCATGGGAAATTAGATACCCCGTAAACGATACGTACCACAGGGCCTCTTAATACAAGAAGAATCATACTTAAAGGTAATACTAGGTACAGCATCTGCATCAGAGATGTTGTGAACGTTTCCTTAAACTTTCCCAGGTCTTCTTTTTCGCTCTGCGTCGCCAGTGTGGGAAGACTCGCCGCGCCCAGAGATATTCCGAAGAGGCTTACGGGAAAAGATTGTAACTGCAGGGCGAATTTAAGATAAATGACGGATGACGTGGAAACCAGTATTGCCAGACTATTGTTTATTACCTGGATTAGGTTGGCCAAAAGGACACTGATTATGCGTGGCGGGATAAGCCGGGCCATTTTTCGCAATCCTTTGTCCGAAAGGTTTATCTTAGGGATAAAAACAAAGTCTGTTTTTAGAAGGGCCGGAAGTTGTAACGCGAAATGAAACAGTGCGCCGGCGGCCACACCGAAAGCCGGGGCGTATATTCCGTACTTTTCAGAAAGCAGAACTATTCCCAGAACCATTCCTGTACTGTAAGCCAGAGGAGCCAACGCTGTTACCAGGAAATATTTGAATGTTTGTAAAATGCTCGTAGCCAGGCTGCCCAGAACAAGCAATATCTGGGAAAGCATCATTATTCTCATTAAGGTAACTCCGAGAGCCGCTTCTTCCGGGGTAAATTTCCCGAGGGACACGATGTTGAAAAGAGGTTTCGCTAGGCATAGAACAGCTACGGTCAAAATTAAGAAAAAACCAAGTGTTACGGTAATCATGGAAGATGCTGTTTTATTGGCTTCTTCCTTGTTCTTTTTTAGCCCTTCAGCAAAAATAGGAATAAACACCGTCGAAACGGCTCCTACTATTAGTACCGAATACACCATGTTGGGGATTCTATCGGCCGTGTAGAAAACAGCCAGCTCGTTTGAAACTCCGAAGTAGTGGGCCAAAAGCCTCCCTTTTAGAAACCCCAGAATAGCGTTTACCCCGTTGGATGCGGCTATAATGAATGCTGCGGACAATATTGTGTTCTGAGTTTTAAGAAGAACCCCGTTAAGTTGTGTTTTATTAATATCCAGGGCCATGCTTTTCCGTGGGGCAAAAAATGTTGAATTAGTACGTAAGTATGTTATCATACGTAGCGCTTATGCCAAATACTAAATCAGCGAAAAAGGCCGTGAGAGGCTCCGCAAACAAAAGAAAACATAACATTTTTTGGAAGGATAGATATAAGTCTTCCATTAAAAGCATAAAAGCTTCATTGGCTTCTTCTAACGGTGCCGAGGTATCAAAAGATCAGATGAAGGTTCTTCAACAAATGCTGGATAAAGCCGCCAAGGAAAAAGTCATTCATAAAAACAAGGCAAATAGGTTAAAATCTAGATATGCTAGAAAAGTATCTGCCCTTTCTCAAGCACCCGGGAAAACCAGAAAAAAATCCTAAGAGCGAATCTCTTATTCCCGACGATACTCTTTTCTTTAATCCCGAGTCTTTAAGAGCTGAAGCGTTCAGTGCCAATACCACTGCAGTGTTTTCTTCGTCCCTCATAATCTTTTTTAGTGTCGTTCTTACCGGAGTCTTAGCGGCACACCTCGTGATGAATTTCTTTCTCAACGGCTTACTTAACGAGCAGAAAAACTTGGAATTTAAACTGAGCGAGTACTCCGGGGTAGGGGAAAAAGCATTGCAAATTTCCGGCAAAATCAATTATAGCAAAAAAACTGTCGACTCGAGAAAGCCTCTTACCACAAGAATATCTTTTGTAATGACCAGAATTCCACAAGAGCTTGTATTGAACACCGTTGATTTTACCCCACAGACATTTGAGATAGTTGTAAAAGGCAGCTCCCCCGCCCAGATTACCGGAATGTTCTTACGATGGCTGCGGGATGGAGGAGTATCGGAAATTTCCATCAGGGAAGCGCTTTTTTCTTCCTCAGAAAATGTTTACCTGGTTAGATTGGGAGGAATTTATAGATGAGAAGAGACGTGCAGAACTCAGCTAAACTGTTTCTTTCAAACGAACTTGTTTTGTCCAGAGTATACGGCATTTGGGCATTTGTGTGTATTTTATTATTCGGTTTTTTCGCGATAAGTTCTTTGGCGTCTTCGATGACTAAGAAAGTAGCTTTATACAAGGAGATGAGAGCACTAAATCATGACCTGAACGTGAAACTCCAAAGTATTAATAAATTATCGGAGGATATTTCTACGGCAGAAAAATACATACCTTTGTTAGAAGCTACAATTCCCCAAGAGTTAAACACCCACACTTATATGGTTGCCTTTATGCAACAGGCTGCGACCGCGGGGTTTGGTGTGACAGATTTTGTGCCTGCATCGGAGAGTGCGGACGGTGAGGTGCCCATTATGATTACGTTGGAAGGGGCGGGAGATCTTTCGGCGCTTATCTCGGGCGTGGAGGGGATGCAGCGTGTAACTGTGGTTGATTCCGTGAAATATGAAATACACACCGACAGTACCCAGGCTACCTTGTATTTGAGGATATTTAATCTGTAAAAATATGAAAAGACTATTTATTACTACACTGTGTTTCGTTCTTGCGGGGTTGTTTTGGCTGGTTTTCGGAAACCAGTCCGTGAATAGGGATAAATATATTACTCAGAATATACTTGACATGTCCCGTCCGATAGATGTTACTATTGACATAGAGTTTCTACGAAGTTTGAAACCTGCCTATCTGACACTTTCAATCTCACTTATTGTGTTCAGCGTCGTTTATTATCTTGTTACAAATAGTAGCGGGGATTCTTCGGCGGCGCCTTACCAGGCTTCTACAGCTCCGGTGGTAGTCGAGGCAGTTCCGTCAGAGGCACCGGCACTGAGTGCGGGGACAGAGCAAGTCGCAGGAACTTCGGACTCTTCTGTCTTCGGAGAAATTGTCGACAAGCCGGTAAATGCTGTTTCCGTCGGTACCGCAGCCGTTTTAGCCGGCGCTACGTCAGCCCCGACAGCTACGCAAACGACAGGGAGCGGGAGTACCGTTCCTGAGACAGGGGTAGTAGGAATTACAGCCGGACTTTTGGTTTCTTTAGTATTTTTCTTAACGGGAATGTACTACATATCAAGCAATCCAAGAAAAGCGGCACTAAGTGGCTTCGAGAAAAAAATCCTTAAGGATAATTAACATCAATCTTCCATCAGTACAGCTTTTACTAATAACCTATTTGTTTTTGTGCCTGCAGGCCAGCAGGTCATTAGTGTTACTGTGGATTCGTTCAGATAGGCGGGTTTAAATCCGGCCAGCGGGTCAACCCTCTCGGGGGTTAGAAGTTCTTTTGACTCTACGGTGTACTTTAAGGTTTCCCCCATATACTTGATTTCAACCTCGTCCCCTGTTTGCAAGCTGCCCAGTGTCGAAAATATAGTTCTATAGTTTCTGGGATTATAGAACCAAGGAAGTACAGAATGCCCGTAAATAAAAGCGTTGCCGTTGTTTCCGGGTAGGGCCGAGCCGTTGTAGTGTCCGAGCGATGTTTCGGGGCTTAGATTCGGGGAATTAGTTTCAACAATAGCGTTAGCTATTCCGAGCTTCGGTACCGAAAGCGTAAAAAATTTTGCTACCTCGGCCTTATCTTCTTTTCCGGTAGTGTTCTTTTCGTCCAATTCTACGAATTCAAAATCGCTGAACCCTGTGGCAATACCAAGCACGCTACTTCTCATGGGCTTAGAAACCTCATCCTGCGTTTTAAAGAAAACCAGCGGAATGACAACTTGCGTTCCGAGTACAAGAAATCCCAGCGACATCAACAGCCCCGACAATATTTTGGATTTGAAATAAAAATCATAATTTACCGTCTTATATATAGGGTCGTTTGAATGATCTTTGATGTATTTTCTGGGTCCGGTTCGGATCGGCATTACTTAGAGTTTAACACTTTCTCCACGGCCAAAGTTAGCATAACCTCGGGGTTTATCTCTCCAATTTTGGATTTTAGATCCAGGTTATAAAACTCTTTGAACATATCTTTTACTCCATCTTCGGTGTATTTCCCAAGAAAATTTTTTTGTTTGGAACGTACGTAAGGGCTCATTCCTGAAGAGGACGGGCTTTCAAACTTGACCTGAGCCAGCGATCTTAGGCCATACATAAGAAGAGCAAAGAGTTCAAACGGATCTTTATCTCTATCCAACTCCCTGTGCATGAGCTTGTAGGAGTTAATTCTGTCTTTTCTCATAACGGCATCCACAAAATCAAATGAAGTTCCCGTAAACAAACTCTCGTTTTCAAGAACCTGCGCTTTCATTATTCCGGCATTTTTAATGAAAATATTAGAAGCAGTTAGTTTCTTTTCTGAAAGTATAACGAGGGTAGTGTGAGGGGGTGTCTGAGCTATTACGCTGACATATTCTTCCAAATTCGTGCGTCCCGCTCCGGAAATATTTACGACAAAAAATTGAGGCTCCCCGAAAATGTCTATACTTCTTATTTTACCGGTAAGGTCGGTTGGAGTTGTGTCCTGTATCGAAAACTCTTGTTTATACCTGACCATTAGTTTTTTTTGTTGGTTTAGGATAAGTGCCCGCGATTTGGAGAGGTTTTCTCCGTGCACAATGTAAATCATTACTTTCCTCCAAAAAGGTATCTTTGGACAAAAGCGTGGATTTGAACGTAATCGCCGGTTTGAGGAACCAGCACATACTGGTTGTTATATAAGGTTTTATCCGCCGGGGCGTACAAAAGTCCTCCCTGATCTGCAGGGCTTCTATCATCCAGCACCACGGATACGACGCGGTCAAAATTAATCTGTTGCGACAGCAGGTAGAAGGAATTAACGGCTCCGAAATCTACGTCGGTGTCAGTATTTTGTGAGTAAGCGTCGTATAAGCTTTTAAGCTTCGCGGGATTGACCAGTGTTTGTATCGAGAGGGATTTATTTTTAATTGCAGTGATAATTTTTTGTTGCCTTCTGGATCTTGCGAAATCCGTGTTTTCATTGTTGGTTCCGTGTCTAGACCTAACAAATTTCAGCGCTGTTTCTCCATCCATGGTCTGAGCTCCCTGATTAAATACGATTTTTTCGTATCTGCAAAAGTAAATCTCAAGAGTAGATTTACCCCCTTCTTCCATCTTCTTAATTTCATCGTCCGTTCTTCCGCAATTATTTATTTCCATGTTTTCAACAGGATACTCGTAATCGGTGAATGCGGTGTCCACAGTAACTTCAACCCCTCCAAGAATGTCTATTATTTCTTTAAAAAGGTCGAAAGAGACCATAACATGATAGTGTATCGGAATTCCCAAAACATCTTGCAGAACTGCTCTCAAGTTATCAGCCCCCTCGCCGTCTTTTGAAAAAGCATAAACTGCGTTAATTTTATGCGAACCGTTGGCGTCTTTTACCCATAAATCCCTGGGAAGAGATATTAAAACAACGTCTTTATCGACTTTTCCTATTGAAGCTACGAGTATGGTGTCTGTTAGTGTGGGTCTGCCCGCTTCGGCACCTCCCAACCTTCTGTCAGATCCCAGTATAAGCACGTTTGTCCTTCCGTCGGTTTCCTTGAGATTTGTTCCCGCAACTGTGGCAATAACGGAGATGGGGTTGAATGCAGCCAGTATCTTATCCTTGAAGGCAAAAGCGACGGTTACCGTGAGAACTAGCCCTGCAGCCGCAATAAACTTAAGGGTCTTTGTTTGGGAAACCCCGCGTTCGTTTTTTATTGTACTAACAGTACCGTTAGTTTTTCTGCATATATCCATGTACTTCATAAAGTGTTTATTAATAAGCGGCCACAATTCCGGAAAAGTGTTTTGGATCCAGACTCGCATTACCGACTAAAACACCGTCCAATTTTTTTATATTAACCAGATTGGAGATATTTTGTCCATTAACTGACCCTCCATACAGAAGAGGCTCTTCGTTGTTTAATATTTCCCTGACCTTATTAACGCCTTTGATTATATCCTCAGTACTTTTTTCTTTATACGTGCCATTTTTTGAAATATTTGCAGGATCTTCCCATGCATAAATAACACCCGGTCGTTTATACAAATTTACCTGATCAGGTTCTACAAAACAGACGATGGGTTTTATTCCGTGGGCAAGACAGGCATCAATTTTTTTAACTACAGTTTCGGGGTCCTCTTTTCTTTCGCTGTGTCCGACAATAGCGTAGTTACACATTTCCTTCAACTGAAAAGCTCCGGTTTCTCCTGTATGGGCGCCTTTTTCTTCGATTGAGGCATCCTGTGCAGAAATTTTCACGCCGACCCTTTTCATTAAGTCGGCAACTGGAAACAGGTGTAAGGAAGCCGGGGCAACAATTACGCTAACCTCTTTACTTAACACAGACGTGTCAAAACCGGCCGCCCAGTTTATTACGTCTTGCATATTCATGTTCATTTTCCAGTTTGCCACTATATATTTCACGAAATCCTCCTAAGTGTCTGCTCAATCAATTTTGGTAAAGACTCGATATCCTCGTGAGTATAATTGTATCCCAGTACGTTGAGACAGGAAAAGACCACACCCACATCAGTATATATTCTATCTGCATATTGGCAGGCTACAAGGCTGTGTAAAAGAACATTCCCGCCCATTTCCCCGGTCTTAGATTTTCCGCACCCCATCGGGCAGTTGGAACAGGAAGGGTAGGTTCCCTCTAAAACACTTAACTCGTCTTTTCTATGTAGAATTTTTTTGTAAAGGTCTTCATACTTATCAAAGTCTTTTATGTTTATAAGTTCGGTTCCGGTTACTACAATTCCTGAAATATTTTTATCGGTAAATTCTTTTTCGAGGTAGCGTTCCGGTGTTGTGAAGTAACCTCCGAGCACTATTTTCGAACCGTCTACCTTTATTACGCTTCTTTTTCCGGGAAGTCCCAGTGTCTCCGGATCTTCAGCGGAATCTTTAAAACTGACGGTTGCATTTGTGATGTCTAAAATAGTTTTTTCCTGAGAAACTCCGTATATAACTATCGCGTCCAGTCCTGCGTATCTGATTCTTAAAGATATGCTTCCTCCGAGATAAACATCTTCAATCACACCGTCGTTGTTTATTATAATTGCAGTTTTTGATGCGAAAGGAAAAAGTCCATTCAAAGGTCCCACGGCAAGTATCAAAGGGTCTTTATCGTAGTACATTTCCATTAATTTGAAACCGAGCCCGGCGCCCCCTATATAACTGTTTAAGTCTTCAAAGCTTTTTACTTCAAACTCTTTTTTGGCAAGGTCTATTGATAATATTTTTCTTGGTCTTGTTTCCATTAGTCGGTCTCCTCGATTTCAAAAACACCTTTCGGACATATTTTTTGTATTTTGTCTACATTCAGGCTGCTGATTCTCGGGTCTATTTCTAACGCATACTCTATATTCCCGAGTTTTGAATTTGTATTCCTGAAGACTCGTATCAGAGCTCCCTCCAACCCGATTTTTCTAAGCTGGCGTTGAGCTTCTATAGCGCACATTTCACACCCTACGCATTTTTCAGGAAAGCTGATTTTTAATATTTTCGGCATTATTTTCTCTTGTTCAACGCCTCTATCCCGGGTAAGGTTTTTTCGGCAAGGTATTGCAACATTGCTCCGCCTCCGGTTGAGACAAAACTAAATTTATCGAGCAGGGCGTAGCTGTTAACGGCCGTTATTGTATCTCCCCCGCCGATAACTGTAAAAGCGCCTTCCTTCGTTTTTTTAGCTATGGCCGAAGCGATTTGTGCTGTTCCTAAAGAATATTCAGGTTGTTCGTAAGCTCCCATCGGGCCCGCCCACAGTATTGTTCCCGCCCTGTTAATAATTTCCGAGTATTCAGCGATAGTTTGGCTTCCGATATCTTTGTTTTCGGGGGCGTAATCTTTCGGCACCACAAGGTTAAAAGGAATTTCTTCTTTCCATTCCATTCCCAATTTACCTCCCAGTAAAATGAAATCCGCCCTTTTTAAGAACTTGTTAACAACAGGAAGTTTGCTTTCCAATTTTGCCCCTCCGATTACTATCACGAAAAGTCTTTTTACATCATCGAGCAAAATGTTAAGCGTCTCTATCTCTTTTAAGAAACGTAGCCCTGCGTAGGAAGGAATCCATTCAGGTATCCCGACGATTGAAGCGTGTTTTCTGTGTGAAGTTGCGAAACTTTCGTTTACGTAAATAGTTCCGTTTACAGATAGTTGTTTGGCGTACTGTAGATCATTTTCTTCTTCTCCGCGGTTGAAGCGCAGATTTTCCAAAAGTTCATATTTCCCTGCACCGAGAGCCTCGTCAAAAAAGAACGTCAGGTTTTTTGTTGAAAGTCTTTCGTCGGCTTTTCCACCCGGGCTTCCAATGTGCCCGATGATTACAGGAAAGGCGCCCTTGGAGATAATATATCTTAAAGTTTCCAACGAAGCTTCAAGCCTGTATTTTTCCTGTACCTCTCTGTGAGCAACAGGGACATCCAAATCGCATCTTACAAGGACTCTTTGTCCTGCGGTTATATTAGCTTCCGATACTGATTTCATTGGAACCATTTTATCATTTGTAAGGGGATATGATTAGGAAGTCATCAAAAGAGCCATCTCAACAAGTCTGTTGCTGTAGCCCCATTCGTTATCGTACCAGGCCAGTATCTTCACCAAATCGCCGTCCACCACACGGGTCATTTCCAGATCGACGACGGCTGAATAGTTGCTTTTAATAATGTCTGAAGAAACCATAGGCGTATAAGTAGCATCTAAAACGCCTTTATAGAATGGATTATTTTTGGCTTCGAGGAAAGCATTGTTCACCTCTTCTTTAGTGGTTTTTTTCTCTATTAACATGGTAATGTCGGAAACCGAACCTGTGATAATAGGAACCCTCAAAGAAATTCCGTCGAACTTGCCTTCCAGCTCCGGTATGACCTGAGTTGTGGCTTTGGTTGCTCCCGTGCTTGTGGGTGAAATGTTGTATCCTGCTGCGCGCGCTCTTCGCATATCCGGTTTGGTTCCTGAAGGAGGGCCGTCAACAACACTTTGGTTTGCAGTTATGGCGTGTACTGTACTCATCACGGCTTTTAATACTTTAAATTTGGAGTGCATTACGGCAATAACCGGCGAAATGCAGTTTGTGGTGCAGGAAGCGTTTGAAATAACGTTTTGTCCGAGATACTGAGAGTCATTAACCCCGATTAAAAAAGTTTGAGTATCCCCGCCTTTGGTAGGAGCAGAGACAACAACTTTTCTTGCGCCGGCCGTTATGTGTGCTTTCGAAGAATCGTCTTCGGTAAACCTTCCCGTGCACTCGAGAACAGTGTCAACTTTCAGGTCGCCCCACGGAAGCTTTAAAGGATCCTTTTCCGAAAACACCCGGCTTTTTTTACCTTCCACAACAAGATAATTTTCTTTACCGGTGATAGAGAAAAAATCTTTTTCTCCGGCGTTTTCTTCAAGGCGTATAATTTTCCCGTCTTCTTCAACCCAGACATCTTTTTCGTAGACGCCGTAAGCTGAATCGTATTTTAATAAGTGGGCTAAAACGCGGGGATTGGTAAGGTCATTAATTGCTACAACTTCAACTTCGTCTTTTTCCAAAGCGATTTTAAGGGAGGCTCTTCCTATTCTTCCGAAACCATTAATTGCTAGACGGGCAGTCATAGGCTAATTATATCTATAGATGCGAATTAATCCAGCTTCTCAGCATTTCTTTAGGCATCGCGCCTTCTTTTCTGGAGACTTCTTTTCCCTCTTTCATAATTACGAAAGTCGGGATGCTGAAAATTCCAAACTCTTGTGCCATAGCTCCTTCAGCTTCAACATCAACTTTTTTAACTTCAAGTTTTTTGTTTAAGTCCTTTTCGACTTCTTCCAGCACGGGAGTCATTATTTTGCACGGCCCGCACCAATCTGCATAAAAATCCAGTAGTTGTACCATAAAATAGTTGTCCTTAATAAAAAATTTAATCCTACGGACGACATCTATGATAACATAATTTCTGGTCTTCAATATGTATAGTTATCAACAAAAAATTTCACAGGATTCTAAAAAGGTAAGGGGCGGTTTGTGGTTGTGGCTACTTACTGCTGTGTTGGTGTTGTTTATCTCTGCAGGGGTGTTTTTTCTTAATAAGGGAGTGCCGGCGGAAATTAAAGTTGAGGGGGTAAGGGATGAATATAGAGAAACCTTGAAAGCCTCCGATATTAGTAAAGAACGGTTGTTGCTTACCGGAGAGGCCGGAGATTTTCCTACCGATCTTATTGTTGGAAGCGCGGGTATTGTAGTGGACGCGGACACAGGAGAAATTCTCTACGGGAAAGAGATAAATAAAAGAATGCCTTTGGCAAGTTTGGTCAAGATAATGACCGCCGTTGTCACCCTAGAGCACAAATCTTTATCCGACTACGCGACTGTTACCGCTGAAGCCGACGCAATCGGTGAGAACGAAATGGGTGTTTCGGAAGGAGAAGCTTACACAACCGAAGAGTTAATGTACGGTCTTTTGTTGAACTCCGGAAATGATGCGGCTTATACACTTGCCGAAAATGTTGCCGGCTCTTCGGAAGAATTTGTTATATGGATGAACGGAAAAGCAAAGGAATTGGGATTAAAAAATACCGAATTTTTTGACCCCAGCGGGCTCGACGACCGTTCTTATACGACTGCCGCGGATTTAGTTGTGCTAACCGAATATGCTATGAGACACAAAGAGTTTAGAGAGATCGTTGCCACGGTAGAAAAGGAGCTCCCATATTCCGAATTACATAAATATTTATACCTTGTGAACCAGACCAATTTGCTTACGACTTACCCCGGGGTAATCGGGGTAAAAACCGGGTATACGGAGGAAGCCGGACTATGCCTTTCTACATACGCGGAAAACTCGGGTAAAAGACTGGCAGGTGTTGTACTAAACAGCATAGATCGCAAGGGAGACATGATAATAATGCTGGACCACGCTTTTTCCCAATATGGAATTACAGTTGAGCACCATCTTCTCGATATATTCTGACCTTCATGCTGGGGTATATTTTTTTCCAGACGGACCATTTGGCCGGAGTTTCCACAACATACTTGGCGGGGTATTGCGGCGTGTATGAAGGGCACTCTTCTGTCACGCAGGGAGGTACTTCTCTTGCTATGTCGACAACTTCCATTCTTTCGTTAATCCATATGATGTCCAGGGGTATTAATGTGTTTTTCATCCAGAAAGAGTATTTATATTCTATGCCGAAAATGAAAAGCATCCCCGTGTTTTTAGGAAGTTTTTCCCTGTTCATTAACCCGTTTTTCAGCTCATCCTTTGTCTCCGCCACTTCAGTTCTCAATGTAACATCCTCGCCGAATTTTACCGTGTAGTACTTTGCTCCCGGTGTAAGCGGTACGTCTCCTTTGAGAGTAATGCTTGCGAGATAAACGCCCAGCCCCAGTACTATTGCCAACGCTACATATGGAAGAGATTGCTTGAACATATGAGTTTATTGTAAACAGTATTGCAGGGGATTTATAGTTTTTCGTCGCTGCGGGAGTATCGACAAAAAAGTCAGCTGTGATATGTTATTTACGTGTCGGATACTACAAGCGTTTTTCTTAAAGATTTGAACGAAGACCAGGTAGCTGCGGTTTCACACTATTTGGGCCCGGCTCTCGTGGTTGCAGGTCCGGGTAGCGGTAAAACCAGGGTTTTAACGCATAGAGTAGCTTTTCTTATTGAAGAAAAAAAAGTTCCCGAAAATAACATTTTGTGTGTGACTTTTACCAATAAGGCGGCAGACGAGATAAAAGCCCGGGTTAAAAGTATTCTGGGTGTTGAAAATATATTGCCCTGGAGTGGTACTTTCCATAGTATCTGCGCCAAAATTTTAAGAAAAGACGGGCGCGACATAGGAATTCCGGTGTCTTATGTTATTTACGATACGGACGACCAATCTGCGGTAATACGTGATATAGAAAAGGATTTCGGAATAGACACAAAAAGGTTTCACCCGCGCGCGGTGTTGGAGTACATATCCGGGGCAAAATCCGAAATGGTTTCTCCCGAAATGTACGCAGGGTATGCTCAGGGATATTTTCAGAAAACGGTCGCCAAGATATATCCTGAATATCAGCAGCGTCTTAGGCAAAGCAACGCCCTGGATTTTGATGACCTTCTTTTGGAGACAGTTCACTTATTCGAGGCGTCCCCCCATATTTTAAAGAAATATCAGGATCTTTTTAAATTTATTTTGGTTGATGAATATCAGGATACAAATAAAGTACAGTACGCTTTAACTAAGGCTTTATCCGGCAGCCAAGAAAATCTATTTGTGGTCGGGGATATGTCGCAGGCTATTTACAGTTTCCGGGGCGCTGATTTTAGAAACATTCTTAATTTTCAAAACGATTATCCGAAAGCGAAAATTTACAACCTGGGAAAAAATTACAGGTCCACAAAAAATATTCTGGAAGCAGCTAAAAATTTGATAAAAAACAATTCGACACACATTCCTCTGGATTTATGGACCGACAATTCACAGGGAGACCGTTTGATCGTTTACCGTGGGAGTTCGGAAAAAGACGAGGCGGAGTTTCTTGTTAATGAAATATCAGGCGCTCTAATGGGAGGAAAAAGCTACTCGGATATCGCCGTTCTTTATAGAACGAATGCTCAATCAAGAAACATTGAAGAACATTTCATAAGAAATAACATTCCGTATCGTATTATCGGGGGCGTCAGGTTCTACGGCAGAAAAGAAATAAAAGATATAATCTCGTATTTAAAAGTTGTTCATAACCCTAAAGATAAGGTGTCTTGGTCCAGAATTATAAATGTTCCTCCTCGCGGCATCGGACAAAAATCCGAGGAAATGCTGAAACAATTAAAATGGGATATCGCGGCGGTAGAAGAAAAATCCCACCTCCCAATTAAAGAATGGACAGAGCTTGCTGAAACTTTATCGACCCTGGAACTTATGGAGAGAATTCTTACCGACACAAAATATATTGAGTGGCTTAACGACGGAACCGATGAGAATTTTCAAAGAATTGAAAACATTAATGAGTTAAAGTCGGTTGCCGCTCAGTTTGTTGACCTAAACGAATTTTTAGAAAATGTCGCTTTAATCGAAAGTTCTGACCGTCCGCGGGATGATAATGCCCCCGTTGTTACACTGATGACCGTGCATGCGTCGAAAGGTTTGGAGTTTCCCGTCATTTTTATTGTAGGAATGGAAGAGGGTTTGTTTCCGCACACTCAGTCGCTGTTAGAGCAGGATGCTTTGGAAGAAGAAAGACGCTTGTGTTATGTGGCTATTACAAGAGCAAAAGAAAAAGTTTTTATGACTTGTGTTTCAAGTCGTTTATATTTCGGAAGCATCCAGGCAAATATTCCCAGTAGATTTTTGGGAGAATTACCCGGCGAGATTTTAGAATACCGCGGGATAAGTATGGAAAAAGGAAAATTCCAGCGTTCTACCGGATCGACGGACGATTTTCTTGACGAACTTGATTACGACCGTAATAACTTCAATTGGTAGGGGTAAAAAGCAGCCTTTTGTACTTATAGGTATAATAGAGTGATGTACGAACCCATCAAGTCTTTAGGGCAAAACTTTCTTCTCAAATCTTCTATTGTGACGTCTATGGTAGATGCTTTGGATATAGAGAACAGCGAAGATATTATTGAGATAGGGCCCGGACACGGGGTTCTTACCGAGGCTCTTTTTCACCGTATTACAGACCGCGACATAAAAGTTTATTCAGTGGAAGTGGATGAGCGTTTTGCTAAAAAGCTTCTCGGAATGTTCTCACTTGAGCCGACAATAGAAATAATTCACGACGATATTTTAAAATGGCTACCCACTTTTACATCGGAAAGGCGAGTTAAGGTGTTCGGGTCTTTACCTTACTACATCACTTCTCCGATTCTCCATTCCGTTATCAAAATGAATGTTATGCCCGAAAAAGTAGTTTTCCTTATTCAGAAAGAAGTTGCCGAGAAGGTGTGCAGTAAAGTTCCCGACGCATCCTACCTTTCAACATTTGTTCAAACATTCTATAACGCCGAGCGCCTGTTCGATGTTTCTAAAAATGAGTTCACCCCCGCGCCAAAAGTGGACGGTTCCGTTATAAAACTGACACGAAAAGATATTAAAATGGACCTTAGTACAATTGAAAGATATGAAGGGTTTCTTCATAAGGCGTTTTCGCATCCGAGAAAAATGCTCAACAAACCTTTTACCAAAGAAGAATTATCTAAAGGCGGAATAGACCCCAAGCTTAGGGCGCAAAATTTAAGCCCGGAAGAATGGCTGGCTTTTTATAAAATTTTGCATTCATAGGTATTTATGAAATAAGGAGTATTTGTGAAATATAGCGTAGTCATACCGACACTAAATGAGGAAAAATACATAGGCATTCTCCTTCAATCTTTAGTAGAGCAGAGATTTAAAGATTTCGAAGTAATTGTTGTTGATGCGGTAAGTGAGGATAAAACAAAGCAGGCAGTTAAAGAGTTCGACAGCAAATTAGCTCTGACCTTCACCGAGTCTCCCAAACGCGGAGTTTCTTTCCAGCGTAACTACGGTGCTAAATTGGCAAAAGCTCCTCATTTAATATTTTTCGATGCCGACGTTGCCCCCGAGCCGGAGTTTATTTCCAAAATCGACCTTTATATAGAAAAGGAAAAGGTTGATGTTCTTTCTTCGTGGAATGTGCCCATCTCCGACAAGTTGGTAGACGAATTTCTATACTGGGCGTTTAACCAGCTGTATCTGGAAACTGTGAAAGATAGGTTTCCGGCGGCTGTGGGAACGTTTATATACGCTAATAAATCTTCTTTTAACGCAGTCGGCGGGTTTCAGGAAGAAGTCAAACTGGCCGAAGATTTTGATTTAGTCGGGAGGATGTTTAAAGCAGGATACAAGTACGCTTTGTTAAAAGATCCTAAAATAAAATTTAGCGTCAGAAGATTGGAAAAGGAAGGCAGGGTTCAGTTTGTCTGGAAGAACATCAGAGCGGCGTTTGACTATCATCTTAGAGGCGTAGGATCTTTGCAGGGAAAATATAAACACGAGTTCGGTAAATTTGACGCGCTGGTTACAGAAAAAAGCAGCAGATTAAAAAAATACTCAAAAAAAGTTTTGAGTATGATTAAGAAATCCGGACAAACACACGGTTGAAACCTTTGCATCTGCCCGGACGCTTTGACCGGGACTCTCTATTTCACCGGTCTCTATCCCTTTTTACCCCGCCCA
>LCBB01000016.1:0-384 GCA_000996895.1 candidate division WWE3 bacterium GW2011_GWC2_41_23
ACAATTGGAATTTTAAAAGCCAGTGATATCGTCATAAATCCAAGTTATACTGAAGGGCTACCAACCAGTGTCATAGAAGCTGCTCTTTGTGGTAAACCAATCATTGCCACCACCGTGGGAGGAACAATAGAGATTCTCGATAAAAATACTGGGATACTGATTCCAGCCAAAAATTCCTCCGCAATCACCGAAAAAATTGAATATTTAGCAGAAAATAAAGACCTAAGAGTTTTGATAGGGGGCAAGGTCAAAAACAAAATCGAACGCAAATTTAGTTGGAAAAAGGCAACTGAGAAATATGTTGAATTATTAACAAAAAATGGTTGAGATACTTAAAGGAATATTAGGTTCATTTTTCTTAATAGGAGCTACCGACATGATTGG
>LCBB01000016.1:498-13903 GCA_000996895.1 candidate division WWE3 bacterium GW2011_GWC2_41_23
AACGGGAATAATATTTAGAAGGAAAATATTTGAATTTGAAAAAATTAAGATAAAGGGAATTTTGTTTTGGTTGCTTGCATATTTTGCAATCCATCTTATTTTTTACTCTATCTATTTCACCATTCCTGAATGGGATAGTTATGGAAATATATTAACTGTTCGAGAAAATATTTTAAACGCATCAATCACGTCCAATTATCGACCACTGTTTAACGCTTCCATGACAATCTCATCATTGGCTTCTTTTATTGATCCTTATGCTTTATTTCCGATTTTATTAATAATCGCACAGTCAAGCCTTCTAATTTCAATATATCTTATAAGTCGAGCTAATAAAAATAAAGCACTAAACAATTTATTAATGGCAAGCACCCTAGCTGTCCCGGTTATAAATATGGAGATTGATGTGCCTAGACCTCAAAGTGTCTTGATGATCCTTATGCCAATATTTTTTTACTTTTTGTACAAATACATTTTTTCAAAAAAGGATATATTGGATTTTTTATTGCTACTATGGATTCCCATAATTGGGATCTCATATCATGAATTTTTCTTAAGCTTATTATTAGTAGCGATAATTTTACTTATTAAACAACTCGTTGAGGTTTGGTTGAGAGGCGATAAAAAAGACAAAACAATTGTACTTTTGATAATAATAATCGCATTTTTATCAGCGTTCCTGGGATATAACTACGTATTTACATTAAGAGTAACGCTTGCAAACTTAACAATAATATTCTCAAATTTCGTAAATAATTTTAAATGGAGTTGGTGGTTCTTATCCAACGAATATTCTGCAGATCAGATGTCGGTTGCGTGGAACGGTTGGAGATCAGTGTTGACGTATTACGCATATTATTTATCACCAATCATTTTTGGCTGGTTAATCTTTCTAATAATAAAAATATTCAAAAATTATAAAATAAATGCTTTTCATTACTACCTAATTATCTCTGGTAGCATTTTCTTTGTTTTTGCCGAAGTGTTGCCGAGAATGAATATCGGGGTTCTCCCCGAAAGATCGTGGTTGTTTTTTGACATAACAGTTCTTTTGTTTACAGCTAACTACGTAAAAGATAAAAAGATATCATCACCCTTGAGGTTATTATTTATTTTTCTAATACTGATATCGTTGTTTGGCAGTTATATTGTGGCAGATGGAAAGAAATCTTTGACTACATCTGAAGAAATGAAAGCCACAGAGTGGATCAAGGGAAATACAACCAAAGAGTCTATTTTTATCAGTCAACAGGCTAATAATAAATTAATAGAATTTTTTGGAGGCAGAAAGATGATATCGCCCAATAGCGATTTCTTTTTATCGGATAAACTGATAGAACAGGGTGATGTTTCAATTTGCGAGTCAAACAAAATTAGTTCAGAAATTGAAACAGCAAAAAATGGTTTACTAAATTTTGACATCGTAAGCGGGGACGTAAAAAGTCTGGTAGATCTTGTTGTCGGGACCAGAACAAATATCCAAAAATTTAAAAGCTCATGCTATCCAAGGGTAATATTCACTCATACCCCTATGTATATATTATTCTCAACAAATAAACTTGACGGTATATACTCTACAAGAAAATGGTGGCGAGATGTAAATTACTACGGTGCCAATTTAGAAAAATTTAATAGTCTTCCACTTGTATACGACTATGGTGGAGTAAAAATTTGGAAGTTAAAATAAAATATGTGTGGAATTGCAGGAAAAATATATTTTGGTAAAAAAAATACTGTAAACATCGACCAGATCGAACAGATGACGGAATCGATAAAACATCGCGGTCCAGATGACGATGGAGCTTATATTTCCTCGGATAAAAAAGTAGGTCTTGGCCATCGCCGTTTGTCCATAATTGATTTATCTCCTTTAGGACATCAACCCATGAATTATCTAAAAAGATACTGGATTGTTTTCAACGGTGAAATTTACAACTATCAAGAAGAAAAAGCCAAGATGATTAAGGATGGCTACAAATTTTCATCACAGTCAGATACCGAGGTGATAATGGCTCTATATGATAAATACGGTTTTAAATGCCTAGACCATTTAAGGGGGATGTTTTCCTTTGCGATATATGATGAAAAAGAAAAAATAGTATTTTGTGCCAGAGATAGAGTGGGGAAAAAACCCTTTAAATACTATATTGATGAAAATGTTTTTATGTTCGCCTCAGAGTTAAAGGCAATCCTAACTCAAAAGGAATACAAAAAAGAACCAGACTATCTAGCCATACATCACTATCTCACCTTGCAATATGTACCATCTCCCCTAACAGGATTCAAAGATATTTACAAACTGGAACCAGCCCATTATTTATTATTAAATTTAAAATCAAAAAAGTTAATCAAAAAGAGGTATTGGAAACTTGATTATTCCAAAAAGCTAGATCTGAGCGAAAACGAGTGGAAAAAGAATATTATAACTAAGTTGGAAGAGTCAGTAAAGATAAGGATGTTAGCCTCAGATGTCCCCGTGGGAGCCTTTTTGTCGGGCGGTATCGACTCAAGCGCCATTGTTGGTTTAATGAGTAATATTTCTTCAAAAAAAGTTAAAACCTTTACGATATCTTTTAAAGAAAAAAAATTTGATGAATCAAAATATGCTCGGATTATTGCTGAAAAGTTCAAGACAGATCACACAGAATTTATAGTTAAACCTGAGACAATAGAGATTCTTCCTTGGCTTGTAAAACAATACGAAGAACCTTATGCCGATAGCAGTGGACTAGCTACCTACTATCTAAGCAAAATGACAAAAGAACACGTCACGGTGGCTCTCAATGGGGATGGCGGAGATGAAAACTTCGCCGGTTATGGTCGATATAGTGTCCAAAAGTTTGCTCTTTGGTACGACAACTTCAAGGCGTTAAATAAATTAGTTGCCCCGTTAATTGATAGTACAAGCAAAACTTTCAAGTCGACATTTTCTGACAGAGTCAATCGCTTTGCCAGATCCATGAATCAGGATTATCGCGAAAGATATGTTAATTATATTTGTTATTTTGATAATGACGCAAAAAATAAGTTATATACAGATGAATTTAAAGAAAAGGTTGGTAAAGAGAATACTAACGACCTAATCGTCGAAAAATTCAACGACGCAGGCACGAAAGATAGGTTAGACCAATCTTTATATGCTGATTTTAATAGTTACTTACCAGATGATCTTATGGTGAAAGTAGACATCGCCAGTATGGCCGCCTCTCTCGAGGGCCGTTCCCCATTTTTAGATCAAGAGTTTTTGGAAATGACAGCCAAGATTCCATTTGAGCTTAAACTTAAGGGAATAAATAATAAAAAATATATTCTAAAAGAGGCGTTACGAGGTTTTCTCCCTGATGAGGTGATGTTCAGACCAAAAATGGGATTTGGAATTCCAATTGAATCATGGTTCAAAAATGATTTGGCTAGTTTCACTGAAGGAGTTCTTCTTTCGGATAAGGCAATGTCTAGAGGTTTATTTAATGAGGAGTATGTTAAGTGGATGCTCAAAGAACACCAACAAACTCGCACAAACTATTCGTCGAAAATTTGGGCATTACTCACACTTGAATTATGGTTTAGAGAATATTTTTCATGAATATTACGCACTTCAAATATTTATCTGATCCAATCGATGACTCAGAACTTACGCTAAGGGTATTTAAAAAAAACGGCGACGAAATACATGACGGTTTACTAGTAGGAAAAAAGAGCTGGTATCCAGTTATTGGCGGGATACCAAGGATGTTAGTTGGCCAATCAAAAAATGAACTACTTCAAAGAAAAAAGGCGTTTCTAGGGACATATCGAAATAAATTTGATAAAAAAATTGTCAACGAGTGGAATGCGGCAATAAAGGATATTAAAAACCAATCTGAATTCGAAAAACATCAGCAAAAAACCGCCGATAGCTTCGCCTATGAATGGAAAAATATTTATCAGGAGAACAACTACGAAAAAAATAATTTTTACCATTTTTTAAGCCCTTTCGTAAAAGAGAAAGATCTGAAAGGGAAAATTACTATAGATATTGGTTGTGGATCTGGTAGATTTACCAAATGGGCGGCTTTAGCTGGGGCTAAAGTGGCTTTTGGGGCCGATCTGGGGGATAGTGTCGAGGTAGCCTATGAAATGACAAAGAATTATAAGAATGTAGGTATTGTTCAAGCAGATATTTATTTTATGCCATTTAACAAAGGTATAAACTTCGCCTACAGTATAGGAGTGCTTCATCATTTGCCTCAACCCAAGCAAGGATTCCTTAACCTTATCAAAATGTTAAATGAAAAGGGCAAAATTCTTATTTGGGTGTACAGCAGACGACATAACATCAGAGCCCTGTACTTTTATGAGCCATTGAGAACAGTATGTCGACATATTCCCAAACCAGTACTATTCAAACTTTGCTATATTCCCGCTTTTATTGTTCATTTGTGGAACATATTATGCAAATCATTAAAGTTGAAAAATATGCCCTTTTCATATTATGAAAATTTTTCTTTTAACATGAAACTAAACGACTCTTTTGATGTTTTGGCTACTCCCAAAAGCAACTATTATTTTTCAGAAGAAATCGAAGAATGGTTCCATGAGGCCAAGCTAAAGAATATAAATTCATTCGAACATCCCGAAGCTGGAATTACTTGTATAGGAACTAATGATGGTGATTAAGAAAAAAATAGTCCATATAATTCAGTCACTAGATAATGGGGGGTGTGAAAACATGCTCCTTCGAACACTTCCATTGGTGGGTAAATTTGAACACATAATAATAACTCTCAGCAGAAGAGGTGATTTGGCAAGAAGATTTGAGGATAAGGGAATCACAGTAATTGCAATAAATCAAAAAAGTTTATTCGATGTCAATGCCTACATCAGACTAATTAAGACAACTCGTTCAATTAACCCCAGCCTTATAATCACCTACCTTTTTCATGCCGACTTCGTAGGGAGAATGGTGTTACAGCCTACATTAAAAACAAGAGTAATTCCCTTTTTAAGGACAACATATAACCATAAAAAATATTGGCAGGCCAGACTATTTGAAAAATTAACCAAACGTTATGTATTGCAATATCTGGCAAATTCAGAGTCCGTCAAAGATTTTTATGTAAAACAAATTGGAGTAGATAAAGACAAAATTATCGTGATACCAAATGGTATTGACGTGGATTATTACAACAATATTCCCAAAGATTTATCTCTCAAAAGGAAATTGGGGATCGGGGATAGGGACATCGTTCTTATATGTGTCGCCAATCTCCATATTAATAAGGGTCACCGATTCCTTCTCGAGGCGTTTGAGAACCTCTACAAGAACCACCGGAACATTAAACTATTATTGATAGGGGATGGAACAGAAAAAGAAAATCTATTAAAACAAATCAAGAGCTACAAATCCCAAAATAGTATCCTCTTTTTGGGAAAAAGAAATGACGCCCCTAAATTGTTAAAGATTTCTGACATTTTTGTTCTCCCTACACTTTTTGAGGGCATGAGTAATGCAATCATGGAAGCAATGGCGTGTGGACTGTCAGTTGCAACCTCAGATATCAAAGAAAACAAGGAGTTACTCGGGAATACGGGAGGCTATTATTTCCAAACAAATAATTCGGTCGCAATCTCAAGTACTATTGAGACAATCCTAGTATCAAGTGAGGAAGCTCATAAAATTGCATTGAAAGGAAAAGAAATAATATCAAAAAAATACGATATCAAATTTATCTCTTCGATTTTATCGAAATTTTTTGAAAAAGAAACTCGTTACACCCAATACTTCTAGCTCTATTGGTTTTTATAAGTGTAAATCCAAGATTCACAACATAAGTTTTTATTTCCTTAATCGTTGCATATTCATATGGGAATCCTCCAAGCCAATCTTTTATATCGGTAAAAAAGTTCATACCTCGAAGAGAAGAATAATTACCAATATATTTTATTGGATTAATTCTGTTTATGGTTAGCCCAAAAATTATTATGCTCGCATAGATTGCCTCCATGATTCTCTTGGTGATTTTTCCTGACTTATTGTATATAGTTTTTATGGTCCACCAAAATTCTGAAGATCCTTCAGGAAACATCTTTTCTACTTTGTTATATATCGCTAGATATAAATGGCCATCTTCTTTTACCAAGTTTGAGACATTGGATATTGCTTCATACATATCACCAGTGTGGTGCAATACACCCCAAGAATAAACGATATCAAACTTTCCTAATTGTATTAAAAAGTCATTGTTTAAGACAGACCCCCTCTTTATTTTCCAATTAACCGCATTCTTTGTATATTTCTTTTTTAAGTAATTTACACATTTTATTGAATACTGATCGACATCAATACTAAATACATTTTTCGCTCCCAGTAAAACCGCAGATAATGAAAATAATCCACTTCCACATCCAACATCGAGAAAACTCTTCCCTCTAATTCTATTTACTCCTCCCATAAAATCAACTAATGATTTTTTTGCTTGGTTTACTCTATCTTCATTAAGAGAGTTTAAAAATTGAATCCAATTTTTTCCAAAACTAAAGCGATTTTTCTTTTTGTAAACACTTTCGTAGTTTTCTGATTTCATATTAACAAGTCAATCAAACCAATCCATTTTTTTGATAATTTATTTATATCGTGATTTGCTACTACATAGTCATGTATTGAATTTGATTTTTCATTCCACAGCCTTTTGTTCTTTAGAAGTGATTTAATTTTCTTCGTTAGTACCTCAATATTTCCTTCGCCAAATTCACCAATGTTAAATCTCGTAATTACATTATCAGGATTTACACTCAAATATGCCACCGGAGTGTGTGCTATTCCACTTTGAATAAGAGTGAAGGTAAAACCTTCGAACGTAGAAGTGTTAACAAATAATCTTGCCCGATCATAATATTTTTGCGAATCAGAGAATTGTACACCCCCAATAAACTTTACATTTCTGAGACCAGCCGCCTCGTTTTTAGTCCTTTCGTATAAGAGTTTTTCTGATGATTGTTCTGGCATTATCATTAAAAAATTTTCTTCAGGAATATTCTGTGCGATTTCTAAAAATATATCCGGTCTTTTATAACTATTTCCCCGTGCGATCCATAAAATATATTTTTTCTTTTCATAATCAATTTTATTCAATGTTACATTGATTCCAAGTGGAATATACGACACCCTTCTCTTTAAAATCATCGGATATGAATTTCGAATCAGTATTTGATGACTTTTTACACTAGTTACTATTACTGTTGAAAGAAAAAGTCCTAATTCGAACAGCAGTCCGTTAAAACCGCATCTTTTTACATAAGTTCTATTGCAGTCAATTTCACTAGCTGTCCGATATATATATTTTTTCCTTTTTAACATGCAAAACAATGAAACCAATCCTACCTCAGGGCCTGCACCCGAAGATATATAAATATCCGCATTTGTTCTATACAGTTGTCGAAATAATACGAATGGAACCGACAGCGCTCTTAAAAAAGAGTATTTTAGTTTGAATGACTTATATATAGTGATGCCGTCAATGTTCTCAGTATCTCCTTGTCCCCAATCACCTGTTATAACTGAAACATTACAATATTTTTTTAATCCTTGTGCCAGGTTATACATATCTAATTCAGCACCTCCCATGGGTGCGGAACCAGTCGGACAAAACAGGCTGAATACGTTTAAATTGACAATACACACTTTTTTAACTCTAACACGCCCCATATTTCTTGAATATTTTGTCTAAACCTAAAGATAGATACGCAAGATATAAAAACTGTTCGCATATATACACGTATCCTTTAAATGAAAAATTTATGTGATATTTAAATATGCCAAGGATATTGATTTTAAGTTGTAAATACACTTGTCTCTTTATTTTTTTGACACTAACATTATTTCCATGAATTCTATATTTGAACAAGTATTTATTTATATTGTAAAAATTGACACCGTTTGAGTAAAACCTATACCACAATTCGAGATCCTCAGCGCCGTCAAATTTTGAATTATATTTTCCAAATTTCACAAACAATTCTTTTTTAAGTATACAGGTAGGGTGATGAACGGAGGGTTTTGCATCACGAAGATCTCTTGGTACTAAAGAAGATTTTATAGATTTTATTTCGTTCGCATTGATAATAAAATATTGTGTTCCCAAGACATCGATATTAGGATTATTATTCAAGAACTTTATTTGTTCTTCAAATCTATTTGAAAGACAAATATCGTCGGCGTCCATTCTTGCTATGTATTTTCCCCTGGACTTATCGATGGCTAGATTCCATGTTTTTGATTGGCCAACATTTAATTTATTTTTTAAATACTTGATTCTGTCGTCCTTATTTTTATACCTAAGTATTATTTTCTCTGTATTGTCAGTTGAACCATCATTTACAATAATGAACTCAAAATTTCTGTATGTTTGGTTGAGTACACTTTCTATCGCTTCGTGTAGATATTTTTCTCCATTGTAAACTCCCATTACGACTGAAACATTAGGTTTGTTGTAATGATTTCCTATTACCATTTTTCCAGTAAACAAGTAAATGCGTCTTTAATTGTTTGGAATATACTTTTAGGCCTTGATGTTAATAAATATCTTGAAGGGTGTACGATATCAAGATATCCAGTGGATATATTGGATTTAAGATTGCGTAATAAATCTGATTTGATCTTGTTTCGATTGACATACAGAACTGCATTCTGTGAATACCACCATTCAACACTTTTATTTTTCCATACCACTGGTCTAATACAATCAATAGCATCATATCCCTCATCATTAAATATTTTTTCCCAATAACTTTGCCACTGTTCATTTATATGATTAGTACCCCCTTGATCAGGAATCGCAGCAGAAAACAATATATAGTCAGAATGTCTAGTCAAAGTAGAAACAAATCGCCTTGAGTATCTCTTGGGTAAATGTTCAGCCACTTCCAGTGAAATAACAAGATCAAATCGCCTTTTAAGATTTTGAGATTTTGTCAGGTCAGTGGGAAAAAAATATTTCTTTGGAATAACAAGTCGGTTGATTTCGATATATTCCCCATCCAATCCAGCGATGTCTGTGATACCACAATCCATTGCTACCTTTAACCACGTTCCTAAACCACACCCAACATCCAATACCGATTTAGGCTTTATTGAGTTTATGATTAATGGCAATATTATCTTCGCTGAACGAAACGAACCACCTTTTTGGTTATCATAAAACTTATTATTATATTTATTCATTTCAGTATTTTAATTTGACAATATATTTTGAATCTAAATTCGCGTGTATATAATGCTCAATGTTCGCTGCGATAACAATGTAATCTCCCGGTAATAGATTATATGATTCTTTATTTGAACTTATGGTTATTCGACCATCTATAAGTTTTATGTATTTTAGGGGGATATTCTTTTGTCTTGAAATATTTGGGTAAAATCGGTGTTTTGATGTACTTCCCTTTGATAGTTTGTATTGTTTCTTTTTCCTATTAAATTTTATATCATTATAATTTGATACTTTCAACGACAATGGATATAATCCGCGCTTGATCATTGAAGAATCATCAAATCCATTATCATCATCCCAGTTTGCAAACAACTCCTCTCTTAGTATTCCAACTCGAATTGGTAACAAATTCTCTTCGATGTCAAAAAGAGATCTTTCCAAATTAAATGGAGTACTGAGGGGGTATAGACGAAGCTTGACGTTAATGATAGATAAGATCTTGTTTAGTGAAAAGACTAACCTCCTGTTATTTGGGTAATAAATACCGAGTTTTTCCATTATCACCTGTAGTAAGGTGGGGATAGTAAACGAGAATTTATTTTCCAAAGATAAAATTTTATTCAAGTATTCAATTTTACACACACTTATAAGCGCAAATGGATAAAACCTGGGAAATAATTTTCTTAATTCATATAATTTATTTTTTGAAAACTTATAAGTAAAGAAAAATTTTGTATGATCAGGAAAAAGAATTTCTGAATTGTTGGATGGAACCCCAATTTTATGGGCGGAATATTGGAAATAATCAATCCCGGTATCAATGGCCTCGGAAATAACTTGTTTAAAATGTATTAAAGATTTTAACAAAAAATGATCTTCCAAAAATACATATACATAATCATACTTCGCCTTCTCTAGCATTTTTTTTGTACTCTTTACCCAATCGTTATCGAAAAGGTTAGTAAAAAACACGCAATTTTGCTTTGTATTTTTGTGAGCTTTGATAAAAGATATAACGTTCTTGCGGAATTTTCCTCGAATATAAATTAACCAATTGTCGCTTATCGAGTAAACAAGGGGAAATGTCTCTTTAAATAACTCAAATTTCTCTTCAGAATTAATATAAACATTACAAATGGCGGTAATCATATCCTATTCAAAAATTGTGACATTGGGGTTGATATCCTTTAGCTGTCTAAAAACTTCATCTCGATATGCGCCGATTTTTAATATTACAGCGACATTGTTTTTACCACGTATGATTTCTGGATTAAGAACAATTAGATTTGTGCCGTATAATCTTTTTGCCATTTTAGATTCAGAATTGTCCAACACTCCACACATCTTTCTTTGGTTCAACCCGAACTTAAGTAAATATTGAGAAAATATATGTGCTCCAAACAGATAAACATCACCATCAAAATTATTAATTTGAGTATTAATCTCACAAATTAATTTGACATGATAATCAATATATTCTGTAAACAATTTTTTATATTCAGAATATTTATTTGATATTGAGAATGAAGCGTTCGTCTGACCTTTTTCAGTCGAGTAAAAAATACTGTGATCCTGAAAATAGTGTTTCTTGATTATTTTGAATCCAGATTTTTCCAAGATATAGTCTACAAATGGCTCGGCTAAAAACGCGGTATGTTCAAAGTTCAAACAATTTGTATATTTTTTTGAGAGTTGTTGAACCATATTTGGAAAAGTAAATATGTGTTTTTGGCCAACTTTCAAAAAGGATGAGATATGATTAATAAAGCTGACAGGGTCATAGGTGTGTTCTAAAACATGAGAGTGGATTACAGTATCAATTTCCTCATCAATCTCAAAAGATTCGTCGAACCAATCCTTAATAACTTTTATTTTCTTGTTTCCAACGAACTGTGGATGTGGTTCAACGACAGTCCACTCAGAGTCTGGATTATCGTTAAGAAAATTGTTGGCAACAAAATCGTTCGCCCCACCAATTTCCAATATTTTTTTTGGTTCAAATTCACCTAAAAATTTTGAGAAAGCGAGATAATGGTCTTGCCAGATTTTTCCGACTCCATCGTTGTGCTGATTTTGATATACAACATCAAGAGGAAGTAGCTTATCCAGTTGTATTATGCCGGTATCTTTACAAATGCTAAAACTCATATCTGCTTTAATATCTTTGTTTGTTGGATTGTCAGTGCAACCCATAAACACCGGGAAATTCTTGAATGTATATAGATGTTCAAGGTTCTTCTTTCCTGTGATTAGACTAATATCTCTGTTAATGTAATTCACTTTTTCTTTGTAAATTGGAAATTTTTTGTAAATCTTGTTTTTGAATGGACGGTTATTTTCCAGTCCTTACCCATCGTGTCTATGAAATTATCAACTGTGTATTTCATTCCCGAGTTCCACCCATAATCATCAAAGAGAACATACCCTCTGTCGGATATCAATTTTCCATCTATTAAGATTCGAAAGATCTCTTCAGCCGACTGGCAAACATCACAATCGATGTGAATGAACGAAAATTTCTTCACCTTGTATTTTTTAATTAGATCAACTATCGGTTGCTTGTCCTTGTATAGAAATTTCTCAATTACAATATTTTTTTTCGTTCTTTGATATAAATGTTTGTTTTTTAATACGTTTTTTCTACATATTCGAAGTGAAGTATCAGAAAATAATCCCTTTTTAAAAACTCCATCACTATATGGAAGCCCAATAAAGCCATCAATACCAAACAACTTCTTACCAAAAATCGCGTTCCTTTCCATTAAATACGCAATCCATAGTAAGGAAAAACCTTTCCATGATCCGAACTCTATAAAATCTCCATCTATCTTTTTACATTTACTAATAATGTTTGAAAAGTTAGTGAGCCTTCCGATTTGATGCTCCAGCTCATTATCCCCAATCTTTTTTATTGAATCATAATACTTTTTATTTAAATCACTTTGATTGTAAATAAGATCCATTTCCTTACTATTTTCTTTAAAAGAGTATAGTTGATACATTCCCGGCAACCAAAGGATTCTATCAAGTATTTTTTTGATCATGATGCTTTATTTTTCCATGCTCCAGAGCCGTTACTAAAATCTGAATTGAAAAGATCAAATGGCCCAAAAAATTTTTCAAGAATATGTAAACATGCTTCCGCCACAGCACCTTCTCCACCTCTTGCGTTAGTTACGAAATTAGCCATCTCTTTAGTTTTGAAAAATGCGTTCGCCGGAGCTATGCTATATCCTACCTTTTTAAACACCAGAGGGTCATATGCAAGATTATATTTTTGTTCAATCCACTCGACTCTATTAAATGTACTCACCAAATCGAGAGGAAGTCCCATATCGTCAGCAATTCTTTTCTTTGTGATGGCAAAACCATTTTTATCACCAGAAATCGCGTGAATCGTCAGCTTGTCTTTTAATAGGGATAGAGCGTCGTTATCCTCCGGCCCAAATTTTTTCATCACCTTGCCTTCGGTAGTGTAATAAAATGTTCCATCGGTAAACACCCCATCAACATCTAAGACCAAGTACTTCGGTACAATCATTTTTGTAGCTCTCTCCATAAATTTAATTTTCCAAAATAATATAAAAATAAATCAAACGGATGGTGGTGGAGAGGGGACATATTTAGCCAAATTAGCGCGGTTAATATTCTCACCTTCCTCTCACTAAGTCGGTTATCTTTAATAAAACCAAATAATATTTTTTGACACTGAACCAAGTTTTCTTTTCTCAAAATATCGCAAGTGATTTTTCTTTCTTTGATATCTATTGTAAATAGATTATCATTCACAATTCCATGATTCACGACAAGATTGTGATTTAATTTGGCGAGATCATAATACATATCGCCAGATTTCAGTAAACCACCAAACTCCTGACGCCAATCCAGAAGAGTATATCCCTTTTTTGTTTTAATAATGTTGTCGAGAATAAAGTCCCCATGAAACATACTCTGATCAGCGTCACATAGCTCATCAAAATTAACCTTCTTAAGAATCTCTTTTATAGGAGGAACCGACTCCTCATTAATAATGTTTGCTTGATCAACTATTGATCTTGAACTTAAAAACTTATCAATCCTCTGAATAGTTTTATCATAATAAAAATCACGACAAATTAATTTGAATTTTTCTTTGCTTACCTCATGAGTTTTCCTCCACAATTTACTGTTTGCCCAATCCAAAAAAGTATGAAAGTCATTCGGATTCGCTACGGTAGAGT
>LCBB01000017.1 GCA_000996895.1 candidate division WWE3 bacterium GW2011_GWC2_41_23
AATCTAAAAATTGAACCAAGGCCACTTTTTATAACAGGGTATACAGATCTTCAAAATATTGCGTCTGAAAGTGCTTTAATTAAGAACAACTTTCAGAAAATCGGAACCGTTGATTATGAAAGTGAAATTAATAATGCTTGGATCGTAAAGGCTTAACCGATTATCTATTGAAACGCGCAAATTTATTCTCTGGAATTCTATGTTAATATCAGACACACCTTAATTATTTATCATTGACTATCCCATTTTTTTAGCAAAGAATTACTAAAGACCAAAAAATATGAACAACAAAGAGCCCTCGAATTTTAATAACGCAGATAACGATCCTGGCGGTCAGTTCTCAGGTTTTTCAGACCCCATTTCAATGCCCGATATAGACAACATGGAGTTTTATAGAACTCCTGCGATGCTGAATAAAAATTCCAAGGCTTGGCACGAAAAAGAAATTCCGATAAGAATAAATTCGTACAACAGGCCCGAGGGTATAGAAATAAATATTGAGTCCAAACTGATTAACGAGCACAAGCTGATGAAGTACCCCAACGGTATTTGGCAGAACTACCCTGAAGATAATAAAGCCAAACTGCTTGATAATATTGCTTATATTTTTACAGCCCATCTTCCGATGCTGTTAAAAGGAAATATAAGACTCGAGTACAACACAGGCTATCCTCAGTGTTTTTCCTGGTCCCAGCAGTCGTTTATGAGGCACTTGCCGTTGTATTGGTACTACTATAAAAAGCGCGGCATGAGCGTAATGCCAATGCTTAAGACTTTACTAAATTCCAGGGCGTACTTTTGTGATACCACCGATGTTCCTCCGGAGTTTCCTATAAGTGTTGATGAGAACGTCATACTCCCTTTTACATTCGGTAAGGACAGCTTTTTAACTTACCATATTTGTAAAGAGCTAAAACTAAATACAATTTTGGTTTTCTTCAACGACCCGACATTCTGGGGGTATGAAGGGGTACACAAAAAAATATTATTTGATGAGTTTCTCAAAAAGAACAAGAACGACCTTTACTTCTTAGAAAATCCTATGGAAGGTTTACGTGATAACGGAGACGGATGGTTCGGGTGGGAGTTGAGTCTCACTTCCTGGGCGTTAATGTGTCTTCCCCTCGCCTACAAATACAAGGCGGGATACATTTTGTTTAGCAACGAAAAGAGTGTGAACGCATTTTATTATGACGACCAGGGATTTAAAGTTGTTCCCGAATACGAACAGGCATACCAGGCTACAGAAGAAATGTCCTTACTTACGCAGGCTATGTCCGAGGGGGAGTTATACACTTCAACATTTTTGCAGGGATTAAACGATTTGGCTATCGTGGCAGTTCTGAACGAAAATTACGCCAAAGATACTTTTCCGTATTTAATGTCTTGCTGGGACGGAAGTGAGGAAAAGCGATGGTGCGGGAAGTGCACCAAGTGCGCGAGACTCTATCTCTATTTGTCGGCAATGGGTGTCAATCCAATAGAAGAGGCAGGTTTCGAGGACGACATGTTCAGCGAGGATAAGATAGATCTTTACAATGCGTTCGGAGAAAAAGCCTCCGGTCTTGGTTGGGATTCTTTCGGTTTAAACAAAGAAGAACAGGAGCTGTCTTTTTACATATGTGCAAAGCTCGGTAACCAAGCACCTCTTGTGCGGATATTTAAAAAGTCCGAAGCATACTCAAGGGTTGAACAAAATCTTACTGCGATGGTTGACGAATACTTAGGATTACACGAAGAACACACATCTCCGTTGATTTGGAGAACTCAGATAAATGAGATTTACAATACGGCTTTGAAAAAAGTAAGAGACAGAGTTTTTAATTTATAAATTCATCGTAAAGTAGATTCCAAAGTTCCGTGTATCCGCCGTCGTAACCAAGAGCCCAAATGCCGACTCCCATCAACCCGTTATTTTTAATGAGTTTGTATTTAACCGCCAGTGACTGCTGGTTTTCGTAAAAAACCTGTCTTTGTTGCCCGGTTTCATCGCTGATATAACTAAAGTAGGGCACCTGTCCGAGCTCGTCCCACAAAATTCTGGGTTTTATATTAATAATCACGTCCATGATGGCTTCATAAGATTGGGATTGAGAATACCCGATGGCGTCATTTCCGTCTATTCTTTCCGCATACTTTTCGTCCTTTCCGACTACCCAGTTGTAGCCGTAATAGGGGACACCCAGCAGTAGTTTATTCGGCGGCACAACTGCTAGATAGTCCTTCAGCATTGTTTCTATATCGTATTCCGCGTGGACTCCTTTACCGCCGATCGGGGCGACCGGACCCGCCGTATCCGAAGAAGGTCTGTGAAAGTCGTATCCCATTATAAAGATGCCATCGCTGTATTTAGCGAGGTTTACCAAATCAGAGCTCACGCGTTCTTTAATAGGAGAGTCTGCAAAGGCTGAGACAATAACGTTCGAATTGCCGTATCTCTTATCCAACTCCTGGTTCGCGTATTTTGTGAACTCGGAAAATTTCTCCGCCATCTCCTTTCCGGTGTATTCGGCGTATTCAAAGTTTAAGTTGACGTCGGTTATCTTTTTTTCGTCAAGCTCGGTGTAGACATTTTTTAGTAAGGTGTCCCAACATTTCCGGCAATTTAAAAAAGCGTCGTTATCTTCGTCGTTGTGAGCAACTACCGTCAGAGCAAAATTAACCCCAAATTTTTTACATGCCTCAGCAAGCTGGGTGACTTTTTCATTTTCTTTCCAATTTCTGAACCCCGGTTCGGCAATCCAAATACCGTCCGCATCCTGCACGGTTTTTACGAAGTTACCTTCGCCGTCTATGTAAATGCCGAAATATGCCACGTCTGTTAATCTGTCCAACTCAATGAATTCAAGTTTTTCCAAGGTCCAGTAGGGGAGATATCCATAAACCCTATAAGCAGGCTTTTTTCGTTCTTTGAAAAGTGCGAGTATGTCAAAAGAGCTTGAATATGGTGTAAGCGGGTGTTTTTTATAATCGAGTTTCCTTATATAAAGGCTAAAACCGCCCAATACCGTAACAATAAGGAATAATACCAAAATTGTTTTAATCTCTGCCCTCATCAGGTAATTTTAAGCATAAATACCCAATAAATACAGCCGTTATTTTCGTTAGATTCCGTATAAATGATAGAATTGCATTGTGGCTATTGTAAAAATCCGCAGGTACAAATTTTGGATTATTTTATTATTTCTTATTTCCAGCGCTATTCTAGTAATAGTTCTTGGTTTTATTAAAGAGTATAGGCGTTACTTAAGCGAGAAAATGGCTGCAGAAGCGGAACAACGCCGGGTCTATACAGATAGACTAAACAATGCTGATTCTTCAACGAACTGTGCGGAAGTCCAGGAAGTTGAATATTACACGTACTCGGGAGACGACCCTCTTTGGGAAGAGAACAACAAGTTCGGAATATATATCTACGCGGAAGTTGACGAGTTTTTTGATAGGGCAGAGGAGCTTGTTAACTCGGGTGACGGGGATTGGGGTTATGTACTAATTCCGTACAACGTAAAGGATAAAAACTTCGAAAAGTGGAACAATGTTTTCAAGAAACTTAATGAAAAGCACCTGATCCCGGTCTTTCAGCTTCACGACGTAGATACGGATGATTACAAAGACCAGACTGAGGAAGCCGCAGCTTTTTTAAACAGATTCGTCTGGCCGATAAGGTACAGATATATAAGCGTTTATAACGAGCCGAACGACCGGAAATTTTGGTACGACAGAATTGATCCAAAAGAATACGCAGAAATACTGGATTACACGATTGACGTTTTTAAAGAAGAAAATCCCGACTTTTTTATGATGAACGGAGCGTTTAACGTTACCGCTTCTTCCGGTGACAACCACATGGACTCGCTTGAGTATATGAGACGTATGGAAGTCGCCGAACCGGGTATTTTTAAAAGACTGGACGGCTGGGCGTCCCACTCATATCCGCAGCCGAACTTTTCAGGAGATCCGTACAACGAAGGGAGATGGAGCATAAAAGCTTATGAAGTTGAACTTAGCTACTTAAGAAAAGTTTTGAAGATAGGGAAAGACTTGCCCGTATTTATTACAGAAACAGGATGGGCGCACGCGGAAGGCGCGGATTACAACAGCAGTTACCTCCCGGTTGATACGATTTCAGAATATTTTGAAAAAGCATATGAAGACGTTTGGCTCAAAGACGAGAAAGTCAGGGCTGTTATGCCCTTTACGATAAGATACGATTCTCCGTTCGATCATTTCTCGTGGCTCAACGCTGACGACGTACCTTATAAGCATTTCGATGTGGTCAGGGATATGGAAAAGGAAGAAGGAAAACCTCCTGTACGTATTGTTAATACGATTAAAGTCGGGGGATGCGGTCTATGAACTTTTCCGGCACCAGCAAAAAAATTGCCGCAAACACAATTTATCAGCTAATAGGTAAAATCGTGAGCCTGGGAATAACTGTACTAGCTACGGTTATTATCACGAGAACTTACGGCAGGGAAATTTACGGACAGTTCAGCTTAATGCAGGCGTGGCCGGCATTATTTTTTGTAATTGTAGATTTCGGTATTAATGCGATTGCTACCCGTGAAATCTCTAAGGATTGGAGCAAAGCCGGAAAATATTTCGGCAATATTCTGTTAATTAGAATAATATTTTCGATAATTTTGATGTTGGTTTTATTCGTGGCTTCAAGGTTTTTCCCATACTCTCAGGTATTAAAGACAGGGATAACACTAAGCTTATTACTTATTTTGACTCAGGCTCTTTTTACATCGACCAATATAATATTTCAGGCGAGATTAAGATATGATCTTTCGACAATAGGTTACTTAATCGGCTACGCTTTCATTTTGGTAATAATATTTTTTCTGTCTCGGGCAAAAGTAGATGTGATGTGGATTAGTTTTAGTTATGTCATCGGGGGATTTATTACCTTTTTTGTAAATTATTATTTTGTCAGGTCATTGGGTGTAAAACCTGAGTTTGTTCTGGACAAGCAACTGTGGGGGTATCTTCTTTCCAGCTCGCTTCCTTTAGGGTTGATGTTTGTTTTCAGCCAGATAAATTTCAAGGCTGACGCATTGTTACTGTCAGTGTTGCCGGTTCCGGCTTTTTTAAATGTGTCTAACAACGAAGCTGTAGGCTTATATGCCTTACCGTACAAAATTTTTGAAGTTGCTTTAGTGATGCCCACTTTTTTTATGAATTCTCTGTACCCCGTAATGGTGCTGCGGATGACCGAGGGTAAAGAAAAATTGAAAGAAACTTTAAAGCAGTCCCTGAAGTTTTTAATAGTCGCGGCACTTGTGTTCTCCGCCGTAGGTTACGTATTTTCTCCTTTGGCCATTAATGTTTTGGGCGGGGTAGAATTCGAAGCATCAATTCTGGTGTTAAGAATACTTTTATCAGGACTTGTCTTATACAGTGTCACACAGCCTTTGGCGTGGGTTATTGTGACGATGGGATATCAGAAGTATCTTCCCGGAATTTATCTGGCCAGCGGCGTCTTTAACCTGGTAATGAATTTTATATTCATACCCGTTTATTCTTTTTATATGTCGGCCGTGATCACACATTTTTCTGAGCTTCTAATACTTATCCTTTTAATAGTTACTGTCCGGAAGATATGGCGTAAAACCTATGCTGCTTAAATACCTTTTATTTATACTGCTCGGAACCTTATCTCTTGGGCAGTTTGCAAGGGTAGGAGGTTACTATCTTTTCGACATTGCTGCGGCAGTCTTTTCTTTCTACGGGGTTGTATTATTTTTAATCAACAAAAATCTGAAAATACCGAAGTATTCTGTCCTTTTTTTCATTTTTTCTCTTTTGGCAGGGGTGTCGTTGATTTTAAATTTATACCGTTACAGTAGTGCCGAAGGAATGACGGCTGTATTTTACTTGGTAAGATTCGTTATTTATCTGGTGTCGGGTTTGGTCGTTTACAACATGGTTGCTTCTAAGCAGACAACGCGCCATCAGCTGGAAAAGTATTTTACCTACTCAGCTCTATTCTTGTGCGGGGCAGGTCTGGTTCAGTTAATCCTGTTGCCGGACTTCAGTGTTTTAGATGCTTCGTTGGGATGGGATCCTCACAAAAATAGAGTAGCCTCAACCTTTTTCGATCCAAATTTTTTGGGAGCGTATCTTGTAGCAACCCTTACAATGCTCTTAGGAAGTGTGTCTGAGGGAAAAAAAGATAAGTTCCGTATAATTTCTCTTGTAGTTATACTGCTATTTATATTTCTGACTTTCTCCAGAAGCGCGTGGGCGATGCTTGCCGTTGTGATATTTATATTCGGTTTGTTTAAACAACGGAAACTACTTTTCCTGGGGTTGCTCCTGGCATTTTTAGCATACTTTTTAGTGCCACGGGTGCAGACCAGAATATCGGGGATTACGGATCCCGCCGATTCTGCAAGGTTCCGGTTAGTTTCTTGGAAGAACGCTATTCAAATCTCCCGGGATAATTTAATAACAGGCGTAGGATTTAACGCTTATAGATATGTTCAAAAAGAATACGGTTTTCTCACCGTAGATAATATTTCTTCACGCTCGGGCGCTGGTGCCGACTCGAGCTTACTTTTCGTTCTAGCCACAACAGGAATTTTTGGGGCGTTGGTGTTCGCTGCCGCCCTCGCGTTTACATTCCTCGATAACATCTTTTCTAAGAGAAAATATAGGTTGGTGATTGTAAGTTTAATACCCGCGCTGATGCTTGAGTCACTATTTATAAATTCGTTTTTTTACCCTCAAATGATGTTTATTGTGTACGCGGTAATTTTTAGCTCGTCTCTTGATATTTGACGGTAATGGTCTCTTCGTTTGTGTTTCCTGCTTCATCCGTGGCTTCCACCTTTATTTCCACATCTCCCGATTTAACGCCCAGGGTGTATTCGAAAGATAGATCGGGTTTTTGAATTACCATCCTGCCGTTTATCTTCAGAGTAGCTTTTTCGTTAATGGTTCCCGTAATAGTTATCCTTTTATCAAGGTTTCTCACGGTAGACTCGTCTTTAGGGAAAGTTATTTCAATTTTAGGTTGTTCGGTATCAAGCAGTATAGTGAAGGTTTCTCCGGCTCCGCTTTCTTCATTTTTTGCATTAATAGCCTTCGCGAAAATAGTATTTCTGCCTTTTATAAGTTCGATAGAAATAAAATTAAATATTCCGTCAGCTCCTGTGGTTGTTTGAGCAACTTCGGGGCCGTTCACAAAAAGTTTTATGGTTTCACCTTCATTTGCGTATCCCGCCAGATTTATTTTTGTATCTTTAGTTGAAGCCGGGACGTTGGTTAAAGTCGGCGGTCTTATTCTCACCGTTACGGCTTCCTCTTTGGCGTTTCTATTCTTTGACAAAAGCCCAAATGCCGAACCGAAAGTCGGGGCGAACACAAATAACGCTAAAATGACGAATACGATCAAACCGATAATTCCAAGCATTATTTTAATAAGCTTCTTTGAAAGTTCTTCTTCGCTCTGACCGAATTGTTTGCTTCTATATTTTTTTGTTACCATCTTATTTCATTATCTCATCTTTAATAAAAGTTTTAAGTTCGTCTTTCAAGTCGTCGCGCTCCATCGCAAATTTGAGGGTTGTTTTCAGATATCTAAGGGGGTCGCCGGTCGTCAGCCATTCTCCTTCAATCGGTTGCGCGATAACGGTTTTACCCGCGTCCACGAGTCCGTTAAGGATGTCGATTAGCCAAAGTTCGCCGTCTTTACCGGTGGCAGTGTTAATTGCGGCTTCAATAACGTCGTAGGAAAAAACGAAACGTCCGAACTGCACTTTATTTGATGGCGCCTGGTCTTTTGGGAGCTTTTCGTAGCCTCTTTCCATCGTGTATTTGTAGGGGGCGTTTTCCTTGTATTTTACGGAACCATACCTTTCTACTTCTGACCAAGGTACTTCCTGAACCGCAAGAACGGCTGCGGGATGCTGCTCGTGGTAAACATCTATTAACTGCTTTGTAACAGGGGTTTTGGATAAAGTTAAGTCATCGCCGAACATATAAACAAAAGCTTCGTCGTTATCAATTAATTCTTTTACCGTGAGTAGGGGAGAGCCGTTTCCGTAAGGTAAGTGATTTTTCTGGCGTACGTAAACAAAATTTGCCATCTGTGGTATGGATTGGACAATTTCAAGGTATTTAAGTTTGCCGTTTTTCTCGAGCTCGTTTTCAAGTTCGGATCTATTGTCGAAATAATCTTCCATAATGTGATTTCCGGCTCTGGTGACGAGAATTATTTCTTCAATTCCCGAATTAACCGCTTCTTCGACGAGGTAGTGGATAATAGGTTTATCTATGATGGGGAGCATTTCTTTGGGTTGATTTTTTGTTGCGGGAAGAAACCTTGTACCATATCCGGCGGCCGCAATAACGGCTTTCGTTACTTTGGAATATTGTTTCATAGTTTCTCAATTTTAGCATAAAAAAAGAGCAGACATTGATCCTACCGTGTTAGGGTGGGTGTCTGCTCTAGGGTTGGCCGGCAAAAAGGAATTATCTTTTTGGTTTGCGGGCCATGGTTTTGATTTGATTGCTTTCCGACCCTTTTCCTTTTGGTGCCCATACTGCGATAAGACCTACCAAAAGAAAAAATAGAACGAAAGCTGTTGCGAATACACTTGGTTATATTTTACAACAAGAAGACCGGTGAGCGTCAACATTACAATAGTTGCAATTACCCTAAACATTTTAACTCCTCCTAATTTTGGAAAGGAATACACAGATAGGTGTTTAATTTGAACGTGTTAATTATACCCCATAGTATGTATTTTGTCTAGTTTGGGAATTACGTTCAAATGGAGCCGATAACAGGAGTCGAACCTGTGACCTTTCCCTTACGAAGGGACTGCTCTACCAACTGAGCTATACCGGCCTAAAAATTTCTGGAGCGGGTGACGGGATTCGAACCCGCGACCTTTTCCTTGGGAAGGAAACGCCATACCACTAGGCCACACCCGCGCATCAAAGTGATTATAACAACAGAGACCAACAAAAAACACCCTCAGCTATAAGGGTGTTCTTAGGTTCAAAAACCGGAAAAATTAGGGCAATACCAAAACCTGTCCGGGAATAATCAAAGCCTGTTGTCCGTTAACTAAAAATCCTACGTCGCCTTTATTTGCTTCAAGAATTTTTGTCCATTGTGTGCCATCACCGTAAGCTCCTTCAGCTATTTCCCATAAAGTATCTCCGGATTTTACTGTGTAGGACGCTCCCTGTATGTCACCATGTTTGTAATCATTGGCAACCCACTCTGCTCTAATAATTCCGTTGGTAGCGTTACTGGAAACTGTCCCGGCTACTGTCGGTGGAAGCTTTTTATCGGAAGCGGCGTCACCGTTTAATTCGCCCTCAACATCTTCAGCTTCTTCCTGAAAAACTATTTCGTTTTGGGTTTCACTGATCTCTTTAGAGCTTTTGTTGAAATAATTGTATGCTGCGAAAACCAAAGCAACTATAAATAAACCCCCTATAATCAAAGCCAAACCTAGCACGCACAGCATGTTAATCATCTCTTCCTCCCTTTTATAGTTAGAAACGCCGTGTCGTCCTGTCAGCAAGAACCTTTTGAATTGTAAAGGTACTCTGAAAGATCAGTTTTTGCCTCGGGGTACACTTTTAAATACGCTGTGTACTTTCTGCGGTTGTATTCGGCGTATATAAGCGCCTGTTCCCTCAGATACTTATGCTCTTTAGAATCATGTTCTAAGTACTTCATTTTCAAAGCATAAAATGTATCTTTTTTCAGCTCGGGCCACTCTTCTATGACTTTTTTGTAAAAAGTCGGTGACTCCAAACCTTCAGCCAATGTATCGCAAATCTGGCGATAGCTGCTTTTCTTTTCCTTAGTAACGTTATAGCAAGAGGAAATAAACGTGTCCTCTTCTTCATAGAGCAGACTTACGAAAAGCTCGAAGTCGTTTTCGTAATCTTCAAGTTTAAGTTCTTTTGGTTGTTTCGGTTTACGGTTCTGTGCCCATTTATTTAGAACTATAGTGTAAACAACCAAGAAAACAGCCAATGCGGGCATAACCCAACAGACAAGCAGGTCTGAGTTCATGTCACACTCCCTTTCGCACCCTTGATTTAGATAACCTGTAGTATACAGGGGCGGGCATTGGTTGTCAACACAGCTATAGATTAAAAGTCACAGTACGGTTGTTAACTAAATGGTCGGTCTCTGCCGTGGGTATGTGGTAACATATGGTCATGACATTTCAGGCAAAAAGAAAAATCGTCCTTATACTGGCGCTTATTTTCGCACTTGCGACAGGATTTATTCTTCTGGTAAAGGTGTCATCTCCAAAGTTTAATTACGAGATTAAAACATCTGTAATAGATGACGCAGAGCAACTTCCTCTGAAAATCACGCCTAATAAAGATTCCATTACATTCGAAACAAAGTTTTACGATCTCAAAGACAATTTTGAAACAGCGCAGATGAAGAGAAAATTAAAATTTCAACCGTCCTTTCCATTTTTAGTAGTTGATCCTAACATCACGGTGGTTTTGAGAGACGGAGAGTTCACAGAAGAGGAAACTTACGTTTATTACGAAATATACGGTGTTATCAGTAACCTGAATCCGGGGGAGTACAAGATAACGATGGTTGACGGGTACGAAAATTTAATTGACGAAATTTTTGTTGAAATAAAATGAGCGGAAATGTTAAAAAGGTCGGTTTGGCTTTGGGCAGCGGGGGCTGGCGCGGTCTGGCCCACATCGGAGTCATCAAGGTCCTCGAAAAGAACGGAATTTCCATTGATTACATTACAGGTTCAAGTGTCGGAGCATTAATCGGGGGTTTGTATGCTTATTACGGAAGCGTCGATGAACTTGAAAAGATCGTTGAGAATATTAGATACCGGGACATGATAAACGCCTTGTCGGACCCCAGAGCTGAGCTGGGACTTTTAAAAGGAAATAAGTTCGTGGCTTTTCTGGAAGGTTATTTAAAGGGAGCAAAAATCGAAGATTTGAAAATACCCTTTAAAGCCGCGACGACAGATATTTTGACCGGAGAAACCGTATATCTTGAAAAGGGCAATTTGGCTACGGCAATAAGAGCCAGCATTTCCATACCGCTGGTGTTGGCACCTGTCGAAATAGAAGGAAGAAAGCTGGT
>LCBB01000018.1 GCA_000996895.1 candidate division WWE3 bacterium GW2011_GWC2_41_23
TAAGATTGTCTCAACTTTTGTAGGCAGGCTCCAAGAGCCAGCCAATTAATTGAAGCTAATCAATGCCTGGTCTGAGAGAAGTAGAGAAGAAATTGACGAGAATATTATTATCCTGCCGATAATATATATACTATGGCAAAGAATGAACATACATCGCCAAAGGTTGCGAAAAAAGCATCAAAGCTCCTTCGCAAATCAAAGTCGAAGCCAGTAAAATCGGTCTCAGCAAGTGCACTAACACAAGCAAAAGACCGTAAGAAGAAAAAGTAATTAGTATATATTGGGCGGAGAACCAGGTCTCTCGTCCAATATTAGAATAACATGATTATTAGATGAGAAACGAATAAGTCAGCGATATAACAGAAATGAAAAAATATTATTATGTGTCTTCTTATCCAAAAATCTATAAAAATTCTTCTGATAAGTTACTGTCTAATGAAATTAAGAAACTTGGATATATATACCGCACCCCTGGCCTAGGTGGGGGTGGAGGAGAAATTATCAATCATATTATTGCCTATTTGAGTATAGACACGAATAGAGATGCAATCATAACCGGTCTATTAACAAATTCAATTTGGGGAATAATGAAGTTAGCTTTTAGATGGCACAAAAACAATCACATTAAAGGTGTAAAAGCGAACCCATCGGTAAACATTTATATCTATACTGAAAACAAAACGAAAACATATTTCGTTAATATTGATGCGAATAAAGAATATTCTGAAACAGAAATAGAAAATATACTCAAATCAAAAATTAGTTAATTTAACCTAACACGTCTCACTTAGAAGATAATCTGTATCTTTAGAGGAACTCCATTGTATAAACATCTATAATATAAATCACAAATGAATAAATCATTTAAATTTCTATTTATATTGCTAGTCGTAGGAATAGCAATTAGTTTTCTATATTACAGACAAAAAGGGAAAATAAATATCTCAAAATCAGATTCTCAAGAAATAAATACGTCAGCTACTAAAAGTGAGATTTGTTCAGACATTATTACCGAGATGGCTACAGATAGTGGAATCTCAAAATTTAACGGTACTATTAAGCCGATAAATTTTAACTCCCTCCCTGATGCAAAATCCTTCAAAACCGTAATTGCAAATTCTTACAAACAAGGTGCAAATTTTGCTGGTCACTACAATCTTGCCTTTTGGGGGTGTGGCACGGATTGTTTTGGAATGGCTATTACGGATTTGATAACTGGAAACATCGTTGAATATTCCCCAGTTCATGAAGGATATTACCTAGGGGGTTATGAACCTGACAATCGTTTGATAATTTTGAACCCAGTAAACGCAGGTATGGAAAGACAAGTGTATAGTCTATCTGAATCAAACATTCAGAATAATGTTCTTGAACTAGTTTGTTCAGAAATATCTCAAAAAGATATGTATCCACAAATAATCAACTAGCTCATCCTCTAAACTTACTAAGTATCTTTTAAGAAGTTATTTAACATACTTATTTGTTATTCTTTGTTAGTTTCTTTTTTAATACAACTAATTTATCGTAACAAAGGTACAAGAATTTAAGTATTAAATACCAAGAAAATGCATTGACGACAAACCCAATCAGGCAATTGATTATCATTCCCAGACCAAATTCTTCACTTCTATAGTTTCTAAATACTGATAGAACTCCAACCAACATTACCCAAAAATACAAAAATTTATCTCTTACTTTCATACCTAGTTATAGCATATGGAGTATATTCCACACTTCTGTAGCTGTATGATTGAATACATGGGAATATTTAATTTCTTTAAGTACACCGCCACCGAACGATTGATTCTTAATCAATATACTCAGATGTTAAGTTCAACATTTGATATGAGTAAGTCTGAAGCTAATAGCTTAGCAGAGGAAATGTTAGTCAATAGTATTAGTAAAGCTAAAAAAGATAACACTTATCAACTGCCACCCTCAATATTGGGAGAAATGATTTTAGACGATTACGAAAGTGGGGATATTATTGGATTTCTTGTCAAATATGTCCGTAAAACACTTCCAGAAAAAAGAAAGGATGGAGTAAAAGATGAAGATATATTGTGGTGGTGGAATTTAGATGAAATATCCAGAAGAATGGTTATGGAATTAGATTGGTTATTGAAATCATCAAATTATTCATTAGAAATTAAAAATAACGGTTTATCAGAAAAAGAAGCAATACTTAGAACGAAAAAGTACAACCCAACCTATGGTGATCCAGGAGAGCTTCCACACCTTAAAGGCGACAATCGTCCATTGCCATGGGAGCTAAGAGACAGAATAAATATATTTCTTGAAAAAATTTTGAAATCTGACCCCCAAAAATATAAAAAAAGAATCGAAAGTGCCCCATCATTTAATTCATTTTTAAGGGAAGAAATTCGTAAAGGAAATATATAAACTATTAAAAAAGAATGAACTGTACATCCACGGTACTTGAAATATCAAAATGGTTAGGGGGAGTAGTAGTTTCTTCAGGGTTTGTATACTGGATCATTCAAAGACTCTTTGAAAATAAATTTCAAAAAGGAATAGAAAAATATAAAAATGAATTAAGTATTGAGTTGGAGAAATCAAAAGTAACATTTAACAATCTACATTCAAAAAGGATAAATATTATTTCTAATTTGTATAAAAAATTAGTCGCAGTGAATAACTCATTAGCATCAATGACAAAACCACTTCAGTTGGCTGGAGAACCCGCGAAGGAGGAGAAACTTAAGACGGCTATTGATGATTACAACAACTTTTTGCATTATTTTGACGATCATAGAATATATTTTTCAGAACCAGTTGCTAAAAAAATCGATGACATCGTTGATAGTTTTAGGGGTGTTTGTCTTGATTACGATTGTTATTACCCAGCCTACAAACAATCACTAGATGCAAGTGATGGAGCTAATGCAAAGGATTATCACGCTGAGTTAGTAAAAGCTTGGAATAAAGTTAAGAACGATATTCCCACAATCAGATTAGAATTGGAATCGGAACTGAGAAAAATTATTGGAGTGTAATTATCTACCAAAAATTATTGGGGGAAACAAGTGGAAGCAACAGAATGAGACCAAAATTAGGAAAAACAAGAAAGAAAAATAAATACCCTGCAAAAAAGGTATCAGCTACTGTTAAACACGACGATTTCTATATTTCTGAAAATAACCGACTGACTTACAGTTACAAACTCGACGTAAAGAATAAAATTGCAGAAGTTACTTGTGTCTCACTTGACATAAAAATTCAAGATGAGTGGATGACAATCGTATATTATGATAGTTATCACGAAGGACAGTTACATAGACACCCAAGGATTTCATATTTTGACCCATCAGACGCACCAACCATGTTTGGAGTCAAGCGTAAAGGATCACAAAACAAATTATTGCGATGGGCTATTAAAGATATCGAAAATAATTGGCTAGTATACAAACAAGGATTTATTAAAAGAAGCAATATATCAAATAATAATACAGATATACCTGAAATTGAGTTATACTAACAAATAATTTGAACAAAGAACAAAATTGTTATATATTATTATTATCTCCAAATGTCAAAAAACACTATTACCACAACAAATGTAGCTTTGTCAGGTAAGCTCATGGACTTCTTAGTTTCTACACCAGAAGTTTCAAAGAAGTATTATGGCTATTCTTATGTTGTTTTTTCGAAAGATAATTCTCAGTTAAACGAAGTAAACAACGACCTTGTTGATGATCTGAAAGAAGAGGGGAAAAAAGTAGTCAAAGCTGAAGAAACAAACAAAAAAAATAATCCTTGGGAATTTTCGATAGCCTTGTAATAGAAGAAATCTTATATATTCATCAGTTCGTTTGATATCAATCTGTACTTATCTGTATGTCGTTAAGTTGCGAATGTGCGGATAAATTATAGTCACAACCATTTAATTCAATTTCAACTTCTGGAATAATCTTTTTTGCATGTTCTACAAGCAAATCCATTACAAGATTGTTGTAGAGTGCAAATAAATCTAAGGTTTTGGTAAAAATTTCGATAAGCTTGAAGTTGAATAACTCAATTTTATCTGTTGAGAGATATTGTAGTAATTTATCATTTGATTGATAACAAGCCTTAATGGTAATGTTAATTTCAGTATTACTCGTTGTATAAATCATCTCTGCTTTAAGATCTCCAATTGTTTTTACGCTATTTCTCATGAATCTCAAATAGAGTAATTCAAAAGTATGAGACAAAAAGTAATTATTGATTTGTGGTTTAATACTATATAAGCCAGAGTGTAGCTTGGGTATAAAGGTACCAAGATCTTTACTAAGCTGGTTTTTGCAACCATCCTCTTGAACAATTTTGCTCAATGCATTTATTATCGATAATTGTTGATCAATCAACTGTCTCGATGTAAATAAAAATGATTTAATATCAATTTTCAAACCTGTTACATGTGGAATATCATTATTGTTTAAGTTGAATTTCTTCGCGAGAAAGACAAGACCTGTCTTGTCTATATCGGAAAGGGACTGTTCGATCATAAAGGTAGATATATTTGGCAGAGATGGTTCAATCCTATCCTTCAAAATATATCTAAGTTCATCTAGCATTTCTTGATACCTTAGTAGTCTATGCCTCAAGGATTCCATCTCTAAAATATTCAGTAACTCCTCGGGAGTAGTGATTTTATTGATAGGTAACATGGTTAAAGTCTGAAGTAATGGATCATGTGTAATTATACCTATAATATTTCAGTTTTGCGTTTTCTTTTCTTTTTTCTTTTTGAAAGTAATACAACTTAAAGCCCTTCGCATCGCTCCGTGCGAGGGCGGGCGCACGGGCGATGTACCCTGACGAGAGCGAAAACTCTCTTTGTGTGATCCCGGCGGGAATCGAACCCGCGATATTCAGGATGAAAACCTGACGTCCTAGGCCGCTAGACGACGGGACCAAATAATATCTAAAGTGCAAATAATCAAATGTGGGTCAGCCGGGACTCGAACCCGGGACACCCTGCTTAAAAGGCAGGTGCTCTAACCGACTGAGCTACTGACCCATC